>NZ_JBNFOC010000006.1:0-194164 GCF_057364585.1 Microbacterium sp. CFSPD4_SD4
CCGCCGCCGCGCCTCGACCCCGTCCGCGCGCCGGCTCCGGCGCGCGCGCGACCCGCCCGGGCTGACACCGCGGCCGTGAGAACATGGAGACGACATGTCGATGGAACAACAGCCGACCCTGCCCCCCGTGCTCCGCCCGGCGAACCCGCCCCGGCGCGAGCTGTCCGAACTCGCCTCCCTGTTCGCCCGCTCCGTGCGGGGCGACGTGGAGGGCGTCGCTCTCAGTGGCATCACCCTCGCCACGGCCGATCTGCGCCCGGGTGAGGCCTTCGTCGCCATCCGCGGCGTGAACCGCCACGGCGCGGACTTCGCGAAGACCGCCGCCGAGAAGGGAGCGGTCGCGGTGATCACGGACCAGGCGGGTGCCGACATCGCCGCCGACGCCGGCCTCCCGATCCTCATCGTCGACGACCCCCGCGGCGTGCTCGGCGCGCTGAGCGCCTGGGTGTACGGCACGGGCGCGGAGGATCCGCTCCCCCTCCTGTTCGCGACCACCGGGACGAACGGCAAGACGAGCGTCTCCCACCTCCTCGAGGGCATCCTCGAGCAGATGGGCGTCGTCACCGGGCTCTCCTCCACGGCTGAGCGGCACATCGCGGGCGAGGTCATCGTCTCGCGGCTCACCACCCCCGAGGCCTCCGAGATGCACGCCCTCCTCGCGCTGATGCGGGAGCGCGAGGTCGAAGCCGTCGCGGTCGAGGTCAGCGCCCAGGCCCTGTCCCGGCACCGCGTCGACGGTATCCGGTTCGACGTCGCGGGGTTTACCAACCTCAGCCACGACCACCTCGACGACTACGCCGACATGGAGGAGTACTTCGAGGCGAAGCTGCCGCTCTTCCGCCCCGACCGCGCCGTGCGCGGCGTCGTCTGCCTCGACTCGTCCTCCGGCGCCCTCGTCGTCGAACGCTCCGAGATCCCCGTCGTCACCGTCGGGACGCCCTCCATCGCCGCCGACGCCGATCAGGCATCGCGAGCGGACTGGGTGGTCGTCATCGAGACGAGCGGGCGACCGGCACCACGTTCACGATGACGGGACCGGCCGGCACGCTCACCACGACCGTCCCCGTGATCGGTCCGCACATGGCCGCGAACGCGGCGCTGGCGATCGTCATGCTGCTCGAGGGCGGCTATGCCTGGGAGCGGATCGTCGGGGCCGTGCAGCGCGACGGCGGCATCCGGGCCTACCTGCCCGGTCGCACGCAGCTCGTCTCGGGCGCGCAAGGGCCGGCCGTCTTCGTCGACTTCGGCCACTCGCCCGACGCCTTCGAGAAGACCCTGGCCGCCGTGCGGCGGGTGACCCCCGGCAAGGTGCTCATGCTCTTCGGGGCCGACGGGGACCGCGACGCCAGCAAGCGCTTCGACATGGCCCGCACCGCGGTGGAGGGCAGCGACATCCTCGTCGTGACCGATCACCACCCCCGGTTCGAGGACCCGGCGTCGATCCGCGCGACGCTCGTCGAGGGCGCGCGTCGCGCCCGTCCCGACGCCGAGATCCACGAGTACTCCCCGCCGGAGGCCGCGATCGTGGCCGCCGTCGGACTCGTCGGCGACGGCGACGCGATCCTCTGGGCGGGACCCGGCCACCAGGACTACCGCGACATCCGCGGAGTGCGGACGCCGTACTCCGCCCGCGAGCTCTCCCGGCGTGCGCTGAAGGCCGCCGGATGGCCCGTCCCGGAGCCGCGCTGGCCCGTGCCGTACCCGGACGAGGACTGACCCCGCGCCGCGTCAGGCGGCGGCGATGAGCTGGTCGGCCTTCCGCCGCGCCCAGTCCTCCGCCGCCGCGAGCGATTCCACGGTCAGCGTGTCCGGAGCGTCGTGCGCGTCGACGACCCGCTGCACGGTGTCGACGATGCCGAGGAACGGCAGGCGTCCCTCGTGGAACGCGTCCACGGCCTGCTCGTTGGCGGCGTTGTAGACCGCGGGGAAGGTGCCTCCGGCACGCCCGACCGCCTTCGCGAGTGCCACCGCGGGGAAGGCGTCGTCATCGAGCGGCTCGAACGTCCACGACGTGGCGGTGGTCCAGTCCAGCGGGCGGCCCACACCGCCCACCCGGTGCGGCCAGTCGAGGCCCAGCGAGATCGGCAGCCGCATGTCCGGCGGAGAGGCCTGGGCGATGGTGGATCCGTCGATGAACTCCACCATGGAGTGCACGATCGACTGCGGGTGCACGACGACGTCGATGTCGTCGTAGGGCACGTCGAACAGCAGGTGCGCCTCGATGACCTCGAGGCCCTTGTTGACCAGCGTGGCGGAGTTCGTGGTGACGGTGCGTCCCATGTTCCACGTGGGGTGCGCGAGCGCATCCTGCGGCGTGACAGCGGTGAGCTCGTCGCGCGACTTCCCGCGGAAGGGCCCGCCCGAGGCCGTGACCACCAGCCGACGGATCTCGTCGTGCGTACCGGAGCGCAGAGCCTGCGCGAGGGCGGAGTGCTCGGAGTCCACGGGGACGATCTGACCGGGCGCCGCCGCGGCGAGCACCAGATCACCGCCGACGATCAGCGACTCCTTGTTCGCCAGGGCGAGCGTCCGCCCCTCCTCCAGCGCAGCCAGCGTCGAGCCCAGACCGATCGAGCCGGTGATCCCGTTCAGCACCACATCGGCTTCGACGTCACGGACCAGCTGCTCCGCCTCCGCGGCGCCCAGAGCGGTGTGCTCCACCTGGAACTGCGCCGCCTGCTCGGCCATCATCGCCGCGTTCGATCCTGCGGCGAGACCGACGACCTCGAAGCGTCGAGGATTGGCACGGATCACATCCAGCGCCTGGGTGCCGATGGAACCGGTGGAGCCGAGGATGATGACGCGACGCATGACGCCAGCCTAGGACACGCCGCGACGGCGGCCCTACTGCTGCGGCTGGACCGGGGTCGTCGCGAGGATGTCGACGACGAACACGAGGCTCTCGTCCTGCAGCTCGTGGCCCTCGCTCGCGCCGTAGCCGTCGGACGGCGGCATGACGACGAGGACCTGCGAACCGACCTTCTGCCCCTCGAGCGCCTTCTGGAAGCCGGCGACGACCCCCGTGGTCTGGAACTGCGCGGGGGCGGCGTCGCGGCTCCAACTGGAGTCGAACTCCTCGCCGTCGGACCATTTCACGCCGAGGTACTGCACGACCACGAGGTCGCCGGACGCGACCGTCGCACCGTCGCCCTGCTTGAGGACGGAGACCTTCGTCTCGGTCGGCGCGTCGCCGTCCGGGATCGTGACGGACGGCTTGCCGTCGTCGTCGAGCTCGACCTCGGGCATGCCGGCGGTCGGCTCGACGGGCTCACCGGTCGCGACCTCGGGGAGTCGGTCGACGGCCTCCGCGTAGACGACGATGTTGCTCTGCCCCTCACCGAGCGCGCTGCCGGGGATGGCGAGGACGACGCGGGATCCGACCGGCTCGCACTCCAGCGCGGCGACGAACAGCGACGACTGATTCGGGTCGAGGAGCACGGGGAGAGTGCCGTCCTCGCCGCGCGCCGACGAGTCGACCACGTCGCCGCTGGCGGCATCGACGATCTGGTACTGGACGGAGACGAGGTCGTTCGCCGCGAGGTCGTCTCCCTCGCCCTCGGACACGACGGTCCGCTCGACGTTCGCGAACTCCGCATCGTCGGGAACCGTGATCTTGGCGTCGAGGCCTTCGCCGTCCACCTCGATGGCGTCCGAGGTGTCGCCGGCCTTCGCGTTCACGAGGCACTGGCTCGACCCGGAGGCGTCCGGGGAGGAGGTGCTCTGCGGATCGCCATTCCCGGAGCAGCCCGCCAGCAGCAGGGTCGCCGCAGCGACGGTGGACAGGACGAGCAGCGGACGGGTGCGCACAGGAAGACCTCACGATCGCGGGCGGGAGCTTCCATCCTGCCTCATCGCCCTTTGCTCGCGCTGGGAAGCGGCGGCGCGAGTCTTCATTCCCACGTCGGCATGGATCCGGGAGTAGCCTGCTCTGATGAGCTCTGAGCAGTCCGTGGACCCCGAAACCCCCTCAGAGGACTCCCCGAAGCCCCGGCACGCCGGGTTCACCTACGCCCTGGGCCGCAGCCTCATCGCCCCGCTCGCCCGGATCGTCTACCGGCCGCACATCGAAGGACGCGAGCACGTCCCCACCACCGGCCCGGTGATCTTCGCCAGCAACCACCTGTCGTTCATCGACTCCATCGCCATCCCGGTGGCGGCTCCGCGGCCCGTGCACTTCCTTGCGAAGTCGAGCTACTTCGAGGGCACCGGCGTGAAGGGCTGGGCGTCCAAGACGTTCTTCGAGGCGATCGGCGCGATCCCGGTCCGCCGCGGCGCCGGCCAGGCGGCGCTCGACGCCCTCGACCTGCAGCGTCAGCTCCTCGACGAGGGCCTCGCCGTCGCGCTGTACCCCGAGGGCACCCGTTCCACCGACGGCCGGCTGTACAAGGGCCGCACGGGCGTGGCGTTCCTCGCCCTGCAGACCGGCGCCCCCGTCGTCCCCGTGGGACTCATCGGAACTGACAAGGTGATGCCGGTCGGCGCCAAGATGCCCACGCTGTCCGAGCGGATCACCGTGCGCTTCGGGGAGCCCCTGGATCTGTCTCCGCACGGACCGGCGACGAGCGGCCGCGCGCGCCGACTCGCGACCGACGAGATCATGGCCGCGATCCACGCCCTCTCCGGTCAGGAGCTCGCGGGCACCTACAACGAGGCGCCGGCGCAGAACACGATCGAGAAGATCAAGCAGGCGCTCCCGCACGAGCGCCGCTGAGCGGCCCGTTCAGCCGGCGGCCCGCACCGTCGCCTCGTGCCGGACGGGGAAGTTGACCGAGTTGGCGATGAAGCACCACTCGTTCGCCTGGGCGTGCGCCCGCTCGGCCGCCTCGATCATCGACGCCTCGGCGACGACGACCTCCGGTCGCAGCAGCACCTCGACGAAGGACCCGCCGCCGGCGCCGTTCTCGCGCATCAGGCCGCTCGCGGTGTCGCGATAGGACACGACCACCACGCCGGCCGTCACGCACGCGTGCAGATAGGACAGCAGGTGGCACTCCGAGAGGGAGGCCAGCAGGAGGTCCTCCGGATTCCAGCGCGACGGATCGCCGCGGAAGGGCTTGTCGGACGACGCGAGCAGCTCGGGCTTCCCCTCGACCTCGATCGTGACGTCACGGCGGTAGTCGCGATAACCGCTCGTGCCGGACCCGGCGTTGCCGGTCCAGGTGGAGGTGAGGGCGTAGCGGTGCTCGCCGAGGGCCCGGGGAGTCGTCTGCTCTGGCATGCGCCCAGTCTGCCAGGCGGCGCCGACACCCGGGCTCCGCCCTCGACGGAGCCGCGCCGCACCCGCCGGTAGAGTTGTCGGGTGCTGGAGACTCTCACCGTTCAGGATTCCGTCGAACTCGCCGTCGTGGAGCGGAGCGGCTTCATCGAGTCGCGTCATGCCGGTGCGGCCGTCGTGCTGTCGCCCGAGGGCGAGGTGGTCGCGCGGCATGGGAACGCGGAGGCACTGATCCTCCCCCGCTCCAGCCTCAAGCCCCTGCAGGCAGTCGCCTGCCTCACGGCGGGCGCCGTGCTCGAGGGAGAGCAGTTGGCTCTGTCCACCGCCAGCCATTCCGGAACCGACCGGCACGCCGAGGTCGTTCGCGAGATGCTCACCGCCGGCGGCCTCAACGAGGACGACCTCGCCTGTCCCCCGGCGTGGCCGAGCGACTCCGCGACCCGCGACGAGATGGTGCGCGAGCACGGCCAGGAGGCGCGGGTCCGGATGAACTGCTCGGGCAAGCACGCCGCGATGCTCCGCGCCTGCATCGCGACCGGCTGGCCCGTCGAGGGCTACCTCGATCCGACCCACCCGCTCCAGGCCCACATCCGTGACGTCATCGAACGCCTGACCGGCGAGAAGATGGCGCACACCGCGATCGACGGCTGCGGCGCCCCGGTGTACGCCCTCACCCTCACGGGCCTGGCCCGTGCGATCCACCGCGTCGGCACCGCCTCCGAGCGCTCCCCGTTCGCGCTGCATCGGGTGGCCGGCGCCCTGGTGAAGGCCGTCCGCGAGAACCCCTGGACCATCGATGGTCCGGGGCGCCTGACACGATCGCGATCGAGCGGCTCGGCGTCTTCGCGAAGGGCGGCGCGGAGGGCGTCATGGTGATGGTGGCTCCGAACGGGACCACGGTCGCCCTCAAGATGCTGGACGGCGGTGCCCGGGCATCGACGATCGTGGCCGCCACGCTGCTGGCGCGCGCCGGCGGCCTCAGCGAGGCCGACGTGACCGCGCTGGCCGAGGCCCTGCCGCTCGCGGTGCTCGGTGGCGGCTCCCGCGTCGGCGTCGTCCGGCCCGGCGCGGGTATCTGACCGCATATCCGCGGCACGGGATCCGTGTGCCGCCGGCGGGTGGTCATCGACGCCCCAGAGCATCGATGACCACACGCCGGGGTGCGCGGTCGCCGATCACGGACCACGCGCGTCCGGCGTCGGGTCGGGCGTACGGCGGGCGAGCGCGGATGCCGACGAGCTGACGCAGCTCGCTGGGCCGCTCCGCCCGGATCAGCACCTCCCCGTGCGACCGCACCCGCTGCCACAGCGCCCAGTGACGTTGCCAGCTCTCGGCATCGGCGACGAGCACGAGCGGCTTGCCGTTCCGGCTCGTCTCGGCACCCGCGGCCTGCACGTCCCACTCCGGGTGCGCCGAGGCCAGCGTCTCGACGACCGAGGCCGCGCCCGGGGTGACCAGCGCCGTCAGCTCCCCCGCCGGTGCCCAGGCCGGCGCCACCTTTCGGAGGGGCTGCACCGGCCATACGGGCACGCCCTCGGTGTCGATCCACGCGAACTGCATCTCCCGCTCCTCGAGGACCGCCCGCCCCGGCGGCCGGTCTCGTCGGAAGGCCGCCAGCTCGCCACCGGCGGCGAGGTGCTCGACCCGGGTGGGCATCCGGAGCACCGCCCGTCGCGGAAGCGCATCGAACACGCGCGCCAGAGGGCCCACGGCCCGGCTCGCCGCCAGCACCCAGGTGACGGCCGCCTTCGACCGTACGAGGTGCTCCCAGCGCTGGACGAAGTCCTGACCGTCTTCGAGAGGCAGCGCCGCATGGAGAGCGTCGAGGTCGTCGGCGAGCACGACATCGGACGGAGCGCCGTCCTCCTCCGTCCATGCGAGGAGCTGATCGACGGCGCTCTCGGGGTCATCAGGGAACCACGTGCATTCCGGATACTGCGCGGCGATCACGCGCAGCGCTGTCGTCCTGCCGGTCCCCGGAGCGCCGAGCACAGCGAGGCCGCGCTCGTGCCCCGGACGCAGGACCTCCAGCGGCTGCGCCTGGTGGTCGGGGTCGTCGGCGCGTCCGAGCACGATCAGCGGCCCCTCCCCGGTTCTCCGGTCGCCCGTCCTCGACCCGGCCCGCAGCGTCTCGAGCGGCAGGTGCGTGGGGAGGGCCGGGTGCCACGGCGGTGCGGACGGAGTCGTACCGGACCACCGCTCCCCGATGCGACGGATGTGCTCGTCATCCGCGAGCGCTGTGCGCACGGGGTGGGGCTCCTCGTCCTGGGGGCGTCGGAGCAGCGCCCGACCGCGCCCGTCCGCGCCCCCGGGCAGATCCGCCGCTTCCCCGGTCCCGATCACCGCTCGACTGTCGGCGGCCTCCGCGACGCGGAGGCTGATCCGCAGCGGGCAGTTCGTCGCGAGAGCGTCACGGATGACACCGGCGGCGCGCTGGGTGCCCAGGATCAGGTGCATGCCCAGCGCACGCCCCCGCGCCGCGACATCGGTGAACACCGCCGCGAGCTCCGCGTGCTCCTGCAGCAAGGCGGCGAACTCGTCGACGACGATGACCAGACGGGGCAGGTCGGTCTCGCGCACGTCCCGGGCGCCCATCGCGGCGAGGGCTGCCTCGCGACGCCGCATCTCGGCGGCGAGGCTGGCGACCCCGCGTCGCGCCTCCGTCTCATCGAGGTCGGTGATGACGCCGACCACCTGCGGCAGACCGCGCAACCGGTCGAAGGCCGTTCCTCCCTTGAAGTCCGCGAGGAGGAAGCTCACCCGGTCAGGGCCGTGTCCCGCGCAGACCGCGACGACCCAGCTGACGAGGAGCTCGCTCTTGCCCGTGCCCGTCATCCCCGTCACGATGGCGTGCGGACCGTCCTCGACGATGTCGGCTCCCACGGGCGCGCCATCCCTCCCGGTGCCCAGCGCGACGCGGAGGCCCGGCCCCGCCGGCGGCTGCGGAAGGTCTCGCAGGGCTGTCTCGGTGACGGCGGGCCCCGCCCCGTCCCGCGCGCCGCACAGCTCTGCCGCGGCCGCTGCCTGGGCGGACGAGAGGAACTCCACGGCGAGGTCGGCCTCGCCGTCGGGGGTCCGCAGCGTGGCCGCGCCCGGTTCCTCGATGTCGATCACCGTCGTGATGCCCTCCGGGACCTCGGCGCCGGACGGAACGGTCCAGATCACGGCATCCGCACGTGGCCCCGACCCGCCGGCCGAACCGGTGGCGAGGGCGAGACGGAATCCGCCGCGTCGCGCTCGCTGCGCATGCGGAAGCGCTCGGAGCGCCGGGTCGCACCCCTCGTCGCCGACGAGGGACAGCACGCTCGGCGAGAAGCGCAGGCAGAGCTGGATCACGAGAGCGCGAGCTGCGGCCTGCACGAGCGGCTCCCGGCCGCGGAGGCACACCCCACGGCCGAGGGCGACGACCCACGGCGCGTCCTCCAACACCGCGCAGCGGCGGCGGAAGGCGTGAGCACGGGCGTCGTCACCGCCTTCGCAGCGCACCCCGCTCGCCCGGGATCCGCGTCCCACCACCAGCGGGGTGTCGTCGCCCGGCGGTCGGGCATCCCGCAACGGTCGGTCGCGGATGCAGGATGCCGCATCCGGATGACGGCGGTCCCCCTGCGCCCGCTCCTGCGCGTGGCGACGATGCAGCTCGGCCTCGATGTCGGCCCAGGCGGTGCTCACCCTGAGCGCGTCGGCCTTCCGTTCCCGGCGGCGCCACCGGGCCGTGTCGAGGAGAGAAGCGCCCAGCATCAGGGGACCGAGAGCCGCGAACCACAGCGCGTGCACGGCCCCCGTCGTCATCCAGAGCGCGAGGCCGGCCGCCACGGGGACGACGGCGGCGACGAGGGGAAGCGGGCGGCGGCGGAGCGGTGTCGATGCGGACGGCAGGAGCAGCGGCGAAGGGTCCATGCCCCCAGTGCATCCCACCCCCGGTGCCGATGCGGCCTCTCCACAGGCTGCGGGGCGCTACTCCGCGGAGTCGTCGGATGGGGAGGAGGAGTCCTCGGGGTCGCTGACCTGCAGGACGATCACGGTGACGTTGTCGCGACCGCCGTTGTCGAGAGCCGCGGCGAGCATCGCGTCGACGCTCTCCCCCGGATCGGCGTGCGCGCGGAGGAAGTGCTGGATGCCGTAGTCCGTGAGCTCCTTCGTGAGTCCGTCGGAGCAGATCACGAAGCGATCTCCCGGCCGCACGTCGATGGTCACGTAGTCCGGCGCGGTGAGCTCACTGGCGCCGACGGCGCGGGTGATCACGTTGCTGTACGGGTGTCCCTCGGCCTCTTCCGGGCTGAGCTTGCCCGCCGTGATGAGCTCCTGCACGACGGAGTGATCCGTCGTGACCTGCAGCAGCCGGTCGTCGCGGAGGAGATACACGCGGGAATCGCCGATGTTCAGCGCCACCCAGTGCGGTTCCCCCTCGCGCTCATCGAGATACACACCCGTGAGCGTGGTGCCGGTGCCTTCATCGGTGGTGTCCGGATGCCCGGCGATGTCGTCCACCGCGAGAGCGAGCGCCTTCTCGATCGCGGACGGAGAGACCTCGTCCGCGTCCACCACCGCGCGCAGCCGGGTGACGGTGCTCTGGCTGGCGATCTCCCCGCCGGCGTGGCCGCCCATGCCGTCTGCGACGATGAACAACGGGTACTCGGCGAGCAGCGCGTCCTGATTCGTCTCCCGGCGTCGCCCCTGGTCGGTGACCCCGGCCCAGGACAGCAGCAACGGACGATGCGCAACCGTGACGGTGTGCGTCTTGGTCTCAGCCACGAACTGCCTCCGATGGACCTGCGGCGAAGGGGACGGGCGCAGGATACTCACACATCGTAGTGGAACTCGCTCTCCTGCTCCGCACCGGGGTCTCTGTGAACGGGGCGCGGGACGAAAGGAGGAGAGTGCACGGCCCTCCGGTGCGACGAGTCCATGCCTCCACGTT
Organism: Microbacterium sp. CFSPD4_SD4; assembly: GCF_057364585.1. Classification (NCBI taxonomy): domain Bacteria; kingdom Bacillati; phylum Actinomycetota; class Actinomycetes; order Micrococcales; family Microbacteriaceae; genus Microbacterium; species Microbacterium sp. CFSPD4_SD4. The sequence goes on from NZ_JBNFOC010000006.1 coordinate 10,134, forward strand.
AGCGGCATGTCGGGGCGTGCCGGCACCACGGACGCGAAGAACCCCCGGTCCGGAGACCGGGGGTTCTTCCACCGTCGTCACGCAGGAGGCTGCGTGGGATCGTTCGGCGTGGTCGGCGGAGCCGGAGGCGCCGCAGGCGGAGCCGCCGGAGGCGCGGGAGGCGTGGTGGGCGGAGCCGGCGGAGTGGTGGGCGGCACCGGAGGGATCGGCGCTCCCGTCGCCGGAGCGGTCGGCGCGGCCGGCGGTGCGTAGCCCGGAGCGGCGGGCGGGGTGTACGGCTGCGTCGGAGGAGCGTACCCCTGCGGAGGGGTGCCGTAGCCCTGCGGGGCACCGTACCCCTGGGGCGCGCCGTAGCCCTGCTGCGGCGCGGCCGCGGCGGGCTGGACGGGGATGCCGTCCCAGACCGTGCGGTCGCCGAGGAATCCGTTGCCCGCCCACGGTGCCTGCTGGATGTTCGGGTTCCAGCGCGACTTGTCGAAGGCGTTGATGCCGAGCCAGACGACGGCGAGGAAGACGTAGAGGACGACCCAGACGGCGTCCTTCTGGAGCTTGAGACCCACGCGCCACGCGGCGATGGCCGAGAGCACCCCGAGGGCGAGCGAGAACAGGAAGCCGATGCCGATCCAGCTCAGCAGCGCGGCACCCGCGATCCCGTAGAGGACGAGCCACGGGCTCAGGTCGCCGAGCTTGAAGAAGATCATGGAGTTGTAGACCGGCACCCAGGCGCGCCAGTTCCCCTGGACTCCGGCCTTCTGGAAGATCTTCATGTAGAAGAGCGACACCAGGACGTATCCGGCGACCGCGATCAGCAGAATGACGAAGAAGTAGGCGAAGAGCAGGCCGAGATAGCCCGCTCCGTAGTCGTCGTAACCCATGAGGCTCACATTCTCTGGTCAGGGGAGACGGCTTTCGTCCCCCACCACGAGACTCCCCGCCTCGCATTGGACATGGTAGCGGTGCGCCCAGGGGGCGGCAACGACCGCCGGAGGCGATTCGCCGGGCTCGGGGCGGACGTCAGTCGGCGACGACCAGCTCGACCTCGCCGGGCACCTTCCCGTCCCGGAGCACGACGTCATGCGCCTGGGCCCACCGCTGCAGCGCACGGAGCGAGCCGAGCCTCGGACGATCCTCCGCCAGCGCGCGCACGAGCAGCCCCTTGCTCTTCTTGTTGAAGTGGTTCAGGGCTCTCCCCTGCTCCGTGACGACCCGCACGTACGCCGACGACACCGCGCCCGGGACCGGACCGAGCGCCGCGTAGGCTTCGCTGCGCAGATCGAGGACGAAGGCGGGGGCGTCGGCCGCGATCGCCGCCGCCGTCGGATCGGCCCAGTGGCGGCGGAGCGGCGCCACTCCGGGCAGCGCCGTGCCGGCAGCGAGCCGATACGTCGGAATCGCGTCCAGGGCGGCGACGGGGCCGAACGGGGCGCTGTGGATCCACACATGGGCATCCAGCCAGCGGCGGGACGCGGTGGACAGCGATGCCGCGTCGAGGGCGTCGAACAGCACCCCGGTGTAGCGGTCCACCGCGGGCATCGTGGGTGCGCTTCGCAGAGCCCTGTTGTGTGCGACGTCTCCTCGCTGGCGCTCGCTGAGCTTGAGCACGCGGCGCGCTGAATCCTCGTCGTCCGCGAGAGCGATGAGCGCGTCGATCACGGCGTTCCGTTGCGGCGCGAGATCGGGAAGCGCGAGCGCCGACACGTCCAGCGGGCTGCCGTCACCGCCCTCGCGCTTGGTCTCGGACGGCGGGAGCAGGATCTTCATGAAACCTCGGGGAAAAGAGACGCGTCCGCCTCGGCACCCGGGCGGGTGTCGAGGCGGACGCGATGTACAGGACTGTCAGGAGATGAGTGCCGCGTTGCCGGCCACGATCGTCAGGACGTCGCCCTCCATCGAGAGGAATCCATCCTGCGCGTTCGCCAGCACCTTGGCGCCATCCGTCTGGGTGATCCGGACCTGGCCCTCGGCGAGGATGGCCAGCACCGGCTCGTGACCGGACATGAAGCCGATCTCGCCCTCGACGGTCTTGGCGACCACGAGGCTCGCCTCTCCCGTCCAGACCTCCGCGTCGGCGGAGACGAGGCTGACATGCAGCGCCATGGTCAGGCGTTCTCCTTCTGGATCTGCGCCCAGCGCTCCTCCACGTCGGAGATGCCACCGACGTTGAAGAAGGCCTGCTCGGCGACGTGGTCGAAGTCACCGCGGGTGATCGCATCGAACGACTCGATGGTCTCCTTCAGCGGCACGGTCGAGCCCTCGACGCCCGTGAACTTCTTCGCCATGTAGGTGTTCTGCGAGAGGAACTGCTGGATGCGACGTGCACGCGACACGACGATCTTGTCTTCCTCGGAGAGCTCGTCGACACCGAGGATGGCGATGATCTCCTGCAGCTCCTTGTTCTTCTGGAGGATCTGCTTGACCGTGGTGGCCACGCGGTAGTGGTCCTCGCCCAAGTAGCGGGGGTCCATGATGCGCGACGTCGAGGTCAGCGGGTCGATGGCCGGGTACAGACCCTTCGACGCGATCTCACGCGAGAGCTCGGTCGTCGCGTCGAGGTGCGCGAAGGTCGTGGCCGGAGCCGGGTCGGTGTAGTCGTCGGCCGGCACGTAGATCGCCTGCAGCGAGGTGATCGAGTGACCGCGCGTCGAGGTGATGCGCTCCTGGAGGAGGCCCATCTCGTCGGCGAGGTTCGGCTGGTACCCCACGGCGGAGGGCATGCGGCCCAGCAGCGTGGAGACCTCGGAACCGGCCTGCGTGAAGCGGAAGATGTTGTCGATGAAGAGCAGCACGTCCTGCTTCTGCACGTCACGGAAGTACTCCGCCATCGTCAGAGCCGACAGCGCGACGCGCAGACGCGTCCCCGGCGGCTCGTCCATCTGGCCGAAGACGAGGGCGGTCTTGTCGAAGACGCCCGCCTCCTCCATCTCGTGGATGAGGTCATTGCCCTCACGGGTGCGCTCACCGACACCGGCGAACACCGACACGCCACCGTGGTCCTGCGCGACGCGCTGGATCATCTCCTGGATGAGGACGGTCTTGCCGACGCCGGCACCACCGAAGAGACCGATCTTCCCACCCTGCACGTACGGGGTGAGGAGGTCGATCGACTTGATGCCCGTCTCGAACATCGTGGTCTTCGACTCGAGCTGGTCGAAGTTCGGGGCCTTGCGGTGGATGGGCCAGCGCTCCGTGACCTCGATGGTCTCACCGGGCTCGCCGTTGAGGACCTCGCCGATCACGTTGAAGACCTTGCCCTTGGTGATGTCACCGACGGGGACCGAGATGGCCTCACCGGTGTCACGCACCTCCTGACCGCGGACGATGCCGTCGGTCGGCTTCAGGGCGATGGCGCGGACCAGGTCGTCGCCGAGGTGCTGCGCGACCTCGAGCGTGATCTCGGTGGACTCCTCGCCGATCGTGATCGTCGTCTTCAGCGCGTTGTAGATGTCGGGGATCGAGTCGTGCGGGAACTCGATGTCGACAACCGGACCGTTGACGCGGGCGACGCGCCCGACGACCGCGGTCGCCGGCTGCTCAGCCGTGGCGGTGGTGGTCATTTCTTCGTCTCTTTCCTGAGGGTCTGTCAGCTCGATGCGAGAGCGTCGGCGCCACCGACGATCTCGGCGATCTGCTGGGTGATCTCGGCCTGACGCGCGTTGTTGCGCAGGCGGGTGTAGTCGGTGATGAGCTTGTCGGCGTTGTCGCTGGCCGACTTCATCGCCTTCTGCGTCGCGGCCTGCTTGGCGGCGGACGACTGCAGGAGGGCGTTGAAGACGCGGCTCTGGATGTACACCGGCAGGATCGCGTCGAGCACCGTCTCGGCGTCGGGCTCGAACTCGTACAGCGGGTAGACGGTGCTGCCCGCCTCCGAGTCGTCGGCCTCCGCGATCTCCAGCGGCAGCAGGCGCACGGACTCCGGCGACTGCGTCATCATGCTGACGAAGCGGTTGTACACGAGGTGGATCTCGTCGACGCCGCCGTCCTCTCCCCCACGGTTGAAGGCCTCGAGAAGCGTCTGCGAGATCTCCTCCGCCGTGTGGAACGAGGGGGTGTCGGTGTCGCCGGTCCACTCTGCAGCGGCCTCGATACGACGGAACTGGAAGTACCCGACGGCCTTGCGGCCCACGAGGTAGAACACCGGCTCCTTGCCCTGCTCACGCAGGAGCTCCGCGACCTCGAGACCCTCACGGAGGATCTGCGAGTTGAAGGCTCCGGCGAGGCCGCGGTCCGACGAGAAGATCACGACCGCGGAGCGGCGGATCGTCTCGGGCTCGCGGGTGAGCGGGTGGTCGACGTTCGAGTGCGTCGCGACGGCGGACACGGCCCTCGTCACGGCCCGCGCGAAGGGAGTGGACGCCTTGACGCGTGCCATCGCCTTCTGGATGCGCGAAGCCGCGATGAGTTCCATCGCCTTCGTGATCTTCTTGGTCGTCTGAGCAGAAGAGATCTTCTGCTTGTAGACCCTGAGTTGAGCGCCCATGAATCAGTACCTCACGCGATTACGCGCGACGACCCTTGACGATCTTCTCCTGGTTGACGTCCTCGGCCTCGGCCGCAGCGTGCTCCTCGTGACCAGGGGCGCCGATGGCGTGGCCCTTGCCGCCCTGGAACTCCAGGAGGAAGTTGTCGGTCTGCTTGTCGAGCTCGGCGACGGTCGCGTCGTCCAGCACGTTCGTCTCCCGCAGCGTGTCGAGCACCTTGGTGTTGCGACGCAGGTAGTCGAGCAGCTCGCGCTCGAAGCGCAGCACGTCCTCGACCTCGATCGAGTCGAGCTTGCCGTTGGTGCCGGCCCAGATCGAGACGACCTGCTCCTCCACCGGGTACGGCGAGTACTGCGGCTGCTTGAGCAGCTCGGTCAGACGGGCACCGCGCGAGAGCTGACGGCGCGACGCGGCGTCGAGGTCCGACGCGAACATCGCGAACGCCTCGAGCGAGCGGTACTGCGCCAGCTCCAGCTTCAACGTTCCGGAGACCTTCTTGATCGACTTCACCTGGGCGTCACCACCGACACGCGACACCGAGATACCCACGTCGACCGCGGGACGCTGGTTGGCGTTGAAGAGGTCGGACTGCAGGAAGATCTGGCCGTCGGTGATCGAGATCACGTTGGTCGGGATGTACGCCGAGACGTCGTTCGCCTTGGTCTCGATGATCGGGAGACCCGTCATCGAACCGGCACCGAGCTCGTCGGACAGCTTCGCGCACCGCTCGAGCAGACGCGAGTGCAGGTAGAAGACGTCGCCCGGGTAGGCCTCGCGGCCCGGCGGGCGGCGGAGCAGCAGGGAGACGGCACGGTAGGCCTCGGCCTGCTTCGACAGGTCGTCGAAGATGATCAGGACGTGCTTGCCGCCGTACATCCAGTGCTGGCCGATGGCCGAACCGGTGTACGGAGCGAGGTACTTGAAGCCGGCGGGGTCGGACGCCGGCGCCGCCACGATGGTGGTGTACTCCAGAGCGCCGGCCTCTTCGAGCGCGCCCTTCACCGAAGCGATGGTCGAGCCCTTCTGACCGATGGCGACGTAGATGCAGCGGACCTGCTTGTTGACGTCGCCGGACTCCCAGTTGGCCTTCTGGTTGATGATCGTGTCGATCGCGATGGCCGTCTTGCCGGTCTGACGGTCGCCGATGATGAGCTGGCGCTGGCCGCGGCCGACCGGGATCATCGCGTCGATGGCCTTGATGCCGGTCTGCATCGGCTCGTGGACCGACTTGCGCTGCATGACGCCGGGGGCCTGGAGCTCGAGCTCGCGGACACCCTCGGTCGCGATCGCGCCGAGGCCGTCGATCGGGTTGCCGAGCGGGTCGACCACGCGGCCGAGGTAGCCGTCACCGACCGGGACGGAGAGGACCTCACCCGTGCGGGTGACTTCCTGACCGGCCTCGATGCCGGTGAAGTCGCCGAGGACGACGACGCCGATCTCGTGCTCGTCGAGGTTCAGCGCGAGACCCTTGGTGCCGTCGGCGAAGGTCACGAGCTCGTTCGCCATGACGCCGGGAAGTCCCTCGACGTGAGCGATGCCGTCGGCGGCGTCGATGACGGTGCCGACCTCGGTCGCCGCGGCCCCGGTGGGCTCGTACGCGGCGGCGAAATCCTTCAGCGCGTCACGGATGACGTCGGGGCTGATCGATAGTTCTGCCATTGTCTTCCCTTTGTATCTGGGTGCGCGGTTCCCCGCGCGAAGTCGTGTTAGCCCGCGAGCTTCTGGCGAAGATCGGCGAGTCGTGCGGAGATGCTGCCGTCGATGACGTCATCGGCGATCTGCACGCGCAGGCCTCCGACGACGCTGGGGTCGATGACGACGTTGAGGGACACCTGGCCGCCGTATCGCTGCGAGAGCGTCTGGCCGAGTCGCGTGCGCTGGGCGTCGCTGAGCTCGGTCGCCGTGTGCACCGTGGCCACGAGGCGGCCGCGCTGGCTCGAGACGATGCGCATCGCCCGGCTCAGCAGCTGCCGCACCCGGCGCTCGCGCGGCTGACGCACGAGGGACGTGACGATGAGGGCCGTCGGAGCGCTGGCGGAGGCGTCGGCGAGGAGACGCTCGACCAGGGCGGCCTTCGCGTCCTCTCCCCCGAGCCGGCTGCCGAGAGCGAGTTCGAGCTCCGGGTTCGCCGCGATCACGCGCGTGAAGCCGAAGAGCTCTCCCTCGATGTCCGCGCCGGGCTCGGCGATGGTCGCCGCCCGGATCGCGAGCTCTTCGAGGCCGTCGATCAGCTCGGACGCGTTCGACCAGCGCTCGGCGACCGCGGTGCGCAGGACGTCCTGCGCTGCGGAGCCGTACTGGCCGAACACCGCGGACACGACGTTCTGCCGGGCCGTGGTCGGAGCCGAGGGGTCAGCCAGCGCGCCGCTCAGCTGAGACGATTCGCCCACGGCCCGCGCGGCCGCGAACAGCTCGCGCGCGGTCTCGAGGGTGACGTCCTTCGCTGCGGCAAGCGTCTGAGTGGATGCCGCGAGTGCCTGAGCGGTCGCGCTGCCCATTACGACTGCCCGCCCGGTACCTGAGCCTGTCGAAGGTCGGATGCTTCGAGATCGGCGAGGAAGCGGTCGACCACGGCGGCCGCGCGAGCGTCGTCGGAGAGCGTCTCGCCGACCACGCCGCCGGCGAGGTCGAGAGCGAGCGAGCCGACCTCGCTGCGCAGGGAGACGAGAGCCGTCTGGCGCTCGGCCTCGATCTGCGTGTGCGCGGTGGCGGTCAGACGCGCGGCCTCGCTGGCTGCGGTCTCCTTCGCCTCGGCGATGATCTTCTTGCCGTCCTCACGGGCGGCCTCACGGATCTCACCGGCCTCGGTACGCGCCTCGGCGAGCTGCCGGGTGTACTCCTCGAGAGCCGCTTCCGCCTGCTTCTGCGCCTCATCGGCCTTGGCGATGTTGCCCTCGATGGCGGCGGACCGCTCGTCGAGCATCTTCGTCAGACGGGGAAGGGCGACCTTCCACACGACGGCGAGGATGATGAGGAACCAGAAGCCCGACCAGATGATGTCGTACCACGCGGGGATCAGCGGGTTGTTCGCCGCCTCACCCTCAGCCGCGAGGTTCGTGACAAGAGCGTTCAGCATCCTGTCTCCTTCAGAAGTCGGTGGGGATTACGGGAAGGGGATGAATCCGACGGCGATGCCGACGAACGCAAGCGCCTCGGTGAAGGCGATACCGATCCACATGAGGACCTGCAGGCGACCGGCCAGCTCGGGCTGACGGGCGACGCCCTCGATGGTCTTGCCGACCACGATGCCCACACCGATGGCCGGGCCGATGGCCGCGAGGCCGTAGCCGACCGCCGCGAGGTGGCCGTTGATTTCAGCGAGAACCGTAGTTGCGTCCACGGGTTTTTCCTTTCGTTGGGTGGGAGGGCTGTTGCCCGCCCGCTCAGTGCTCTTCTGCGACCGCGAGCTGGATGTAGACCGCGGTGAGGACGGTGAAGACGTATGCCTGCAGGACGGCCACCAGGATCTCGAAGAGAGTGAAGGCGCCACCGAAGGCGAGGGTTCCGATACCGAGGGCGGCCCAGCCGCCACCCGCGGTGAAGAAGAAGAACTGGGTCGCTGCGAAGCAGAGGACCAGGATCATGTGGCCGACGACGAGGTTCATCAGCAGTCGCAGGGTGAGGGTCACCGGGCGGATGATGAACGTCGAGATGAGCTCGATCGGCGTGACGATGAAGTAGACCGGCCACGGCACGCCCGACGGGAAGAGGGCGTTCTTGAAGAAGTTCTTCGGGCTCTTCTTGATGCCGGCGTAGATGAACGTGACGTAGCTGACCACGGCGAGCGTGAGCGGCACCGCGATGATCGCCGTTCCCGGCATGTTCAGGAACGGGATGATGCCCGTGATGTTCATGAACAGCACCATGAAGAAGATCGTGGTGAGGATCGGCAGGAACCGGTCGCCGTCCTTGCGGCCCAACAGGTCGTGGGCGATGCCGCCGCGGACGAAGCCGAGGCCCATCTCGACGAGGCTCTGGAACCGGCCGGGCACGACCTTCATGCGGCGGGTGCCGAGCCAGAGGATCAGGACGACGGCGATCACCGAGAGCAACTGGATCAGGTGGATCCGGTTGACCGGGATGGGTCCGACGTGGAAGAGGATCTCCGGGAAGAACTCATCGATCGAAGGGCCGTGGAACTCGCCATCAGAGGACGCGAGTCGGGGGGTCAGGGTCGCAGCAAGATTAAACAGCGCGGGCTCCAGCTTCGGGGCACCGGTCAGAACCGGGGCGACGATGGTCGGTGTGCTACACAGCGCAAGCGCTCGCGGGCGAGCGGCGGGCACTCCTCAACACTATCAGAATCCAAGGGTGCCCTAAGACCGCGGGGCCGTGTCCGCCGGGCCGTCCGGGGCATCGTTCGCTGCTCCCGGGGCGCGGTCCTCCGGCACCTCGGTGGGCAGCGTGGTGTCGCTGACGTTCGGCAGGCGCATCTGGGTCAGGACGACCACGTCGATGATCAGCGACATGAGCACGCCCGCCACGATCGACAGGAAGAACACCATCGGCTCGATCCACGGCTGTCCCGCGAGCAGGATCATCACGACGACGAAGACGCCGAGCTTCAGCAGCCAGCCGCCGAGCACGATCGCGAAGAAGAGCTGCACATAGAGCGGGTCGCCGTACCACCGGTTCGCGATGAGGATGCTCAGCCCGGTGATGCCGAGGAAGAGCGCAGCGAGGAGCACGCCGAGCAGTCCGCTGATCAGCCCCTCCCCCTGCGCGACGGCGAATCCGATGCCGCCGGCGACGAGGGCGAGCACGACGGTGGCCACGGCCGACCAGATGAGCGTGCGACGCAGGATCGGGGTGCTGGAAACGGGGCTCGGGCTCATCGGGGCTCCAGAGGGATCGGGTCGGGCGCGGCGCCCGCGGCGGTCTTGCGTCGGCGGGTGGGACTCAGGGTGATGACGAGGCACGCGGCGATGCCGACGACGCCGAACACGACGCCGGGGATGTACTGGCCCGGCCAGTCCTCCCTGGCGCCGACGTACATCAGGAGGACGGCGAGCGAGATGACGGCCGTCCAGGCGTAGAAGATGAGGACGGCGTCGCGGTCGCGGTGACCGAGGTCCAGCATCCGGTGGTGCAGGTGCTTGCGGTCCGGGGAGAACGGCGAGCGGCCGGCGCTCATCCGGCGCAGCACGGCGAGCCCGAAGTCCAGGAGCGGCAGGAGCACGACGAGCAGCGGAAGCAGGATGGGCAGGAAGGCGCCGATCAGCTGCGAGCGTCCGAGGCGCTCCGGGTCCAGCGCCGAGGGGTCCATCTGTCCGGTGATCGCGATGGCCGACGTCGCCATGAGCAGGCCGATGACGAGCGCACCGGAGTCGCCCATGAACAGCTTCGCCGGGCTCCAGTTCAACGGCAGGAACCCGAGGCACGCCCCGATGAGGACCGCGGCGAGGAACGTGGAGAGGTTGAAGTAGCTCGAGGCACCGGAGTCGCGCGTGAAGATGTACGAGTAGGCGAAGAACACCCCGTTGGAGATCAGGCAGACGCCGGCGACGAGACCGTCGAGGCCGTCGATGAAGTTCACGGCGTTCATGACGATCACGATCGCGAACATCGTGATCGTGATGCTCAGCCAGCTCGACACCACGATGAGGTCGCCGAACGGCAGGGAGAGGATCTGCAGGCCGCCTCCCACGGTGATGATGCCCGCGGCGAGGAACTGCGCGCCGAGCTTGATCATCCAGTCGATGTCCCAGAGGTCGTCCATGACCCCGATCACGGCGATGAGGAGGGCGGCCGCGAGGATGGACCACATGGTCTGCGGGGGCGTCCAGATGCTCTGGAAGAAGGGGTTGGCCGCCGAGATCGCGAAGGCGGCCACGATGCCGAAGAAGATCGCGACGCCGCCGAGGCGGGGCGTCGGCGTGGTGTGCACGTCGCGCTCGCGGATGCCGGGATACAGCTTGAAGCGCAGGCTCAACCGCCACACCGCCCACGTCAGCACGAAGGTGATCGCGGCGGTGACGATGATCGTGAAGAGGTACTGCTTCACGAATCCCCGTCCTGCGGCTCCGGCTCGAGCAGATCGCCCAGGACCTCGCGCAGCTGCTCTCTCGTCACCACGCCGTCCCGCAGGACCCGGACCACGCCCGGCTCGGCGTCGGAGGCGCGGCGGACGAGCGAGGTGGCGTCGATGATCGTGGACGCGACGCCGTTCCTGCTCATGCCGTCGTCCAGATACACCGCGACGCTGTCGCCCAGCATCTTCTCGGCGTCGAGCGCGGAGATCGCCGCCGCCTTGCCGGTGAGGTTGGCGCTGGACACCGCGAGCGGCCCGGTCTCGGCCAGCAGTTCGAGAACCACGCGCCCCTCGGGCATGCGCACGGCCACGGTCCCCCTGGTCTCCCCCAGGTCCCACACCAGCGAGGGCTGCGCGGGAAGGACGATCGTGAGGCCGCCGGGCCAGAAGGCGTCGACGAGGCGCTGGACCGGCTCCGGGACCTCCTCCGCGAGGGCCGTCAGCGTCTCCTTCGTGCCGACGAGAACGGGCGGCGGCTGATTGCGGCCGCGCCCCTTGGCATCCAGGAGGCGCTGCACCGCGGGCGGCGAGAAGGCGTCGGCGGCGACGCCGTAGACGGTGTCGGTGGGGATGACGATGAGGTCGCCGCGGCCGATCGCCTGACGCGCGTTGCGCATCCCGGCGAGCAGCTGCGCCTCGTCGCTGCAGTCGAAGATGGGGGACATGACGGTTCGATTCTACGCGGGGCGGGTTCGGGACGACCTCGACGTCTGCTGATCAGGGACGCACGGCGGTGGTGGCGCGATCGCGCAGCGTCAGATCGCGATGGGTGGCCGCGGCCCGCCAGCCGTCCGCCGCGAGCAGCTCCCGGATCGGAGCGCCCTGCAGCTCACCGTGCTCGATCACCAGCGTCCCCCCGGGCCGGAGCAGTCGCAGTGCGCGCGTGCTGAGGACGCGGACGACGTCGAGACCGTCCTCTCCGCCGTAGAGGGCCAGCGCCGGATCGAACAGCCGGACCTCCGGATCGCGGGGGATCGCCTGCGCCGGCACGTACGGCGGGTTGGAGATGACGACGCTCGCGGTGCCATCGAGCTCGGGGAACGCGTCTGCCAGGTCCGAGAGCACGAGGGTGAGGTTCTCGACGCCCGCGACGTTGCGTCGGGCCCAGGCGTGCGCCTCCGGAGAGAGCTCAGCGGCGTACACCCGGGCGTGCGGCACCTCGGTGGCCATCGCGAGCGCGATCGCGCCGCTGCCGGTGCCGAGGTCGACCCCGATCGGTGACGGCTCCCCCGAACCCAGGAGAGCGTCGATCGCGTACTGCACCACCGTCTCCGTCTCGGGACGCGGGACGAAGACGCCAGGGCCGACCGCGAGCTCCAGGTGCCGGAACGGCGCAGTTCCGGTGAGGTGCTGCAACGGCTCCCTGCGCGCGCGGCGGTCGACGAGGGCGTCCAGCGCCGCCGCGTCGTCATCGGTGAGCCGGTCGCCGCGGATCACCGCCGCCTGCACCTCTCCCCTGCGCTGTCCGCGGACGTGTCCGGCGAGCAGCTCCGCATCGACGAGGGGGTCGGGCACGCCGGCGTCGGCGAGACGCTGCGCCGCGGCGCGCACGGCGGCGGCGAGGGAGAGGTCGGGCATGGCTCCAGCGTAGAGTGCGCGACCGTCACAATGCCCCGTCCCCCATCGCGCTCGCCTAGGCTGGATCGGCAGCGCACCCGCACAGGAAGGCTCCCCCATGTCCGGCATCCACCCCGACATCACCACCGCTTTCGGGAACACCCCGCTCGTCCGCCTCAACCGCGTGACCGAGGGCCTCGGCGCCACCGTGCTCGCGAAGCTCGAGTACTACAACCCGGCGTCCAGCGTGAAGGACCGCATCGGCATCGCCATGATCAACGCCGCCGAGGCCGCCGGCGAGCTCGCCCCCGGCGGGACGATCGTGGAGTCGACGAGCGGCAACACCGGCATCGCCCTCGCCATGGTGGGCGCCGCGCGCGGCTACCGCGTCATCCTCACGATGCCCGCCTCGATGTCGAAGGAGCGCCGCGTGCTGCTCAAGGCGTTCGGCGCGGAGATCGTCCTCACCGACCCCACGAAGGGCATGAAGGGGGCGATCGAGGAGGTCAAGCGCATCGTCGACGAGACCCCGGGCGCCATCTGGATCCGCCAGTTCGAGAACGCGGCGAACCCGCAGATCCACCGCGAGACCACGGCGCAGGAGATCCTGCGCGACACCGACGGCGCGGTCGACATCTTCATCGCCGGCGTGGGCACGGGCGGCACGGTCACCGGCACCGGCCAGGCCCTGAAGGCGGCGAAGCCCGAGGTCCAGGTCATCGCCGTCGAACCCAAGGACTCCCCCGTCCTGACCGAAGGGCACCCCGGACCGCACAAGATCCAGGGCATCGGCCCGAACTTCGTGCCCGACGTGCTCGACCGCGAGGTGCTCGACGAGATCATCACGGCGGAGTTCGAGGACTCGCTGCGCGTGGCCCGCGCGCTCGCGGCGAAGGAGGGTCTGCTGGTCGGCATGTCCTCCGGTGCCGCCGTCTCGGCCGCGCTGACCGTCGCCGCGCGCCCGGAGAACGCCGGCAAGACCATCGTCGTGATAATCCCGGACACCGGCGAGCGGTACCTCTCCACCGCCCTGTTCGAGGATCTGCGCGAGGACTGAGGTCGTCGATGGGCATGATCGGGCGAATGCGCGAGGACATCGCCGCCGCGCGCCTTCGCGACCCGGCCGCGCGCACCGCGGTCGAGGTCGCGCTGCTCTACCCGGGGCTGCACGCCATCTGGGCGCACCGCATCTCGCACGCGCTGTGGCGGCGGCGCCTCCGGCTCCTCGCCCGCACCGGGTCGCAGGTCGCCCGGTGGCTGACGGGCGTCGAGATCCATCCCGGCGCCCGGATCGGCCGACGCTTCTTCATCGATCACGGCATGGGCGTCGTCATCGGCGAGACGGCGGAGATCGGTGATGACGTGCTGATGTACCACGGTGTGACCCTCGGCGGCCGGACCAGGGACGTCGGCAAGCGGCACCCCACCCTGCAGGACGGCGTGGCCGTGGGCGCGGGGGCGAAGATCCTCGGCCCCGTCACGGTCGGAGCCCGTTCGGTGGTGGGCGCCAACGCCGTGGTCACCAAGGACGCCCCCGCCGACAGCGTGCTCGTGGGTGTGCCGGCGAAGCCGCGTCAGCGGACCGCCGGTGAGGACACCAGGGCTCTGCTGACCGCCCCGGACTACTCCATCTGACGCGCAGCCCTTCGACCCGAGCGACGGCCGGTGCGGCCCTCCATCCGGCGCCGCAGGAAGATGAGCGGCAGCAGCACGCTGCCGAGCGCCGTCACGAGCCAGACGATGACGGCGCCCAGCAGCCACCCGGTCAGGTCGACGATGCGCAGGCCCCCGATGGGAAGCAGCACGACGACCATGAGGGCGATGAGCGTGGAGAAGATCCCGATGCCGCCCATGAGCACGGGCGCATAGCGGTCGGCGAGCCTGCTGACCCACGGCGACAGAACGCTCTGCAGCACGGCGAACACGACGATGCACACGACGAACCCCCACCACTGGTCCCACTGGATCTGGAAACCGTCGAGGAGGAGGTCCGCCGCCAGCAGACCGAGGCCGGCCGACACGAGGTACATCAGGCCGCGATACAGGAGTGTGATCACGGGGCGAGCCTAGCGCGGCACCGGGGCGCGGTCACTGCGCGACGAAGAACGGGACGGCACCGACCAGGATGCCGATCCCCAGCATCACGAGCGACACGATGACCGCGCGCCACAGCACCTTGCGATGGTGGTCTCCGAGGTTCACCCCGGCGAGGGAGACGAGCAGCAGGATCGCGGGCACGAGCGGGCTCTGCAGATGCACCGGCTGCCCGGTGATCGAGGCCCTGGCCATCTCGACCGGATCGATGCCGAAGTTCGCCGCGCTCTGGGCGAGCACGGGGAGGATCCCGAAGTAGAAGGCGTCGTTCGACATGAAGAACGTGAACGGGATGGACAGCACGCCAGTGATCGGGGCGAGGAACGGGCCGAGTGCGGGCGGCAGTACGTTCGTGATCCACGTCGCCATCGCGTCGACCATGCCGGTGCCGGAGAGGACCCCCACGAGGACGCCGGCGGCGATGACCATCGACACGACGCCGACGATGCTCGGGGCGTGCGCGACGATCTCCGCCGCCTGGTCCTTGATGCCGCGGAAGTTGACGACGAGCGCGATGCCCGCGCCGACCATGAACACGTAGGGCAGCGGAAGGATGTCGATCACCAGGAGCACCATGACCGCGACGGTCAGGAGGAGGTTGAACCAGATCAGCCGCGGACGCAGGGTCGGGCGGGCGGGATCCAGCATGGTGTCGGCCATCGCCGTGTCCGCGGGGTCGACGCTCCCGGCGGCGACCGGAGCGTGTCCGCCGGCGACGACGACGAGGTTGCCGGTGCGCAGCGAGGCACGAGCGCCCGGCTTGAGCTCGGCGCCGCGGAAGATCCGGGGCACCGAGGAGAGGACGCCGCCGTCGGCTCCGGTGAGCCGGCCGTCCGCGTCGATCCGCCCCAGACGCCGCCGCTCCCCCAGCCCGAGGAGCCAGGCGAAGCCGAGCGTCACGACGATGCCTGCGCCGAGGGCGGGGAGCATCGGCACGAAGATCTCCGTCGGCTGGACACCGAGCGCGGTCGCGGCGCGCACGGTCGGGCCGCCCCACGGAACGATGTTGAGCGTGCCGTTCATGAGGCCGGCGACACAGGTGAGGACGACGGGGCTCATGCCGAGGCGGAGGTAGATGGGCAGCATCGCGGAGGTCGTGATGATGAAGGTCGTCGAGCCGTCGCCGTCGAGGGACACCGCGCCCGCGAGGATCGCCGTCCCGAGCACCACCTTCGCGGGGTCGTCGCCGAGCACCCGCGTGATCAGCCGGATGAGGGGATCGAAGAGGCCGACGTCGATCATGATGCCGAAGAACATGATCGCGAACATCAGCAGCGCGGCCGTTGGCGCCATGGTGCCGATCGAGTCGAGGATCATGTCGCCGAGCCCGAGCCCTGCTCCCGCGAAGAGCCCGAAGGCGGTCGGCACGAGGATCAGGGCCACCATCGGGGTGAGGCGCTTGGTCATGATCAGCGTCATGAACACGAGGACCATCGTGAAGCCGAGGATGACGAGCACACCCTCCGGCGGCACGAAGGCCACGTCGTAGGTCGCTGCCTCCTCCTCGGCGGCAGCGATCAGCGCGGTCGATGCGTGGAACATGCGTGACTCCTTCGTCGTCGCTCCGTCATCGCTGACGGATCCTGACGAGGCTAGGGAATCCGGAGACGCCGAGCGCGGTATGCCGCATAACCGCGTCTTGTGCGCGTACCGTGACTTCTGCGCATATTGCGCGTCGAGGAGGTGTCGATGTCCCCGCGGAGACGGGTCCGGTTCGCGACCCGCGCGCTGCTGCTGCACCTCGCCGCCGTCGCCCTCGTCGTGACGCTGTGCACGGGCGTGTACCTCGCCCTCGCGGTCCAGCAGCTGCGCGCCGAGGCGGAGTCGACCGCGCTCGGCATCGCGAGGACCCTGGCCGAGGACGCGCAGGTGCGGGCGGCGGTCGCCGCCATCTCCGCGTCGGACGACGAGCCGGACGCGGAGGCGCTGCACGACGGAGACCTGCAGCAGATCGCCACCGACGTCATGGCCCGCACCGGGGCCCTGTTCGTCGTCATCACGGACGATGAAGGCATCCGACTCGCCCATCCGCTGCCCTCGCGGATCGGCGAGGTCGTGAGCACCCCGTTCGCCGCGGTGCTGGCGGGACGCGAGGTGGTCGACTGGCAGACCGGCACGCTCGGCGAGTCCGCCCGCGCGAAGGTGCCGGTGCGCGACGACTCCGGCACGCCGGTCGGCGAGATCAGCGTCGGGTTCGAGCGCAACGGCGTCTTCGACGACCTGCCGCCGCTGCTCGCCGCTCTCGGTCTGACCGCCGCCGGCGCGCTCGCCCTCGCCCTCCTGACCTTCCTCCTCCTGCGCCGGCGCTGGGAACGGTTGACCATCGGCGTGCAGCCCGAGGAGCTGGTCGCCCTCGTGCAGAATCAGACGGCGGTGCTCGACGGCGTCGGCGACGGCGTGCTCGCGGTCGATCAGGACGGCGTCGTGCGCGTGAGCAATGCCGCGGCGGATCGGCTTCTCGGGCTCCACGATCCGGTCGGCCGCACCGTGGACGCGCTTCCCCTCCCCCCTGTCGTGCACGACACCGCCACCGGGGCTCGCGACCGCGCGGAGGCCGTCGTGGGCGACCGGATGCTGTACCTCGAGTCGCGCGCGGTGCGACGCGACGGGCGCGCGCTCGGCGATGTGCTGATCGTGCGCGACCGCACCGACCTCATCGCCCTGACCGAGCGGCTGGAGGCCGTCCGGACGATGACCACCGCGCTGCGTGTCCAACGCCACGAGTTCGCGAACCGCCTCCATGTGGCCGCGGGCCTCATCGACGCCGGTCGCGTCGACGACGCCAGGGCGTTCCTCGACGAGCTGGTGAGCCGCGGTCCGGTGGCGTTCCCCGTCACCGGACTCGACCTCGTGGGCGACCCGTTCCTGCACGCCTTCCTCGGAGCCAAGGGCGTCGAGGCCGCCGAACGGGGCGTCGCCCTGCGGATCGCGGCGGACACCCAGGTGATCGGCACCGTCCGTCGAGCGGAGGACGTGGCCAGCGTGCTCGGCAACCTCGTGGACAACGCGGTCGTGGCCGCCGTCGCGGGCGCGCGGGAGCCGCGGTGGGTGGAGGTCTCGGTGCTGAGCGACGGTGACGCGCTCGTCGTCACGGTGGCCGACTCCGGCGAGGGGCTCCGCCCGTCCGACCCCCGGCCGCACGCCGACGACGGGAGCGCGGACTCCGTGCACGGACACGGCATCGGACTGCCGCTCGCGACGGAGATCGCCCGCCGCAGCGGCGGCGACCTCTGGATCATCGACTCCGGCGGTCCCGATCACGGCGCGGTCTTCGCCGCCCGGCTCGGGGATGCCGTCGACCCCGCTCCGCGTGTCCCGAAGGAGGACCGATGACCGAACCGCTGCGCGCGCTCATCCTCGACGACGACTTCCGGGTGGCTGACCTGCACCGGACGATCGTGGACGATCAGCCCGGATACACCGTGACCGGGACCGCGCGGTCCTGCGCCGAGGCGCGCGACCTCGTGCGCTCGACACGCCCCGACCTCCTGCTCGCCGACGTCTACCTCCCCGACGGGGACGGCATCGGACTCGTCCGCGAGCTCGGGGTCGACGCGATCCTCATCTCCGCCGCGGACGACGCGCCCACCGTGCGCCGCGCACTGCGAGCCGGCGCCGTGGGCTACCTCGTGAAGCCTTTCGACCGACGTGCTCTCACGGGACTCCTCGACCGGTACACCCGCTACCGCAACCTGCTCGCGGGTGATCGGCCCGTCACGCAGGAGGACGTGGACCGCGCGCTGGCGATCCTGCACGGCGGCGGCGAGCCGGTCTCCCTGTCGCGCTCGGCCACCGAGCAGCGCGTGCTCGCGGCGCTCGGCGACGGCGAGGCTTCAGCGGCGGAGGTCGCCGAGCGGGTCGGCATCTCCCGGGCCACGGCGCAACGGCACCTCGCGGCTCTCGCCGCACGGACCATCGTCGAGGTGCGCTTGCGCTACGGGTCGACCGGGCGTCCCGAGCACCGGTACGCCGCGCGCACCTGACGCCGTCGCGGCGGCCGCTCAGCCCTCGGAGCCGACGGCGGCCAGACGGGCCTCTTCGTCGGCGGCGATGGCGCTCTCGATGATGGGGTCGAGCGCGCCGTCCATGACCTGATCGAGGTTGTACGCCTTGAACCCGGTGCGGTGATCCGCGATCCGGTTCTCGGGGAAGTTGTAGGTGCGGATGCGCTCCGAGCGGTCCATGCCGCGGATCTGCGACTTGCGCGCGTCCGAGGCGGCCGCATCGAGCTCCTCCTGCTGCTTGGCCAGCAGCCGGGCACGCAGCACCCGCATCGCCGCCTCGCGGTTCTGCAGCTGCGACTTCTCGTTCTGCATCGACACGACGATCCCGGTGGGCACGTGCGTGATGCGGACAGCGGAGTCGGTGGTGTTCACCGACTGTCCGCCGGGGCCCGACGAGCGGAACACGTCGATCTTCAGATCGTTCTGATCGATCTGGATCTCCTCGGGCTCGTCCACCTCGGGGAACACGAGCACGCCGGTCGTGGAGGTGTGGATGCGGCCCTGCGACTCCGTGGCGGGAACCCGCTGCACGCGGTGCACGCCGCCCTCATACTTCAGATGCGCCCAGACACCCTGTGCGGGGTCGGACGAGGAACCCTTGATGGCGACCTGGACGTCCTTGTAGCCGCCGAGGTCGGACTCGTTGCGCTCGAGCAGCTCGGTCTTCCACCCCTTCGACGCGGCGTACTGCACGTACATGCGCAGCAGATCCGCGGCGAACAGGGCCGACTCCGCGCCGCCCTCCCCCGCCTTGATCTCCATGATCACGTCGCGGGCGTCGTCCGGGTCGCGCGGGATGAGGAGGCGCCGCAGGCGCTCCTGCGCCGCCTGCACGCCCTCTTCGAGGGCGGGGACCTCCGCGGCGAAGGCCTCGTCCTCACGGGCCAGTTCCCGCGCCGCCTCGAGATCGTCGACGGCAGCCGTCCACGCCTCATGCGCCGCCACGATGCGCGACAGCTCGGCATACCGACGGTTCACGCGCTTGGCGCGAGCCGCGTCGGCGTGCACCGCCGGGTCGGAGAGCTCCTCCTGGACCCGGCGATGCTCGTCGATCAGAGTCTGGACGGACTCGAACACGTCGGTCCTCAGCGGATGTTGTTGTCGTGCCCGTGAGCGCCCGAGGGCAGCGTCGGGATGGACTTCTGCATCTGCACGAGGAACTCCACGTTGGAGTGGGTCTCCTTCAGCTTGCCGAGCACGACCTCCAGGGCCTGCTGCGGGTCGAGGCCGGCGAGAGCACGGCGCAGCTTCCAGGTGATCTTGACCTCGTCGGCCGAGAGCAGCATCTCCTCGCGGCGGGTGCTGGACGCGTTGACGTCGACCGCCGGGAAGATCCGCTTGTCGGCCAGCTGACGCGACAGCCGCAGCTCGCTGTTGCCGGTGCCCTTGAACTCCTCGAAGATGACCTCGTCCATCTTGGAACCGGTCTCGACGAGCGCGGTGGCGAGGATCGTGAGGGATCCGCCGTTCTCGATGTTGCGCGCGGCACCGAAGAAGCGCTTCGGCGGGTAAAGCGCGGACGCGTCGACGCCGCCGGTGAGCACGCGGCCGGACGCCGGAGCGGCCAGGTTGTACGCGCGCCCGAGGCGGGTGATCGAGTCGAGCAGCACGACCACGTCGCGGCCCAGCTCGACGAGGCGCTTGGCCCGCTCGATCGCGAGCTCGGCGACCGTCGTGTGGTCCTCCGCGGGGCGGTCGAAGGTGGAGGCGATGACCTCGCCCTTCACGGTGCGCTCCATGTCGGTGACCTCTTCGGGGCGCTCGTCGACGAGCACGACCATGAGGTGGACCTCGGGGTTGTTCTGCGCGATCGCGTTGGCGATCTGCTGCAGGACGATCGTCTTGCCGGCCTTGGGCGGTGCGACGATGAGGCCGCGCTGGCCCTTGCCGATCGGCGCGACGAGGTCGATGATCCGCTGCGTGAGCTTCTCCGGAGCCGTCTCCAGCCGCAGACGCTCCTGCGGGTAGAGCGGGGTGAGCTTGCCGAACTCCACGCGGGTGGCCGCATCGTCGACCGAGAGGCCGTTGATCGAGTCGACCTTGACCAGGGCGTTGTACTTCTGCCGACCCTGCTGCTCGCCCTCGCGCGGCTGCTTGATGGAGCCGACGACGGCGTCGCCCTTGCGGAGGTTGTACTTCTTGACCTGGCCGAGCGAGACGTAGACGTCGCTCGGGCCGGCCAGGTAACCGGTGGTGCGCACGAAGGCGTAGTTGTCGAGCACGTCGAGGATGCCGGCGATCGGGATGAGGACGTCGTCCTCGGTGATCTCCGTCTCGAACTCGTCGACCTGGCCGCCGCTGCGACGCTTGTTGCGCTGACGGTTGCGGCCGTTGCCGTTACCCGACTGGTCGTCGTCGGCCGGCGCGTTCTGCGCCTGCTCCTGACCGCCGCCCTGGCCACGGCCACGGTTGCGGTTGCGGTTGCGGCTGCGGCCCCGACCGCCCTGCTCCTCGCCGTTGTCGGCCTCGCCGGACGAGTCCTTCGAGGGAGCGTCCGCCTCGGCCTCGTTCTTCGCGGCAGCGCCGTCGTTCTTCGACTCGCTCTTCGCCGCGTCGTTCTTGGCGCGGCGCCCTGGGCGGTGCCCGCGTCGGCGGTCTCCGCCGCGCTGTCGGCCGGTGCGGCCTCGGCCTTCTCGGTCTTCGCCTCCGAGGCCTCGGCATCCGCCTTCTTCGTGCGACGGCCGCGGGCGGACTTGGGGGCCTCGGCGGGCGCCTCGGTGGTCTCGGCAGCCGGTGCCGCTTCGGCCGGTGCGGCCTCGGCCGGAGCCTCGGCGTCCGCCTTCTTCGCCCGCGTGCGGCGCGGAGCCTTCGCCTTCGGGGCCGCCTCCGCCGCCTCGGCGGAGTCGCCGGCAGCCGCAGGGGCCTCCGCCGAGCCGGACTCCTCCGCGGCCTTGGCCGCCTTGGCCGCAGCCGTAGCGGTGTTCGCCCGACGCGGTGCGCGCTTCTTGGCCGGAGCGGATTCGGTCGCCTGCTCGGCGACGGGGGCATCGGCGGTCGGAGCCGCCTGATCGTTCTGGGTCTCGGAGAGGTTCTCCACGAGTACTCCCTTATAGGTCATGGGAAATGAGCGTGAACGCGCACAACGGGTGCTGCGCACGATCGCACGGGCTGACGCTCGGCGTCAGCCAGCCTCGGCACTTGGGCCTCAGGGGTTCGCGTGCGGGTCTTGCAAGAGATGCAATGGGGCCAGATTCACGAATGCTACGTGGAGCCCTCCGCTCGATCCCCCACTGTACCACCACGGACGTCGACGGCGAGCAGGAGCGCCTCCCACGGGGTGTCGGTCACCTGATTGGCCACCTCGACGGCGTCCAGACGGCTGCCGGGACCGTCGGCGAGCACGAGCACGCTGGGTCCGGCGCCGGAGACGACCGCCGCGAATCCGGCGGCACGCAGAGCCTGCACGAGGCGCTGCGTCTCCGGCATGGCACCAGCGCGGTAGTCCTGGTGCAGGCGGTCGGCGGTCGCGTCGAGCAGCAGCTCCGGGCTCTGCATCAGCGCGGCGATGAGCAGTGCGGACCGGGACACGTTGAACACCGCGTCGGCCGTGGAGACGTGCGGCGGCTGCAGCGACCGGGCCTGCGAGGTGGACATCGTGTACGCCGGGACGAGGACGAGCGGGGAGACGCCGCGGTGCACGAGGAGCTTCTTGTGCTGCGGGCCGCGCTCCCCCATCCACGCGATCGTGAGCCCGCCGAACAGCGCAGGGGCCACGTTGTCCGGGTGGCCCTCCAGCTCGGTCGCCAGGCGCAGCAGATCGGTGTCGGAGATGTCGACGTCTCCCGCCAGCAGCCCCTTCGCCGCGAGCACGCCGGCAGCGACGGCCGCGCCGGAGGACCCGAGGCCTCGGCCGTGCGGGACGGCGTTCTCGGCCACGATGCGCAGACCGGGCATCGGCCGGCCTGCGTCGGCGAACACGTGGGCGATCGTCCGGACGATGAGGTTGGAGGCATCCCGCGGGATGTCCTCGGCACCGGAACCGGAGACCTCGATCTCGAGCTGCCCCTCGGGGAGCGCCGTCACCTCGAGCCGGTCGTAGATGCTGAGCGCCAGGCCGAGCGTGTCGAAGCCGGGGCCGAGGTTGGCGCTCGTCGCCGGCACCGTCACCTCGACCGTGCGCCCCACGCGCGCGCCGTGCTCCTCGGGCGCGGGAGCCGTGGCCGTCACGGTGGTCACTCGCCTTCCACCCGGAGGACGGACACCACGCGGGCGACGACGTCGCTGCCCGCGAGCACGTCCACCGTGTCGCTGAGGGCCTGCTCCGTCGCGCGATGCGTGCCGATGATGAGGCGTGCGGTCGGCTCGTCCTCCCCCTCGACGGTCTGGACGACGGTCGCCACGGACACCCCGCCGTCGCTGAGGATCCCGGCGACGGTCGCCAGCACGCCGGGGGCGTCGGAGACCTCGAGGGTGATCTGGTAGCGCGTGGTCACGTGGCCGATGGGCACGACGGGGAGGTTCGCCCGGGTGGACTCGCCCACGCCGACGCCGCCGGCGATGTGCCGACGAGCGGCGGAGACCACGTCGCCGAGCACGGCCGAGGCCGTCTGGATGCCGCCCGCGCCGGCGCCGTAGAACATGAGGGAGCCCGCCGCCTCGGCCTCGACGAAGACGGCGTTGTTGGCACCGTGCACGGAGGCGAGAGGGTGGGCGACCGGCACGAGGGCCGGGTAGACCCGCACCGAGATGGACTCGGCACCGTCGGCCTCGATGCGCTCGCAGACGGCGAGCAGCTTGATCACGAAGCCCGCCGCGCGGGCCTCCTCGATCATCGACGCCGTGATGGTGGTGATCCCCTCGCGGTGCACCGCCTCCAGCGGCACCGCGGTGTGGAAGGCGAGGCTGGCGAGGATCGCGGCCTTCTGCGCGGCGTCGTAGCCTTCGACGTCCGCGGTGGGGTCGGCCTCCGCGTATCCGAGGCGCTGCGCGTCCGCCAGCACGTCGGCGAAGTCGGCGCCCTCGGTGTCCATCCGGTCGAGGATGTAGTTCGTGGTGCCGTTGACGATGCCCATGATCCGCACGACGCGGTCGCCCGCGAGCGAGTCGCGCAGCGGACGGATGATCGGGATGGCACCCGCGGCCGCCGCCTCGTAGTACACCGAGGCGCCGACGCGATCCGCCGCCTCGAACAGCTCCGGTCCGTGGGTGGCCAGCAGCGCCTTGTTGGCCGTGACCACGTCGGCTCCCGAGCCGATCGCCTGGAGGATGCTGGTGCGGGCGGGCTCGATGCCGCCGATGAGCTCGATCACGATGTCGGCGCCGAGGATGAGCGACTCGGCGTCGGTCGTGAAGAGCTCCTTCGGGAGCTCGACGTCGCGGGGCGCGTCGAGGTCACGGACCGCGATTCCGGCCAGGTCCAGCGCGGCACCCGCGCGGTCGGCCAGCTCGTCGCCGTGGCGGAGCAGGAGGGCCGCCACCTGGGAGCCGACGGCCCCGGCGCCCAGCAGCGCCACGCGAAGTCGTCTGTAGTCAGTCAATGGGTGCTCCTTCGGGGTGGGTCATCGTGCTCCCTCGGGGGCGTGCGCCCCGTCGATGCCCGCGTCGCGGGCCAGCAGGTCGTGGACGGTCTCGCCGCGGACGATCACCCGCGAGCGCCCCTCCCGCACCGCCACGATCGGCGGCCGCGGGACGTGGTTGTAGTTGCTCGCGAGCGAGGCGCAGTAGGCGCCGGTCGCCGGGACGGCCAGCAGATCGCCCGGTGTCACGTCTCCGGGGAGGTACTCGTGGTCGACGACGATGTCGCCGGACTCGCAGTGCTTGCCGACCACTCGGCTCAGCTGGGGCTCGTCCGTCCCCGTCCGCGAGGCGAGGCGGGCGGAGTAGCTGGCGCCGTAGAGAGCCGTACGGGCGTTGTCGCTCATCCCGCCGTCGACGCTGACATACCGCCGCGTGGCCCCGGAGGCGACCGTGACGTCCTTCGTCGTGCCGACCTCGTAGAGGGTCACGCCCGCCGTGCCGACGATCGCGCGCCCGGGCTCGAACGAGAGCGCGGGCACCGCGATGCCCCGCGCCGCGCAGCCCTCGGCGACCGCCGCCACGATGCCGTCGGCCAGCTCGTCGATCGGCGTGGGGTCGTCGACGCGGGTGTAGGCGATGCCGAAGCCGCCGCCGAGGTTCAGCTGCGGCACCGGGCCGTCCTCGAGGAGGGCGGCGTGCAGTTCGAGCACGCGCGACGCGGATTCGCGGAAGCCGGCCACGCCGAAGATCTGGGAGCCGATGTGGCAGTGCAGGCCGGCGAACTCCAGCCCCGGGATCTCACGGATGCGGGCCACGGCGACCTCGGCCTCGGCGAGCGGGAAGCCGAACTTCTGGTCCTCGTGGGCCGTGGCGAGGAAGTCGTGGGTCTCGGCGTGGACGCCGCTGATGACCCGGACCATGACGCGCTGCACGGTGTCCGTCCGGGCCGTGATGGCGGCGAGGCGCTCGATCTCGATCGCACTGTCGACGACGATCGTGCCGATGCCGAGAG
The DNA here is from genome assembly GCF_057364585.1 of Microbacterium sp. CFSPD4_SD4. Taxonomy (NCBI): domain Bacteria; kingdom Bacillati; phylum Actinomycetota; class Actinomycetes; order Micrococcales; family Microbacteriaceae; genus Microbacterium; species Microbacterium sp. CFSPD4_SD4. Next base: position 34,767 of record NZ_JBNFOC010000006.1, read on the forward strand.
CGACAGCGCGCTCCAGCTCGGCGACCGACTTGTTGTTGCCGTGGAAGCCCAGCGAGGCCGGTGCGACCCCCGCGGCGAGGGCGACCTCGAGCTCGCCGCCGGTGCACACGTCGATGCGCAGCCCCTCGTCGACGACCCAGCGGGCGACCGTCGTGCACAGGAAGGCCTTGCCGGCGTAGTACACCTGCGCGGTCGTGCCGTGCGCCGAGGCGGCGCGGTCGAACGCGTCGCGGAAGGCCCGGGCGCGGCGCCGCACCTCGTCCTCATCGAGCACGAGGAGCGGCGTGCCGTAGGTGCGGGCGAGCTCGGGCGCCGGCACTCCGGCGAGCACGAGGCTGCCGTCGTCGTCGCGCGTGGCCGAAGACGGCCAGACACCCGGCGCGAGATCGTTCGGATCTTCGGGGACGACGAGCCAGTCCGGAGCGAGCGTGGCGGCAGAGTCGAGCACGGAACACCAATCGTGGGACGGATCTCGGGCGGAGGCGCACATCGAGTTGCCCCGATTCTAGGGCACCCTCTGTCGCTGCCTGGTCACGGTGACACGCCGCGTCAACCCCCTGGGGAGCGGTACCGCCCGGCTCGTAGGGTGGGCACGTGGCAGACACCGACAACCGAGACTCCGAGAACCACTCCGCAGCCCCGGCCCGCCCTGGGCTGGTCGCCCGCATCACGGGTCCGGTGATCGCCTGGGCCCTCGCCCGGCGCCCGGTCAGGGCCGTCCTGCTGTACTCCGAGCGCCGTGGCCCGATGCTCGCCGACAGCGTGACCTACCGGGCCCTGTTCAGCGTCTTCGCGGGCGTGCTCCTCGGCTTCTCCCTCGCGGCCCTCTGGCTGTCCGGCAACCCGGAGGCCTGGCGCGCGATCATCGACGCCGTGCAGTCCGCGGTCCCCGGGCTCATCGGCGAGGGCGGTGTCATCAACACGAACGACCTCCGGACTCCGGCCTCGTTCTCGATCGCCGGCATCATCTCCCTCGTCGCGCTGGTCGGTGCCGCTCTCGGCGCCATCGGCTCGCTCCGCACGGCCATCCGGACCATCGCCGGCACGATCCAGGCGGACATCCTGTGGATCTGGGTCATCGTCCGCAACCTCCTGCTCGCCGTCGGCATCGGGCTCGCGTTCGTGCTCGCCGCCGGGATCACCTTCATCGGACAGCTCGGGGTGACCTGGATCGGCGATCTGCTCGGGGTGCCGTCGGATTCGCCGCTGCTCGCCTGGACGGTCCGTCTCCTGTCGCTGCTCGTGGTCTTCATCCTCGATGCGGCCCTGATCGTCGGCGCCTTCCTCCTGCTGTCCGGCGTCCGGCCCGCCGCGCGCTCCCTGTGGAGCGGCGCCTTCCTCGGCGCCTTCGGCCTCATCGTGCTGCAGCAGCTCTCCGGACTGTTCGTGGGCGGAGCGACGAGCAACCCCCTCCTCGCGTCGTTCGCCTCGCTCCTCGCGCTCCTGATCTGGCTCCAGCTGTCCACGCAGGTCATCCTCGTCGCGTGCGCCTACATCGTGACCGCCGAAGAGGAGCGCGGCGACCGCCTGCACGAACGGTTCGGTGCGCGGACGTTCGTGCAGCGACGGCTGCAGCGCGCCGAGGTCGACGTGAAGATCGCGACGGCCGAGCTGCGCGACGCCCAGCGCGCGGCGGCCGAGGAGAACGGCACCGCCGCCCCGGAGTGAGGTCCTCGTTGTGACCGGAATCGATAGGATGGTCACAACGAGAGGGGACGCATGTCCGCACCACGACGGCACACCGTGACCGTTCCCGGCGCCGCGGTGTCGGTCCTGGAATGGCGCCCCTCCGGCGAGACGCAGACACCCGTGCTGCTGCTGCACGGCGGCGGGGCCGACAGTGCGGAGCTCTCCTGGGGCGAGGTCGGGCCGGCGCTGGCGGCGGCCGGACACCGCGTCCTCGCGCCGGACCACCCCGGCTTCGGACGCAGCCCACGCCTCGATGCGTCGCTGACCCAGGAGCGCCTGGTGCAGTACGTCGGCGACCTCGTCGACGCCCTCGAGCTGCACGCGTATGCCATCGGGGGTCTTTCGATGGGCGCGGGGATGGCGCTGGGCCATCTGCTCGACCGCCCGGACGGAGCACACGCCGCCGCCCTCCTCGGCAGTTACGGCCTGATGCCGCGCCTGACGGACGGCACCTTCGGGCCCCTCTCGCACCTGTCGACGTTCCTGCTCCTGCGTTCGGGCCTGCTCGGTGCGATGACACGCGTCTACGCACGCGACCGGAAGGCGATGACGCGAGGCCTCCAGGATCTCGTGCGCTCCCCCGACGCCCGCACCCCTGGTCTCGTCGACGCGGTGCTCGCCGAGGCCGCGACAGGCTCCGGTCTCACGACGTTCGGCGACTGGCAGCGGGATCAGGTGCGGCCGTTGCGACTCCGCACCGACTACCGTGATCGACTCGCCGAGATCCGCGTCCCGGTCCTCCTCGTGCACGGCGACCGCGACTCCGGTGTCCCTCTCCGGCGGGTCGAGGAGGCCGCGGAGATCCTGCCCGACGGGCAGCTCCTCGTGGCGCCCGGCGCCGGGCACTGGGTGCAACGGGACCGTCCCGACCTCGTGATCCCCGCCCTGCGCGACTGGTTCGCCCGAGGCTCCGATGCCTAGGCCGCTCGTGCCCGACCGTCGGGGACGCATCCTCGACGCGGCGGAGCGCATGGTCCTGGCCGAGGGCTTCGACGCGATGAACGTCGCCGCGATCGCGCGCGCGGCCGGTATCGGCAAGGGCGCCGTCTACCTGGAGTTCGCGGCGAAACGCGACATCCTCGATGCCCTGCTCCAGCGCGGCACCGCGCGGATCGCCGACGCCGTCGCCCGCACCGCGGGACCGCAGCCGTCGCTCAGCGCCCTCTACCGCGCCACGGCGGCGGCGCTGCTCGGCGACGAGCTCATGACGGCCGCGTTCCTCGACGACGCGGGAGTGCTCGGCGCCCACGTCGCCGCGCAGCCGACCTCCCGGTACCGGACGCGTCACGAACGGGTCGTCGCCGGGATCCGTGACCTCCAGCGCCAGGGCCGGATCGTGCCGGATGTGGAGCCCGAAGCCCTGGCCCTCGCTCTCTCCAGCGCCACCCTCGGACTGCTCTCGGCCGCACGCACGCTGGGTCCCCTGGATCGCGCGACCTTGGAGAGCGCGATCGACACCGTCGGCCGGATGGCCGCGAGCTTCGAGACGGAGTGACATGCATCACGAGACATCGGGTCCCCCGGGGACACCACCGCTTCTGCTCCTGCACGGCGGCGGGGTCGCCGGGTGGATGTGGGAGCCGCTGCGCGGACACCTCGATCCCGCGCGCCGGGTCGTCGTCCCGGACCTCCCCGGTCACGGCCGCAGCGCGAGCGTCGACTACGCATCGCACGGGGAGACGGTGGCGGGGCTCATCCCCCTGCTGGAGCGGGAGACCGGACCGGCCACCGTCGTCGGCTTCTCCCTCGGCGCGCAGCTCGCCGTCCTGCTGGCGGCACGACGCCCGGACCTCGTCACCGACGCCGTCGTCATCAGCGCTCAGGCGGAGCCGATCCGGGCCGTCGGGCCCACTCTGGCGCTGCTCCGCCTCACCGCCGGACTCGCCAGGAACGAGCGCTTCGCCCGTCTGCAGGCACGAGAGCTGTTCATCCCGGAAGAACTGCTTCCCCGCTACCTGGAGACCTCCGCCGCCCTCTCACGCACGACGCTGCTGCGCGCGGTCGAGGAGAACCTGCGTTTCACACCGCCGCCCGCGTGGCGTGCGCATCCCGGTTCGGCGCTGGTGCTCGTCGGCGCGGAGGAGAAGCCGCTCATGCGCCGCTCCGCCGCGCTGCTGAACCGCATGCACCCGCGCAGCACGCTCGAGGTCGTCGAGGGGTGCGGTCACGGCATCCCCCTGCAACGGCCGGCGGAACTCGCCGCGCGCCTGCAGGAGCGCCTGCCCGGGTGAACCGGGGTGCGCTCAGCGGTCGCAGGTGCCCTTCGCCTGGAGCGCCTCGTCGGTGACGATCGCGCCGTCCGCATCGACGTCGATCACGGCGTCGTCGCCGACGATCGCGACCCCCGTCAGCGTGAGACCGGCCGGGAGCTGGTCGGCGATGCACACCCGTCGTGGCTGGGTGATCCCCTCGCCGAGGGAGCCGAGCGACGACCCGACGCGGTCGAGGTCGACCTCCACGCCGCCGACGCTGGCCGCCACCGGCGTGAGTTCGAGGTCGCCCTCGACGGCGCCGGGGGTGAACGTGACGGACACCGGGACCGCCGTCCCGAGCACCGCGAAGGAGCCGCCGAGCGTCGCGTTCGGCGCGGCGAACTCGACCGTGTCGACGGGCAGGTCGGTGTCCGAGAGCAGAGCGGTGAACTGCTCCTGGTCGATGCGGATGGTGCCGTCGGCGCCATCGAGGTCGCCGCCGCGCAGCGGGACGCCCGTCGCGGTGACGTCGGCCGCCCCCGTGATGCCCTGCAGCGTCACGGCGTCGGTCGACAGGCGCAGGGTGTCGAGGCGGCCGGCGAGCAGCTGCGGCAACAGGATCCCCTCGGTCTCGACATCGAGCTGCTGGTCGGCGGGCAGGTCGAGCTGCTCGATCACCATCGACCGCACGACGCCGGGGAGCACGGCACGGGCGACGAGCTCCGCCGCGACCACGAGGGCGGCGAGCACGACCACGACGATGAGGACGACCCAGGGCCACCGGCGCCGCCGCGGCGCTGCGCTCTTCCGCCGACCGTCCGCCGGGTCGGGGACCACGAGCGTCGGGTGCTCGTCCGAGGGCTTCGGGTACGGGAGGGTCGGGTTGTCGTCGCTCATGGCGCTCCCTACATGCGCTCGGGCGCGGAGACGCCGAGCAGGTCGAGCCCGTTGCGGAAGACCTGGCCGGCGGCGTCGTTCAGCCACAGGCGCGTGCGGTGCACGTCCTCGACCGGGGCGTCGCTCAGGGGGATCACCCGGCAGTTGTCGTACCAGCGGTGGTACAGCCCGGCGAGCTCCTCCAGGTAGCGCGCGACGCGGTGCGGCTCACGCACCTCGGCGGCGAACGCGACGATGCGCGGGAACTCCTGCAGCGCGCCCAGCAGCGCCGCCTCGGTCTCGTGCGTGAGCGTCTCCGGGGCGAAGACCGAGCGGTCGATGCCGGAGTCGGCGGCGTTGCGCGCGACGTTGTGGGTGCGGGCGTGTGCGTACTGCACGTAGAACACCGGGTTGTCGTTCGTGCGCTTCTGCAGCAGCTCCGGGTCGAGGTCGAGCGGCGAGTCGGCGGGCGAGCGCTCCAGCGAGTACCGCAGCGCGTCCGTGCCGAGCCAGTCGAGCAGGTCGTCCATCTCGATGATGTTGCCGGCGCGCTTGCTGAGGCGGGCACCGTTGATCGAGACCATCTGGCCGATGAGCACCTGGATGTTCTTCGCGGGGTCGTCGCCCGCCGCTCCCGCGACCGCCTTGAGACGGTGCACGTAGCCATGGTGGTCGGCGCCGAGCAGGTAGATCTTGTCGCGGAAGCCGCGGTCGCCCTTGTTCAGGTAGTAGGCGGCATCGGCGGCGAAGTACGTGTACTCGCCGTTCGAGCGGCGGATGACGCGGTCCTTGTCGTCGCCGAAGTCGGTGGTGCGCACCCAGACGGCGCCGTCCTCGTCGAACACGTGGCCCTGCTCGCGCAGACGGTCGACGGCGTGGTCGATCAGGCTGGAACCCGAGGCGTCCTTCGCGTGGAGGGTGCGCTCGGAGAACCACACGTCGAACGGCACGTTGAAGCGCTCGAGGGAATGCTTGATCTCGGCGAGCTGGTACTCGTAGCCGAGCTCGCGGGCGACGGCGAGCTGCTCCTCCTCCGGGATGTCGAGCAAGTCGGGGCGGGCCTCGAGGACGCGGCCGGCCAGCGTCGCGATGTACTCGCCCGGGTAGCCGCCCTCCGGCGTGGGCTCCCCCTTCGCCGCAGCCAGCACGGACGCGGCGAAGCGGTCCATCTGCACGCCCGCGTCGTTGATGTAGTACTCGCGCACCGCACGGGCGCCGCTCGCGAGGAGCAGGCGGACGATCGCGTCGCCGAGGGCCGCCCAGCGCGTGTGCGCGATGTGCAGCGGCCCGGTGGGGTTGGCCGAGACGAACTCGACGTTGACGCTCACGCCCTCCTGCGAGGAGTTCGTCCCGTAGGCGGGGCCGGCGTCGACGATGACCTTCGCGAGCGCGCCGGCGGCCGCCGCGTCGAGGCGGATGTTGAGGAAGCCGGGGCCCGCGACCTCCACACTCGCGATGCCGTCCACATCGGCCAGTCCGTCGGCGATCTGCTGGGCGAGTTCCCGCGGGTTCGTGCCGAAGGACTTGGCCAGGCGCATGGCGATGTTCGAGGCCCAGTCGCCGTGATCGCGGTTGCGCGGGCGCTCCAGCACGATGTCGGCGGCGGAGAGGTCGAACGGCTCGCCCGGACGTCGTTCCTCGGCGATGGGGGCGAGGACGGCGAGGAGGGCGTGGGCGAGCGTTTCAGGATTCATAGACCCCCCAGTTTACGGGGGTGCGCAGGCCCGTTCCGTCGCCCCGTGTCCCGCCGAGTTTGCGATCCGTCCTCCGTGATCTACTCTCACACCATGAACGCCCCCGCCGCCCCTCGTCGACTGCGCATCGCGGGCGTCGCCGCCGCCCTCCTCGTCGCCGTCGCCGCGGGCGTGATCGGGGTCTGGCGACCGTGGGTTCCGGCGCCGTCGTCCCTCCCGGTCGGCACTGCGGCCGGAGACGAGTCCGCCGCGGTGATCGCTCCTGCACCGCTCGCGCTCCCCGACGAGCCGACCGTCCTCGTCTTCGGCGATTCGTGGACCTACGGCTCTGCCGCGTCCGACCCCACCCTCGGCTACGCGTACGTGCTCGCCGACCTGCTGCACGGCACGACCATCGTGGACGGCGTGCGCGGCAGCGGCTACCTCAAGCCCGGCATCGACGGCCCCACCTTCGGCGAGCGCATCGCGGCGCTGGACCCGACTCTCGACCCGGACCTCGTCATCATCCAGGGCTCCATCAACGACCGGGCACAGGGCGCTGCCGGCTACCGCGAGGCGGTGACCGCCGCGTGGGACGCGCTAACGGCGCTGTACCCGGAGGCGGCGATCGTCGTGCTCGGCCCCGCGCCGCACGAGCTTCCGGTCGGCGCGCAGACGGCACGGATCGACCGGGATCTCGCGGCTCTCGCCTCGGCCCGCGGCTGGTGGTACATCTCCCCCGTCGCGCTCGACTGGATCACCGAGGACAACTATCTCTCCGTCATCGACGTGGAGGTCGGACGCAAGCATCCGTCCACCGACGGCCACCGCTATCTCGCCGAGAAGCTCGCGGCGGCGCTCGACGAACTGCGCGCCGCACCGGTCACGGAGGCCGGTGGGTCGGAGACCACCCCCGACGAGTGATATTGTCGATCGGTACGCCTCCGTAGCTCAGTGGATAGAGCGCCGGTTTCCGGTACCGTAGGTCGCAGGTTCGACTCCTGTCGGGGGCACGTACAGCAAGAGGGATCGTCCACACGGACGGTCCCTCTTCTCGTGCCGCCGGGAGTCCGTCCACGTCCCGCAGCCGAGCCGGGTAGCCTGGATCCGTGCCCTCCCTCCTCATCGCCGGTTCGACGCGCGCTCCGCGCCGTCTGTCGTCCGCGACGCCGATGACGGAGTGGATGCGCGTGGTCCTGCACCCCGGCACCAACGGTTGGACGAGCGTCTGGGGCACCCTCTCGCACGGCGAGATCGCCGGCTGCCCGCCGCCACAGAGATAGGCCGCGCCCGGACGGGTGCGGCGACATCGCGTCACCCATCCATCTGCCGTGAGGTATCCCTGTGTCTTCTTCGTCGTCCCCTGCCCGTTTCCGTCTCGCGCCACATGAGCTCTGGCGCGGCATCCGCTCCACCGCCCGCAGCGACGTGCTGGGCGGCGGTCTGCTCCTGACCGCCACGCTCGCCGCCCTGATCCTCGCCAATTCCCCCGCCGCCCCCTGGTACGAGGCCATCAGGGACTTCCGCTTCGGGATCCCGGAGTGGCACCTCGAACTCAGTGTCGGCGCCTGGGCCGCCGACGGGTTGCTCGCGGTGTTCTTCTTCGTCGTCGGACTGGAGCTGAAGGAGGAGTTCGTCGCCGGACGCCTCCGCGACCCGCGCCGTGCCGCGCTTCCGATCGCCGCCGCGGTGGGCGGCGTCATCGTCCCCGCCCTCTTCTTCGTCGCGATCAACGCCTCGTCGGGCGCCGAGGTCCTCCGCGGCTGGGCGATCCCCACGGCCACGGACATCGCGTTCGCGATCGCGGTGCTCGCCGTCGTCGGCCGCTTCCTGCCGCCCGCCCTGCGGGTGTTCCTGCTGACCCTCGCGATCATCGACGACCTCATCGCCATCACGATCATCGCCACCTTCTACACCGAGACCATCAGCTTCCCCTGGCTGATCCTGGCGCTCCTCCCCCTCGCGGGCTTCGCACTCGCTGTGCAGAACGGCATCCGATCCTGGTGGATCCTGCTTCCCCTCGCCCTGGCCGTCTGGGCGTTCGTGCATGCGTCCGGGGTGCACGCGACGGTCGCGGGGGTGCTGCTCGGCTTCATGGTGCCGGTGCGTCCGACGGAGCGCGCGCGGGTGCGGACCGGGACGGACGCCGACGGCGCTCCGGTCTACGACGGTCTCGCCGCGCACTTCGCGGATCGCTGGGGCATCGTGGCGACCCTCGTCGCCGTGCCGGTGTTCGCCTTCTTCGCGGCCGGCGTCGAGATCGGCGGCGTGGACGGCCTCGTCTCGGCGCTGACCGACCCCATCACGATCGGTATCATCGTGGGGCTCGTGCTCGGTAAGCCCGTCGGCATCCTGCTCACGACCTTCCTGTTGAGTCGCGTACCGGCTCTGCGCCTCGATGAGTCGCTGCGCTGGCCGGACCTCGCGGGCATGTCCCTGCTCGCGGGCATCGGGTTCACGGTCTCGCTGCTGGTGGGCGAGCTCGCGTACGGCAGCAGCAGCGTCGCGGACGATCACGTGAAGATCGGCGTGCTCGTCGGCTCCCTCCTCGCCGCGGTCCTCGGCGGACTCGTGCTCGCAGCACGAAGCCGGCGCGCGCGCGGGGCCGCCTCGGCCGGCTGATGCCCCGGCGCGACGGCCGGCCTCAGGCGATCTCGAGGTTTCCGGCCGTCGCGCTGCCCGGCGGTTCCGGTACCAGGTAGAGCCCGGTGGGGCTGTTGGCCGTGTAGGCGAGCGCGTCGACCCACGCGCGATTCACCTCGGGTCTCCTGCTGCCGAAGTACTGGAAGACGATGCTGCTGTAGGCGTGGATCCAGACGGTGTTCTTCCCGCCGCCGACGCTGGCATCCTCCCGCCAGCTGAACGCGAACGGCTCCCCTCGACGCAGCTTCGCGGTGATGACGAGCTGGATGTGCAGGAGCGCGCGGTCCTCGAGTTCGCATCGTTCGTACGCCTCCCCGTCTCATCCGTCAATGCCCTGAGTCATCCTCGAGGCGGCGCCTAGCGTCGGTCACTCCACGTAGCGAAGGAGCATCCGATGAAGGCGATGACCTACCGCGGACCGTACAAGATCCGCGTCGAGGAGAAACCCGACCCGACGATCCACCATCCCAACGACGCGATCGTCCGGGTCACGAGAGCGGCCGTGTGCGGGTCGGATCTCCACCTCTTCCACGGCATGATGCCCGACACCCGCATCGGGCACACCTTCGGTCACGAGATCGTCGGGGTGGTGGAGGAGGTCGGCCCCTCGGTGGAGAGCCTGCGCCCGGGCGACCGGGTGATGGTGCCGTTCAACATCTACTGCGGCTCGTGCTACTTCTGCCGCCGAGGCCTCTTCTCGAACTGCCACAACGTGAACCCCAACGCGACAGCGGTCGGGGGGATCTACGGCTACTCGCACACGACGGGCGGGTACGACGGCGGGCAGGCGGAGCGCGTGCGCGTGCCGTTCGCCGATGTCGGCCCGTCGGTGATCCCGGAGTGGCTCACCTCCGAAGACGCGCTGCTGCTCACGGACGCGTTCTCCACCGGCTACTTCGGCGCGCAGCAGGCGGACATCGCCGAAGGGGACACGGTGGTCGTGTTCGGCGCCGGGCCCGTCGGCCTGGCCGCCGCCCGCTCGGCCTGGTTCCTCGGCGCCGGACGGGTCATCGTCGTCGACCACCTCGACTACCGGCTCGAGAAGGCACGGGACTTCGCTTTCGCCGAGACGATGCACCTCCACGAAGCCGGTGACATCGTGCTCGCCCTGAAGAAGGCGACCGGCTACCTCGGCGCGGACGTGGTGATCGACGCGGTCGGCGCGGAGGCGGACGGCAGCGTCGTCCAGCACGTGACCGCCGCGAAGCTCAAGCTGCAGGGCGGCTCCCCCGTCGCGGTGAACTGGGCCATCGACAGCGCGCGCAAGGGCGGCACCGTGTCCATCCTCGGCGCGTACGGTCCTCTGGTGACCTCGGTGCGCCTCGGCGACATCATGAACAAGGGGCTCACGGTGCGCGGCAACCAGGCTCCCGTGAAGAGGCAGTGGCCGCGGCTGCTCGAACACATCCAGGCAGGGCACATCCGTCCCTCCGAGCTGCTGACGCATCGCTTCCCGCTGGAGCACATCGCGGAGGCCTACCACGTGTTCTCGTCCAAGCTCGACGACTGCATCAAGCCGCTCATCGTCGTCGGAGAGGAATGACCATGCCGTACGAAGGATCTCGACCCATCCCCGCACCGACCCCCGATGAGCTGCGTGCACGGATCCCGGGCTGGGGCGCCGACCTCGCCCCCGAGCACCGCCGCACCTGGCAGCAGCTGGAGGATGTCGGCGACACCGGCGCGCACTGGGACCTCCCCGAGCGTCAGGGCCCCGACCGCGGCCGCGAGCGCTCGATCGAGCACGGCATGCTGCCTCCCGTCTGGGGCACCGCGCAACCGCTGCACGGCGTGTCGGGTGCCATCAGGCGCGTCGCCTACGACCGGTTCAGCGAGACGAAGAACAGCCGCTGGCTGCTGCTCGTGCTGGGCGACCGCGTCGATGCCGTGACCGCGCACGCCCGCTCCCTTATCATCCGGCGGCCGGACGACCCCATCACGCAGACCGGCGTCCTCGCGGAACCGCAGCATCGTCCGCTCGCGTCGCGGTTCGGACGCGGCCGCATCGATCTCCGGCACACCTGGCTCGACCCGATCATCGTCGTGGGGCCCTGGGTGCTGACGGCGGTCCTGGGCGTCCGCGCTCTCCGCCGCCTCGGCCGTCGGCGCTGAGCCGGGACCGAGACGGCGGCGTGGTGGCGCTCAGCGCTGCAGGATGCCCGCGGTGACGACCTCCGGACGGAGATCGAGCCGCCGCAGCAACTGCGCATTGAGCGCCACCACGATCGTCGACAGCGACATGAGCACCGCGCCGACCGACATCGGCAGCACGAAGCCGATCGGAGCGAGCACACCCGCCGCGAGCGGGACGGAGAGCAGGTTGTACCCGGCCGCCCACCAGAGGTTCTGCCTCATCTTCCGGTACGAGGCGCGGGAGAGCTCGATCACCGACAGCACCGCACGCGGGTCGTCTCCGGCGAGGATGACCCCGGCGGAGGCGATCGCCACGTCGGTGCCGGCGCCGATCGCCAGGCCGACGTCGGCCTGAGCGAGCGCGGGCGCGTCGTTCACGCCGTCGCCCACCATCGCGACCCTGCGGCCCTCGTGCTGCAGCTCCTGCACCTTCGCGGCCTTGTCCTCCGGCCGGACGCCCGCGAACACGCGGTCGATGCCGAGGTCGGCCGCGACGGTGTGCGCGACGGCCTCCGCGTCGCCGGTGATCATCACGACCTGGACACCGAGCGCGTGCAGGGCGTCGACCGCGTCCCGCGACTCCGGGCGCACCTCGTCCGCGAGCTTGAGCGCCCCGATGACGTGTCCATCCCGCAGCACATGCAGGATGATCGCGCCGTCCGCACGCCAGCCCTCCGCAGCGGGGAGCTCGTGGGCATCCTCCTCCGTGAGCAGGTGCGGGCCGCCGACGCGGATCACCGCACCGTCCACCGTCGCGGTCACCCCCACCGCCGGCGAGGACGAGAAGTCGCGGCTCGCCGGCACGCGGAGTTCCTTGTCGCGCGCGGCGCGGACGATGGCCTTCGCCAGCGGATGCTCGCTGTCGGCCTCGGCGGCCGCGGCGAGCGCCAGCACCTCCTCCGCGGTCTCCGCACCGGCCACCGACACCGCGGAGACGACGGGCTCACCCTTGGTCAGCGTGCCGGTCTTGTCGAACAGCACGGTGTCGACGGTGCGCATGCTCTCCAGGGCCAGCCGATCCTTCACGAGCACCCCGCCACGGGCCGCGCGCTCGGTCGCGATCGAGACGACGAGCGGGATGGCCAGGCCCAACGCGTGCGGGCAGGCGATCACGAGGACGGTGATCGTGCGGATGACGGCGTCGTCCGGCAGGCCGACTGCGCTCCACACCACCGCGGTGATCGCGGCAGCACCGAGCGCGAACCAGAACAGCCAGCCGGCTGCCGTGTCGGCGAGACGCTGTGCGCGGGACGTGGAGTTCTGCGCCTCCGTCACGAGCCGCTGGATCCCCGCGAGCGTCGTGTCGTCTCCGGTCGCCGTGATCTCCACGCGCAGCCCCGAGTCGGTGGCGACGGTCCCCGCGGTCACAGGGTCGCCGGTCGCCCGGGTGACGGTGCGGGACTCCCCCGTCACCATGGATTCGTCCATCGAGGCGCGGCCGTCGACGATCCGCCCGTCGGCGGGGATGCTCCCGCCGGGGCGCACCACCACGACATCGCCCACGCGGAGGTCCGACGGGGAGACCCGCACGACCTGATCGCCCTCCACACGCTCCGCCTCGTCCGGCAGCAGCGCGGCCAGCGAGTCGAGGGCGGAGGTGGTCTGCGCCAGCGAGCGCATCTCGATCCAGTGCCCGAGCAGCATGATCACGATGAGGAGAGCGAGCTCCCACCAGAAGTCGAGCTCATGATGCAGCAGGCCGAGGCTCGCTCCCCAGGACGCGACGAACGCCACCGTGATCGCGAGCCCGATGAGCAGCATCATGCCGGGCCGCCGGGCACGGATCTCGCTGACGGCGCCGGTGAGGAACGGCTTCCCTCCCCATACGTACATGACCGTCCCGAGGACCGGCGACACCCAGACCAGACCCGGGATGTCGGGAAGCGGGTAGCCCACGATCATCGCGAACATGCCCGAGAGCAGCACGGTCGGCACGGCGAGGACGAGCATGATCCAGAACAGCCGCCGGAACTGGGCGACGTGGTCGCCGTGACCGCCGTGTCCCGCGTGTCCGCCGTGCCCGGCGGGCGCACTGTGTCCCGCGTGGTCCGTGTGGTCTCCGGGCGCGGCGTGCTCCGCGTGCCCGGTGTGGTCCGCGGGCGTCCCGGTCCCCGCTCCCGCGGGGTGACCGTGCGCGGAATGGTCGTGATGCGAGGTGCTCATGTCTTCCCTCCAACGTCGATGATGCCGTGCGGGGCCGGATCTGTCGCGGCCCCGCACGGGTGGGGGCTCAGGCCGCCCTGGTGTACTTCGCGGGATCGGCGTCGAATGCCGGCCCGCAGCCCGCGCAGCAGAAGTAGTAGCGGGTGCCCTCGTGGTCGCGGTACAACCCCGCGGCCTCGGCGGTCGCGATCACGACGGGCGTTCCGGCCATCACCGGGCATTCGGCCATGCCCTCGGCCGGCACGGCGAGCAGGTCGGTGCGCCCTTCGGCGGACACGCCGCTCTGGCGCGGGACGCTGCAGCAGGATCCTGCGGGGGAATCGGACATGTCGGTACTCCTCTGTCTCTCGTTCACGGGGTGTCCACCGCCCTGCTGCGGAAGGACCGCAGGCGGAGGCTGTTGCCGACGACGAAGACGCTGGAGAACGCCATCGCCGCACCGGCGAGCATGGGGTTGAGCAGGCCGAGCGCCGCCAGCGGGATGGCTGCGACGTTGTAGGCGAACGCCCAGAACAGGTTGCCCTTGATCGTGACGAGCGTGCGGCGGGACAGGCGGATCGCGTCGGCCGCGCTGCGGAGGTCGCCGCGGACGAGCGTGATGTCGCTCGCCTCGATGGCCGCGTCGGTCCCGGTCCCCATCGCCAGCCCGAGCTCCGCCTGGGCGAGGGCCGCGGCGTCGTTCACACCGTCTCCCACCATCGCGACGACCTTTCCTTCGCCCTGGAGCCGGCGCACCACCTCGACCTTGTCCTGGGGCAGCACCTCGGCGATCACCTCGGTGATCCCCACCTCGCGGGCGATCTGCTCGGCCACCGCACGGTTGTCTCCCGTGAGCAGGACGGGCGTCAGTCCCAGCGCCCGGAGCTGCGCCACCGCCTCCGCGCTCGTGGCCTTGACCGTGTCGGCGACGACGAGCACCCCGCGGGCACGACCGTCCCAGCCCACCGCGATCGCGGTCTTGCCCTGGGCCTCCGCCTCGGCCTTGACCGCAGCCAGCCCCGCGGACAGGTGCTGCGACCAGTCGGCGAGCAACGAGGCGCGTCCCACGACGACGGCGTGGCCGTCCACGATGCCCTGGACGCCCCTGCCCTCGACGCTCGCGAACTCCTCGACGCTCGGCAGGGTGCCGAGCTCCCGGGTGGCCGCGGCCGCCACGGCCTGCGCGATGGGGTGCTCGGAGGCGTCCTCGAGGGCCCCGGCGAGCCGCAGCAGCTCCTCGCGCTGCACGCCGTCGTCGGTGTGCACCGCCGTCAGCGTCATGCGACCGGAGGTGACGGTGCCCGTCTTGTCGAGCACGACCGTATCGACCTTCCGGGTCGACTCGAGCACCTCGGGGCCCTTGATGAGGATGCCCATCTGGGCGCCGCGACCCGTGCCGACGAGGAGAGCGGTCGGCGTGGCCAGACCCAGAGCGCAGGGGCAGGCGATGATGAGCACCGCGACCGCGGCGGTGAAGGCGGCGGCAGCCGGGAACCCGGCCGCGAGCCAGGCCACGAGCGTGCCGAGGGCGATCACGATCACGATCGGCACGAAGATCCCGGAGACACGGTCCGCGAGGCGCTGCACCTCGGCCTTCCCGGTCTGCGCCTCCTCCACGAGCCGCGCCATCTGCGCGAGCTGGGTGTCGGCGCCGATGCGGGTCGCGCGGACGACGAGGCGTCCCCCGGCATTCACGGTGGCGCCGGTGACGACGTCGCCCTCCCCGACCTCGACGGGCACCGACTCGCCGGTCAGCATCGAGGCATCGACGGCGGACGTGCCGCCGACCACCACCCCGTCGGTGGCGATCTTCTCCCCCGGGCGCACGACGAACTCGTCCCCGACCCGCAGCGCGCTCGTCGGGATGCGCGTCTCGACGCCGTCGCGGAGCACGGCGACCTCCTTCGCGCCGAGCTCCAGCAGCGCGCGGAGCGCCGCACCGGCCTGACGCTTGGAGCGCTTCTCGAAGTAGCGTCCGGCGAGGATGAACGTGGTCACCCCGGCTCCGACCTCGAGGTAGATGTTCCCGGCACCGTCGCTGGGCGCGACGGTGAACTCGAACGGGTGCGTCATGCCGGGCATCCCGGCGGTGCCGAAGAAGAGCGCGTACAGCGACCACAGCAGCGCGGCGATCGTGCCCATCGAGATGAGCGTGTCCATCGTGGCCGCACCGTGCCGGAGGTTGATCCACGCCGCCTTGTGGAACGGCCAGGCCGCCCACACGATCACGGGACCCGCGAGCGCGAGCGACAGCCACTGCCAGTACGTGAACTGGAGCGCCGGGATCATCGCCATCGCGATGACCGGGACGGTGAGCACGACGGAGGCGATCAGCCGCTGCCGCAGCGCCGTCAGCTCCGGATCCGGCTGCTCTCCGTCGGGCTGCGCTCCCTCCGGCGCGGGAGGCGCGGGGACGACGGCGGTGTATCCGGTCTTCTCGACCTCGGCGATGAGCACGGCGGTGTCGACGCCCGCCGGCACCGTGACGCTCGCCTTCTCGGTCGCGTAGTTCACGGTGGCGGTGACGCCGTCGAGACGATTGAGCTTCTTCTCGATCCGCATCGCGCACGACGCGCAGGTCATGCCGCCGATCTCCAGCTCCACGCTGGTCGCGGACGGGGTGTCCATCAGGACCGGACCGCCTGGTAGCCCGCCTCGTCCACGGCGGCCAGCACGGCCGTGTCGTCGACGGGGGCGGAGCTGCGCACCACGAGTCTCCCGCTCTGCGCGCTGACATCGATACCCTCGACACCGGGGATGCGCGACACCTCGTCGCGGATCGCCATCTCGCAGTGGCCGCACGTCATTCCGGTGACCTGGTACTCGCTCGTGCTCATCATGCTTCCTTTCCTCGGGATACCCCCCTGGGGTACTCCTTCGGCACAACCTTATACCCTCCGAGGGTATTCCCGCACGCCCGGCCGCAGCGGGACTCGTCCGCTCCGGGTGAGGGACGCTCGGCATCCGACGCCGCGCCTGGGAGGATCGCGGTCATGGACTCCTCACCTCTGTCTTCCTGGCGGGACACCGGCACACGGCGCACCATCGAGGCGTTCGTCGCCGCCGTGACGGAGGGTCCTGACGCCGTCCCCGTCGACGAACGCATCGCGGTGTTCGACAACGACGGCACTCTCTGGTCGGAGAAGCCCATGCCCACCCAGCTGCACTACGTCGTCGAGCGCTGGCGCGAGGAGGCGACCCGCGACCCCTCCCTGGCCGACCGGCAGCCCTACCGCGCCGCGGTCACCGGTGACCTGGGCTGGCTCGGCACCGCGATCGACAAGCACTACGCCGGCGACGACTCCGACCTCGGCGTCATCATCCAGGCGCTCCTGGGACTGACCGATGGCGTGAGCGTGGAGGACTACGCCCGCTCCGTGGCGGAGTTCTACCGCACGGCCCAGCACCCGCTCCTCGGCCGCCCCTACGCCGAATCGGTGTACCGCCCGATGGTCGAGCTGCTGCGGTACCTCGAGGGCCACGGCTTCACGTGCTACATCGTGTCGGGCGGCGAGCGCGACTTCATGCGGCCGATGACCCAGGCGAACTACGGCATCCCTCCCGAGCGCGTGATCGGCTCGGCGCTCGGACTCGCCTACGACGAGAAGGACGCCAGCGTCCGCTACTCCTCGGCCCTGGCGTTCTTCGACGACGGACCGGAGAAACCGGTGCGGATCTGGAGTCGGATCGGGCGGCGCCCGCTGCTGGCGGCCGGCAACTCGAACGGCGACATGCCGATGCTCGACTTCGCGCACGGCGGCCCTCGGCCCGGACTCGCGCTGCTGATCCATCACGACGACGCCGACCGCGACGACACGCCCTACGACACGGGAGCGGAGCAGGCCCTCCACGCAGCCGCCGACCGCGGGTACACCGTGGTGAGCGTCCGCGACGACTGGGCGTCCCTGTTCCCCGACCCCGTCTGAGTCGGGGATCACCGGTCAGAGGGCGCAGCGGAACCCGATGTGGGTCATGGCGGTGTCCTCCGCCTGCGCCGATCGCGCCGCGGGGCGGTAGCGGAGGCAGTACTCCGGAGCGCACAGATGCGATCCCCCCTTGAGCACGCGGCGAGGGATGGGCGACCCGGGCTCGGAGGACAGCAGGCTCGCGCGTTGACCGGCGTCGACACCGACCGCACCTGGCGGCACGTGCCGGTGCGTCCAGTAGTCCACCGTCCACTCCCACACGTTGCCGATCATGTCGTGCAGGCCGTACCCGTTCGCGGGGAACGAGGCGACCGGAGCGGTGCCGATCCACCCGTCGGCACCGTCGTTCCGGTACGGGAAGGCGCCCTGCCAGGTGTCGGCCATGAGGGTGCCGTCCGGCTTCGTCTCCTGACCCCAGGCGAAGCGGGCGCCGACGAGGCCGCCGCGCGCCGCCCATTCCCACTCCGCCTCCGTGGCAAGGCGCTTGCCTGCCCACGCGGCGTAGGCGACGGCATCGGGATACGCGACCTGCACGACCGGATGGTCGAGGCGGTCGTGGATCGACGACCCCGGTCCGAACGGGTGGCGCCAGGACGCCCCCGGCTCCCACCGCCACCACTGCCGCCAGTCGCGCAGGTCCACGGGGCCGGTGGTCGGTGTGAACACCATGGCGCCGGGGACGAGGTCGTCCGGATGCACGCCGGGATAGTCGGAGGGGTCCATCGGCCGCTCGGCGATCGTGACGTACCCGGTGTCCTCGACGAACGCGGCGTACTGGCGGTTCGTCACGGGATGCTGATCCAGCGTGAACGCCTCCACGCGCCGCTCGTGGACAGGCCCTTCCTCCGGGTAGAACTCGTCCGAGCCCATGAGAAGCGTTCCGCCGGGGATCTCGATCATCACCGTCATGACCTCATGCTAGGCCGCGGCCCCCTCCGTTCGATCACTCACGCGACAGCATCGCCGCCGCCTCGAGTTCCATATCGAGATACTGCTCTGTGCTCACGTCCACCGCCACGCCCAGGAGCTTTCCGCCGGTGAACGGGAACGGGTTGCGGTACTGCGCACTCACCGGGTCGGCGCTGTCCCACCCGACGCAGAGACCGTCGCCGCAGAGCGTGAACTTCCCGACCTGCGCCCGCATCGGACCGGACGCCACGGCACGATCATCGACGTACAGCGTGGTCGTGCCGACGGACTCGCCGTGCTCCCCCGCTCCTTCGCGCACGAACTCCACACCAAGAGTGTGCGGGCCGGGGGTGAGCTCCTCCGAGGTGAACGACTGCTCCGGTGGGATGCCGAGGAAGTTGTACACGTAGACCAGTCTGTTGTCCTTGAGGAACAGCGAATGCCCGCCGAAGCGGGAACCGTGCGCGAAGATCACACCCTCGGCGCCCTCGTCGAGGACGGCATCGGCGATGATCTTGTAGGAGCGCCCTCGGACGTTCACCGCAACGCTCTCCGGCACCGCCGCGGTGCCGGGGAAGTACACATACCGTCCCCGCGGCGGCTCCGCCTGCGGACGCTCCACGTTCAGCAGGTCACGGGCCGAGCGGTCGTCGAGCGGAAGGGCGAAGTTCGCCTCCGCCTCTGCGAACCACGCGGCGATGAGCTCCTGCAGCTTCTCCGGGTGCGTCGCGGCGAGGTCGTTCGACTCGGAGCGGTCCTCCGCCACGTGGTACAGCTCCCACACGTCGTCGTCGAAGTGGCCCTTGCCGCTCAGCGGCGCGTGCACGGCCGCCGCCTTCCAGCCGTCCTTCCAGATGCCCCGGGTGCCGAGCATCGAGTAGTACTGCACGCTCTTCCGCGTCGGCCCGTCCGGCGCGGCGTCGAAGGAGTACTTCATCGAGACGCCGTCGAGCGGTCGCTGCGGCACTCCGCGGTAGGACTCCGGCATCGCGATGCCGATCACGTCGAGCACCGTCGCCACGACGTCCACCGAGTGGTGGTACTGGTGGCGCAGCTCCCCCTTCGCCGCGATCCCCTTCGGCCAGTGCACGACCATCGGGTCGCAGGTGCCGCCGGAGTACTGGGAGTACCGCTTGAACATCTGGAAGGGCGTGGAGAACGCCGCCGCCCATCCTGTCGGGTAGTGGTTGTAGGTGTCGGCGGACCCGAGCGTGTCGATCATCGCGAGGTTCTCGGCGAGGTCGTCCGGGTAGCCGTTGAAGAACTTGTTCTCGTTCACGGAGCCGTCCGGCGATCCCTCCCCCGAGGCGCCGTTGTCGGCGCAGTAGAAGATGATCGTGTTGTCCAGCTGCCCCGTCTCCTCCAGGTAGTCCACGATCCGGCCGACCTGGGCATCCGTGTACTCGGAGAAGCCCGCGAAGACCTCCGCCATCCGCGCGAACAGCCTCCGCTCGTCGTCGTTCAGCTCCGCCCACGGGCGCACGTGATCGGCCGGGTTCGCCGCCTCCTCCGGCAGCGGGTTGAACGGCGTCATCTGCGTGCCCTCCGGCAGCACGCCCTTCTCGATCATGCGGGCGAGCACCCACTCGCGGTAGGCGTCGTAGCCGTCGTCGAACGCCCCCTTGTACTTGTCGATGTACTCCTGCGGCGCGTGGTGCGGCGCGTGGTTCGCGCCCGGGCAGAACCACATGTACCAGGGCTTCGAGGGATTCGAGGCCTGCTGGTTCCGGATCATCGCGAGCGCCTGGTCGGCGAGGTCCTTCGACAGGTGGTAGCCGTCCTCCGGGCGGTACGGCTGCTCGATGAAGTGGTTGTCCTCGACCAGGTCGGGGTACCAGTTGTTGGTCTCCCCGCCGAGGAAGCCGTAGAAGCGGTCGAAGCCGAGCTGCAGCGGCCACATCGAGCGGCTGCCCCCCGGCGCGATGTCCTCTTCCGGGACGTTGTGGTTCTTGCCGAGCCAGAACGTGCTGTACCCGTTCTCCTGCAGAACCTGTCCGATGGTCGCGCACTCGGCGGGGAGCCGCCCCGCGAAGCCGGGGAAGCCGTTCGTGCCCTCCATGATGACGCCCGCGCGATTGACGTGGTGGTTACGGCCCGTGAGCATGGTGGACCGCGTGGGAGAGCACAGCGCCGTGGTGTGCCACTGCGTGTAGGTGAGACCCCCGGCGGCCAGACGGTCCATCGTCGGCATCGCGATGCGGCCGCCATACGGCGACCAGGAGGCGAGGCCGGTATCGTCGTACAGCACCACGAGGACGTTCGGCGCTCCGTCCGGTGCCTTCCGCAGCTCATACGGCGACCAGTCGGGACGGGAGTCGCGGACGTCCAGCGTGATCTCGCCCGAGAAGTCTGCGTTGAATTCCGACATCGTCTCTCCTTCGTTCCTGGCGCGTCCGCGCTCTCTTCGGCCTGAGTCTTCCGACCCCGCGCGCGTGCCGACAGGGGTCCTCACCCGCGCCGGGTGATCTCCGCGTCGCTCGCGTCCGCGCCGACGGCGGCGTCCTGCTCCTCCGGCGCCGTGGCGGGGACCGGCCGTCGCAGCAGCTCCACGAGGATCGTCAGCACGAGCACGCCGATCGCCACGCCGAGGACGGCGCCGAAGGTCACAGGACGCGTCGCCAGGAGGATGAGCACCCCGATCGCCATCCCGGCGATGAGGATCGCACCGCGATAGCGGTCGACCGCCCGCCCGAACCGCCCGGTGGAGATCCCCCGTGCCTCAGCTGCCTCGCGAAGCGCCCCGAACCCGCTCTCGGTGACGCCGCGCACCGTGCGGGCGCTGCGGCTCGACCCGGCGAGCCACGCCCAGAGCGCGATGAGCACCCCGACCAGAGCAAGCGCGACGATGGTGGAGCCGAGGAGCGCGGTGAGCTGATCGAAGAGGGATTCGGCCGCCGACGCCGTCATGATCGACGGGCTGACGGCGCTGACGAAGAACCCGCGCCCGATCCCCATTCCGGCGGCGAGGAGGAGGAAGACGACGGCGAACCCGGCACTCGTCCAGAGCAGCGCCCGCGGCCGGTTCACCGCGAGCAGCACACCGAGGACGACGAGACCGAGCACGACCCACGGCAGCCAGAAGCCCGCCGTCACCGCGATCTGGTAGACCGTGCGGACCAGCACCAGGGCGTCGGCCTGCACCACCGGGATGGTGCGATCGATCACCGGGATGAGGTCGGCGACCCCGGCCCCACGCTCGGCCAGAGCCTCCTTGACGCGTTCGACGACGGCCCCCACGTCCACCGAGAGGACCCCGTCGTCGCTGAGGTCCAGCGCGGTGCCGGGCTCGTCCTGCAGGATGGCGACGGCGCGCTCATGAGTGAAGCGCAGCGTCTCCGCCCAGATGTCGGCGAACTGCTGCGACGACACCACCTCTTGCACGAAGCCGTCGATCAGGGACGACAGGCCGGAGGCGGCCGGCGCTTCCAACAGGCCGAGGGCGGCGGTGGCGCGCGGCGGGAGGTCGAGGGCACGCAGGCCGTCGAAGAGCTCGCCGACCACCGCATCCAGGTCGACCTGCTCGTCGATGGCGGCCGTCACCTGATCGGCGACGAAGTCCTGCACGTCCGGATCCTCGGCCAGCGGGGCGAAGGTCGCGACGAACCGGTCCGCGTCGACGAGCTGCAGCCGCGCCCATGTCCCCATCGCCGCGATCGGCGCGAGGAGCACAGCGACCACGAGCACGATCCCGGCGATGATGCTGCGGGCGGAGATCCGGCGTCGAGGGCGTCGGAGCGCCTCGTTCTCCTGCTCCAGCGCACGCAGCCGTGCCCGCAGGTCCTCGATCTCGCTCATCGCCGCCTCGTCCCGATCGTCGCGACGCTCAGCTCAGCAGCTTCTGCTTCGCGGCCGTGAACTCCTCGTCCGTCAGCACGCCGGAGGCCTTCAGCGATCCGAGCTCCTGCAGCTTGGCGATCAGGTCGTCCGCCGCTGCGGGCGGCGCGGCCGGCGGGCTCGTCGGCGGCGCATACTGCGCGGCCGCGGTGCGGGCCGCATCGTCCATCCGGGCCTGTTGCTGGGCGGCCTCGTACTGCTGCTGCTCGTACTGGCTCTGTGCGCGGCGCTCCTGGTGCCGCATCGCGGCTCCCTGCACCGCGGTCGCCGTCCCGGCGACCACCGCGGTCCGCGCGGCGAGACCGATGAGCCCCGGCCGGCCGAATCTCCGCAAGGGCATGTCATTCACCTTCCTGTTCGAGGATGTCCATCACCGCGTTCACGACGGGTGCCGGAACGCGCTCGCTGCGCAGCACCTGGCCTCCCGCGGCGGCCACATCCTGGGCGAGGGTCCGAGCGAACAGGAGCTCCAGGACCATGACCGCCGCCGACCGTCCCGGCGGCACGACCTCCGCCAGGGCGCGGACGTCGTCCTCGCTCGCGAGCCCGGCGACGATCGGCTCGAGGCCGTCGAGGACGGCGGACCCGTCGTCCTCCTCGACCTCGAGGATGTCGAGATCCCCCTCCGCCGTCCGCGTCACCAGCACGAAGTCCAGCACTCGCACCACGCCCTTCGACACCAGGTCGGTCAGCGCGCCGAACGTGGACGGGTCCGGCCGATCACCGTCGAAGGCCACGAGATAGAACTCGACGGGCCCGAATCGGAACTCCTTCATGTCGCCACCCTTCATCCGCGGTCCAGAATGGCACCGCCGTCGTCGCCCGCGCACCGGTCCTCACCCGCTCCGGGTGAGGAATCGGGACTCCCTCTCCGTGCGGCTGTCACCATCGGAGGACGGGACGAATCGAGGGTGGCTATGAGGAGCCGGGTGCTGGGAGACGTGGCGTTCGTCGTGGTCGAGCTCCGCAGCGCACACCCGGGACCGCCCGTCCTCGAACCGCTGCTGCGTCAGGTCGAGGACGGCACGCTGCGCGTGCTCGACTTCCTCGTCGTCCGCCGCGACGCCGCCGAGGGGCAGCGCATCACGGAGATCGACGGCGACGACTTCTCGCTCGCCGGCCTGCCCCTGTATGCACCGGGACTGATCTCCCTCGACGATGTCCGGCATTTCCTCCCGTGGGTGCCTCCCGACGCCGTCGCGGCCGTCATCCTCGTCGAACAGCGCTGGGACGTCCGCTTCATCCGCGAGGTCGAGGACGCCGGGGACCGGATCCTGGCGACACAGGCGATCCCCTCCGCGGTCGCGAACGCCGCACTCGTCGCCACCCTCGGTGTGAGCCCCTGACGCCGTGCCTGCTCACACGGTCGCGTGGACGGCCTCCCGCCGGGACGAGACCCCGAGCTTGCGGTAGATCGCTCGTTGATGCGTCTTCACCGTGTTCACCGACACGGAGAGTTCCTGGGCGATCTCCGGCAGCGTGCGCGCCGTCTGCATCTGGTGGAAGACGTCGCGTTCCCGCTCCGACAGCCGATCGGTCACGGAGCCGACCGCGTCGAGGGCGAGGCATGTCTCGATGAACTCCTCGAACTGCGTGCCGTGATGCACATGCGCCTGCAGCAGCCGGCGCACCGCGACCTCGCGCGGGCCGAAGAGCACGGCGAGGTTCTCCGCGGACGCGACCGAGAGGGCGGCCTCGCACAGGTCATGCGCGTCCTCCTGGTGCCCCGTCGCCCTCCGGAGCGTGGCCGCGGTGATCAACGTGGCGGCTTTGACGTACGACAGCTCGGACGCACCCCGCAACGACCGCAGCATCTCCAGCGCCGCCGCATGCTCCTCGGCGCGACGCAGGATCCCGGACAGGGCGACGCCCACGAGCGGGAGGTCGGTACCGCCGGCATACTTCTTCGCGATGCGCAGTGCGCGCTCCCTCCGCCCCACCGCCTCTTCGAGCAGGGCCACCGACGACTCCCGGAACGCCGGCCACTCCACCCCCTGGACGACGTCGATGGGGAGCTCCTGCACGCTGATGGCCGCTCGGCGGCAGATCGCGGGGTCTCCCGTGAGCGCGGCGGCATAGGCTCCCATCATGCGTGCATGTCCGGCCAGATCGCGGCCGGACGCGGCTTCCTCACGCGCCGCATCGAAGATCCGGACCGCCTCCTCCGCCTCGCCCGACCAGTACGCCACCCACCCCGCGGCGGCCACGGCGCTTCCGCGCGCGAAGGTGTTCCGCGGAAGAAGAGCCTCCCGGGTGGTCTCGGCCTCGGCGAGCACGGCCGCGGCCTCCGTGAGCCGGCCGGAGGTGGCGAGGCCGTAGGCGAGATGTCCGACGGCGCGGGACGTGAGCTCCCGATCGCCGGCCTCCCTCGCCTCGCGCGCCGCCGCCGAGAAGTACTCGATCGCGAGGTCCGGCGATTCGCGATTGCGCAGCGCGGTCCACCCCAGCAGATGGTTGAGCGCCACCCGACCGCCGTACATCCTGTCGTCCTCGGCATCCAGCAGCGCACGGATCTCCGGACCGGATGCGGCCACCTCGACGGACGACTCCGCGAGCAGCAGGCGGACGATGAGCAGGACGGCGGGGTCGGCCTGCCCCGGCGTGCGATCGAGGAGTGCCTCCGCCCGTCGACACAGCTCCCGCGCGACGCGATGGTCCCCGAGGACGTCGCTGGCTCCGGCCCGCACGAGCAGCAGGTGCGGATCATCCGGGTTGTCGCGCAGGAGAGCCGTCGCCGTCCGCTCCACGTCGACGGCCGAGGAGCCGACCACGAGGCCCAGCCAGTGCCGCAGGAGGATGGCCCTGGCACCGGCCCGATCCCCGGCGCGCCGCGCGTGCGTCACGGCGGCGATCGGATCCGTGTGCTCCAGAGCACGAGCGGCCCGGCGGTGCACCGTGGCGAAACGCGCCGCATCCGTCCGCGCGAGGTCCGCGCACCGACGCGCGAACGCGGGGTGCCAGCGGTACGTCGGGCCCTCCGGGCCGTCGAACCGGTCGAGAAACAGCCCGAGCCGAACGCAGGTCTCCAGGAGGTCGGCGGCGTCGTCTCTCGCCGTGACCTGTGCGGCGGTGTCGGGCGTGAGCTCCGCGCAGGCCGTCCCCTCGAGGACGAAATCCGCGAGCGCGGGCGGCAGCGCGTCCAGGACGTGCTCACGGATGTACGCGCCGAGGAAGGACGAGGCCGTCGACGCCGGGCTCGACGGCAGGGAGCCGCCGACGAGGACCAGCCGCACCGCGATGGGCCAGCCCCCGGTCTCGTCGCGCACCGCGGCCGCATCGAGCCCACCGGGCGCCGACCGCGTCAGACTCCGGATCTCGTCCGCCGAGAACCGGAGAGTGTCCACGCCGACGAAGGCTCCCGGGTTCATGAGGCGGTGGCGGGACAGGGTGACCTCGATCAGGGTCGTCCCCACCAGGAGGAGCCGCAGTCCGTCCGGAGGCTGGTCGGCCAGCAGCCCGAGGAGACCATCGCTCCACGCCTCCCCGGCACGGTGGGCATCGTCGACGACGAGGTGCACCGGGTGCTCGGCGTCCTGGAACGCCGCACAGATCTGCCGGTAGGCGCGCACCGGATCCTCGATGTCCCGCGGCGCGGCGAACACGCGCCCCGCACGCTCCCCGGCGAGCGCCAGCGCGTTCAGGACACCGGCGGTCAGCAGTGCGGGGTCGTCGTCGGACGCGCTCAGCGCGAGCCAGGCGACGTCGTCGCGCGATGACGCCCAGGCAGCGACGGCGGTGGTCTTTCCATAGCCGCTGGGCGCGCTGAGGACCGTCACCCCGTCCGCCTCGATGGCAGCCGCGATCGCCGCGGTCACACGTTCCCGCGGCACGACGCCGATGGGCGTGGCGGGCGGCCGGAAGCGCATCGCCGGTCCCGGCCTCGTGGAACGTACGGGAGGCGACATGGCAACACGAAACCACGCGTCCGCGCGCCCTTCCAGGGGGCGGAGGCGCAATCACCCGGATGAAAGTGCGGCGGGCTACGCTGGCCGCGTGACCTCGCTCCCCACTCCTCCGCGCTCCGCAGCGGACCACGCGCCCGCCCCTGCTCTGCGCACCCTGCTGATCCTGGCGGCGAGCGCGATCGTCCTCGCCGGGATCTCGCTGGCGCGCGAGGTGTTCGGCCCGCTGGCCCTCGCGATCGTCATCGTGGTGATCTGCGAACCCGTCCGTCGTCCCTTCCAGCGCCCCGGCCGGCCCGCCTGGATCGGGACGACCGCCGTGATCGTGCTCGCCTACGTGATCCTGCTGGCGATGGCGGCGCTGCTGTGGCTCGCCGGCACCCAGTTCGCCCGGCTCGTCGGCGACCTCGCATCGCAGGACGGCCTGGTGCGCGCCGCCGATCAGATCGTCGCCTGGCTGCAGTCCCTCGGGCTGGACCAGGAGGCGGCGGACGCCGCGGCCTCGATCCTCGACCCCGAGACCCTCCTCGGCCTGGCCGGGAGCCTGGGCGGCGCGGTGCTCGGGGTGGCGACAGCGCTGTTCTTCGTCTGCGCCTACATCATCTTCCTCGCCGCGGACGCTGCCCGCTATCGCACGGCTCCGGCGCTCTTCGGCGCCACGCACGGCCCCGCCCTGCAGCGCATCGCTCGGCTGCAGACGGGGGTCCGTCGTTACTACGTCGTGAACGCCGCCTTCGGCGCCGTCGTGGCGATCGTCGACGGCCTCGCCCTGTGGTGGATGGGCGTCCCCGCCCCGGTGGTCTGGGCGATCCTCGCGTTCGTGACGAACTTCATCCCGAACATCGGGTTCGCGCTGGGGCTCATCCCGCCGGCGATCCTGGCCTTCGTCGTGGGCGGCTGGCCGCTGCTGCTCGGTGTCATCGCCGTGTACTGCGTGGTCAACGTCGTGCTCCAGGTCCTCGTCCAGCCCAAGTTCGTCAGCGACGCCGTCGACCTGAGCCTGACCCTGAGCTTCTTCTCCGTCATCTTCTGGACCTTCGTGATCGGTCCGCTCGGCGCCATCCTGTCGATCCCGCTGACCCTGCTCGTGCGCGCCGTCGTGCTGGAGGGCGACCCGGGGGCGACCTGGGCGCGCTGGGTCACCGGCGACCGCACGGCCGTCCCCGAGCCCACGCCGGAGCCGTCCGCGGCGCCGACCCGGCGCCGGTTCCGCCGACGCTGACGCTGCTCCGCCGGCACCGCACCGCGAAATCACCAGGGCGAGGTTGCCCGCCGCTCTGGTCGTCGCCGTCCGACGATGCCATCGTGAAGCCGGACACCACCGGCGACGAAGGGAGAGCGCATGCCGCGTCCGCTCGCGGGCCTGACCCGACGCACCCTCGTGACCGAGCTCACCGCGGGGGTCACCCTCCTGGCGATCGCCATCCCGCTCAACATCGGCTACGCGCAGATCGCCGGGCTCCCCGCGACCGCCGGGCTGTACGCGCTGATCGTCCCGACCGTCGTCTACGCGCTCGTGGTGTCGTCGCGCCAGCTGGTCGCCTCCCCCGATGCCGCCGCCGCGGCCCTCGTGGCCTCCTCCATCGGCGGTCTGGCCGTCGCCGGCAGCGCCGACTACGCCACCCTGGCCCTCGCCCAGGCGATCCTCTGCGGCGGGATGTTCGTGCTGCTCGCCGTCTTCAAGCTCGGATTCCTGGCGAACTTCCTGTCGAAGCCGATCCTCGTCGGCTTCGTCGGCGGGCTGGCCCTGGACATCATGATCAGCCAGATCGCGAAGATGCTCGGGGTGAAGATCGACTCCGGAGCCGAGTTCGTGGACAAGGTCGTCGCGTTGGTGACCGGCCTCCCCTCGCTCAACGGCTGGTCCGTGCTCCTCGCCGCCGTCTCCGTCGCCGTGCTGCTCCTCGGACAGCGCTATCTCCGCGCCGTTCCCTGGGCGCTGATCGTGCTCGTCGCCACGACCATCACGGTCGTCCTCACCGGCCTCGACGGACGGGGTGTGGATGTGCTCGGCGAGGTCCCCGCCGGCCCTCCCGCGCTCACCTGGCCGATCATCGACTGGTCGCTGTGGCTCGCTCTCGTCCCGTCCGCGATCGCCCTGACCCTCGTCACCACCGCGGAGGGCCTGCTCGTGTCGCGCTCCTACGCCGAGAAGCATCGCTACCCGTTCCACGCCAACCGCGACCTGCTCGCCTTCGGCGTCGCGAACGTCGCCGCCGGCGCGCAGGGCAGCTTCGCCGTCGGATCCTCGACGTCGCGCACCGCGGCGATGGACCAGGCCGGCTCGCGCACCCAGCTCCCGGCGCTCGTGCTCGCCGTCGGGACGCTCCTGCTGCTGCTCTTCGGCACCGCGCTGCTCGCCGACATCCCCTCCCCGGCGATCGGCGCCATCGTCGGCGTCGCGATCATCCCGCTCCTCGGCATCCGCGACTTCATCCGCCTCTGGCGCCTCGACCGGTTCGAGTTCGTCATCGGTGCGGTCTGCTTCCTCGTGACCCTGTTCGTCGGCTCGATCGCGGGAATCCTCGTGGCGTTCGTGCTCGCCCTCGTCAACCTCGCGCAACGCGCCTCGCACCCGGCGATCGACGTGCTGGAGACCTCCGGCGACCCCGGCGAATCCCTCTTGGAGGACGCTCCCGCCGGCACGACGACCGCGCCGGGAGTCATCGTCGTCCGGCTCGCGGCACCCCTGTTCTTCGCCAACGGCGCCGTGTTCTCGGCCGCCGTGAAGGAGGCGGTCCGCGCCGCAGGCCCGTCCGCCGTCCAGCACGTCGTCGTCGACATGGAGGCGGTGACGGACGTCGACGTCACGGGCGCCGAGGCCTTCCAGGCGCTGCGGGAGTGGCTCGACGCGCAGTCGATCTCCCTCGCCTTCAGCCGCGTCCGGCCGAACACGCTCCGCCGCCTCCGCTCGCTGGGGATCCTCGACCGGGAACCGGTCTACGCGACCAACCGCGCCGCCATCACCGAGCTCGCGCCGACCGATGCCGCTTCGCCGGCTCCGAACAGGAAGGGCAGCTGAATGGGTGCCGTCATCGGGGAGATCCTCCCCCTCGCCGTGGGCGTCGCGATCAGCCCCGTGCCGATCATCGCCGCGATCCTCATGCTCCTGTCCCCGAAGGCACGGGTCACGAGCGTCGGATTCCTGCTCGGCTGGATCGCGGGCATCGTCGTGGCGGTCGGCCTCTTCACCCTGCTGTCTGCGGTGCTCCCCGAGGAGGATCCGGATGCCTCCCGCCCGATCCGCGGCGTCATCCAGCTCGTCCTCGGACTCCTGCTGCTGGTGCTGGCGGTCGGTCAGTGGCGCAAGCGCCCGAAGGCGGGGCACCCCGCGGCCCTGCCGTCGTGGATGAAGGCGATCGACACGATGTCGTTCGGCACGGCGCTCGGACTGGGGTTCCTGCTGTCGGCGGTGAATCCGAAGAACCTGCTCCTGGCCGCCGGAGCCGGCGTTGACATCGGGGGCGCGGCGCTCGACGGGGGGTCCACGATCCTCGTGATCGCCGTCTTCACCCTGATCGGGGCGTCGACCGTGCTCGTGCCCGTCGTCGGCTACCTCGTCGCCGCCGCACGGCTGCGCGCCCCGCTCGACGCCCTGCGCGGATGGCTCGCCGCCGAGAACGCGGTCATCATGGCCGTGCTGCTGCTCGTGATCGGCGTGTCCCTGATCGGCAAGGGCATCGGCAGCTTCTGAGCGCGCCGCCGCCGCGCCACGGAGATCACCCGGATGAACGCATCACGGGACCCGTGACCCCGGCCCTGACCCGGCAGTACTGTGCGGGGAAAGGCGGTTCGGCAGAGATGAAGGAGATGGACATGGCCCGTGACTTCCAGGGCAGAATCGAACTCGACGTCCGCGATTCGGAGGCCGACTGGGAGGCGTTCCTCCCGGCGAAGCCCCGCGAGGGAGCACCCAACGTGCTGGTCGTCCTCTATGACGACACCGGCATGGCGGCCTGGTCCCCGTACGGCGGACGCATCAACATGCCGACCATGGATCGCCTGGCGCAGAACGGTCTGACGTACTCGCAGTGGCACACGACGGCGCTGTGCTCCCCCACCCGCTCGACGTTCCTCACCGGACGCAACCACCACCTCAACGGCTTCGCGACGATCTCGGAGTCGTCGACCGGCTTCCCCGGCTACAACTCCCACATCCCCGACTCGAACACCACGATGGCCCACGTCCTCCGCGACGCCGGCTGGTCGACGTTCTGGGTGGGCAAGAACCACAACGTCCCGATCGACGAGTGGACGGCCGGCGCGTCCAAGAAGCACTGGCCGCTGGCGCAGGGGTACGACCGCTTCTACGGCTTCATCGGCGGCGAGACGAACAACTGGTATCCGTCCCTCGCCGAGGACAACCACTACATCGACCAGCCCTACCTCCCCGAGGACGGCTACCACCTCTCGAAGGACCTCGCCGATCGCGCGCTGTCGATGATCCGCGACGTCAAGCAGACCGAGCCGGACAAGCCCTGGTACATGTGGTTCTGCCCCGGCGCGAACCATGCCCCGCACCACGCGCCGCAGGAGTACATCGACAAGTACAAGGGCGTGTTCGACGACGGCTACGAGGCCTACCGCGAGTGGGTCCTCGCCCGGATGATCGAGAAGGGCATCGTCCCGGAGGGCACCGAGCTCACCGCGCTCAACCCGATGCCGGAGGGCACCTTCACACCTGTCGACGAGGTGCGTCCCTGGGACACCCTGAACGACGAGGAGAAGGCACTTTTCTCGCGCATGGCGGAGGTCTACGCCGGCTTCAGCGAGTACACCGACGCCCAGGTCGGCCGCATCGTGGACTACCTGGAGGAGTCCGGGCAGCTCGACAACACCCTCATCATCTACTGCGCCGACAACGGCGCGTCCGGCGAGGGCAGCCCCAACGGCTCCGTCAACGAGGGCAAGTTCTTCAACGGGGTACCTGACGACATCACGCAGAACATCACGATGAGGGATGCGCTGGGGTCCCCTGACACCTACAACCACTACCCGACCGGATGGGCCGCGGCCTTCTCCACGCCCTACAAGATGTTCAAGCGCTACACCTACCAGGGCGGCGTGTGCGATCCGCTGGTGATCCACTGGCCCGCCGGCATCAAGGCCCGCGGCGAGGTGCGTCATCAGTACCACCACTCCACCGACATCGTGCCGACGATCCTCGAAGCCTGCGGCGTCGAGTTCCCGGAGGTCTACAACGGCATCGAGCAGACGCCGCTCTCCGGCGTCTCGATGGCCTACTCGTTCGACGCCGCCCCAGACGCGCCGACAGCGAAGGAGACGCAGTACTACGAGATGCTTGGACAGCGCGGCATCTGGCACAACGGGTGGAAGGCCGTGGCCGTGCATGGCCCGATGAGCGGGGGCGGCCACTTTCTCGACGACGAGTGGGAGCTCTATCACACGGACGTCGATCGCGCCGAGGCCGTCAACCTCGCCGCCGAGCATCCCGACAAGCTGGAGGAGCTCAAGGCCCTCTGGATGGAGGAGGCGAAGGCGAACGCGGTGCTCCCACTGAACGACCTCCAGATCATCGGCAACCCCGAAGACCTGCAGACCTTCCTCAACATGGAGTTCCACCAACCCGTACCGCCGTCCGGTCGATTCGTCTACTACCCGGGCACCAGTGAGGTGCCCGAGCGATCGGCGGCGAACACCCACGGCGTCTCCTTCAAGATCGCCGCGGAGGTCGAGTTCACGCCAGACACCGAGGGCGTCATCTTCGCGCACGGCTCCCGCTTCGGCGGACACACACTCTTCGTCAAGGACGGCGAAGTGCACTACGTCTACAACTACCTCGGCATCCCTCCTGAGAATCACGTATCTGCACCGATTCCGGCACCCGGTTCCCACATCGTCGGGATCGAGTTCACGAAAACGCACACTGGAGACTCGCTGGAGGCCGTGGGCCCCCTCCGACTTCACATCAATGACGCCGTCGTAGGCGAAATGGAGCTCCACACCACTCTCGGCCACTTCTCGCTCTGCGGCGAAGGCCTGACGATCGGGCGGGACAGCGCCGACCCCGTGTCGTCCCTGTACGGCTACGGGTTCGACTTCCGCGGCGGCCACATAACGCAGGTCGTTTTCGACGTCGCCGACGACGCCTACATCGACCTGGAGGCGCACCTGGCGGCAGCAATGGCCCGCGACTGACGGCCCCGCGGCCGCCCGGGCCCTCAGAGCAGTCCGAGGGCCTGGGCGGCCGCCGTCACGCCGTCCCGATCCGAGACGCCGAGCTTGCGGTAGATGTTCCGCACGTGCGTCTTCACCGTGTTCGGCGAGATGTACTCCTGCTGTGCGATCTGCCGCAGCGTCGCATTCCGGCTCAGCGCGCTCAGCACGATGCGCTCCCGCTGCGTCAGCTCCTCCTCGACGAGGACTCCGGCGGCGGACAGCCGCTCGCGCACCCGATCGGCGAAGTGCGTGCGCGCGCCCGCCGTCGCCCGTGCCGCGAGCAGCCGCGACACGATCGGGCCGGCCTCGGCGACGCGGCGCACGTGGTCCTCCGGCTCCGCGAGGGCGAGCGCGGTGGCGAGCGCGAGCTGCGCCCGGTCCGGCTCCCCGTCGTGCACGTCGAGCTCGGCCTCGACCAGCCACGCGTCGATCATCGACGCCGGGAGCAGACACGGGATGGCGCCCTCCAGCACCGGCGCCAGCGCGCCACGGGCGATGCCGTCACGGCGGTCGTGCACGGCGGCGATGGCCCGGAGCAGAAGCACGTCTCCCGTGTCCCCCAGCGCATCCTCGATGTCGGCGATGAGCCGGTCGCGGAGCGTCGGCTCCCCCAATCGGTCGAAGGCGTGCACCGCGAAGGGCCCCATCATGGCGTACCAGTGCGGCGGAAGCGGCAGATCGTCACGGGGAGTCAGGGTGTCGAGGAGCCGCACGGCCGCGTCGTGGGGATCGCCGCCCTGCTCCGCGCCGAGCAGCGCGCGCATCCCCTCCAGGCCCCGCGCGATCGCGGTCTCTCCGCCCGCGGCGATCACCTGCGCCGAGGACTCCAGGGTCTCGGCCTCCTCCAGGATCTGCATGCCCTCGTAGGGGCCCCAGAAACGCCACACCCTGGTCACCTCAAAGAACGGGCTGTCCGGCTCGCCGAACTCGTGCCAGCGGCGCTCCAGGGCGGCTCCCGCCTCGATCGCGTCACGGAGCCGGCCGCGGAACAGCACGCTGGTGGCGAGGACCGCCTCCGCCTGCAGCTCCGCCGCGCGGGCACCGATCGCTCGGGCGAGGTCACCGGCACGGCGCGCTGTCGCCTCCGCCTGATCGAGTCGTCCCACATAGAGCTCCGCCGTCGCGGTCTCCAGGAGGGCATAGGTGTCGAGCTGCTCCTCTCCGCTGAGATCGCGGAGTTCGGCTCCGGCGCCGTCGAGGGTCTCGGCGATCCCGCCCCGCCGCAGCGCGGTGTGCATCTCGATCCCGCGGCGCCAGCGCCGGTCGGCGTCGGACTCCCCCGCGCCCACGGGCGGCACGATCACGGCGGCCGACGGATCTCCGCAGGACAGCTCCGCCGCGGCGACGAGCATCCGGACGGTGGGCACGGCGCGCAGGGCGGTCGGCAGCTCCGCCATCATCCGCCGCACCGTGTCCGCCCGGCCGTCCAGCACGAGCTGCATCCCGCAGCGCCGCAGGACGCCGGCCGTGCAGGCCGTCTCCCCGCCACGGACGGCGTGCTGCAGCGCGCGGAGGGGCTGCCCCTGCTGCGCGAACCAGTCGGCGGCCCGCCGGTGGAGCCGCTCCTCACGGCCGGCACCGCCTTCCCGCAGCCGGCCGAGGAGGAACTCCCGCAGCAGCAGCGGATAGTGGTAGCGGGACGGATCCTCGGCGTCCGGGCCCACGAGCACGTTGAGGCGGAGCAGCCGGTCGATCATGGCGGTCACGGAATCGGCCCCGGAGAGCACGGCGGCGAGCTCGGGGGTGAAGCGGTCCACGACCGCGGTCGCCTCGAGGAAGGAGCGCAGTTCACCGTCGAGGTCGGCGAGCACCTCCTCGACGAAGTAGTCCGCCACCTCGGGGGCGTCCCCGCGCAGCGTGGGCCCGAGGACGGTCTGCGCCCCGGCGGCGTCGAGCATCATGAGCTGCAGCCCGGTCGCCCACCCCTCGGTACGGGCGAGCACGGTGCTGACCTCGCCCTGAGAGAGCCGGAGACCTCGCGCGCCGAAGAAGGCGCGGACCTCGGCCGGGGTGAAGGCGAGCGCACGGGCGTCGAGTTCGAGCGCCACGCCGGCGATGCGGCGTCGTGCCAGCGGGATCGCCCGCGTCCCGCGCCCGGAGAGCACGACGTGGACCGTACCGGGAGCGCTCTGCACGAACGTCGAGATCAGTTGCGCGGTGTGCTCGTCCTCGACGCGGTGCACGTCGTCGACGATGAGGACGATCCGGTTCCTCGCCTCTCGGAGGGCCCTGGCGAACGCACGCGCCGTCGTCGCGGAGCGCACGGCGGGCACGGCCGCGAGCGCGTCCTGGAGTCCGGGATCGTCGATCCTCTCGAGGGCGGCACGCAGGAGCGGCAGGTCCGCCTCGCCGCGTTCCAGGGACACCCACACGAGGTCGATGCCGGGATCGGCACGCAGACCCTGCGCCCACTGCGACAGCAGCCTCGTCTTGCCGGATCCCGCCGGCGCGCTCACGAGCGTGAGCGTCCACGGCCCGTCCATCGCGGCCGTCAACCGCGAGAGCAGGCGCTCTCGACGGACCTCGCCCTTCACCGCCGCGGGTCCCGGGCTCTCGCTCGTTCCCGCCGTTCTTGCACTGTGCAGCACTCGAAACCCCCCGATTTCGATCTTGCTCCCCCTCGCGGGCAGTCTATTGCAAGGTGGGAGCGGTCCCGCAAGAGGGGCTCACTCGGAGACGTCCGCCCGCGACGGCCGCCGCATCGCGAGAAGCGCCGGCACGAGGGCGCCGAAGAACAGGGCGAGAGCCACACCGAGCAGCGTCTCAAGGGTCCGCTCCAGGAACCGTGACGTCGGCGATTCGTCCGACGTCGACAGCAGCAGGGAGAGCACGAGGAAGGTCGTGAAGGCCGGCGCGACGTACCACCGACTCTCCTGGACCGCGCCGAGGCCGCCCACCACGACACCGATCGCGAGCGCGACCACCACGCCGCTCGGAGAGAGCAAAGCGAAACCGGCGGCGGCCAGGGCCCCGATGAGCACCGATGCCGCCCGACCGACGCTGCGCAGAACGAGCTGCCCGCGCACCGGACGCATCACGAGCAGCACGGCGCCGGTCGCCCAGCCCACGTGCTCGACCCCGGTCGCGAAGCCGATCGCGGCGGCCGTCCCCGCGGCCGCAGCCAGCAGGACGCCGTAGACCAGCAGAGCTCGTCCCTTGGGCATGGCGGCCGGGACCCGCGCGCCCGCCCCGTGCTCCGGCCACAGCAGGGCGATGAGCCACGCGTACACCGAACCCGCGACGATCGCGCCCGCCAGGAGGATGGTCGTCGCCGAGAGAGGAAAGCTCAGACCGAGCCCGACCATGGGCAGGACCAGGGTCAGCGCGAGCGGGCCGGCACGCTCGCGGGCGGCGAGCATGCTGGCCAGCACCGCCAGCACCGCGAGGGCGGGCACGGCGAGGACCGGTGCGAGCGCGAGGGTCGCGCCGAGCAGGAGCCCCAGCGCGACCAGCGTCCCGAGCACCGGGATCGCCGACCGGGCCCGCCGCCGCGCCGGCAGTCCCATGGCGGCCGCGGGAAGGACGCCGATGCTGAGGGCCAGAGCGACGGCAGGGTCGAACGGGGCGACCGCCATCGAGGGCACGGCGTACAGGAGGCCGAGACCGAACCGCGACCACCGCCAGGTCAGTCCCCCGCGCGCCGCCATCACCGTCTCGCTCTCCGGCTCCGGCTGCGGTCGGGCATGCGCTCCCCGTTCTCGGTCGCCCCTCGGATCCTCCGTGCCGTCAGCCTAGGCAGGCGATGACCGCACGTCACCGCTCGTCGGCCACTTCACCCGGGTGAACGCCTCCGCTCCCCTCCCGATCCGCAGCGGCCCGGAGCCCGATGTCGACGGTGGGGTGCACCCGGCCGGCTTCCACCAGCCCGGAGTACCACGGCGTCCGCGCCGCGACGGCCGCCGCCGCCTCCGGCACCGCCGCGAGGTGGAGCAGCACGCCGAGTTGGGACAGCTCCCGGTCGAGCGCCTCGAGGGTGTCGAGCACGGTGATGGACATCACCACCTGCTGCGGCAGCCCGAGGACGAGCGTCCGGACCGGCTCGGCCTGAGCCGAGACGGTCTGGACGATGAGCCGCTGGTTGGCGAGCGCGTTCGCCGTGTACAGGCCCCGCTCCGGCTCCACCCCGAGGGCGCTCCCCCTCCTCCCCACCACCCGGATCCGAGGGATGTTGAGCTCCCGGAGGACGAGCACGAGGGTCACCACCACCCCGACGGCGACAGCGGGGAGGAGTCCCGCGGTGAGCCCGATCGCCGCCACGGCCGTCGCGACCCAGAAGTCGATCCGGCTGATGTGCGCCCACCGCACGAGTTCCGGGATGTTGACGAGTCCGGCCACCGCCGTGAAGACCATCGCCGCGAGCGTGGCCTCGGGCAGCAGGCTGAGCACCGGGGCGAGGAAGAGCGCGACCGCCACGGCGAGCGCGACCGTGGTCAGCGTCGCCAGCTGGGAGCGGGCTCCGGCCCCCTGGTTCACGGCGCTCTGCGAGAATCCCCCCGCCGCGGGCATGGCCGAGAAGAACGCGCCGACCGTGTTCGCCGCGCCGGTGGCGAAGAGCTCCTGGTCGCTGTCGATCTGCGGCTCCGTCGCCTGACGGAGGCTGCGCGCGACGGCGGCGGACTCGAGGAACGCCATGACGGCGATGGCGAGCGCTCCCGGCACGAGAGCCGCGGCCGCGGACAGGTCCGGGATCCCGGGAACCGGCAGACCGCCGGTCACCGGGGCGATGAGGTCGACCCCGAGATCATCGATCCCGCCGACCCCGACGAGCAGCATGCCGGCCGCGACGACGACGAGGGTGCCCGGCACCCGAGGGGCGAAGCGCTTGAGGAGCAGAAGGGTGGCGATGGAGCCGATCGAGAGGAGCAGCGTGGGGATGTTGACGCTGCCGAGCGCCTCCCCCACGGCGACCAGAGAGCGGAGGAAGCCGTGGCCGGAGAAGTCGAAGGACTCCCCCAGGAGCTTCGGGAGCTGCCCCACGGCGACCGTCGCCCCGACCCCGATCTTCAACCCGAGAACAGTGGCCCCGCTGATGTTCTCGACGAGCGAGCCCAGGCGGCACGCCCGGGCGAGCAGCAGCACCACCCCCACCAGGAGGGTGAGCATCATGAGCGCCCCGATGGCGTCGTCCGCGCCCGCGGCGACCCCCGCCGAGACCAGCGTGGTCGCCGTGAGGGTGGCGATGGTCGACGTCGTCGAGACGCTCATCGCCCGGCTGCCGCCCAGAAGGGCGTAGACGAGCATCGGCACGATGCAGGTGTAGAGGCCGACCTGCACCGGGAGATCGGCGATCGTCGCATACGCCATGGCCTGCGGCACCACGACGGCGCCCGCGGAGAGGCCGGCGAGCACGTCGCGCACGATCCAGCGGCGCTGGTACCCGTCCAGCGTGCTCAGCAGCCAGGACGGTCTGCGCGCTGCGCTCATGGGGGCTCCTTCCGCCGTCGAGGGAAGCGTACTGCCGACGCTCCCGCAGCGGCCCGCCGGGGACTCCGGACGGGCCGTGAGTCACCCGGGTGAACTCCCGACGGAAGCGGTGCGCAGCGACCGCGCCCGCCGGTATGGTCCGAGCGTGCCCCCGGAGACGGCGGCACCGAGAAAGGAGCAGTCATGGGATTTTGGGCATCGTTCTGGGACATCATCTGGTGGTTCCTGTGGATCTTCGCCTTCACCGCATACCTCTTCGCTCTGTTCGCGATCATCGGAGACCTGTTCCGCGATCACAAGCTGAGCGGCTGGTGGAAGGCCGTGTGGATCTTCTTCCTGATCTTCGTGCCGTTCCTCACCGCCCTCGTCTACCTCATCGCCCGCGGCAACGGCATGGCCGAACGCAGCAGCGCCGAGGCGCGTCGGGCGCAGGAGGCGGCGAACGCCTACATCCAGCAGGTCGCCGGCAGCAGTCCGAGCGAGGAGATCGCGAAGGCGAAGGCGCTCCTGGACGCCGGAACCATCACGCCGGACGAGTACTCCCTCATCAAGGCGAAGGCGCTGCAGTAAGGCGCAGCCCGGACCGCACCATCGCGAGGAGCCCGCGGCATGGACCTGCAGGATCTCCTGCCCACCGACATCGACTGGTGGCAGCTGCTGCTCGCCCTGCTCGTCGCCCTCGCGACCTGGATCATCTCGCGGTTCGCGCGCCGGGGCACCACCGCCCTGCTCCGGCGTGCACCCGGGATCTCCGCCGCCGTCGGGACGGCCATCGCGCAGTTCGTCGGCTACGCCATCCTCCTGCTGGGCTTCGGCATCGCGCTCGCGATGCTCGGCGCCAACGTGCAACCGCTACTCGCGATCGTCGTCATCCTCGGCGTCGTCGCGATCCTCGTCCTCCGCGGTGTCGCCGACAACTTCGCGGCCGGCGTGCTGCTGCAGGCACGGCAGACGGTCCGCATCGGAGACGAGATCGTCGTGGAGGCGCTGGACTCCGTGATCGCGGGGACGGTGAGCGAGCTCAACGCCCGCGCGGTGATCCTGCACACGGTCGACGGGCGCACCCTGCACATCCCCAACGCGCGGCTGCTCTCCGACCCCGTGGTCAACGACTCCACCCGCGGAGCCCGGCGCAGCGAGGTGGAGGTCAGGGTGCGACGGGACGGGACGACCGGGATCGACGGCGTGCTCGCACCGCTCGTCGACGCCGCGCGGACGGCGGAGGGCGTGCACCGGCACGAGGGCGTGCGGGCGCTCGTGGTCGGCGTGAGCGGAGACCGGCTGATCGCCCGCCTGCAGTTCTGGCACCACCCGCTGCACGGCGCCCTCGTCAGCACCGCGGTCGTGGTCGCGGTCTTCGACGCCCTCGGCGCTCTCGGCACGACCGGCACGGTCACCAGCGTCCCGGCCCCGCCACCCCTCGTGCCGTCCGACGCCGTGTGAGAACGGGGTGCGCGATGTCGGTGCCCTCGGGCATGATCTGCGCATGGACATCACCTTCCTGCAGCCGGACGGCCTCGTCCGCAGCCCCGCCTTCAGCCATGCCGCCGTCATCTCTCCCGGGGCGACCACCGTCTACATCGGAGGGCAGAACGGCGTCGACGCCTCCGGCGCCGTCGTCTCCCCGGACGTGGGGGCGCAGGCGCTTCGCGCTCTCGACAACGCCCGGGTCGCGCTGGAGTCGGCGGGGGCGACGCTCGACGACGTCGTGAGCTGGACCATCCTCATCGATCAGGATGCCGATCTGCGCGCGGCGTACGGCGCCGTGGCCGCCACCCTCGCCAGGGACGGCGCCCCGCCGCTGGTCACCGCCGCCCGGGTGGCGGGCCTGGGCGTGCCCGGAGCCCTCATCGAGGTGAGCGCGATCGCCGCGACCATCCGCGACTGAGTCAGATGCGACCGCGCACGGGGGTGCGTTCGACACCGTCCGGTTCGTCGGGCATCGTCATCTCGGCACGGACGCCGAGCAGACGCACTTCCCGGGCGGGGTCGAGGGTCTCACCGAGCGCGAGCGCCATCGCGACCACGTCCTCTCGATCCGCCGTGGGAGCCGGGAGCTTCCGGCCGAAGGTCCTCGTCTCGAACGGGGCGTACCGCACCTTGAGATGCACCCGCATGACCGGGCGCCCCTCGGCGGCGCAGTCGTCGAACGCGTGTCCCGCGAGCTCCCGCAGCGCGTCCTGCACCGCCTCAGGTGTCGTGAGGTTCTGCTGATACGTGGTCTCCCGGCTGTGGCTCCGTGCCACCCACGGAGTGTCGTCGACGATCCGCGGCCCCAGCCCGGAGCCCAGGCCGAGATACCACCGCCCCATCTTGGGGCCGAACTCCGCGACGAGGGTCTCCTCGTCGGCCGCCGCGAGTTCGCGCACCGTGGCGATGCCGTGAGCCGCGAGCCGCTTCTGCACCTTCGGCCCCACGCCCCAGAGATCGCGGGGGGGCCGGTCGCCCATCACAGCGAACCAGTTGTCGGCGGTCAGCCGGAAGACGCCGTGCGGCTTGCCGAACTCCGTCGCGATCTTCGCGCGCACCTTATTGTCGCCCACGCCGACAGAGCAGCGCAGGCCCGTGGCCTCCGCCACCGCCCGCTGCGCGGCCCGCGCGACGCTCTCCGGATCGTCGGTCGCGACGCCGAGGAAGCACTCGTCCCATCCGAGCACCTCCAGCACCACGTCCGGCAGGGTCCGCAACGCCGTCATCACCTCCTCGGAGGCCCGCTCGTACTCCGCGTGATCCACCGGCAGGAACACCGCGTCCTCCGGTGCCTTGCGCGCCGCGATCTTCAGTGGCATCCCCGACCCGATGCCGAACGCACGCGCCTCGTACGACGCCGTCGAGACGACTGCCCGCTCGGTCGGATCACCGCGGCCCCCGACGATGATCGGCCGCCCGGCCAGCTCCGGCCGACGCCGCACCTCGACCGCGGCGATGAACTGATCCATGTCGACGTGCAGCACCCACTCGGCCATGCATCGAGTGTGGCCGCTGACGCCGGGGAAGTCACCCCGTCACACGAGGAAGATCGGCAGGAGCCCGGGGTTGTGGGCGTGGACGAGGACGGCGAAGACGACCGCGTCGAAGAGGAGGTGCACCGTGACGACGTAGGCCAGCGAGTGCGTCCGGAGGAAGATGAATCCCTGCAGGAGCGCGAACGGGATGGTCAGCAGCGGGCCCCATTCGCGGTACCCGAGCTCCCAGAGGAAGGAGACGAACACGACGGCCTGCAGCACGTTCGCGAGCGCATCGGGGAAATGGCGCCGCAGCAGCGCGAAGACGGTGCAGATGAAGAACAGCTCATCCCAGATGCCGACGGCGCCGACGCCGACGAACAGCCGCGCGACGAGATCGGGCGTGTCCACCACGGGCCAGTTCTGATAGACGCCGCTGGTGATGAAGTAGAAGGGCAGGATCAGCCAGCCGAGCACCAGCACCGCGACGAGCCAGCCCCAGTGGAGCACTCCCCAGCGCTGCCCGGTGCGCCAGGGGAACCGGATCGCCCGGTCGCGATAGACGAACCGCGAGACCAGATACGGCACCAGCACCGCGCCGCCGAGCGCGAGCGTGAAGCGCAGCATGGCCAGGTTGTCCAGCTCCGCCGCGAGCGGGATGACACTCACGATGAGCATGCCGAGCGCGATCAGCGAGAGGTCTCGCGTGAGCGACGGCCGCCGGGACCCGTCGGCCCCGGTGAGCGGCTCGCCGCGGCGCTCCACGAGCAGGGCGGCGCCGACGCCCAGCGCCAGCAGCACCCAGCCGAGCCAGGGCAGCGCTGCGACGAAGAAGGCCGGGGCGGCCGCACACACCAGCGCCGCTGGGACGAGGCGCACCCCCACGGGCGCGCTCGGAGGGGCCTGCGTCATGCACGATCCCGTCGGCGGTACACGAGGTCGCGGATGTCGCGCCCCTTCGCGAGACCCTTCCGCTCGAACGCGGTCATGACCCGACCGTCGAACCGCTCGGCCCAGTCGCCCTCAAAGGCCCGCTCGAACAGGGGCTCGGCGTCGAGCACCTCGCGCATCTGGAGCGCATAGTCCTCCCAGTCGGTCGCGAGCCGCAGGAGGCCGCCGTCGCGCAGCGCCCTGGCCGCCGTGTCACCGAATCCGGGCCGCACCAGACGACGTTTCGTGTGGCGCTTCTTGTGCCAGGGATCGGGGAAGAAGATCCACACCTCGGCCGCCGCGGCCTCCGGCAGGTACGAGGAGAGCACCTCCGGCGCGTTGGCCTCCACGACGCGGAGGTTCTGTGCGCCCGCACGGTCGGCGTCGAGCATGGTCCGGGCGAGGCCCGCGCGGAAGACCTCGACGGCGAGGAAGTCGTCGTGCGGCCGGCTCGACGCGGCGGCGACGATGGCATGCCCCTGGCCGGAGCCGATCTCGACGAAGAGGTCCGCCTCCCGGCCGTACTCGGCGGCGACGTCGAACCGCGCCTCAGGGTGCACGGAGGTCCATGCCACGGCGCGCGGCACATCCAGCAGATAGCGCGGGGCGAGGTCGCTGAAGGCGCGCTCCTGCGCCTCGGACATCCGGCCGCTCCGACGCACGAAGGACACCGGCTCGTCGCGGAAGGTACGCGGTTCGGGCATGGATCCAGGGTAGCCGCCGGGGCCGCCACCGCCGGACGCGGTCAGCCCGCGGGCTCGGTGACGAAGTCGATCAGCTCTTCCACCCGGCCGAGGAGCGCGGGCTCGAGGTCGCGGTAGGTCGTCACCTTCGACAGGATGTGCTGCCAGGCCCTGGCCGTGTCGGCCTGCGTCTCGTGCGGCCAGCCGAAGGCACGGCAGATGCCCGTCTTCCAGTCGACGCCGCGCGGGATCTCGGGCCACGCCGCGATGCCGAGGGCCCGCGGGGTCACGCACTGCCAGACGTCGACGAACGGGTGGCCGACGATGCGGACGTGCCGGCCGTGCGGTCCGCGGGCCACCGCCTCGGCGATGCGGGACTCCTTCGACCCGGGCACGAGATGGTCGACGAGGACGCCGTACCGCCGGCGCGCACTCGGCGGCTCCGCCGCGAGGAGGTCGTCCAGCAGGTCCACGCCCTGCAGGTACTCGACGACGACGCCCTCGACGCGCAGGTCGGCCCCCCACACCTTCTCGACGAGCTCGGCGTCGTGCCGTCCTTCGACGAGGATCCGGCTGGGCAGCGCCGTCCGCGCCCGCTGATCCGCCACTGCGAAGGATCCGGAGGCGGTGCGGCGCGGTCCTTGCGCGGATGCCGCAGGCACCGTGAGGCGCACCGGAGCCCCGTCGATGAGGAAGCCGCCGCCGAGGGGGAACAGCCGCCGTCGCCCGACGCGGTCCTCGAGCTCCACGGCACCGCCCTGCACCTTCGTCACGGCGCCGCAGAATCCGTCCGCCGCGACCTCGACCACGAGGTCGACCTCGGCGGGCACCTGCGGCACCGGCTTCACGCCGCGCTCACGCCAGCCTGCTGCCAGCACGTCGGATCCGTACCTGTCGTCCATGCCTTCCAGCGTATGTGTCTCCGCTGAGGGCGAACGCCGAGACGCGCGCGAGTGCTGTCGCGTGTCGGACCCAGTGCATAGACTCGACACATGGGGCTCGGCTGCCGGTCGGAGGGAACACGATGACGAAACGGTGGCTGACGCTGGGTGCTCTGGCCCTCGCGGTCGCGACGGGTGCGCTGTCCGCCTCGG
Source organism: Microbacterium sp. CFSPD4_SD4 (assembly GCF_057364585.1). Classification (NCBI taxonomy): domain Bacteria; kingdom Bacillati; phylum Actinomycetota; class Actinomycetes; order Micrococcales; family Microbacteriaceae; genus Microbacterium; species Microbacterium sp. CFSPD4_SD4. The sequence goes on from NZ_JBNFOC010000006.1 coordinate 77,942, forward strand.
CGGCGTCCGCGACCGATCCGCTCACGCTCGACTCCGGGTACGTCACCGACCAGGCTGATGTCCTCTCCCCCGCCGAGGAAGAACAGGTCGAGTCCCGCCTGCAGGAGCTCACCGACAACTCCTCCGCCGATCTCTTCGTCGTCCTCGTCGACGACTTCACCGACCCGAACGACAGCGTCGAATGGGCCGATCAGGTCGCGAACGACAACCGGCTCGGCCCCGATCAGTACCTGCTCGCGATCGCCGTGGACGGCCGCAGCCTCTACATCTCCGCGGACTCCTCCGGGCCGTTGAGCGACGGGCAGCTCGCCGCCATCGAAGACGCGATCGCCCCCCTCGCCGGCGACGGCGACTGGGTCGGCGCGATCACGTTGGCTGCCGACGAGATCCAGGGGGACGGGGGCGCCGGGGCGCTCCGCGTCACGCTGATCGTCGTCGGGGTGGTCGCGGCCGCCCTGCTCATCTGGCTCGTCGTCGCTCTGGTCCGACGCGCACGCCGCACCGCAGCCATCCGCGAGCGAGGCGCCATGCCGGAGACCCCGGATCCCGCCGATCCGTTCTCCACGCTCACCGATGCCCAGGTCGAGCAACAGGCCGGCGTCGCGCTCGTGCGCGCGGACGACGCCATCACCTCCAGCCGGGAGGAGCTGGGATTCGCCGTGGCGCAGTACGGCGAGGGCGCGACCGCGGAGTTCTCCCGCGCCATCGACGAGGCGAAGGCGAAGATCGCCGAGGCGTTCGATCTGCGGCAGAAGCTCGACGACGAGATCGAGGATTCCGTCCACGACCGCCGTGCGTGGCACATCCGCATCATCCGGCTGGCCGACGAGATCGACGAGATCCTCGACGACAACACCGAGGCCTTCGACGAGCTGCGCCGGCTCGAGCAGAACGCACCGCAGGAGCTGGAGCGGGTACGACGAGAGCGCGCCGATCTGACGCCGCTCCTCGCCTCGGCTGCTCCCTCCCTCGCCGCTCTCGTCGCGACCTACGACAAGGCCGCCCTGAGCACCGTGACGGACAACCCGGCGCAGGCCCAGGAGCGCGCAGCCTTGGCCGATCGGGCGATCGACGCCGCGGCCCAGGCCCTCGCGAACGGGCGCACCGGTGAAGCGGCGTTCGCGATCCGCACGGCCGAGCAGGCGGTGGCGCAGGCGGCGCAGCTTGTCCGGGCGATCACCGCGCTCGGCACCGAGCTGACCGGGATCGAGGCGCAGGCGCAGGCGCTCGTCACCGAGCTCCAGGGCGATGTGGCTGCGGCGGCACAACTGCCCGACCCGACCGGCGCCCTGGCGAGTGCGTCCCACGCGGTGACCGCACAGCTGCAGACGGCGCAGGCCGACCTCGTCGCCACGCCACGCAACCCGCGGCGGGCCCTCGACGCCCTCACGGCGGCGAACGCCCAGATCGACGGCGCGATCGCGCAGGGACACGAAGCCATGGAGCGCGCCCGACGGGCCCAGCAGCTCCTGGAGCAGACCCTCGCCCAGGCGGCCTCCGAGATCCGCGCCGCCCGGGAGTTCATCGAGACGCGCCGCGGCACCGTGGGCTCCACCGCCCGCACGCGCCTGGCGACCGCCGACACCGCGTTGACCCAGGCCCTCACCCTGCGCACGTCGAATGTCGAGAACGCCCTGGCCGAGGCCCAGCGCGCCCTCGACCTCGCGCGCCAGGCCACGTCCGCCGCGGAGGCCGATCTCCGCGCATACACCCCCGGCGGCTATCCGGACGACGGCTGGGGCGGAGTCTTCGGCGGCTCCGGGTCCCGTTCCGGCGGCTCCGGCATCGGCGGGGACATCCTCGGCGGGATCATCGGCGGACTGCTCGCCGGCGGCGGGGGCGGCGGCTCGTCCCGGCGCAGCAGCGGCTGGCGCTCCTCGGGCGGCTTCCGCAGCTCCGGCTTCGGCGGAGGCGGATCCCGCGGCGGCGGACGCGGACGCTCCGGAGGTCGACGCTTCTGATCCCCCGCACAGACACATACGCCAAGCTCTCGAAGACGCCCCTCTGAAAGGAACCACGCATGACCAAGCAGTCCATCTTCGGACGGATCTCCACCCTCGTCCGCGCGAACATCAACGCCCTCCTGGACTCTGCGGAGGACCCGCAGAAGATGCTCGACCAGCTCGTCCGCGACTACACCAACAGCATCGCCGACGCCGAGTCCGCCATCGCGGAGACCATCGGCAACCTGCGGCTGCTGGAGCGCGACCACGAGGAAGACGTGCAGGCGGCCAACGAGTGGGGCAACAAGGCCCTCGCCGCCAGCCGCAAGGCCGACGAGATGCGCGGCGCGGGCAACACCGCCGACGCCGACAAGTTCGACAACCTCGCGAAGATCGCCCTGCAGCGCCAGATCAGCGCCGAGCGGGAGGCGACGAGCGCCGAACCGCAGATCGCGGCCCAGACGGAGATCGTCGACAAGCTCAAGAGCGGCCTGAACGGCATGAAGGACAAGCTCAACGAGCTGAAGAACAAGCGCAGCGAGCTCCTCGCCCGCGCCAAGGTCGCCGAGGCGCAGACCAAGGTGCAGGACGCGGTCAGCTCCATCAACGTGCTCGACCCCACCAGCGAGCTCGGCCGGTTCGAGGACAAGGTCCGCCGCCAGGAGGCTCTCGCCCAGGGCAAGGCGGAGCTGGCCGCGTCGAGCCTCGACGCCCAGTTCGAGAGCCTCGAGGATCTCGGCGAGCTGACCGAGGTCGAGGCGCGCCTCGCCGAGCTGAAGGCCGGCGGCACCGCGCCGCGCCAGGCGCTCGAAGGCAACTGACACCGACGCGGATGCCCGGCGCACGCCCGGGCATCCGCGGTTCCGTCTCCGGGAGGTCTCCCATGGTGCGTTTCCTGGTCGTGCCGCAGTGGCAGGGTTCGCCCGCCGCGCGCGCGATGCTCCTCGTCGACGGCGCGTCGGCGATCGCCGGCGATCTGCCGCGTGCGGCGACGACCGTCCTCGACGTTCCGGTCGAGGCCGGCGAGGCGCTGGGCACGGGCGTCCGGCGGCTCAGCGCCCTCGCACGTACGCGGGAGCTCGTCGCCGGACATCTCGAAGCCGGAACCGTGCTGATCGGCGGCGACTGCAGCATCACCGTCGCCGCCCTCGACACGCTCCCCGGCGGGACCGACGACCTCGCCGTGGTCTGGTGCGATGCGCACGGCGATCTGCACACGCCGGACACCTCGCCGTCCGGGGCCTTCTCCGGCATGGCGCTGCGTGCCGTCCTCGGTGAGGGAGAACCGCAGCTCGCCCTGTCCCCCGGCATCCCCCGGGATCGTGTCGTCACCGTGGGTGTCCGGAACCTCGACGAGGCCGAGACCGGCGAATGGGACCGCCTCCGGAATCTCGGGGTGGCCGATCTGGACGCCCCCGGCGCGCTCGCCGACGCCGTGCAGGCGACGGGAGCGCAGCGGGTGTGGGTGCACATCGACGTCGACGTCCTCGACCCGGCGTCGTTCACCGGAGTCTCCGCCGCCGTGCCCTTCGGCGTGACCCCCGCGTCCCTGAGCACGGCGATCCGGGAGCTCCGGAGCCGCGTCCCCCTCGCCGGGGCGACCATCGCGGGCTTCGCCCCCCGCACTCCGGCCGACGCCGTCGACGACCTCGGAGCGATCCTGCGCCTCGTCGGAGCCGTCGCGTGAGCCCGGCGCCGGGGTGGGAGGCCGTCGCGGCGAGACGCCTCGCCCGCGGACGACGGTCGGACCGCCGCATCCCCTCCTTCCTGCTGCGCTCCCCGATCAGCCGCCTGGGCTACCTCTGGGGCACGGCCGTCGGCTGGATCTGGGGCGCTCTGTGGAGCACCGGCCCGATCGAACGGCGCGGCGGTCTCTGGGTGTTCCGGGGTATGCCCCGATGGACCTTCCACCGCGGCGGCGTCTGCGTGGGCGGGTGCTTCCTCACCGGCGACGCGCGGCCCACGGACGCGGTGCTGCGCCACGAGGCCGTGCACAAGCAGCAGTGGCTGCGCTACGGCTTCCTGATGCCGGTGCTCTATCTGTTCGCAGGACGCGACCCGCTGCGGAACCGCTTCGAGATCGAAGCGGGGCTGGAAGACGGCAACTACGTGCGCCGCCCCCGCTGACTCAGCCCTCGACGGGGAGCAGTCCGAAGCGCTCCGGCACGCGGATCCGGTTCACGGCCACGCCGAGGCGGTCGGTGAGGTGCTCGACGATGTCGGCCGTGCCGAGGTAGCCCCCGAGCAGCGTGACGTGCGTCTCGACCTCGTCGTCGACGAGCATCTCGTCGGCCCATGCGCAGGTGGCTCGGGCCAGGGCCTGCCCTGGCGCGCAGCCGCGACCGCTTCCCGGGGCTCCGGAGCGAGCGGAGCGGGCGAGCCAGGTGACTGTCATGCGACCGGGCGCGTGGATGACGCCGATGTCGGAGACGTCGGGAACCTCGATGAAGATGCGACCGGACGCGCACAGCGGGAGGGTCGCGAGGAACGCCTCGAGATCGAGCAGCGAGTGCTCGTCGGCGGTCACCAGGTGGTGTGCGCGACGGCGCGCCGCGCGGCGAGCCGCACGCGTGCCTCGGGTGTCGAGCGTGGTGTCCATGGTGATCCCATCGTACACCAAGCGAAGGCTTGCCTAACCTTCGACGCCTTCTTCCGTCACGGGCTCGACGAGGGCCTCGCGCAGCGCGGTGAGCTCTTCTTCTGTCATGCCGTTCGCGCGCAGGTAGCCGGCGGCCGACCCCCACCGCTCGTCGACCTGGGCCAGCAGGCGACGCATCACCTCGGCGGGCGAGCGGGTGGCCAGATCCACCGCGTGCAGCGCCTCAGGGTGCTGGCTCCGCAGATAGGCGGCGATGCGCCGCGACCGTTCGGCGGGCAGCTGCGACTCGGTGAGGGCGTAGTCGGCGATGACGGCATCACGATCGGCGCCGACCGCCGAGAGCGCCAGCGCGACCGTCACGCCCGTGCGGTCCTTGCCCACCGTGCAGTGCACCAGGGTCGGCTCGCCCGCGGCGATCACCCGGATAGCGGCGACCAGGCGCTCCCCGCTCTCCTCCAGGAGATGCAGGTACAGGTCGTCGAGACTCGTATCGGATTCGAAGAAGGAGCGCACGGACCCGAGGAACAGCGGCAGGTGAGTCGTCTCCGGGCCCTCGATCTCGCTCGGTTCCGCGGCGACCTCCTCCCCGTCGCGGAGGTCGACGATGTGACGCACCGTCGCCCGCAGGAGCGCCGCGCCGTTCGTGGTCGCCGTGGAGAGCTGGCCGGAACGCAGCAGGACGCCGGGGCGGATGCGTCCACCCTCCGCGGGGATCCCGCCGACGTCGCGGACGTTCGTGACGCCCTCGACGTCCAGGATCGTCACGCGCCCGCCTGGGGGCCGCGCGGGGGCACCGGGTAGCGCCCGGCGATGACGATGCGGTTGAAGGCGTTGATCGACACGCACGCCCAGCTCAACGCGGCGTACTCCTTCTCGGTGAACACACTCCCGACCAGGTCGTAGACCTCGTCCGAGATGCCGTCCTCCGCGATGAAGGTGAAGGCTTCCGCCAGTTCGAGCGCGGCACGCTCCCGATCGCTGAACACACCGCTCTCCCGCCACACGGCGATCTGGCTGATCGTGTCGACGTCCAGCCCGGCGGCGACCGCCCGGTCCACGTGCACCCGCGTGCAGTAGCTGCAGCCGTTCAGCTGCGAGCAGTGGATCATGACGATCTCCTTCAGGCGGTCGTTGATCCCGTTCTCGGCGCAGATCGTGCCGACCGTCTTCGAGAAGGCGTCGAGGGCCTGATAGGCCGCAGGCTCCGTCTTGGACAGGTGCACGCGCTGTTCGGTCATACCTCCATGATATTCGGCGCCGGGCGCGGGAGACGGTGTGGGACCGGCCTCACCGAAATGCACACTGCCAACCTTTGGGCGCGATCCTGCTGCATATCGCCCTGTTAATCCCCCTCACATCTTGTCAGTTTGCTCCGGCATTTCCCGCGAGGTCGAAACGGGGCGCAGAATAGCCGCGTGGCGATCGACACCAGCGAGTTCTCCTATCTTCCCGCGCAGGCCGACGCGCTCGGCGTTCCGCTTCCGACCGTGGAGCGCCTGACGCTCCCCCTCCCCGAGGGTCGCGTCGTGAGCGGGTTGCGCTTCGGGTCCGAGCCGCCGCGCATCACCCTGCTGCACGGCGCCGGTCTGAACGCCCACACCTGGGACACGACGGCGCTGGCGCTGGGGCAGCCGCTCCTGGCGATCGACCTCGCCGGCCACGGCGACTCCTCCTGGCGCGACGACGCGGACTACTCCCCCCGCACCCTCGCCGCCGACGTCGTCGCCGCTCTGGACGCGTGGGTCTCCGCGCCGCAGATCCTGGTGGGACAGTCGCTCGGCGGTCTCACCGGCGCCGCCGTCGCCGCGGCGCGGCCGGACCTCGTGGCCGCTCTGATCGTCGTCGACATCACGCCCGGGATCGACGTGTCCGCCGGCCCCGCGGCGCTCCGGGAGTTCTACGCCGGGCCCACGGACTTCGCGACCCGCGACGAGCTCGTCGACAAGGCGATGGCCCTGGGGTTCGGTGGCACTCGCCCCGAGACCGAGCGCGGTGTCTTCCTCAACACCCGTGTCCGCGCGGACGGCCGCGTCGAGTGGAAGCACCACTTCGCCCACCTCGCCGCCACCGCTCTGGCCGCCCACGACCCCGGCACCCCGACGGCGCCGTCGGTCCTGCATGAGACCGGCTGGGACGATCTGGCGGCGGTCACCGCGCCCGTCACGCTCGTCCGCGCCGAGCGGGGCTTCGTGAGCGCTGCCGACGCGGAGGAGTTCCAGCACCGCCTCCCGGAAGCGCGGGTCGTCGCGATGGACGCCACGCACAACGTGCAGGAGACGGCGCCCCGAGACCTCGCCCTGCTCGTCGGTTCGGCGACCGCGGCCGGAATATGACGCTCCGTTCCACGTCCGCCGCGCCGAATCCCGCCCGACCCTAGGCTCGTCCCACCGGCACACAGCACCTGCCGCACCGAGAGGAAACACCCATGTTCCGACGTCATCGACGCCTCGCGCTGATCTCCGCGCTCGCGGCCACCGCCGTGATCCTCAGCGCCTGCTCCGGCTCCGCCGAGCCTGCCCCGTCCACGGGCGGCGAGCCCGACCCCGACGCCACCCTGCACGTCGGTCTCGTGCTCGAGCCCACCAACCTCGACATCCGGCACACCAGCGGTGCCGCGCTGGAGCAGATCCTCATCGACAACATCTACGAAGGACTGGTCAGCCGCACCCAGGAGAACGAGATCGTGGAGCGGCTCGCCTCGGAGTACGAGGTGTCGGACGACGGCCTCACGTACACCTTCACCCTCAACGACGGGATCACCTTCCACGATGGCTCGCCCCTGACGGCGGCCGACGTCGTCTCCTCCTACGAGACCGTCCGCACCGATGACACGGTGCAGGGCAACGCGGAGTTCGCGTCCGTCTCCTCGATCTCGGCTCCCGACGACACGACCGTCGAGATCGTGCTGTCCGAGCCGAACCAGAACTTCCTCTTCGCCCTCACCGGCCCCGCCGGGCTCGTCTTCAAGGACGGCGACACCACCGATCTGAAGACCGCGGAGAACGGCACCGGTCCGTTCACCCTCACGCGCTGGAACAAGGGCAGCACGATCACCTTCGCTCGCAACGACGAGTACTGGGGCGAGCCGGCCGGCGTGGCCGAGGTCGAGTTCCAGTACATCCCCGACTTCACGGCCGGGGTGAACGCGGCGCTCGCCGGCGACGTCGACGTGCTCACCGCCGTCGACCCGAACCTGGCTCCGCAGCTCGAGGACTCGGGCGACTTCACCCTCACCACGGGCCGCACGACCGACAAGGCCACGCTCGCCTTCAACAACAAGAAGGCTCCGCTGGACGACGTCCGGGTCCGCGAGGCGCTGCGCCTGGCCATCGACCACGACGCGCTCATCGAGGCCGTCGGCGCCGGTACCCCGCTGTACGGCCCCATCCCCGAGCTCGACCCCGGCTACGAGGACCTCTCCGACGTCATCTCCTACGACCCCGAGCGGGCCAAGGAGCTGCTCGCCGAGGCCGGCCAGGAGGACCTCGACCTCACCCTGACGATCCCGTCGTTCTACGGCACCACCGTCCCGAAGGTCCTCATCTCGGACTTCGACAAGGTGGGTGTGAACCTCGAGGTCGATTCCGTGGAGTTCCCGACCTGGCTCGAGGACGTGTACACCAATAAGGACTACGACCTCAGCTTCGTCCTGCATGTCGAGCCGCGGGACTTCGGCAACTTCGCCAACCCGGACTACTACTTCGGCTACGACAACGCCGAGGTGCAGGACCTCTACACGCAGGCGCTGGCCGAGGTCGATCCCGAGGCCTCCGCGAAGCTCCTCGCCGAGGCGGCCCGGATCGTCTCCGAGGACCACGCGGCGGACTGGCTCTACAACGGTCAGACCATCACCGCCGTGAATCCGGTCGTCAGCGGCTTCCCGGAGGACTCGATCAACTCGCGCATCAACCTCGCGGGTGTGACCGTCTCCGCCGCGAGCTGACGACGGTCGACGCTCCGTGCTGCGTTACGCGCTCGTCCGAGGAGCCCTGCTGATCGCAGGGCTCCTCGTGTCGAGCGCGCTCATCTTCCTCACGCTGCGCGTCTTCCCCGGCGACGTGGCCCAGCTCATCGCCGGCACCCAGGCCTCCCCCGCCGAGGTCGAGGCGCTGCGGGAGTCGCTGGGGCTGAACCAGCCTCTGCTCGCGCAGTACGCCGACTGGATCGGCGGCATCCTCCGCGGCGACCTGGGCACGTCGCTGCTGTCCGGCGCCTCCGTCGGCGAGGAGCTGCTGCTGAAGGCACAGGTCACGGTTCCGCTCGGGATCATGTCGCTGGTGATCGCCGTGCTCATCGCCGTGCCGTTCGGGATCCTCGCCGCCCTGCGTCGCGGCCACCGCGACGGCACGGCGCTCAGCGTGGGCGCGCAGGCTCTCGCGGCCGTCCCCGTCGTCTGGGCGGGCATGATGCTGATCGTCGTGTTCTCCGTGTGGCTCGGCTGGCTGCCGCCCCAGGGCTTCCCCCGCACCGGGTGGTCGACACCGGGCAGAGCGATCGAGGCGCTGCTGCTGCCCGCCCTCACGATCGGCATCGTCGAGGGCGCCATGCTGATGCGCTTCGTGCGCAGCGCGACCCTGCAGGCCGCCGGACAGGACTTCGTCCGCACCGCGGCCGCCAAGGGTCTGACGAAGACCCGCGCCCTCATCCAGCACGGCATCCCGGCGGTCGGGCTCTCCATCATCACGGTCCTCGGCCTCCAGGTCGCCGGGATCATCGTCGGCTCGGTCGTGATCGAGCAGCTGTTCACGCTTCCGGGCATCGGCCGCATGCTCGTGACCGACGTCGGCACCCGCGACCTCGTCAAGGTGCAGAGCGAGCTGCTCGTGCTGACCGGCTTCGTGCTGGTGGTCGGTTTCCTCGTGGATCTGCTGCACCGGGCGATCGACCCTCGACAGCGGGAGGCCGCATGAGCGCGCGCTGGTACCCTCGGCTCTGGCGGACCTCGACCGGCCGCTTCGGACTGATCGTCATCGCCATCGTCGCCCTGGCGGCCGTCGTGTCCCTCTTCTGGACGCCGTTCGACCCGCGGGCCTCGAACATCGGCGACCGCTGGCTGCCGCCGGGCTGGCCGCACCTGCTCGGGACGGACGACACGGGACGCGACATCCTGAGCCTGCTCATGGCGGGCGCGCGGACCACGGTCTTCGTCAGTGTCGGCGCGGGACTCGTGGCCACCGTCGTCGGCATCGCCCTCGCCGCCCTCGGCGCCCTGACCACCCGGCTCGTGCGGGAGACGGTCGCCGTGTTCGTCGACATCCTCATCGCCTTCCCCGTGCTGCTGATCGCGATGATGATCTCGTCGGTGTGGGGCGGATCGCTCTGGGTCGTGATCTGGGCGGTGGGGATCGGGTTCGGCGTGAACATCGCGCGGGTCACGCGGCCGGAGCTCCGCCGCGTGCAGCAGAGCGACTTCGTGCTCGCCGCGCGCGCGTCCGGCCTCACCCCCGCGCAGAGCCTCGTCCGTCATCTCCTCCCGAACGTGGCTCCGGTGTTCATCGTGCAGCTCTCGTGGTCGATGGCCGTGGCCGTCCTCGCGGAGGCCGGCCTGTCGTACCTCGGCTTCGGGGCCTCGGTCGTGGAACCGAGCTGGGGGCTGCTGCTCGCGGATCTCCAGCGCTACATCGGCGTGCACCCTCTCACCGTGATCTGGCCCGGGCTCACGATCACCCTGACCGTACTCGCCCTCAACCTGCTCGGCGACGGGCTCCGCGAAGCCACGGACCCCACCCTGCGGCACCGCGCCGCCGAGACGCACACACCGGCGGTGGTCGCATGAGTCTGACGGTCGAGGATCTCGTCATCGAGATCGACGGACGCCGCGTGGTCGACGGCGTCTCGCTCCAGGTCCCCGACGGCACCCGCCTCGGGGTGATCGGCGAGTCGGGCTCCGGCAAGTCCCTCACGGCGCTCGCCGTGCTCGGGCTGCTGCCGGAGGGGGCGACGGCACGCGGGAGCATCCGGTGGGACGGCACCGAGCTGATCGGGATGCCGGACCGTGAACTCGCCCGGCTGCGCGGCGACGACATCGGCATCGTGTTCCAGGAACCCCGGACGGCGCTCAACCCGATCCGGACGGTGGGCCGCCAGATCGCGGAGTCCATCCGCATCCACGAAGGCCTGGGCCGGCGCGAGGCCCGTGACCGGGCGATCGCGGAAGCCGCCCGCGTGCGACTCCCCGACCCGGAGACCATCGTCGACCGGTATCCGCACCAGCTCTCCGGCGGCCAGCGGCAGCGCGTCGCGATCGCGATGGCCCTCGCCTGCCGTCCGCGGCTGCTGATCGCGGACGAGCCCACGACGGCCCTCGACGTGACGATCCAGGCCGAGATCCTGTCGCTGCTGCTCGGGCTCGTCGCCGACGAGGGCATGTCGCTCCTGTTCATCACGCACGACCTCGCGGTGCTGTCCCAGGTGGCGACCGAGGGAGTCGTGCTGGAGCACGGTCGGGTCGTCGAGAGCGCACCGGTGTCGCGGCTGCTAACCGCGCCGACCTCTCCTGTCACGCAGGGGCTGCTGCGGGACGCGACCGCGACGCTGTGGCGGCCCGAGGGAGGAGAGGCATGAGCCTCATCGAAGCGCGCGGGCTGCGACGGGACTTCGTCGTGCCGAAGCGGACGGCGTTCGAGCGCACGCGGCGGCAGACGGCGCTCCAGCCGACCGACCTCGACGTGCCCGAGGGCGCCTCCCTGGGGATCATCGGCGAGTCCGGCTCAGGGAAGTCGACGCTCGTGCGACTCCTGCTGGGCCTCGACCGACCGACCGCGGGCACCGTGTCGGTGGACGGCCGGATCGTCGACGCCGGCGCCTCCGCGCGATCGCTGCACTGGTTGCGCCGGCAGACAGGTCTCGTCTTCCAGGATCCCTATGCCTCGCTCGACCCTCGGATGACGGCGAGGCAGATCGTGCGGGAGCCGTTGTGGGCCCTCGGCATCGACGGCGACCATCGGGCACGGGTGCGCGAGGTCATCGCCCGGGTCGGCCTGGACCCCGAGATGGGCGATCGCTATCCGCACGAGTTCTCCGGCGGACAGCGGCAGCGGATCGCTCTCGCCCGCGCTCTCGTCCATCGTCCGCGGATCCTCGTGGGCGACGAGCCGCTGTCGGCGCTGGACGTCACGGTACGCGCGCAGATCCTCGAGCTCCTCGCGGAACTCCGCGTCGCGGACGAGCTCACGCTGCTGCTCGTGTCGCACGACATCGGCGTGGTGCAGAACCTCTGCGACACGGTCGTCGTCATGAAGGACGGCCGCATCGTCGAGCGCGGTCCGACGCGCGACGTGCTGCTCCACCCGACCGCCGACTACACCCGCACCCTGCTCTCCGCGATCCCCGTCATCCCCGACGCCTGATCGCCGACCCACCCCTTTGCGGCCACCCCGGCCCTTTGCGTGCGCCCGCAACGGGGTGGGAGGCACGCAAGGGGGTGGGGCGAGGGGTCAGCGCGGGAAGAGCGAGAGGCGACGGCGAGGGCGGGATGGGCGGAGCACCCGGCGCAGGTAGACGGTGCCGAGGTCGCGGCCGAACTTGTGGCCGACGCGCCCCATGCGACCGGCCTCCACGAAGCCCAGCTTCTCGTGCAGCCGGATCGAGGCCTCCGCACCCTGGTCGCTGATGACGGCGACCATCTCCCGGAGCCCCCGCTGCTCGCACGCCGCGATCAGCGCCTGCAGAAGGGCCGACCCGAGGCCCTTGCCGGCCGCGCCGGGACCGAGGTAGATCGAGTCCTCGACCGTGTACCGGTACGCGTTCTTGCCCGCCCACGGCTGCGCGAGCGCATACCCGAGGATGGCGCCTGAGGGCGACACCGCCACGAGGAACGGCAGCCCGAGCCGCTCCAGCAGGGTGAACTTGTCCCGCCAGTACGGGATGCTGCTGCGGCGCTCGTCCAGGGTGACGGCCGAATTGCTGACGAAATGGTTGTAGATCTCCCGCACGTGCGGCAGATCCGCCGCGCGTGCCGGCCTGATGACGTAGGAGAACGTGTCCGGCGCGGTCGTCGGTCGCAGATGACGCGGGAGAACGCGGCGGCGGTCCCCCGGCTCGAACTGCATGCGCTCAGCTTAGAGAGCCGGACCCCTCGCCCTCCACCCTCCAGTCCACCGGAGCACTGCCGAGTCCCTCCAGGAGCGCGTTCGCGCGGGAGAAGGGCCGGGAGCCGAAGAAGCCACGGCTCGCGGAGAGAGGGGACGGATGCGCGGAGGCGATCACGGGGGTGTCGCCGAGGAGGGGCTGGAGGTTCGCCGCGTCACGCCCCCAGAGGATCGCGACGAGCGGCTGCTCCCGGGCCACGAGGGTACGGATCGCGAGCTCCGTCACCTGCTCCCATCCCCAGCCGCGGTGGGAGGCGGCCGCTCCGGGGCGCACCGTCAGGACGCGGTTGAGCAGCAGCACGCCCTGATCGCTCCACGCGGTGAGGTCTCCGTGCGGTGCGGGCGGGAGGCCGAGGTCGGCCTCCCGCTCCTTGTAGATGTTCGTCAGGCTCCGCGGCAGGGGCCGCACATCGCGGTCCACGGCGAACGACAGCCCGATCGGGTGCCCGGGAGTCGGATAGGGGTCCTGGCCCGTGATGAGCACACGCACGTCGGCGAGTGGACGCTGGAAGGCGCGCAGCACGTTCGGCCCCGCGGGAGATATCCGTGCCCGGCCGCGCGCTCGGCGCGCAGCCGTTCGCCGAGCGCCGTGATGGTGTCCTGCACCGGGGCCAGCGCCTCCGCCCATCCCGCGTCGATCAGTCCCTCGTCGGCGAGTTCCGCGAGGGTGCGTCCTCCGCTCACTCGACCGGCCGGACCCGCAGCGGGCCTCGCGCGAGCAGGTGCTGCGCCGACTGGGCGACGGGCCGCATCGTGACGAGGTCGAGGTTCACGTGGGCCGGCGCGTCCAGAGCGTAGGCGATCACGTCCGCCACGTCCTCGGCGCGAAGGGGCGCCTCGACCCCGGAGTACACGGCCTCCGCGGCGACGGCGTCGCCCCCGAGCCGGTTCAGCGTGAACTCCTCCGTGTGCACCATCCCGGGAGCGACCTCGGCCACCCGGAGCGGCTCGCCGTTCAGCTCCTGACGCAGCGCACGGACGAGCATCGCCTCGGCCGCCTTCGCCGCGTTGTAGCCCGCGCCGCCCGGGTAGGCGGTCTGCGCGGCCGTCGAGGTCACGAACAGGAGGTCGGCATGGCCGTCCACGTCCGCGGTGCGACGGAGCATCGGGAGCAATCCGGCGACGAGGCGCTGGGTCGCGAGGACGTTCGCGTCGTACATCCACTGCCAGTCGGCGAGCGCGGCATCCTCGACGCGGTCGGTCCCCCGCGCGCCACCGGCGACCTGGACGAGGGCGTGCACGGGTCCGGTGCGCTCGAGCTCCCCGAGGAGCGCCGCCACCGCCGCGTCGTCGGTCAGATCGCAGGCGATGGTCGACGCCCCCGTCTCCGCGGACAGCGCGGCGAGCCGGTCGGCACGGCGCGCGACGCCGACGACGTCCCACCCGCGCGACCGCAGCACCCGCACCGTCGCCTGACCGATCCCGGAACTCGCACCTGTCACCACTGCACGTCTGTTGGCCATGTCCTCCACCGTACGATGTCCGCGCGGGTTCCGCCCGTTCCCGGCCCCCTCGCCGTGTTACGTCACATTTCCCGGTCGTTGTTGACACGGACCGATATTCCGTACTCTCGCTGCAAGGGCACCAGCCCATCCGACCTTCCGACCGTTCCAGGGGGAACACATGTCCGCACCCGAGACCTGGCGTTTCGAGACCAAGCAGATCCACTCGGGCGCCGCCCCCGACCCCGTCACCAAGGCCAGGGCGACGCCGATCTACCAGACCACGTCCTACGTGTTCGACAGCGCCGACCACGCCGCGAACCTCTTCGCGCTCGCCGAGTTCGGCAACATCTACACCCGCATCCAGAACCCGACCCAGGACGTCCTGGAGCAGCGCCTCGCCGCGCTCGAAGGGGGCACCGGCGCCCTCGTCCTCTCCAGCGGCCAGGCCGCCTCGACCTTCGCGATCCTCAACATCGCGCAGGCCGGCGACCACTTCGTCGCGTCGAGCTCGATCTACGGCGGCACCTACAACCTCTTCAAGTACACCCTCGCCAAGCTCGGCATCGAGGTCACCTTCGTCGAGAACCAGGACGACCCGGAGGAGTGGCGTCGCGCCGTCCGCCCGAACACGAAGCTGTTCTTCGCGGAGACCATCGGCAACCCGCAGATCAACGTGCTCGACATCCGCACGGTCGCCGACATCGCGCACGAGAACGGCGTCCCGCTGATCGTCGACAACACGATCGCCACCCCGTACCTCATCCGTCCGTTCGAGCACGGCGCCGACATCGTCGTCCACTCGATCACGAAGTTCCTCGGCGGCCACGGCACCACGATCGGCGGCGTCGTGATCGACGGCGGTTCGTTCGCGTGGTCGGAGAACGTCGAGAAGTTCCCCGGACTCACCGAGCCGGACCCGTCGTACCACGGCGCCAGCTACACGGCCGCGGTCGGCGACCCGCTCGCCTACATCATCAAGGCCCGGGTCCAGCTGCTCCGCGACCTCGGCTCGGCCATCGCCCCGCAGAGCGCGTGGAACCTCATCCAGGGTGTCGAGACGCTGTCGCTGCGCATCGAGCGCCACGTGCAGAACGCCCAGGAGATCGCCGAGTGGCTGGACAGCCGCGACGACGTGGCCGCGGTCAACTACTCCGGCCTGCCGTCCTCGCCCTGGTACGCCAAGGCGAACGAGTACGCCCCGAAGGGTGTCGGCGCCGTGCTGTCGTTCGAGCTCAAGGGCGGTGTCGAGGCCGGACGCGAGTTCGTCAACAGCCTCTCCCTGTTCAGCCACCTCGCCAACATCGGCGACGTGCGCTCGCTCGTCATCCACCCGGCCTCCACGACGCACGCCCAGCTCACCCCGGAGCAGCAGCTCACCGCGGGCGTGACCCCCGGCCTCGTGCGCCTGTCCGTGGGACTCGAGAACATCGAGGACCTCAAGGCCGATCTCGACCAGGCACTCGCCGCCGCCCGCGCCGTCTCCGAGGCCGCGCGCGCCTGAGCACCCTCTCCGCGAAGGCCCCGGACCGCACGGTCCGGGGCCTTCGTCGTCCCGGTGTCGTAACCTGCGGGCCGGGACCGACCGGCCAGGCGAGAATGGAGACATGGACTGGCAGACGACCTCCGAGGACACGGTGCCGTCGGCACCGGTGACGGAGGCCGACGTCCGGCTGCTCCGTGCCCGGCCACCGGCCACCGGCGCCTGGCGCGACGGCGACCCCGTCGGCGGCCGCCGGTTCGCCGCGTTCGGCGCCTTCGACACGGAGAGCGGAGCCCAGCTCCCCGGCATCCGCCTCGCGTACGAGAGCTGGGGCGAGCTCAACGCCGCACGCGACAACGCCGTGCTCGTCCTGCACGCCCTCACCGGGGACAGCCACGTGCGCGGAGAGGCCGGTGCCGGCCACCCGACCGCCGGCTGGTGGGAGGACGTCGTCGGCCCCGGTGCGCCGCTCGACACCGACGAGTGGTTCGTGATCGCGCCGAACATGCTCGGCGGCTGCCAGGGATCGACCGGCCCCGCGAGCATCGCCCCGGACGGCTACGAGTGGGCGTCGCGCTTCCCCTACCTCACCATCCGCGACCAGGTCGCCGCGCAGGTGCGCCTGGCCGACGCGCTCGGCATCGACAGCTGGGCGGCGGTGATCGGCGGCTCGATGGGTGGCATGCATGCGCTCGAGTGGGCCGTGACGCAGCCGGACCGCGTGCAGCGCCTCGCCGTGCTCTCCTCGCCTCCGGTCACGACCGCCGACCAGATCGCGCTCAACACCGTGCAGCTCGAGACCATCCGCATGGACCCGCGGTTCCAGGGCGGCGAGTACTACGACCTCGCGGACGGCGACGGCCCGCACCGCGGCCTGGCCCTCGCCCGCCGCATGGCGCTGCTGAACTACCGCAGCCCGATCGAGCTCAACCAGCGCTTCCAGCGCTCCTGGCAGTCGGACGTATCGCCGCTCGGCCACGGCGGACGCTTCGCCGTCGAGTCCTACCTCGACTTCCACGGGAACAAGTTCACGCGCCGCTTCGACGCCAACAGCTACATCGCCCTCGTCGAGGCCATGAACTCGCACGACGTCGGCCGGGGCCGCGGCGGCGTGGAGGAGGCCCTGAAGGCGGTGACCGCGACGACCCTCGTCCTCGGCATCGACAGCGACCGCCTCTTCCCCGTCGACGGTCAGCAGCGGATCGCCCGGAGCATCCGGAACGTGATCGACGGCGAGGCGGTGGTGCTCACGAGCGACTTCGGCCACGACGGGTTCCTCATCGAGACCGAGGCCGTCGGCACGCACCTGCGGCGCCTGCTCGACGCCTGACCCGCGTCAGGCCGGGTCGAACCGCCACGGCAGGGTGTGGGCGTGGAGGGTCCCCTGCGCCCAGCCGAACGCCCGGCCCCCGTCGCGCACCTCCGTCTGGAACAGCTCGACCGCCCCGCCGGAGGCCAGCGCGGCCTCGACGTCGGTGAAGGCGGAGAGCCGGTGCAGCGTGAGCCAGGTGGGCGGGAAGAGCCGCCACTCCCCCGCCGCGTGCCGCTCGAAGGCCGTGTCCGGTGACACCCAGGCGAGCTCGACGACCTCGTCGGCGGCAGGCGACGGCTCGACGTCCGGCGCGAGGGCGAGGAAGAACCAGGTGCGGATCCGCACGGGCGCCTCCGCGGGCGGGCGCCACTCCGACAGAAGCACCAGGTCGTCGACGACGAGTCCGACCTCCTCCGCGGTCTCCCGGGCGGCGGCCCGGCGCGCGTCCTCGACGTCCGCCGCGCCCGCCCGCCGATCCTCCGGCTCGACCTTCCCCCCGGGGAACACCCAGGCGTCCGCGAAGGAGCCGCGCGACGGACGGCGCAGCAGCAGCACCTCGAAGCCCCCGGGACTCGGGCGCAGCAGCACGACGGTTCCGGCGAGCGGGAGGTCGTCGTCGGGAGCGGTCACCCCGTCACTCTACGACGCGAGGACCGGCGTCTGCGCGATCCGCCGTGCCTCCACGCGGTACGACACCAGGGCGATGAGGAGTCCGGCCACCGCGAGCACTGCCCCGGTCCACGCCGGTGCCGTGTAGCCCCAGCCGAC
This sequence comes from Microbacterium sp. CFSPD4_SD4, assembly GCF_057364585.1. Taxonomy (NCBI): domain Bacteria; kingdom Bacillati; phylum Actinomycetota; class Actinomycetes; order Micrococcales; family Microbacteriaceae; genus Microbacterium; species Microbacterium sp. CFSPD4_SD4. The sequence goes on from NZ_JBNFOC010000006.1 coordinate 95,579, forward strand.
CGCGATCACGATGCCGCCGAGGAAGGCGCCGAGGCTGTTGCCGAGGTTCAGGGCGGAGTGGTTCATGGCCGCCGCGATGGACTGGTTGTCGCCGGCCACGTCCATCAACCGCGTCTGGATCGTCGGGCTGAGCACGGACGAGACGAACCCCACGAGGACGACCACGAGGCTCAGGCTCACGATCCAGAACGAGAGCACGGCGAGGAGGGCGAACACGACGGCCATCGCGGCGAGGCCCAGCAGCAGCGTCCGGCGGAGGTCGATGTCGGCCAGATGACCGCCGACGAGGTTCCCGCCCGTCATGCCGAGCCCCATGAGCACGAGCACGATCGGCACGACCCAGTCCGGCGATCCGGCCACCTCCGTCACGAGCGGGGCGATGTAGCTGTAGACGGCGAAGAACCCGCCGAAGCCGATCGCCCCGACGCCGAGCGTGAACCAGACCTGACCGATGCGGAACACCCCGAGCTCCGCTCGCATCGTGCGTCCGGGGTTCCCCGGGTGCGCGGGCACGAACAGCGCGATGAAGACAGTGGCGAGCGCGAAGACGAGCGCGACGACCGCGAAGGCGGCCCGCCAGCCCCACTCCTGGCCGAGGTAGGTGCCCAGTGGCACGCCGACGACATTGGCGACCGTGAGACCGGTGAGGATGAACGCGACGCCCTTGGCACGGTTTCCCGGCCCCATCACGTCGGCGGCGACCAGCGCGCCGATGCCGAAGTACGCGCCGTGCGGGAGCCCGGCGAGGAAGCGCGAGACCCCGACGAGCTCGAACGTCGGCAGCACCACGGTGAGGGCGTTGAAGACGGTCAGCGCGAGGGCGAGCACGATCATCACCCGATGCCGCGGATAGCGGGCGACGAAGCCGGCGATGGTCGGGGCGCCGATGACCACGCCGAGTGCGTACAGCGAGATCAGCCAGCCGGCCTGACTCAGTGCCTCCTCCTGGCTCGACGCCCAGACGGACGGGAGGAGGTCGGCGGCGATGTTCGGCAGCAGGCCCATGACCACGAACTCGGTCATGCCGATGCCGAAACTGCCTATGGCGAGGGAGAGGAGCGCCCACTTCGCCGCACCCCTCGAAGGTGTCGAGGGATTCACCGGTTCAGCTTACCGGTCGTCGGACTCCTCGATCGCCGCCTCCAGGCGCTCGACCTTGGCGTCGAGCTCTCCCGTGTACCCGGGGCGGATGTCCGCCTTGAGGACGAGCGACACCCGGGAGCCGAACGGCATCACCGCCTCGGTCGCGCGCTTGACCACGTCCATGACGGTGTCCCAGTCGGGCCCCTCGATCTCGGTGAACATGCTCGTCGTGCGGTGCGGGAGGCCCGACGCGCGGACGACGCGCACGGCCGCGGCGACCGCGTCGTGCACGGAGGCATCGGTGCGCTCGGCACCGTCGGCGGGCGTGCCGCTGGGGGCGACGGAGAAGGCGATCAGCATGGGTTCACTCCTGGGTTCGGGGACGACGGACGGCGGGGACCCGCGCGAGCGCGACGGCGCTCACGGCGGCGAGGACGACGAGCAGGACGTTGCGCATCGTGAGCAGCAGGACGGGGGCGGCTTCGGCACGCAGCAGCCCGTCATAGCTCAGCGGATACACGAGACAGGTGAGCAGGCACAGGGCGAGCACGAGGGCGGCGGCGGTGCGCGCCCGGCGGCGGTCGAGCACGAGCCACAGGATCACGGGGGCGAGCAGCCAGGTCTGGAACTGCGGCGAGCCGACCTTGTTCAGGGCGATGAGCACCGTCACCAGGAGCAGGGCCAGCGGCGGGAAGAGTCGCGCGAACGACGCCCCACGGACGGCCTTGACCCCGCCGACGACGGTGACGACGGCGGCGGCGAGCACCAGGAGCGGGGTGAGGATCGTCGCGAGGGCCTCCGCGCCCGGCGCGACGATCTGGAAGGTGAGGATGTCGTAGCTGTACTCGATGCGGGCGGCCCCCGTCACGGCCATCCAGAGGAACGGGGTCGCGGCGACCGCCTCGATCTGGAGTCCCCGGCCCGTCTGCGCGGTGAGGACGCCGAGGATCTCGGTGTCGGCACCGAGCAGCAGGAGCACCACCACCACACCGGCGGTGACGACCGCGGCGGCCAGGAGCATCCGCAGCCGCGCCCTCCCGGCCACGACCGCCGCGAGGAGGAGCGCACCGGGCCAGATCTTGATCCAGGCGCCGATGGCCAGCAGCGCCGCGGCGATGGTCGGGCGGGTCACCAGCCAGAGGCCGGCCACGACGGCGATCGGCACGGTGACGGCATCGATGCGGTACAGCGCGATGGGTCCGAGGAGCAGCAGCGCGGCGCACCAGAACCACGCGGCGGTGCGCCGCGACCGCACGTGTCCACGCCCGACGAGGACGGCGAAGGCGACGGCGTCGAGCACCGTGACCAGCAGCACCCACCCGATCAGGTAGGCGCCGGAGACGCCGAGCAGCGGGAGGAATGGGGCGGCGAGCACGGCCGCGAGCATCATCGGCAGGAGCGCGAGCTGCGGATACACCCAGGACTCCGTGACGCCCACGATCTCCCCGCCGCTCCACGCGGCCGTCGCCCAGGGCTCGTAGACCAGGACGACGTCCCCCATGGGCTGGCTCGGGTAGACCCAGCCCAGCCATGCGGTGAGGACGTGGACGAGGAGGAAGGCGATCCACAGCGCGAGCACGCTCCCCCGGGCCGTGGTCCTCACGACAGGAGGTCCGCGACCGCGCGGGGCAGCGCCTCCGCGACGTCGAGCGCCACGATCGGATGACCGCTCGCACCCGCGGTCGCCGCGGCGGCGAGGCGGGCGGCGTGCCCGTGCAGCCAGACGGCCGCCGCGGCGGACTCGACGAGCGGGCCGTCCGGATTCGCGGCGATCACGGCGGCGACGATCCCGGCCAGCACGTCCCCCGTCCCGGCCGTCGCGAGCCAGCCGGTCCCCGCCTCGACGGCGATGAGCGTGCCGTCAGGTGCGGCGAGGACGGTGCGCGCGCCCTTGCGCAGCACCACGCCGTCGATCGCGGCGGACACGTCGCGGACGTCGGCGAGGTCGTCCGAGGTCCCGTCGATGCCGACACGCTCGCGCAGTCGCGCGAACTCGCGGCCGTGCGGCGTGGCGACGAACGGGGCGCGGGCGGTCGGCGCCAGATCGAGCGCTCCGGCGTCGATGACCACGGGGACGTCGCCGTCGACGATCTCCCGGAGCGCCTGCGCCTCCGTGGCGCTCCGGTCGTCCGGATCGGTCCCGGAGCCGATCACCCAGGCGCCGATCCGCGTGCGTCCGGCATCTGGCCCACCGACGGTCTCCGGGCGCCGGGCGAGCACCGCCGCCACCGCCGGCGGCGCGCCGACGTAGCGGACGAATCCGGCGCCGGTGCGCCAGGCGGCCTCGACGCCCAGCACCGCCGCGCCGGGGTAGGCGGCCGATCCGGTGCGGATGCCCACGACGCCCCGCGAGTACTTGTCGTCCTCGGCGGTCGGCGCGCGGAAGAAACGCGCCGCGTCGCTGCGGGACCACTCGCGCACGTCGCTCATGACTCCACGTTAGCCCGACGGCCCTGTCCCGTCCGCGTCGGCGGTACCGTCGAACGGTGAGTCTTCTCTTCTCCCCGCTGACCATCCGGTCCACCACGTTCCGCAACCGCCTCTGGGTCTCCCCCATGTGCATGTACAGCGCCGTCGACGGCGTGGCGCAGGAGTGGCACCACACCCACCTCGCGCAGTTCGCCTCGGGCGGCGCCGGGCTCATCGTGGCCGAGGCCACGGCCGTCGTGCCGGAGGGGCGCATCTCCCCGCGCGACCTCGGGCTGTGGGACGACGCCCAGCGCGACGCCCTCGGCCCGATTGTCCGAGCGATCCACGACCGCGGGGCGGCCGCGGGCATCCAGCTCGCGCACGCGGGGCGGAAGGCCTCCACCTGGTGGCCCTGGGCCGACGAGCGCGGCTCGGTCCCCGCCGCCGCGGGCGGGTGGACGACCACCGCCCCGTCCGCGGTGGCCTACGAGGGGTTCGCCGCGCCGGTCGCGCTGGACGCGGAGGGCATCGACCGCGTGGTCGACGGGTTCGCCGCGGCGACCCGTCGGGCGCTCGAGGCGGGCTTCGACGTCATCGAGATCCACGGTGCCCACGGCTACCTCCTGCACCAGTTCCTGTCGCCGCTGTCGAACCTCCGCGAGGACGAGTACGGCGGCTCGCTGGAGAACCGGGCCCGGCTGCTGCTGCGCGTCGTGGACGCGGTGCGCGAGGCAGCCGGCGAGGGTGTGCCGGTCTTCGTCCGGATCTCGGCGACGGATCACGCCGAGGGCGGGTTCACGCCCGAGGAGGCGGCGACGGTCGGCGGCTGGGCGACCGCGCGCGGCGCCGACCTCATCGACGTCTCCAGCGGCGGCCTCGTCGCGCACCAGCGCATCAGCGTCTCCCCCGGCTACCAGGTCCCGCTGGCCGAGACCGTCCGCCAGGGCGGGCGGATCCCGGTGTCGGCCGTGGGTCTCATCACCGCCGCCGCCCAGGCCGAGCAGGTGCTCGCCGACGGGGCGGCCGACGCGATCTTCGCCGGACGGGAGTGGCTGCGCGACCCGCACTTCGCGCTCCGGGCCGCGCACGAGCTGGGCGACGAGGTCGCCTGGCCGCCGCAGTACGAGCGGGCGCACTGGCGCTGACGCCCACGACGACGGCCGCCGGTCCCCGAGGGAGCCGGCGGCCTTCGCGTATCCGGATGTCAGTGGCCGCGGACGCGACGGGTCGCGTCCTGCACCTCGCCGACGAGCTCCTCGAGGATGTCCTCCAGGAACAGCACGGCCGTGGTCTCCCCGCGGGCGTCGCGGACCTTGGCGAGGTGGCGACCCGCCCGTCGCATGACGGCGAGCGCGTCCTCCAGATCGGTGTCCTCCTGCACGGGCACCATGTGGTGGATGCGCTTGCCGGGGATCGGCTCGAGCACCTTGGCCTCGGCATCCGGGCCCTCCGAGGCCCGCAGGATGTCCTTGAGGTGGACGTAGCCGATCGGGACGTCCTCGTCGTCGACGATCACGTAGCGCGAGAACCCGTAGCGGGCCACCGCCTTCTCGATGTCGTCGGGCGTGGTCGTCTGCGGCAGCGTGACGAGGTCGCTCAGCGGAACGGCCACGTCGCGCGCCTTCTTGTCGGTGAACTCGACCGCGGCCGTCACCGTGCCCGCGGTGTCCATGAGCACGCCCTCGCGGCGCGACTGGTTGACGATGGTCGCGACCTCATCGAGGGTGAACGTCGACGCCGCCTCGTTCTTCGGCTCCACCCGGAAGAGGCGCAGCACGCCGTTCGCCGCCGCGTTCAGCAGCCAGATCACCGGCATGAAGACCTTCGACACCCACACCAGCGGCGTCGCCAGCAGCAGCACGGCCCGGTCCGGAATCGAGAACGCGAGGTTCTTCGGCACCATCTCGCCGAACACGACGTGCAGGAACGACACGATGAGCAGCGCGATCGTGAACGACACGACGTCCACCGCGCCGTCCGACCAGCCCAGCGCGTGCAGCGGCACGGCGAGCAGATGGTGGATGGCGGGCTCGGACACGTTCAGGATGAGCAGCGAGCAGATCGTGATGCCGAGCTGCGAGCTCGCGAGCATGAGCGTCGCGTGCTCCATGGCGTACAGCGCCGTCTTGGCCGGGCGCGACCCGCGCTCCGCCTTCGGCTCGATCTGGGAGCGCCGCGCGGAGATCACCGCGAATTCGGCGCCGACGAAGAACGCGTTCGCCGCCAGCAGGACGACGAGCCAGGCGAGGCCTCCCCAATCGCTCACAGGGACACCCCCTCGATGACGACGGCATCCGGTCTCGGGACGTAGCGCACCCGATCCACGCGGCGGCCGTCCATGCGGACCACCTGCAGCGTGCCGCTCTCCAGGGGCACCTCGTCGCCGACGACCGGCACCCGCTCGAGGACGCTCATGACGTAGCCGCCGACCGTGTCGTACACATCGCCCTCCGGCACCTCGACGCCTGCGCGGCTGCGCAGCTCGTCCGGACGCAGCTCGCCGGGGAAGGTCACCCCGTCGCGGTTGCGGATGATGCCGGCCCTCGTCCGGTCGTGCTCGTCGGACACCTCGCCGACCAGCTCCTCCACGAGGTCCTCCAGCGTCACGATCCCCGCCGTCCCGCCGTACTCGTCCACGACGACCGCGAGCTGATATCCGCGACCGCGGAGGTCGGAGATCAGCGCGTCGACGTGGGCGGTCTCCGGCACGCGCAGCGGATCGGTCGCGAGAGCACCGACGGGCACCTCTGCCCGGCGCTCCCGCGGCACCGAGATGGCGGCCTTGAGATGCACGACGCCGGTGATGTCGTCGAGGTCCTCGTCGAAGACCGGGAAGCGGCTGTGGCCGGTGCGCCGCGCCAGCTGGATCACGTCGTCGACCGAGTCGCCGGCGGCGATCGCGTGCATGCTCGGGCGCGCCGTCATGACGTCGGCCGCGGTGAGCCGCGAGAACGTGAGCGTGCGGTCCAGCAGCGTCGCGGTGTCGGCCTCCAGCACTCCCGCGCTCGCCGACCGTCGCACGAGGGAGGAGAGCTCCTCCGCGCTACGGGCGCCGGAGAGCTCCTCCTTGGGCTCGATGCCCATGCTGCGCAGCACCCCGTTGGCGCTGCCGTTGAGCACGACCACCGCCGGCTTGAACACGGTCGTGAAGGCGATCTGGAACGGGACGACGAGCTTCGCCGTGGCCAGGGGCAGCGCCAGCGCGAAGTTCTTCGGGACGAGCTCGCCGAGGATCATCGAGAGCACCGTCGCGACGAACATCGCCACCACGGTCGCGATGGGAGCGACGGCAGCTTCCGGGATGTTCCAGGCAACCAGCGTGGGGCGCAGGAGGTTGGACAGCGCCGGTTCCATCGTGTATCCGGTCAGCAGCGTGGTCAGCGTGATGCCGAGCTGTGCGGAGGAGAGATGCGTCGAGGTGTGCCGCAGGGCGCTGATCGTCAGCGAGAGGCGAGACTCGCCTCGCGCCTGCCGCGCTTCCAGATCCGCGCGGTCGAGGTTCACGAGGGCGAACTCGCTCGCGACGAAGAGGCCGGTGCCGACCGTGAGCAGAAGCCCCACGCCCAACATGATGTAGTCCATCAGATCTTCCTCTCCGGGGAGAGAACGGGACGGTGGGGCGATGTTCGGCAACTGGGAGGGTCGTCCATAGTGCGCTCGATTCTACAGAAGCGGACTGTGGTCGCGGCAGGTGATCACCAACTGACCGGCAGCGCCTTGCCCTCCTCGTAGCCCGCCGCCGACTGCAGTCCGACGAGAGCGCGGTCGTGGAACTCCGGCACGGTCGCGGCCCCGGCGTAGGTGAAGGACGACCGCACGCCCGACGTGATCATGTCGAGCAGGTCCTCGATGCCCGGGCGCAGCGGGTCGAGGTAGATCCTGGAGGAGGAGATGCCCTCGGCGAACAGCTCCTTGCGCGCGCGCTCGTAGGCGTCGAGCCGACCGAACCGCGCCTGCACGGCCTTGGTCGAGGCCATCCCCCACGACTCCTTGAACAGACGACCGTCCGTGTCGCGCTGGAGCTCGCCCGGGGCCTCGATCGTCCCGGCGAACCAGGAGCCGACCATGACGGAGGCCGCACCGGCAGCGAGCGCGAGGGCGACGTCCCGCGGGTAGCGCACCCCGCCGTCGGCCCAGACATGCGCTCCGGCCTCGGCGGCGGCCTGCGCGGTCTCCAGCACCGCGGAGAACTGGGGACGACCGACCGCCGTCATCATCCGCGTCGTGCACATCGCCCCTGGTCCGACGCCGACCTTGAGGATCGAGGCGCCCGCGTCGACGAGATCCCGCACGCCGTCCGCGGTGACGATGTTCCCCGCGACGATGGGGAGCCCGAGCCCGAGGGACGCGACCTCCTGCAGCGCCCGGAGCATGCCCTCCTGGTGGCCGTGCGCGGTGTCGACGACGAGCACGTCCACCCCGGCCGCCGCGAGCGCCTTCGCTTTCGCCCCGACGTCGCCGTTGATGCCGACCGCCGCGGCGACGGCGAGGCGCCCGCCGGCGTCCACGGCCGGCCGGTACAGCGTGGCGCGGAGGGCGCTGCGGGCGCTCAGCGTCCCGACGAGGTGGCCGTGGTGGACGACCGTGACGACCTCGACGTCCGCCTCGGTGATGACGTCGAAGGCGTGCCGTTCGGAGCCGATGTCGTCCGCGTCGATGGACGGCGTGCCCCGGTGCACGAGGTCGCCGAGCTGCGCGTCGGGCAGCGCGGTCGCGAGACGGGTGGCCGGGAGCACCCCGACGATGCGGTCGACGGGGATCGGCGCCGCGCCGGAGGCCACGACGATGCCGTGGCCGGGGGCGGCGGGGAGCAGGCGGAGGGCGTCGGCGACGGTCGCCTCCGGGGGCAGCACGAGCGGCGTGTCCCAGAGCACCGGCTGCCCCTTCACGTCGCGGATCGCGGCGTCGAGCTCCTGGAGCGGGAGGTCCTGCGGCAGCACGCCCAGCGCCCCTCGACGCGCGAGCACGGCGGCGATCCGCGGCCCGGTCACCGAGTTCATGTTCGCGGCGACGAGCGGCAGCGTCGCCGGGGTGCCGTCGTGCGGAGCGAGATCGACCTGGAGGCGACTGGTGACGGCCGAGCGGCGCGGCACCAGGAAGACGTCCGAGTAGGTCAGATCGACGGTCGGCTGCGCACCTGAGAACTCCATGTCTCCACGGTACCCAGATCGGCGCGCCACGGGTCGTGCTGTTCGACGTCTCCTCGGTCGAAACAGGTTAGGCTTGGTGGTCGAGAGTGTGCGGGCCCGAGCGCATCCTGCGTCGTGCGTCCGCATCGGAGATCTTCAGCGATGAAAGAGGGCGATAGAGCGTGTCGAACCAGGTGACCGGCGTCGGTGGCGACGGGGGGTTCGGAGCCAATTCCTGGCTCGTCGAAGAGCTCTACGAGCAGTTCAAGGAGAACCGCGACTCGGTCGACAAGGAGTGGTGGCCCATTCTGGAGAAGTACCACTCCGAGACCACGGCCGCCGGAGGCGCTGCCGCTCCCGCCGCGACCGCGGCCCCGGCGCACCCCGTGACCGCTCCCATCCCCGTGATCGGAGCACAGCCCGTCGCCCGCACCACCGCGAAGCCGGCGGCGGCCGCGCCGATCCCCGCCCAGGCGCCGAAGCCGAAGCAGGAGTCCAAGGAGACGCAGCAGCCGTCCGAAGAGGACAAGGTCACCCCGCTGCGCGGTCTGCCGAAGACCCTCGCCGCGAACATGGACGAATCGCTCACCGTCCCCACCGCGACGAGCGTCCGCACGGTCCCGGCCAAGCTGATGATCGACAACCGCATCGTCATCAACAACCACATGGCCCGCACGCGCGGCGGCAAGGTCAGCTTCACCCACCTCATCGGCTGGGCGCTCATCCGCACCCTCGACGAGTTCCGCAGCCAGAACGTCTTCTACGCCGAGATCGACGGCAAGCCCTCCGTCGTGGCCCCGGCGCACGTCAACCTCGGCATCGCGATCGACCTGCCCAAGCCGGACGGCACCCGCGCCCTCATGGTCCCGAGCATCAAGCGTGCCGACACCATGACCTTCACCGAGTACCTCGCCGCCTATGAGGACCTCGTCACCCGCGCCCGCGCCAACAAGCTCACCGCCGCCGACTTCCAGGGCACCACGGTCTCGCTCACCAACCCGGGCGGCATCGGCACGGTGCACTCGGTCCCGCGTCTCATGAAGGGCCAGGGCTGCATCATCGGCGCCGGCGCCCTCGAGTACCCCGCCGAGTTCCAGGGCGCGAGCGACAAGACGCTCAACGAGCTCGCGATCGGCAAGACCATCACGCTCACGAGCACCTACGACCACCGCGTCATCCAGGGCGCCGGCTCCGGCGAGTTCCTGAAGAAGGTGCACGAGCTGCTCATCGGGCAGCGGGGCTTCTACGACGACATCTTCGCGGCGCTGCGCATCCCGTACGCGCCCATCCGCTGGAACCCCGACATCGCGGTCGACCTCGCCGAGCGCGTCGACAAGCAGTCGCGCGTGCAGGAGCTCATCAACTCCTTCCGCGTGCGCGGCCACCTCATGGCCGACATCGACCCGCTCGAGTACCGTCAGCGCTCGCACCCCGACCTGGAGATCGAGAGCCACGGCCTGACCTTCTGGGACCTCGACCGCGAGTTCGTCACGGGCGGGTTCGGCGGACGCCGCGTCGCCAAGCTCCGCGACATCCTCGGCGTGCTGCGCGACTCGTACTGCCGCACTCTCGGCATCGAGTACATGCACATCCAGGACCCGGAGCAGCGCCGCTGGTTCCAGGAGAAGGTCGAGGTCAAGTACCAGAAGCCCGGCCATGACGAGCAGCTGCGCGTGCTGCGCAAGCTCAACGAGGCCGAGGCCTTCGAGACCTTCCTGCAGACGAAGTTCGTCGGCCAGAAGCGCTTCTCGCTCGAGGGCGGCGAGTCGCTGATCCCCCTCCTCGACGAGATCCTCCAGGGCGCGGCCACGGCCGGTCTGGAGGGCGCCGCGATCGGCATGGCCCACCGCGGCCGCCTGAACGTGCTCACCAACATCGCCGGCAAGACGTACGGCCAGGTCTTCCGCGAGTTCGAGGGCACGCAGACCCCCGGCAACCAGCGCGGCTCGGGCGACGTGAAATACCACCTGGGCACCGAGGGCACGTTCGTCGCCGACGACGGCTCCGCGCTGCCGGTGTACCTCGCCGCCAACCCCTCCCACCTGGAGACGGTCGACGGCGTGCTGGAGGGCATCGTCCGCGCCAAGCAGGACCGCAAGCCCATCGGCACCTTCGCCTGGCTGCCCATCCTCGTCCACGGCGACGCGGCCTTCGCCGGCCAGGGCGTCGTCGTCGAGACCCTGCAGATGTCGCAGCTGCGCGGCTACCGCACGGGCGGCACGATCCACGTGGTCGTCAACAACCAGGTCGGCTTCACCACGACGCCGAGCGACGCCCGCACCTCGGTCTACGCCACCGACGTCGCCAAGACGATCCAGGCGCCGGTCTTCCACGTGAACGGCGACGACCCCGAGGCCGTCATCCACGTCGCGCAGCTCGCGTTCGAGTACCGCGAGCGCTTCCACCGCGAGTCGTGATCGACCTCGTCTGCTACCGCCGACGCGGGCACAACGAGGGCGACGACCCCTCGATGACGCAGCCGCTGATGACCGACCTCATCCAGGCGAAGCGCTCCGTCCGCCGCCTGTACACGGAGTCCCTCGTCGGTCGCGGCGACATCACCGAGGAGGAGTACGACGAGGCCAAGGCCGACTTCCAGAACCGTCTGGAGATCGCCTTCGCCGAGACGCACGCCGCCGAGACCGGCGCGACCCCGATCGCCCCCGAGGAGGCCCCGCAGGTCGAGGACCAGGTCGGAGCCCCCGAGGTCACCGGTGTCCCCGCCGAGGTCATCCGCCTCATCGGCGACGCGTTCGTGAACAAGCCCGAGGGCTTCACGGTGCACCCGAAGATCCAGCAGCTGCTGGAGAAGCGCCTGGACATGAGCCGCAACGGGAACATCGACTGGGGCTTCGGCGAGCTGCTCGCCTTCGGCTCGCTCCTGGTCGAGGGCACCCCGGTGCGCCTCGCCGGCCAGGACTCGCGACGCGGGACCTTCGTGCAGCGGCACGCGGCGCTCCACGACCGTGCGAACGGCCAGGAGTGGCTGCCGCTGTCGAACCTGTCCGACGCGCAGGGCCGCTTCTTCGTCTACGACTCCCTCCTCAGCGAGTACGCCGCGCTCGGCTTCGAGTACGGCTACTCCGTGGAGGCGCCGGAGGCCCTGGTCCTGTGGGAGGCGCAGTTCGGCGACTTCGTCAACGGCGCCCAGTCGGTCATCGACGAGTACATCTCCGCCGCGGAGCAGAAGTGGGGTCAGCAGTCCAGCGTCACGCTCCTGCTCCCCCACGGCTACGAGGGCCAGGGACCGGACCACTCCTCCGCACGCATCGAGCGGTTCCTGCAGCTGTGCGCGCAGGACAACATGATCGTGGCCCGTCCATCGACCCCGGCGTCGCACTTCCACCTGCTGCGCCGGCAGGCCTACGCCCGTCCGCGCAAGCCGCTCATCGTGTTCACGCCGAAGGCCATGCTGCGCCTGCGCGGCGCGACGAGCCCGGTGGAGGCGTTCACCGGGGGCCGCTTCGAGCCGGTCCTCGACGACGACCGCGGTCTCGACCGTTCCGCCGTGAAGCGCGTGCTCGTGCACAGCGGCAAGGTGCACTGGGACCTCCGCGCCGAGCTGGAGAAGAACCCGAACCCGGAGATCGCCCTGGTGCGTCTGGAGCAGCTCTACCCGACGCCCATCGACGAGCTGAAGAAGATCACCGACTCGTACCCGAACGCCGAGCTCGTGTGGGTGCAGGAGGAGCCGGAGAACCAGGGCGCCTGGCCGTTCCTGGCTCTGGCCTTCGCGGACGTCCCCGGCGACCGCTCGTTCCGCCCGGTCTCGCGTCCGGCGTCGGCCTCGCCGGCGACGGGATCGTCCAAGGTGCACGCGACCGAGCAGGCCGCGCTCATCCGCGCGGCGGTCACCCTGGGCTGACCGCCTCTCTGACGACGAAGGGCGCCCCGGCTTCGGCCGGGGCGCCCTTCTCGGTCCGTGGGTCAGTACCAGATGTCGAGGGAGGGCGCCGGGAAGGCGACGAACGCACGGTCCAGTGCCTCGACGGCGTCCACCGGGCCCGTGATCCGGCCCGCTCCGTGCAGCGCGGCGACGCGGATGCTGCCGGCGTAGATCGACGAGAGCGCGGAGACGTCGAGGACGAGGTCCGCCTCGGCGCCCGGAGCGTCCTCGATGTGCGCCCGCCCCTCTGGGTCGACGCGCAGGCGCCAGGTGCCCGCGGCGAATCCCAGGGGGTCCTCGATGCGGAGCACGGTGTCCAGGGGCGCGGCGTAGGTCCGGGCCGTGAGCGCGGCGGGGACGTCCAGGACGCGGAGCCAACCGTGGTCGTGAACCTCCTGGGTGACGCCGCGCGGGTCCGCGACCAGCCACGGCAGGGCGTCGTCGAGCGGTCGGAGATCGGCGGTCACCTCGTCGACGAGGTCGTGCTGCAGCGCGAACCGCCACAGCGCAGCCGTCGCTTCCGCCGTCTCGCCGACGAGCAGGCGCACGTGCGCTGCGAACCGGAACGTGCCGCCGCGCTCGCTGAGGTGGAAGGCCATCACGCCGCGCACCTGACCGGACTCGTCGCGATAGCGGACGCCGCGCACCCGATCCCGGTCGGTGTCGGTGCTCGCGAGCCCGCTGATGCCCGCCCAGCGGGCCGCCCACCCCGGGACCTGACCGGACCGCGCGGTACGGGCGCGCTCGTGCGCCTCCGCCAGCGCCTCGGCGAGCTCCTCGCGCTCGAGGTACTCCACGCGGCCGGCCGGGACGGGGCCCGCCCAGCCGGCGCGGCGCACATCCACGGTGAACCGCGCCACGGGGACGGCGGAGCCGAAGCCGTACCGGCCGTAGATCGTCGCCTCGGACACCGTGAGGCCCGCGACGGGGAGGCCGGCATCGACGGCGGCGCGCAGCTCGCCCTCCAGCAGGGCGCGCGCGATGCCACGGCGGCGGTGCGTGCCGGCTACGGTGACCCCGCTGATCGCCCACATCCCGATCTCGCCGCCGGGGATCGTCAGCGGCGTCACCCAGGAGTCGATGGTCGCCACCGGGAAGCGGTCGGCCGGGGCGTCGGGCTCGTACACGCCGATGTTGCGCCGGCTCCTCAGCGTGCCCACGCCCTCCTCACGAGCCGCCTCCGAGGGGTCGGCGCCGAGGAACCCGCGGGCCATCGCCCGCTGGAAGGCGGCGACGCGCGTGGAATCCGTCGTATCGAGGACCCGGTACTCGAGGCCCTCCCCCGCGAGGCGGTCGACGGACGTCTGGTCAGCGGGGATCCCGCGCGCATCGATGAGGGCCATGCACACAGCCTACGGGCGGTCTCCGACGCTCCGCGCCCCGGGGCGCTCAGTGCTGCGCGGCCTGGACCTCGCGGAGCCGGGCGAACACCTGGTCGCGCAGCTCCTCCGGAGCGGTCTCCTTGCAGGCGCGGGCGATGACCTCGGTGAGGGTCGTCGCCACCAGAGCCTCGTCCCGGCACGCCGGGCAGTTCTCCAGGTGCTCGCGGATCTCGGCGTGCTCGGTCTTGCACACCTCGTTGCGGAGGTACTCCTCCAGATCCTGACGGGCCTTGTCGCAGCCGCAGTCGCTCATTTCTTGCTCCTCGGGTCAGCCGCGGCGATTCCCCGCTCCGCGGCGTAGTCGGCCAGCAGCTCCCGCAGCATCCGCCTGCCACGGTGCAGACGGCTCATCACGGTGCCGATGGGGGTCTTCATGATGTCGGCGATCTCCTGGTACGCGAAGCCCTCGACGTCGGCGAGGTACACCGCGAGCCGGAAGTCCTCCGGAACCGCCTGCAGGGCGTCCTTCACGACCGACGCCGGCATGCGGTCGATGGCTTCCGCCTCTGCCGACCGGCTGTGCGAAGCGGTGGTCGACTCCGCGCCGCCGAGCTGCCAGTCCTCGAGCTCGTCGATGGTGCCCTGGAAGGGCTCGCGCTGCCGCTTGCGGTAGATGTTGATGTACGTGTTGGTGAGGATGCGGTACAGCCACGCCTTGAGGTTCGTGCCCTGCGCGAAGGTCGACCACGAGCCGTAGGCCTTGACGAAGGTCTCCTGCACGAGATCGGCAGCGTCAGCGGGATTGCGCGTCATGCGCATCGCGGCGGCGTAGAGCTGGTCCATGAAGGGGAGCGCCTGCTCCTCGAACTCGCGCCGAGGGTCGCCGACGGTGGCTGCGGTTGCGGTGTCGTCCATCACCGGCCAGTCTAGGCGGCTGAGGTCGATCACCTCGCGTTCCAGCGTCGCAGGCATCCTCTTCCCTTCGCACGGGGGCCGCCTCTCACGAGGACGGCGTTGCGTTTACTAAGGTGAGAACCGATGAGCGCCAAAAGGTATTCCCCCACCCGTGTGCAGGGCGCCTACCCCGCGCCCACGATCGACGGCCCGGTGCACGCCGAGCTCACGATCCCCGGCTCCAAGTCCCTCACGAACCGCGAGCTCCTCATCGCGGCAATCGCGGACGGCCCCGGCCGCCTGATCGCGCCGCTGCACTCCGACGACTCGCAGCGCATGGTGGAGGCCCTCCGCGCGCTCGGCGTCGGCATCGAGGAGGTCGACGCCGGTCATGAGTTCGGTCCCGACCTCGTGATCACGCCCGGCAAGCTCCGCGGCGGCACGACGATCGACTGCGGCCAGGCCGGGACCGTCATGCGCTTCATCGCACCGCTGGCCGGCCTCGCGGAACAGGACGTCCACCTCACCGCGCACGAGACGGCTCTGCACCGGCCCATGGGCGGGCTCATCAGCGCCCTGCGCGACCTCGGCGTCGACATCGACGACGAGGGCACCTGGGCCCTCCCGTTCACCATCCGCGGCCACGGCCACATCCGCGGCGGTCGCGTGGAGATCGACGCGTCGGCCTCCAGCCAGTTCGTGTCCGGGCTGCTGCTCGCGGCCCCGCGCTTCGACGTCGGCCTGCACCTCGTGCACACGGGCGAGCGGCTGCCGAGCCTGCCGCACATCGACATGACCATCGAGGCCCTGAGCCGCCGCGGCATCCGCATCGAGCGCCCCGCGGTGGGCGAATGGCTGGTGGAGGCCGGAGTCCCCCGCGCCAAGGAGATCCCGATCGAGCCGGATCTCTCCAACGCCGCCCCGTTCCTGGCGGCGGCCCTCGTCGCCGGAGGCTCCGTCGCGATCACCGGCTGGCCGGCGCACTCGACCCAGCCCGGAGCGATGCTCCCCGAGATCCTGCAGGCAGCGGGTGCACACGTCAGCCGTCACGGCGGCGTGCTCACCGTGCGGGCCGGTTCCGGAATCCGCGGACTGGATCTCGATCTCTCCGCCGCCAGCGAGCTGACGCCGACCCTCGTCGGTCTCGCGGCCTTCGCCGACGGCCCCACGACCATCCGCGGCATCGGCCACATCCGTCTTCACGAGACCGACCGGATCGCGGCGCTCGTCGGGAACCTGCGCGCGCTCGGCGGAACCGCCGAGGAGCTCCCCGACGGCATCCGCATCGTTCCCGGTCCACTCCGGGGCGGCACCTGGGCCGCGCACCACGACCACCGGATGGCGACGACCGGCGCGCTGATCGGCCTCCGCGTCCCCGACGTGGTCATCGACGACATCGGCACCACCGCCAAGACCCTCCCGGAGTTCACCATGCTCTGGGAGCGGATGCTGCGAGGCTGACGGGTGAGCTGGCTGAACGACGACGACCTCGAGGACGACTTCGAGGACTACGACGAGAGCAGCATCCGCACGCGTCCGAACCCGAAGGCCAACCGGCCGCGCACCAAACGCCGTCCTGCGCACGAGGATGCGCAGATCGGCCGCGTCCTCGGCGTCGACCGTGGCCGGTACTCCGTGCTCCTCGACGAGGACACCCCGCAGGAGCGCACGATCACCGCAGCGCGCGCGCGGGAGCTGCGGCGCACGCCGATCGTCACGGGCGACCGGGCCCGCGTCGTCGGCGACACCTCGGGCGACGAGGGCACGCTCGGCCGGATCGTGGGCATCGTCGAGCGCACCTCGCTCCTCCGCCGCAGCGCCGACGACACCGACGAGGTCGAGCGGGTGATCGTCGCGAACGCCGACCAGATGCTCGTCGTCGTCGCGGCGGCCGACCCCGAGCCCCGCGCCCGGCTCGTCGACCGCTACCTCGTCGCCGCACTGGACGCCGGCATCCGTCCCCTCCTGGTCGTGACGAAGACCGATCTCGCCGACCCCGCGCCGTTCCTCGCGCACTTCGAGGGCCTCGATCTCCGGGTCTTCACGAGCGCACAGGACGAGATGCCGGTCGACGAGATCGGCGCCGCACTCATCGGCCACTCGACGGTGTTCGTCGGACACTCCGGTGTCGGCAAGTCGACGCTGGTGAACGCCCTGGTGCCGACCGCGGGCCGCGCCACCGGACACGTGAACCAGGTCACCGGCCGCGGGCGACACACCTCCTCCTCCACCGTCTCGCTACGCTACGAGAGCGCCGACGGCTCCGGCTGGGTCATCGACACCCCCGGCGTCCGCTCCTTCGGCCTCGGGCACGTCGACCCCGCGAACATCCTCGCCGCCTTCACCGAGCTCGCCGTCATCGCCGAGGACTGCCCGCGCGGCTGCACCCACCTCCCCGACGCGCCGGACTGCGCCCTCATCGAGGCGGCGGAGCGCGGCGAGCTGAGCGAGACGGGCGCGCCCGGCTGGACTCCCTGCAGCGCCTCCTGCAGACCTTCGCCGACAAGGCGGAGCAGCCCCCCGGACGATAGGCTGGACGGGTGACCGAACGCCTGGAAACCGGAACCGCCGCCCCCGACTTCTCCCTGCTCGACCAGGACGGGAACACCGTCCGCCTGGCCGACCTCCGCGGCACGAAGACGGTGCTGTACTTCTACCCGGCCGCCATGACGCCGGGGTGCACGACGGAGGCCTGCGACTTCCGCGACAGCATCTCGTCGCTGCAGGGCGCCGGGTATCAGGTCGTCGGCGTCTCGCGGGACGAGCCGGCGAAGCTCGCCGCCTTCCGCGACCGCGACGGCCTCACGTTCCCGCTGCTCAGCGACCCCGACCACGCGGTACACGAGGCGTACGGCGCCTGGGGCGAGAAGATGAACTACGGCAAGCTCGTCGAAGGCGTGATCCGCTCGACGTTCGTCCTCGACGAGGACGGCGTCATCACGAGCGCGCAGTACAACGTGAAGGCCACGGGCCACGTCGCGCGGCTGCGCAAGCAGCTCGGCATCGACGCCTGAAGGGTCGGGTCCCGCTCACTCCGCTTCGCGGCGTGAGCCCTCCCGGCGTGCGCTCGCGATGAGGAGCGCGAAGCCCGCGACGGCCGGGATGCCGAGTCCGAGCACGAAGGCCCACGGGATGGGCGGCAGCGTGAGGGCACCGAGCGCCAGGGCGATCGCGAGGACCTGGAACACCACGCCCCCGGAGCGCGCCCAGGAGCGTCCCGCGCGGGTGCCGAACGCGAAGGCCGCGAGTGCGGCGGCGCCGATCAGCGTCAGGACGATGAGAGCGATGGCCGTCGGCAGCGACGCGGCGTCCCCCGCCCCGAGTCCGGCCATCTCGATCGCGGCGAACACGAGCAGGGCGACGGCTTCCACCGCCAGCACGGCGGCGGCGGCGCGGGCGATTCCCGGTGCGCGCACGGGTGTCCTCCCGGGGATCCAATGACGAGAAAACCCTTGATTTCAGGGTATTCATGTAACAGAATAGAGAAAGTCATGTGCTCCCACAGCGGCGTGGGGCGAACGTTCGCGTTCGCATCACAATCAGCGGGCATCCGCCCGTATCTCAACAGGGTAGCGGAACCCGAACCGTCACCCGAATCGAGAGGTCGCATCGCGACATCTCATGAAATCCACACCGAGGAGCCCCCATGGACTGGCGTGACAAGGCCGCCTGCCTGACCGTCGACCCCGAACTGTTCTTCCCCGTCGGGAACACCGGCCCAGCCGTCGACCAGATCGAGAAGGCCAAGACGGTCTGCGCGACCTGCACGGTCACCGAGATCTGCCTGCAGTACGCCCTGGAGACCAGCCAGGACTCCGGCGTCTGGGGCGGCCTCTCCGAGGACGAGCGTCGCGCTCTCAAGCGTCGCGCGGCCCGCGCCCGCCGCGCCTCCTGAGATTCACGGAAGCGGCCTGAGACCCGGTCTCAGGCCGCTTCTGCGTGCACGGGCGGGCTCAGCGCTCCAGCCAGCGCAGCGGGATGTCGATGACCACCTCGGTGCCCTCGCCCTCGCTCCCCTGCCAGTCGATGGTGCCGCCGAGCTCGCCCTGGATGAGGGTGCGGATGATCTGCGTCCCCAGACCCTGCCCCACCCGACCCTCGGGAAGCCCGTGACCGGTGTCGCGCACCGTCACCCGGAGGTTGTCCTCCGTGCGCTTCGCATCGATCGTGACGACGCCCTCCTGTCCGGCGAGACCGTGCTCGACCGCGTTCGTCACGACCTCCGTCAGCGCCAGCGCCAGCGGGGTGGCGTACTCGCTGGGGAGCACACCGAAACGCCCCGTGGACTGCGTGCGCGCTCGGGTGTTCGGCGCCGAGGCGACCTCGGCGACGAGCTTGAGGACCCGGTGGAAGACCTCGTCGAAGTCGACCTTCTGCGTGAGGCCCTGCGCGAGCGTGTCATGCACGACCGCGATGGCGTCCACGCGGCGCATGGCCTGGGTGAGGGCGTCGCGCGCCTCGTCGGAGTGCGTGCGCCGCGCCTGGATCCGCAGCAGCGAGGCGACCGTCTGCAGATTGTTCTTCACCCGGTGGTGGATCTCGCGGATCGTCGCGTCCTTGGTGATGAGCTCCTGCTCCTGGTGACGCAGCTCCGAGACGTCGCGGCACAGCACGATCGCTCCGATGCGCGTGCCGTGGTCCTTCAGCGGGATCGCGCGCAGCGAGACGGTCACCCCCCGCGCCTCGATGTCGGTGCGCCAGGGAGCGCGCCCCGTCACCACGACGGGCAGGGACTCGTCGACCTGACGGGACGGCGGGACGAGCCGGGTGGTCACCTCGGCCAGGGACTCCCCCTCCAGCTCGTCGTCGAATCCCATCCGGTTGAACGCGGAGAGCGCGTTCGGGCTCGCGAACGTCGTGATGCCGTCGACGTCGATGCGGATCAGGCCGTCCGACGCGCGGGCGCCCGCGTCGAGGCGACGTCGGCGCGGCCGGGTCGGGGAAGCTCCCGTCGGCGATCATGCGGAACAGGTCGTTGGCGCACTCGTCGAAGGTGATCTGCTGACGGGAAGGGGTGCGGACCTCGCCGAGGTTCGTGTGCCGCGTCACCACGCCGATCACGCGGGGAGCCTTGTCCTCTCCGCGACGCTCGATCACGATCGGCACCGCACGCACCCGCGTCGGCGTCTCCTCAAACCAGTCCGGCGAGGACGAGTCCACGATCTCCGCGGACTCGAAGGCGCCCTGCACCTGCGTCCGCCACTGGGGCCGCACGCGCTCGCCGACGATGTCGCGGTAGAACAGCGTCGCCGCGCCACTGGGCCGCGCGTGCGCGACGGCGATGAAGGAGCCGTCCTCGGTCTGGATCCACAGGACGATGTCGGCGGAGGCGAGGTCGGCGAGGAGCTGTCCGTCACCGGCGAGCCGATGCAGCCACTCCACGTCGTCGTCGGTCAGAAGGCCCTGGGCCTGGGCGAGATCACTGAGGGTTGGCACCTCCCCAGCCTAGAGTCCCGCACCTCAGAGGATGGCGAGCGACGTCGCGCGCCACCGGTGGTCGACCCCTTCCAGCCGGAGGGCCACCGCGCGCGTGCGCCCCGGCCCCGCCACCACGACGACCGCCTCGACGATGCCGTCGCGCGGATGGGTCACCCGCACGGTGCGGATGACGAAGGTCGGCCGGGCCGGCGGCACCCCGCGTGCGCTGCGGGCGCGAGCGGCGAGGTTCGCACGGGTGACGAGGCTGCGGTACGCCTCCTCGCTGAACCACCGCGCCAGCTGATCCACCTCGCGGATCCCGGCGAGCGCCTCGAGCGCGCCGCGCGTGAGACTCCGGACCAGGAGCGCGGGGTCGGGAAGCTGATCGGCGGGGGTGGGCTGTGGTCCGAAGAACTCGGCCAGCATCATCGGGTTCTCCCCTCGAAGGCGTCGGCGAGACGTCAGTAGACCACGGCGTGGACCGCCGGCGGGGACGACGGCGAAGGTCTGTGGACAACCCGTACGCGACGGTGCCGATGTGGATAACTCGGGTGCGGCGGCGCGCGGCCGTACGCTCGGTCGGATGCACTGGGAATCCCTCTTCGACGACCTGGAAGGGCAGCTCGCCGCGGAATGGGAGGCGGAACGCGCCGCTCGCGACGCCGAGTCCGAGCGCCTCCGCATCGCCCGGCTCGATCTCCGCTCGCGTCTGCGGCACCTGTGCGCGGCGCAGGCCGAGGCGATCCTCCACCTCGCCGACGGCGCCAGGGTGCCCGTGGGGCTGCGGTCGCTGGGTGTGGACTGGGTGGCCGCGCTCCCCCGGGTGCCGCAGGGCGCACGGTTGCAGAGCGCCGTCCTGCTGGTCCCGGTGGCGGCGGTGCGCGGGCTCACGGTCGACCACGGGGCGATGCTGGCGAGCCTCGCCGCGGAGAGCCCCGGCGCGCCGACGCTGCGCGAGCGGATGACGTTGGGCTTCGTGCTCCGCGACCTCGCCCGGCGTCGCCTCCCCGTGCAGCTCCGGCTGCTGGTCGGGGACGACCTGCACGGCACCATCGACCGTGCCGCCGTCGATCACCTGGATCTCGCCGAGCACGACAGCGGCGCTGCCCGCCGCGCGGATGCGGTGCACGGCTTCCGGATGGTGCCGTACGCCGCGCTCTCCGCGGTGCGCGTCCTCGGCACCGCGTCGATCTGAACGCTCACGCGAAGGGCGTGACCGAACGACCCAGAGCTCCGGGAAGCTGGCCGCCTGCGACTGCCGCCACAGCGCCATGCGCCGCGCCTCCTCCGTCTGCGCGGCGAGATACTCCTCGATGCTCGGCTCCTCGATGCGCCACCGGGCGGGTGCCCCGAGCGGGGCGCCGCGCAGATGCCCGGCGTGCACGAGGGCGATCACCTCGTCGATGTCGATGCTCAGCAGCTCGGCGACCTGGGCGGGCGCGAGGAAACGGGGGGTCTGCGGGTGCGGGGGTGTCATGCCCTCATTCTGGGCGGCCGTCCGGCACGGTGTCGGAGATCGGCGGGACCTTGTGGATAACTCGGTCGCCCCGGACGGCGTTTCTGTGACGATGTCGCCATGGCCCCGCTCTTCCGCTCCCCTCGTCGCCGCCTCCGGGGCGACCTCCGCTTCGCGGTCGGCATCGTCCTCGTGCTCGCCTCGGTCGCCGGCGTCTGGTCCATCGTCACCGCTGCGGACCAGGCGAGTCCCGTGCTCCAGGCCCGGCGCACGATCGTCCGCGGCGAGGTCCTCCGTGCCTCCGACTTCCAGACCGTCGACGTGGCGCTCGGGGCGGTCTCCGACGACTACCTCCGGCCGGAGCAGCTCGCCGCGGGGCGGATTGCGGCCCGCACCCTGACGAAGGGCGAGCTCCTGCCGCGGACGGCGACGGCCGGGGCGGAGAGCAGCCGCACGACCACGGTCGTCGTCGAGAGCAGCGTCGCTCTCCCGGAGGATGTGGCGACCGGCACGGAGGTCGAGGTCTGGCAGGCGCCGCTGCGCGACGACGGCCGCTCCTACGACGAGCCGCGCATCCTCGTCGGGGACGTCGCGGTCCGCACCGTCCTCGAACCGGACGGGCTCCTCGCCGACGGGGCGGCGGAGGTCGAGATCGTGATCGACCGCAGCGACGTCGCCGCCGTGCTGGGCGCGGTCACCGGCGGGGCGGCGCTCTCCGTCGTCCCCGTCGGGTCCGGATCGTGAGCGTCGTCCTCCTGGCCGTGGCCGCACCCCGCGTGGATGCGCTCGTGGCGGAGCTGGAGTGGGAGGGCATCACGGGGATAGCCCTGCCGTCCGCCGCGCCCGCGGCCCTCATCGCGCGCCTGCAGCCGGACGTGGAGGCGGTGGTGGTACCCGCGACCAGGGAGACGCTGACGGTCGAGCTGCGGGCGGCCTGCGACCGCGCGGGCGTCCGCATCCTCACGCTCGGCGACCCGGAGAGCCGAGCGGTGGCCCGGCTCGGGCTCGCCCCGCCACTGCGCACCGATGCGGCGGGCTGGGAGATCGCCGCGGCACTGTCCGCGGATGCGCTCGACGCCCCGCGACTGCCGCTCTCCCCGTCGCGCATCACGACGGTCTGGGGCCCGCACGGGGCGCCCGGACGGTCGACGGTCGCGATCCAGCTCGCCGTCGAGCTCGCCCGTCGCGGTCGGCGGACAGCCCTGGCCGATGCGGACACCGTGGCTCCCTCGCTCGCCCTGCTCCTGGGCATGGACGACGACGCCCCGGGGCTCGCCGGAGCCTGCCGCCGCGCGGGGACCGGGGCGCTGGATCCCGCGGAGCTCTCCCGGCTCTCGGTCCGGCTGCTCGCCGGCGGCACCGAGGTCGACGTACTCGCCGGGCTCAACCGTCCGAGCCGCTGGCCGGAGCTGTCGGATGCGCGGCTGCGGGCGGCCCTCGAGGCCTGCCGCACCTGGCGGGACGAGACGATCGTCGACGTCTCCGCGGCGATCGACGCCGACGACGAAGCCACCCATGATGTCGTCGGCCCCCGTCGGCACGCCGCGACCACCGCGGCACTGGGCGCAGCGGACCGGGTCGTGGCGGTGGCTCCCGCCGACCCGGTGGGGATCAGCCGTTTCCTCCGCGGCCACGCCGAGGTCCGCCGCCTCGTGGGGCGGACGCCGATGACGGTGGTCGTCAATCAGGTGCGACCGGGACCCCTCGGCCTCGACGCCCGGAGTCAGATCCGTCGCACGCTGGAGAGGTTCGCCGGCCTCACCGACATCGCCTTCCTGCCCTACGACCGTCGTGCCGTCGATGCGGCGCTGCTCCACGCCCGGCCGATCTCCGACGTCGCCCCGCGCTCGACGATGGTCGCCGCCGTGCGCCGGCTGGCGGCCGACCTCGATGCGTCCGTGCCCGCGGAGGCTACTGCCGGTAGCTCGACAGGAAGTTCCCGAGTCGCTCGACGGCTTCGCTCAGCACTCGCGGCTCTGGCAGGGTCACGAGGCGCAGGTGATCCGGCGTCGGCCAGTTGAAGCCCGTCCCCTGCACGAGCAGGATGTGCTCGGATACCAGCAGGTCGTAGACGAGCTTGGCGTCGTCGCGGATCTCGTGCACGTTCGGGTCCAGTCGCGGGAAGGCGTAGAGCGCACCCTGGGGCTTCACGCAGGACACGCCGGGGATGGCCTCCAGCCCCTCCCAGGCGATGTCGCGCTGCTCGTGGAGCCGCCCGGTCGGGGCGATCAGGGCGTCGATCGACTGCACCCCGGACAGCGCCGCCTGCACGGCGTGCTGCGCCGGGACGTTCGGGCAGAGCCGGGTCGAGGCCAGCAGCGTGATGCCCTCGATGAAGCCCTTGGCGTGGTCCTGCGGTCCCGTGACGACCATCCAGCCGGACCGGTAGCCGGCCACGCGGTACGTCTTGGAGAGCCCGTTGAACGTGAGGCAGAGCAGGTCGGGGGCCAGGGTCGCCGTCGGGATGTGCACGGCGTCGTCGAACAGGATGCGGTCGTAGATCTCGTCGGAGAGGATGAGCAGCTGGTGCTCGCGCGCGATCTGCACGAGGCCCTCCAGCACCTGCCGGGAGTAGACCACGCCGGTGGGGTTGTTCGGGTTGATGATCACGAGCGCCTTGGTCCGCGGCGTGATCTTGGACCGGATGTCCTCGAGGTCGGGCTGCCAGCCCTGCTCCTCGTCGCAGAGGTAGTGCACGGGCGTGCCGCCCGCGAGGCTCGTCATGGCTGTCCAGAGCGGGTAGTCGGGAGCGGGGATGAGGACCTCGTCCCCCTCGTCCAGCAGCGCCTGCATGGTCATGGTGATCAGCTCGGACACGCCGTTGCCGAGGTAGACGTCGTCGGGATCGAATCGGGGGAACCCGTCGATCTCCTCGTACCGGCTCACGACGGCACG
The DNA here is from genome assembly GCF_057364585.1 of Microbacterium sp. CFSPD4_SD4. Taxonomy (NCBI): domain Bacteria; kingdom Bacillati; phylum Actinomycetota; class Actinomycetes; order Micrococcales; family Microbacteriaceae; genus Microbacterium; species Microbacterium sp. CFSPD4_SD4. The sequence continues at coordinate 120,071 of NZ_JBNFOC010000006.1, forward strand.
CCGGGCGGAGATGATGCCCTTGCTGTCGCTGTAGCCGTGGGCCGTGGGGAGCGCCGCGAGCATGTCGTGCACGATCTGGTGCGGGGCGTCGAAGCCGAAGATCGCGGGGTTGCCGGTGTTGAGCTTGAGGATCCGGTGGCCCTCTGCTTCCAATCGCGCCGCCTCAACGAGGGCGTTTCCGCGGATCTCGTACAGGACGTTCTTGAGCTTCGACGACTGGTCGAAGGTGCGCGATGGTGTCATCGATCAAGCCTACAGGGACGACAGGAGGGCCAATCCGCACGGACTGGCCCTCCTCGTCACCCGAAGGCTATTTCTTCTTCTTGCTCTGCGCGCGCGCTGCTCGCGGTTGCCCGCCGCCGGGGCGGCCGGCTCCGTGCGCTGGCCGAAGGCGCCGCGCGGGCCTCCTCCGGCTCGGCCTGCTGCGGAGCCTGCGCCCGGGCCGCGGCCTGGCGCATCCGGTCGGTCGCGGCCTGCTGGACCTGCCCGCGGTCGTTGCGGACCTCGACCTCGCCGGCGTCGTTCGCCGCCGAGTACTCCAGGCGCTGCTCTCCGCCGTCGGTGGCGAGCCCCTTGGCCTCGACCTCCGCCGTCTCGGCGTCGCCGGCGCGACGGACCTCGACCTCGAGGTTGTAGAGGTAGCCGACCGACTCCTCCTTGATCTGGCCCATCATCGACTGGAACATCGCGTAGCCCTCGCGCTGGTACTCGATGAGCGGATCGCGCTGCGCCATCGCCCGGAGGCCGATGCCGTCCTTGAGGTAGTCCATCTCGTACAGGTGGTCGCGCCAGCGGCGGTCGAGCACCTGCAGGACGACGCGACGCTCGAGCTCCCGGGTCGCGGCCTCGCCCAGCGACTCCTCGCGCTTCTCGTAGGCGATCTTCGCGTCCGACAGCAGCTCGCGCGTCAGGCCCTCGGCGGTGATGCCGCCCTTGCGTCCTGCGGCCTCCGACACGACCTCGTCGATCGTGACGCTCACCGGGTACAGGGTCTTCAGCTCGGTCCAGAGGGCGTCGAAGTCCCAGCTCTCGTTGTGGCCCTCGCCGGTGTGGTCCTTCACGACGCCGCTGATCGCGTCCTCGATGAAGTGCTGCACCCGATCGGCGATGTCGTCGCCCTGGAGGATGTGGCGGCGGTCGGCGTAGATCGCCTCGCGCTGACGGTTGAGGACGTCGTCGTACTTGAGGACGTTCTTGCGCATCTCGGCGTTGCGGGCCTCGACCTGCGACTGGGCGCTGCGGATCGCCCGGGACACGAGACCCGACTCGATCGGCACGTCGTCGGGGAAGTTCGTGCGGGCGAGGATCGCCTCGGCGGCGCCGGACTGGAACAGCCGCATGAGGTCGTCGGTGAGGCTCAGGTAGAAGCGGCTCTCGCCGGGGTCGCCCTGACGACCGGACCGACCGCGCAGCTGGTTGTCGATGCGGCGCGACTCGTGGCGCTCGGTGCCGAGCACGTAGAGGCCACCGGCCTCGATGACCTTCTCGGCCTCCTCCTCGACGACCTTCTTCATGGTCTCGTAGGTCTCGTCCCAGGCGACCTCGTACTCCTCCGGCGTCTCCACCGGGTCGAGTCCCTTCGCCTTCAGCTCCTGCACCGCGAGGAACTCGGCGTTTCCGCCGAGCATGATGTCGGTGCCTCGGCCGGCCATGTTCGTGGCGACCGTCACGGCGCCGAGGCGGCCGGCGCGGGCGACGATCTCCGCCTCACGGGCGTGGTTCTTCGCGTTCAGGACCTCGTGCTTGACGCCCTTCTTGGCGAGCAGGCGCGACAGGTACTCGCTCTTCTCGACGCTGGTGGTGCCGACCAGCACCGGCTGCCCGCTCGCGTGGCGCTCGGCGATGTCTTCGACGACCTGCGCGAACTTCGCCGCCTCGTTCTTGTACACCAGGTCCGGCTGGTCCTTGCGGATCATCGGCTTGTTGGTGGGGATCGGGATGACGCCGAGCTTGTACGTCGACATGAACTCGGCGGCCTCGGTCTCGGCGGTACCGGTCATGCCGGCGAGCTTGTCGTAGAGGCGGAAGTAGTTCTGCAGAGTGACGGTGGCGAGGGTCTGGTTCTCGGCCTTGACCGGCACCCCCTCCTTCGCCTCGATCGCCTGGTGGATGCCCTCGTTGTAGCGGCGTCCGACGAGGATGCGTCCGGTGTGCTCGTCGACGATCATGACCTCGTCGTTCATGACGACGTAGTCGGTGTCCTTCTTGAACAGCGCGAGCGCCTTGATCGAGTTGTTCAGGAACGAGATGAGCGGCGTGTTGGCGGACTCGTAGAGGTTGTCGATGCCGAGGTAGTCCTCGACCTTCTCGATGCCCGGCTCCAGGACGCCGACGGTGCGCTTCTTCTCGTCGACCTCGTAGTCCTCGCCGGCGACGAGCGTGCGCGCGATCTTGGCGAACTCCGCGAACCAGCGGTTCGCCTCGCCCGAGGACGGCCCGGAGATGATGAGCGGCGTGCGGGCCTCGTCGATGAGGATGGAGTCCACCTCGTCGACGATCGCGAAGAAGTGCTCGCGCTGGACGAGGTCCTCCTTGCGCCAGGCCATGTTGTCGCGGAGGTAGTCGAAGCCGAACTCGTTGTTCGTGCCGTAGGTGATGTCGGCCGCGTACTGCTCCCGGCGCACGGCGGGTGTCTGGCCGGAGACGATGATGCCTGTCGTCATGCCGAGGGCGCGGTAGACGCGGCCCATCAGCTCCGCCTGGTAGCTCGCGAGGAAGTCGTTCACGGTGATGACGTGCACGCCCTTGCCCGCGATGGCGTTCAGGTAGGCGGGGAAGGTGGCGACGAGCGTCTTGCCCTCACCGGTCTTCATCTCGGCGATGTTCCCGAGGTGGAGGGCGGCGCCACCCATGATCTGCACGTCGTAGGCGCGCATGCCGAGCGTGCGCTTGGCGGCCTCGCGCACCGCGGCGAAGGCCTCGGGCATGAGCTGGTCGAGCGTCTCACCCTTCTCGTAGCGGGCGCGCAGCTCGGCGGTCTCGTTGCGCAGCTCGTCGTCCGTGAGCTGGGAGATGTCCTCCTCGAGGGCGTTCACCGCCTTCACCACCTGGTTCAGACGGCGGATGATCCGCCCCTCACCTGCGCGCAGCAGCTTCTCAAGAGGATTCGCCACGGATGTCATCTCCCTGTCATTGGGTCATTCGCCGGCCGCCGTGAGGCGAGCGCCAGGCATACTTTGCCATGTTACCGGCCTGTGACCTCCACGTCGCCTGCATGGGTCCGCCGCGCCGCGTCCGGGAAATTGCCGGGTATGCATATACTCGGCACTGCTTTCCATCCGCCATCCTCGGGAGACCGGTCATGTCCGTACGCCAGAGCCTGCTCGCCATCCTCGACCAGGGCCCCTGCTACGGCTACCAGCTCCGCCACGAGTTCGACCGCCGGACCGGATCGACCTGGCCGCTCAACGTCGGCCAGATCTACAACACCCTGGAGCGGCTCGAGCGGGACGGACTGGTCCAGCGCGGGGAGGCCGACGACCACGGTCACGTGTACTGGCGAATCACGCCCGCGGGCTCGGCCGAGGCGGCACGCTGGCTCACCACCCCCGTGCTCCGCGCTCCCGCGACGCGCGAGGAGCTCGCCGTGAAGCTCGCCGTCGCGGCCACGCTGCCCGGAGTCGATGCCGCCGCCATCCTCCGCAGCCAGCGGGACGCCTCGCGGCAGCGGCTCGAGGACCTGCGGCGCACGCCCTCCCCCGGCCTCGCCGCCGGCAGCCCCGAGGATCTCGCGTGGTCCCTCGTCCTCGACGCGCTCGTCTGCGCCGCGGAGGCCGAACTCCGGTGGCTCGACCAGGCGGAGGCCCGACTCGCGCAACACCCCCATCCCGAGATGGCCCTGGAGCTGACCACCGAACGCCCCAAGCGAGGACGCCCCGCGAAGGCGACGCCCTCCCCCGTCGCCCTCCCCGCCTGACGCACCAGCCGACGATGCCCGCCGTTCGCCTGGAGCGGATGCTCAGCCCGCGCACGCGCCCGGGAAACTAGGATCGGCACATGGCTGGATTTTGGGGCAGACGCAAACGCGAACAGGAAGAACTCGCCGCACAGGACGCGGACCTCGCCCGGCGTGCGGAACAGGCACTCGTCGCCGCCGACGAGCGCATCCGCACCACCTCCGACGAGCTCGTCTTCGCGGAGGCTGAGCTCGGCGAGTCCCTGACCGCCGACCTCAAGGCCGCGCTGCTGTCGGTGCGCACGCACCTGCGGGAGGCCTTCCAGCTCCACCAGCTCAACCACGACGAGATCCCGGACACCGACGAGGAGCTGCGCACGCGGAACGCGCGCATCCTGCAGCTCTGCGACTGGGCCCAGGACCTCCTGGACGAGAAGACCACCGTGCTCGCGGAGTCCGTCGCGAAGGTGCGGCGCGCGCCCGAGATCATCGCCCAGGTCCGCGCGGACGCCGAGGCGCTGAGCGCCCGCATCCCGCAGACGGACGAGACGGTGTCCCGGCTGTCCGCCCGCTACTCCGACTCCGCCATGCATCAGATCACCGCCAGCGCGGCCGAGGCGGAGCAGCTGATCCGTTTCGCGACCCACAGCGCCGACATCTCGGAGCGTCGCCGCGCGGCGAAGCAGAACGAGGAGGCGAACCTCGCGCTGGAGACGGCCACCGAGGCGACGCGTCGCGCCGCTGCCCTGCTCGACGCGGTGGAGGACTTCGAGATCGAGGCCCTGCGCGCCGAGTCGACCCTGGCCGAGGTCATCGCCGACTCCCGTAACGACCTCATCGCCGCCCGGACCGCTCCCTCCACGCCCGCCGTGGCGGAGGCCGTCGCCCGGCTGCAGGCGGCCCTGGCCGCCCTCACCCCCTCGGGCCAGCCCAACGACCCGTTCGCCGAGCTCTCGCGTCTGCGCGAAGCCAACGCCGGCCTCGACGACGCGATCGCCACGGCCCGGCATCGCGCCGAGAATCCGCTGCCGAGCATCGCGCAGGTCCAGCACGCGATCGACGACGCCGACCGCCAGCTGGGCGTCGCCCGCGGGCTCATCGCCGGGCATCGCGGATGGATCGGCGCCGATGCGCGCACCCGTCTCGCCGAGGCGGAACGACTCCGCGTCGATCTCCCGGCCCTGCTTCCTGCCGAAGAGACCCGCGAGGCGGCGCTCGCCCAGGCCCGCCGGGTCGCGCACCTCGCCGCGGAGGCCCTCCAGCTCGCGCAGCGCGACATCGACTCGTCCCGCCCGCAGGATCAGGACTGGGGCGGCGGCTGGGGCGGCGGTCCTCGTCGCGGCGGCGGGATGGGCGGCGGCGACCTCGCCTCCGGCATCCTCGGCGGGCTCGTCATCGGCAGCATCCTCGACGGCATCTTCGACTGACGCCGTCCGGTCTTCGCACGAGAACGGCCCGACCCCCGCGGGGGTCGGGCCGTTCTCGGTCGTATCAGGAGGCGAGCGCCTCGGCGGGCGGAGCCTGCGTGCTCAGAGCGATGACACCGTAGTCCCAGCCCTTGCGGCGGTAGACCACGCTCGGGTGGTCGGTGCGCGCATCGACGAAGAGGAAGAAGTCGTGCCCGACGAGCTCCATCCGGTCGACGGCCTCCTCCACCGTCATCCACTCCGCCTCGAAGCTCTTCGTGCGGATGACGACGGGCGAGTAGTCCTCCTCCTCCTCGCTCTGCACCGGGATGCTGCCGGTCGCGACGGCGTGCAGCACCTCGGCGGAGGCCGGCTGCACGTCGATGCCCTCGAGCGAACCGCTGCCCTTCTCGAAGTGCGGGCCGCGCGGATGCTGTCGTCCGTCGACGCGCTTCTCCTTCGCTCGGCGCAGCTGCTCCGTCATCTTGTCGATCGCGAGGTCGAGAGCCACGAACTTGTCGCCGTCGACGGCCTCGGCGCGGACCACGGGGCCCTTGCCGACCAGCGTCAGCTCGACCGTCTCGTCCGGGATGCGCCCGTTGCGGTAGACCCGGTGCGTGACCTTCACGTCCAGACGTTGCGCCTTGGCGGCGAGTGTCTGGATCTTGGCGATCTTCTCTTCGACGACGGTGCGGAAGCGATCGGTGATGCCCACTCCGACGCCCACGATGCTCGTTTCCATTGCTGCCTCCTTGTCCCGGTCCACCCGGCCAAGGGCGGACCGTGGTCGCCTTGTGACACCCCACCGTAGTCCGACGCGCGGCGGATGTCACGGCCCACGACCCTGTGTCTCCGGTGAGTCTTCGATGAACCTCATCCGGATTCCGGCGACTTCGGCGTGGCGGCGAGCGCGACGGCCCCGACGACCACGAACCCGGCGGCGACGAGCGCCCGGACCGCCTCGTCGAGCGTGGCTCCCGTCGTGACCACGTCGTCCACGACCACCGCCGGGGCCCCGTGTCCCCGGCGCCGCGAGATCATCGCCCCGCGGACGTTCGCGGCGCGGTCCGGGGCAGCCAGCTCGCGCTGGTCGCGCACCCGGCGCGTGAGGGTCAGGACGCGCTGCGGATCGGCTCCGGCGCGCCGGACGAGGAGCTCCGGAACGCGGGTGCCCCGACGACGGAACGCGGCGCGCGAGGTCGGCACCGGGATCACCCAGGCCCCGGGGACGAGGACGGGCGTCAGGACAGCGGCGAGCGCGGCGCCGAGCGGCCGGGCCAGGAGCGTCTCGCCCTCCCCCTTCATCCGCCGGATGCAGGACGCTGCGGGACCCTCCAGAGCGAGCGCGGCTCGGACCCGCAGGCCCGCCGGCGTGCGCACCTCGCGCGGCGACGGATCGAGCGCGTTCCGGCAGTCGTCGCAGAGCAGCGTCCCCGGACGCTCGCACCCGGCGCACCGCGCGGCGAGCAGCAGGGCGCCGATCTCGGCGAGGAGCGCGTGCGTCCGTGTCGTGATCCCCATGCGGGCATCCTGTCGCCCGGAGCCGCCGCGCGGACCACGAAGGGGACGAGGTGGGGGCGGACGGACGTCACCCGCCGCTGTGCAGGAGTAGTCACTCCCCGGCGCGGGTGGCGAGGATCGCGACGCCCTCCGCGACCTCGCGCCACGCCGAGCCGGCGTGAGCGAACAGCTGACCATCGGCATCGAGGATGCGCACGCCCGCGGGAGTGCGGGCGCCGGCGACCGACGCGGCGTCGCTGGGTGCGGTCTCCGCCGACCCGGGACCGCCGACCGGCTGCACCAGGAGCCGCGGGGTGGACGAATCGGTCAGGACGGCCAGGCGATCCGGACCCAGCCAGGCGAGTCCCGTCGACGCCTCGGTGAGCTGGAGCAGCGGGCGCATCTCGCCGAGGTCCGTCGGCACACCGGACCCGTCCCGCACCACCGACGCGACCGCGAGCCAGCGCTGGCCGCCGACCACGATCACCGCCGCCACGCGGGCGCCGTCCGCCGCCACCCGCAGGTCGGAGATGGAGGAGGCGCTCGGCCAGGCACCGGCGACCTTGTGGGCGACCACGTCCGGACCGACGGCCTGCACGGCCTGCGGCGCGCCGGCGGGGACCGACCACACGTAGCCGTAGGGGTCGAGGGACGGCTGCACCAGGCCCGGACGAGCATCCAGCTCGTCGCGCGAGCTCTTGCCCACGAGGTACACATGGCCGTCGTCGAGCTGGAGCGCGGCACTCGCATCGTCCGCGGCGACGTCGATCGCCTCGATCGGCTGCGACACGGACTGGATCTGCGGGCTGATCGCGGGGATCGACGCGATCTCGTCGCCGACGATGCGCCCGAACACGCCGTCCTTCAGCACCAGCGTCCCCGGTTCCGGCGTGGAGTCGGCGAGCTCGACGACCCCCGCGTCGAGAGCCCTCCCGTCGACGCTGAAGCGCACCTGGGTGACGTTCACGCCGGCGGCCCTCAACGTGGCCTGCAGCTGGGTGCGCATGCGCGCCAGGGTCGTCCGGTCGAGACCAGCCGCGGGACGCGTCAGCGACACCTCGGCGACCTGCGCCGTGATCAGCACCGCGTCCTGCGCCAGCTGCACGTCGGCGGGGAAGGCCGTCTGGACCGCCGGATCGAGCCACTCCGCCGGGGTTCCGGCGACGAGCGCCTGGGTCACCGTGGTCGCCGGGCTCTGACGGCGGGGGAACCACCGTATGTCCGGGACCAGTCGCGACCAGCCTGCATCGAACCACTGCAGCGAGTACCCCTCGAAGACGTTGGGGAACCGCGCCTCGTCGATCACGACGCCGTCCGGTGCCTGGGTGATGCGCCACTCGCCGTCCTCGTCCCGGGCCAGGGCGAACGGGATGCTCGAATCCCCGGGGGCGCCGCTGTACGCCCCGGAGTCGTCCACGCTCGCGACCAGCTCGAGCAGCACCTGCACCTCGGCCTCGTCGGCGTCCTCGACTTGGTCGTCGGCGACGTTCGAGGTCAGGGTCCGCGCCTCCGCTCCGCCGTCGATGGAGACGCCCGCCGATGGGCGCCAGCTCCGCTGCAGCGACGGCGCCAGGAACTCGCGCGCCGTGGCCCAGTTGTCCGAGGTCGTGATGCCCGCCTCGAGGAAGCCCTCCACGATCTCCTCCGGCCCCGCACCCGCGATCGGTCCGGAGGCGACGGGGAGGACGTCGACGTCGTCCGGCGACTCCCCGAGCTCGAGGCCGACCGCCACGTCTCCGCTCGTCGGCAGCCCCGCGCAGGCCGGCAGCAGCAGGGCCACGACCGCCACGGCAGCGGCGCGGAGGAGGCGACGTGACGCGCGCGTGCTCATGACTGGTCCTTCCCGTCGAGGAGATCAGAGTACGTCTCGGCGATGGAGATCGGCTGCGTGGCATCACCGAGCTCGGCGAGGGGCTCCTGCGGCTCCACCGGGATCGGACTGGGTCCGTCGAGCACCCGGTCGTGGCGGGGCACGGTGAGGACGAAGTGGGAGCCGACGCCGAGCTCGGACCAGACCGCCAGGGTTCCGCCGTGGAGGGTGGCGTCGCCGAGGGCGATCGACAGCCCGAGCCCGGTGCCGCCGATGGTGCGCTGTCGCGACGGGTCCGCGCGCCAGAATCTGTCGAACACCCGCTCCGCGTCTCCGGGGTCCATGCCCAGCCCGAAGTCGCGGACGCCGGCCGCCACCGCGTGCTGGTTGCTGTCCACCGTGACGACGACCGGGCGTCCCTCGCCGTGCTCGATCGCGTTGCCGATGAGGTTGCGCAGCACCCGCCGCACGCGGCGCGGGTCCATGTCGACCGGCGAGTAGCCGCCGGGTGCCACAAGACGGATCTCCGTGCCGTGCCCTTCCGCGAGCGGCCGCATCTGCTCGATCACGTCCTCCGCGAGCTGCGCGAGACTCGTGGCCTCCAGCTCGAGCTGCACGGACCCCGCGTCGTAGCGACTGATCTCCAGCAGGTCGGCCAGCAGCGTGTCGAACCGCTGCACCTGCGCGTGCAGGAGCTCGGCGGTGCGTGCGGTCGTGGGATCGAACTCGTCACGCTGGTCGTTGAGCATGTCGGCGGCGAGGCGGATCGTCGTCAGCGGGGTCCTGAGCTCGTGCGAGACGTCGGACACGAAGCGCTGCTGCACCATGGACAGCTCGCCGAGCTCCTTGATCTGCGCCTCGATGCTGTCGGCCATCGCGTTGAAGGAGCGGCCGAGGGTCGCGAGCTCATCCTCGCCGTGCACCTCCAGCCGCACGCCGAGATCGCCCGCCGCGAGCCGTGCGCTCGTCTCCGCCGCCTGGACGATCGGGGTGGACACGGTCCGCAGCACGATCCAGGAGATGGCCGCGACGATGGCGACCAGCCCGATGCCGGCGATCCACAGGGTCCTCTGCACGAAGACGAGGGTCTGGTCGGCGTCGGCGAGGTCGTAGGCGAAGTAGATCTCGAAGGATCCGGCCTGCGGCACCTGGAGCTGCTGCCCCACGACGATGCCCGGCACGACGCCGCCATCCTCGGTGGGCAGGGCGACGGACTGCCAGGCCTGCCGGTCGTCGAACTCGCGGACCCGGGCCTGCAGCTCGGGGCTCAGCAGATCCGGCGTCAGCCCGGCGGTGAAGCCGTTGAGCCGTACCGTCCCTGAACCGTCCTGGATCTTGAAGCCGGCGAGCTGGTCGGCACTCGACGTGCGCGAGAGGGTGTCCGGGATGCCGTTCCAGAGATCGGTCAGCGCCGCGGGGTCGTCGCCCACCTCCGCCACGTCCAGGAGCGACTGCGCCTGGTCCACCGCCCGGCGGGCATCCTCCAGCGCGACGTTCTTCCGCGACACGAAGAGGTCGTTCTGGATGACGAGCGCCATCGTGACGCACGTGATGAAGATCGCCAGCGACGTGGCGACCAGGGTGATCGCGAGGGTGCGGAACCGGAGCGACCGTCGCCACAGCGCCGCCAGCACGTCCGGCCAGCCGCGCCAGTCGCGGAGGACGGCGACGGCCGTGGTCGCTGTCGTCGCGGCCATGGGGTCTCTAGGTGACGCTGCCGGCGCGGTAGCCCACGCCGCGGACCGTCATGACGATCTTGGGGTTGTCCGGGTCGAGCTCGACCTTCGCCCGCAGGCGCTGCACGTGCACGTTCACGAGCCGCGTGTCGGCCTTGTAGTGGTAGCCCCAGACCTGCTCGAGGAGCATCTCGCGGGAGAACACCTGCTGCGGCTTGGAGGCGAGGGCCACGAGGAGCTGGAACTCCAGCGGCGTGAGGGCGATCGGCGTCGTCCCGCGGCGCACCTCGTGCGCGTCCACGTCGACGGTGAGGTCGCCGATCCGCAGCTGCTCGCTGGAGGCCTGCGGTGTCGGCCGCAGCCGGGTGCGGATGCGGGCCACGAGCTCCTTGGGATTGAACGGCTTGACCATGTAGTCGTCGGCGCCGACCTCGAGACCGCGCACCACGTCGGCCGTGTCGCTGCGTGCCGTCAGCATGATGATCGGCACCCCCGACTCGGCGCGGATCCGCGTGCAGATCTCGATGCCGTCCATACCGGGGAGCATCAGGTCGAGGAGCACCAGGTCGGGACGCTGCGCGCGCCACTCGTCGACGGCGCGCGCGCCGTCCGCGCAGAACACCGGCTCGAATCCCTCCGTGCGCAGCACGATGCCGATCATCTCGGCGAGCGCGGTGTCGTCGTCGACCACAAGGATGCGTGAGGTCATAACTGTTACCTTATGGCACCGAGTCCCGCCCTCCGCAGGTCTGCGCCTCAGCGCGAGGATATGACACGATGGGAGCGCACGACGGAGGGAGGCCCGTGAGCGGCCAGACGTGGACCCCAGCTCCCCGGAAGGGCATCATCCCCCTTCACCCGCTGACCTTCGGCATGCTGCTGGGCAAGGCCTTCGCGGCGCTGCGGCACAACCCCAAGGTCCTGTTCGGGTTCGCCGTCGTCATCCAGCTCATCGTGGTCATCGCCACGGCCGGGGTGATGGGCGTCGTCCTGTTCACGACGTTCTCCCGGTTGGAGACGGTCTCCCCCTCCTCCCCCGACTTCGAGGCCGTGTTCGCCGGCACGATCGCCATCAACCTCCTCGCCGGGCTCCTCGTCGGGCTCGCGTCCATCGCGTTCACCGCGATCATGCAGGGCGTCGTGGCCGCCGAGGTCGGCTACGCCACGGTCGGCGTCAAGGCCACGCTGCGCATGCTGTGGCGCCGGATGGCCCCGGCGTTCTGGCGGCTCGCGGGATTCGCCTCCCTCTCGGTGCTCGCCCTCTTCGGCGGCCTCGCCATCGTCGCGGGCGTCATCGGCGCGCTCATCGCCGGCGGCCTCGGCGGCACCCCGGAGATGATCGGCATCGTCGTGCTCGTCGTGGTCCTCCTGGGCCTGGCTGCGATCCCGCTCACGGTGTGGCTGTCGACCAAGCTGCTGCTCGTCCCGTCGATCCTCGTGCTGGAGCGCGCCCGGTTCCGCGAGGCGTTCGTGCGGTCCTGGCGCCTGACCCGCGGCCGCTTCTGGGTCGCATTCGGCGTGACCTTCCTCATCAGCCTGATCATGGGCCTGGCGATGCAGGTGGTCAGCTTCCCGACCGCCATGCTCTCCTCGTTCCTCGGCACCGTCATCGCGCCCACCGGCGCCAGCGAGCCGAGCGCGGTGGTCGGGTACGTCTTCGCCCTCCTCGCCCCGCAGGTTCTCCTGCTGATCCTGCAGGCGATCGCCATCGTCGTGCAGAGCACCGGCGGCGTGCTCGTCTACCTCGACTGCCGGATGCGCTACGAGGGTCTCGACCAGGCCCTCCTCTCCCATGTCGAGCGCCGCGACCTCGGCGTCCCCGAGGAACAGCTCGGCGATCCGTTCGCGGTCGATCCCTCACGGGCCGTCACCAGCGCTCCCCCGCCGCGTCAGGTGCCGGAGCACGTCATGATGACGCAGGCGTACGGCGCCCCCGGATACGGCGCCCCCGGATACGGCGCCCCCGGGTACGGCGCCCCCGGATACGGGGCTCCCGGGTATCCGGCGCCGGGTGCGCAGACGGCGCCTCCCTCCTTCGCCCCGCCGCCCCCACCCGCGCCGGCGCCCCCGGCCTCGCCCCCCGCCGATGCCGATGCGGGAGGCGGATGGACGGCTCCGGGCAGCCCCCCGCAGCCATGATGCGGCGCTTCGACGACGTCTTCGTCCCGGACGGGGAGGAGGCACGGCGCTGGGCCGAGGAGGAGCTGTCCAACCCGCGGTACGCGGACGCGAAGCCCACCTGGTTCGATCTGTTCGCGCGCGACGTGATGCGCTTCCTCGGCGACCTCTTCAGCGGGGACAACGGGGCGAACGTCGGCCCCACCGCGCTCATCGTCGTCACGGTGCTCATCGCGGCGGCCCTGGTCACCGCTCTGCTCGTCTGGGGACGCCCCCGACGGCCGCGAGCGATCCGCCGCCCCCAGGGCGACCTGCTCGGCGCCGCCGACGATCGCAGCGCCGCGCAGCTCCGCGCCGATGCCGAGCGCAGCGCACGGCAGAACGACTGGGACACGGCTGTCGTGCTGCGCTATCGGGCCATCGCCCGCAGCCTGCTCGAGCGCGATCTCATCGATCCGGCACCCGGCGCGACCGCGCAGTCGATCGCCCGGTCCGCGAGCGCGGTGTTCGCCGAGGAGGCCGAGTCCCTGCGCCGCGCCGCCGCGTCCTTCGACGATGTGCGGTACCTGCGCCATCCCGCCGCCGAAGACGACTACCGCCACCTCGCCGCGACCGACGAGCGGCTCCGCGCCCACCGCCCAGAGGCGGTGCCGGCATGACGACGACCGCCCCTCCCGACGAGGCCGTCGACACCACCGCGGAGCGCCGAAGCGTCGCACCGCGTCCCTGTGGGGATGGGTCCTCGTCGCGGTGCTCGTGATCGCCGTGGCCCTCGCGGCTTCGCAGCTCGCCGCGACCGGTCCCGGTGCGCGGGGCGCGCTCGACCCGGAGAGCCGGTCCGACACCGGCGCCCTGGCGCTCGCCGAGCTCCTCCGGGATCAGGGCGTCGAGGTCGAGGTCGTCCGCTCCCGGGCGGCAGCCGCGGCCGCCCTCGACGAGGACAGCACGCTCGCCCTGACCAACCCCTACACGCTCTCCGACGAGGCTCTGGCGGATCTGCTCGCGCCGGCCGACCGTGTGGTCTTCCTCTCCACCGGCACGCACCTCCTCTCCGAGCTGGCGATCGGCGAGAATGCCTCCGGCTCGGCGGCCCCCCGGCCGGCCGCGTGCGCCGTGCCCGCGTTCGCCGAGGTCGGCGACATCCGTCCCGATCGACTCTTCGCCCCCGCCGACGGTGTCACCGGCTGCTTCGCCGACGGCGATGCGGCCGCCGTGCTCGTGGACGACCGTGACGGACACCGAGCCGTCGTCGAGGGCGTCAAGCTCTTCAGCAATGCGACCCTCGCCGAGGATGGCAACGCCGCGCTCGGTCTCGCCCTGCTCGGACAGACCGCGCGCGTGGTCTGGTACGTGCCGTCCTACGAGGACACCGACATCCAGGGCGCGACCCCCGATACGCTCGGCACGCTCACCCCGGACTGGGTCACCCCGGCGATCCTGCTGCTGCTCACCGCGGGCCTGGCCGTGGCCGTGGCCCGGGGCCGACGATTCGGTCCGCTCGTCGCCGAGACCCTGCCGGTCACCGTGCGCGCCTCGGAGACGATGCACGGACGCGCCCGTCTGACGGCGAGGGCGGCCGACGCCCCGCACGCGGCCGAGGCGCTCCGAGAGGGCACCCGTCGGCGGTTGGCGCGGCGGCTGGGACTGGCCGTGCACGCGAGTGCGGACGAGGTGGCGGACGCCGCCGCCGACCGGCTGCGGATCCCGCGCGGCACGCTGCAGAGCCTGCTGGCGGGACCGCCGCCCACCGACGACGCGGCACTGGTCGCCCTCGCCCGACGCCTCGACGAGCTCGAGACCGCCGTGGAGACGAGCGCGCAGACCCCGCGGAGCGACGCATGAGCACCTGCCCACCCCGCATCCCTTTCCCGACCGAAGCCGAGGAGACCCCGTGACCGACGAGAACAGTCCCGCCGACGACGCCGCGCTGCGCCAGGCCATGCACCGCGTCCGCACCGAGGTCGACAAGGCGGTGGTCGGCCAGGCCGGTACGGTCACCGGCCTGCTCGTCTCGCTCCTGGCCCGCGGCCACGTCCTGCTCGAGGGGGTGCCCGGAGTGGCGAAGACCCTCGTGGTGCGCTCGTTCGCGCGGGCTCTGGGGCTCGACACCAAGAGGGTCCAGTTCACCCCCGACCTGATGCCGGGCGACGTCACGGGATCCCTCGTGTACGACGCCAGGACCGGGGAGTTCGACTTCCGCGCCGGACCGGTGTTCACGCACATCCTGCTCGCGGACGAGATCAACCGCACGCCTCCCAAGACCCAGGCGGCGCTCCTGGAGGCGATGGAGGAACGCCAGGTCTCCGCGGACGGCGTCAGCCGCGCGCTGCCCGATCCCTTCCTCGTCGCGGCGACGCAGAACCCCATCGAGCACGAGGGGACGTACTCGCTGCCGGAGGCGCAGCTCGACCGCTTCCTGATGAAGCTCGTCGTGGGCATGCCGGAGCGGGACGCGGAGGTGTCCGTGCTGCGACGCCACGCCCAGGGCTTCTCCCCGCGGGAGCTCACCGGCGTCGAGGCGGTGATCGGCGCCGACGAGATCCGTGCCGCGCAGCAGGCGGCTGCGCGGGTCGACGTGACGGACGATGTCCTGGGCTACGTGGTCGACCTCGCCCGCGCGACCCGGCAGTCCCCCTCCGTCGAGCTCGGCGCCAGTCCCCGGGCCTCGACCGGCCTGCTCGCCGCGGCGAAGGCATGGGCGTGGCTCAACGCCTCCACTGCCGTGACCCCGGACCACGTCCAGACGATGCTCGTCCCGGTGTGGCGGCATCGCCTGCAGCTCCGCCCCGACGCCCAGATGGAGGGCGTGTCCGCCGACGCCGTGCTGACGTCGGTGGTCCAGCAGACCCGGGTGCCGATCTAGGTGTTCGTCACGGGCCGCCTCGCCGTCGCCCTCGCCGTCGGCATCGTGCCGCTGGTCCTCGCGGGACTGGCGGGGTACCCGCCGTACGCCGTGCTGGGCGGATGGATCGGGCTCTGCGTGCTCCTCGTCGTGGTCGATCTCGTCTTCGCGGGTGACCCCCGCGCGGCGACCGTCACCCGGCGCGTCCCGGCGCGTGCGCGTCTCGGCGAGCAGATCCCGGTCAGCGTGGCGGTGGAGAACCGCGGGGCCCGACTGCTCGACGTCCTCCTCCGCGACGCCTGGCAGCCCACCGCCGGCGCGCCGGAGTCGCGACAGCACCTGCGCATCCCGCCTGGCGAGCGCCGGCGCGTGGACATCCCGCTCCGTCCGCGACGCCGCGGCGAGCTGGTCAGCGCCTTCGTCGTGCTCCGCTCCCGCGGCCCGCTGGGCCTCGCCGGCCGCCAGGCGCGGCACCCCGTCCGCGGCGCGATCCGCGTGCTGCCGGCGTTCTCCTCGCGCAAGCACCTGCCGTCGCGGCTCGCGCGCCTGCGCGAGCTCGACGGGAACACGAGCATCCAGGTACGCGGCCAGGGCACGGAGTTCGACTCTCTGCGCGAGTACGTGCGCGGCGACGATGTGCGCTCGATCGACTGGCGGGCGACGGCACGCGCGGGCACCACGATGCTCCGCACCTGGCGCCCGGAGCGTGATCGGCACGTCGTCCTCATCGTCGACACCGGACGGACGGCGGCCGCACGCGTGGGCGACGGCACGAGACTCGACGCCGCGCTGGAGGCGGCCCTGCTGCTCTCCGCGCTCGCCTCCCGCGCCGGTGATCACGTGCACCTGCTCATGCACGACCGTGTCACCCGGGCGCGGGTCACCGGCGTGGACGGCACCGGGCTCCTGCCCGCGCTGACCGACGCCATGGCCCCGGTGCACGCCCGTCTCGTCGACACGGACTGGCACGCGGCCTTCGCGGCGGTGCGCACCCTGACGACCCGCCCCTCCCTCATCGTCGTGCTCACCGCTCAGGACGCGGCCGAGTCCGCCCGGGGCTTCCTCGGGGCCTTCCCCGATGCCTCCCGGGCCACCACGGTGCTCGTCGGGTCGGTGACCGATGACGGCATCGCCGCGCTCGCCCGTGCCCGGGGGTCCCGCGAGGAGGTCTACCTCGCCGCCGCCGCCGAGCGCACGCTTCGCGACGCCGAGAACGTCGCGGACGCGATCCGCCGGGCGGGCGGGGAGGCCATCGCCGCCGACCCGGAGGATCTGCCGCCCCGGATCGCCGACCGCTACCTCGAGCTCAAGGCGGCGGGACGGCTCTGACCGCGGTCCGCGGAGGCGTCAGCCCGCGACGAGCCGTGGCGTGCCCGACTCGTACTCCACCAGATCGCCGGTCTCGCCCCGCAGGTGCGCCCGGCGGCCGACGACGAGCATGTAGATGAGGAACACCGCGAGCGCCGCCGCCCCGATGCCGATCTTGACCGGCCAGGGCAGCGCCCAGCCGGTGACGAAGCCCTCCACGAGTCCGGAGAGGAAGAGCGCGAACACGAGTCCGAGGGCGACCGTGGCCAGCGCCCTCCCCTCCGCGGCGAGCGCTTCACCGCGCGTGCGGGGGCCGGGCACCACCCACGCCCAGAACATGTGCAGGCCGGCGGCCGCGGCGACGAAGATGCACGTCATCTCCAGCATGCCGTGCGGCAGGATGTAGAGGACCATGAGGTCGGCCTTGTCGTGGATCGCCATCACGGCCCCGGACGTGCCGAGGCCCAGGGCGTTCTGCACGAGCATGTAGACGGGCCAGATCCCGGTCACGCCGAACAGCACGCATTGCATCGCGATCCAGGCGTTGTTCGTCCAGACCATGCCCATGAACACCGCGGCGGGGTTCTCCGTGTAGTACCCGGTGAAGCTCTCGTCGGCATACTGCTGGAGGGCGTCGGGCGGCCCGAGGGTGGCGACGAGGGCGGGATCGCTCGCGATCCAGGCGGCGGTCCCGACGGCGACGGCCACGAAGGCGAGAGCGATGACGAGGGTCGTCCATCGCAGCCGGTACAGCGCCGCCGGCAGCTGCAGCCGGAAGAAGCGCGCCGTCTGGGTGAGGATGCTGTCCGCGGCGCCGGTGAGACGGAGTCGCGCGCGCACGAGGATCGTGGAGAGGTAGGCGCCCTGCGGCGACTCGCCGATGGAGGTCTTCAGCTCCGCGAGGTCGGCCGAGGCGGCGCGATAGCGCACGATGAGCTCGTCGACGCCGGCGCCGTCGAGACGAGCCCGGCTCAGGGCGTCCAACCGCTCCCATTCGGACCGGCGCGCATCGGCGAGGGCATCGGCATCCACCTGATTTACTGTACTCATGTCCGCGCAGATCGACGTCTCCGACGAGGTGCTCTCCGGAGAGGCGGTCGCGATCGACGTGCAGCCCGTGGGGTTCCTCCTCCGGGCGGCGGGGGCCGTGATCGACATGCTGCTGGGCTACGCCGTCTTCGTCGGATCGATCTTCCTGCGCCTCTGGCTCCTCGACATCGGCGTGCTCGACCCGGCCACGGATCGCATCGCCCTCGTGGCCTCCCTCGTCGTCAGCTTCGTCGTCCTGCCGATCACGATGGAGGTGGCCCTCAAGGGCCGAAGCCTCGGCAAGCTCGCGGTCGGCGGGCGGATCGTGCGGATGGACGGCGGCGCGGCGGGGTTCCGGCATGCGTTCATCCGCGCCCTGCTCGGTGTGTTGGAGATCTACCTCACCTTCGGCGGCCTCGCGGTCCTGGTCGGCGCCTTCACGGCGCGATCCCAGCGGCTGGGCGACCTCGTCGCCGGCACCTACAGCCAGCGGGTGCGCACGCCGAAGCTGTTCACCCCGGCTCCCGTCCTGCCTCCCGCGCTGGCGGGGTGGGCGCAGGTCGCCGACGTGGCCCGTCTCCCCGACCGCCTCGCCCGCCGCATCTCGCAGTTCCTCGTGAGCGCCCCGCGCATGCTCCCGGCGGCGCGCGAGCGCGTGGCGGCCGACCTGCTGGCCGAGGCGACACCGTACGTCTCCCCCGTGCCGGCCGCGCCCGCGGAGCTCGTCCTGGTCGGCGTCACCGTGCTGCGGCGGGAGCGGGAGCGGCGGGCGCTGGAGAACGCCGACCGTCGGGCGGAGAAGCTCACCGGGCGGCGCCTGGGCGTCTGAGGGCGGCCCGCACCCGTGGTTCTCCTCGAGCGGCGGTCTTCGGTCAGGCGCGGAGCGCCTCGTGGCGCACGACCAGCCAGCCCGCGGGAACCGACAGCCGATCGGCATGCGGGGCGCACAGATCGTGCGCCTGCGGGTCGTTGGCCGCGCCGAGCGGGCCGAGCGCGGCCATCTGGTCGCCGTAGTCATATGTGAGGGTGGCCACGGCCTCGCGCGCGCAGCCGACCTTCGAGCACAGTCGTCCGTCCATCACCGTCAGCGTACGGCTCCCGGCCGCGCGGGCGGCGGTGCCGCGCCGGGCGGGTACGCAGCGCCTAGACTTTCGGCATGCCCCGTCGTCGATCCGCCTCCGTCTCCGGTGTCCGTCGCGGCGCGCGACACGGCCGGCACGGACGGCTCGGCCGCAGCGAGGTCGTGAAGCCCCCGCTCGCCCCGCTGGACGGGCGCATCGACCGCTTCGACCTCACCGTCGGGACCGCCGTCGAGTTCCTCCGCGGCACGTGGCCGGAGCTCCAGGACGTCCGCTTCGAGATCGGTGCGCTGCCGAGCGCCGAGGCCGACGGCGAGGTGCCCCGCTGGCACCTGGACCGGGACCGGCGGAGGATCGTGCTCTTCCGCATCCCGATCGAGCGCCTCCTTCCCCCCGGCCACGACGACGCCACCCATCGCCGGCTGGCGATCGAGAGCGCCGTCTTCCGTGCCGCGGCCGAATACGTCGGCCGCGAGCCGTGGGACCTGGGGCACGATCACTGAACGCGCCGCCCGCCCTGCTCAGGGATAGACGGTGATCGAGCTCTCCACCCCGGCGGGCGCGGGGACCGGCAGGACCGCCAGCGCCCCGGCTCCCGTCAGCGTCACCGCCGCGTGCACCGGCCCCGCCGGCTGGAGCAGGTAGGACCGATCGGCGCGGACCTCGACCGCGCGGGTGCCGCCGGCCGGAACGGTGATCTCCTGCGGAGCGTCTCCCTCGATCGTGCGGAGGGTGACCGTGACCTCCTCGTCCGCGGGGTTGGCCAGCTGCAGCTTCGGGCTCGGCCCCGCGGGGACCGCGAAGGCCACCTCGGTGTCGATCTGCGGTGCGGGCGTCACCCAGGCGAAGTCGGAGTCCGCCCCGAAGCCGTCCTGCTGCCGGACTCCGGCGACGACCGGTGCGTCCGCATCGATCTCCACGGTGTAGGTCCCGGGCTCCAGTCCGCTCAGCGACACCTGCGTCGGCTCGTCCGCGGTGAGCGGCACGACGAACTCGTCGAGTCCGGCGGCACCGCTCTGCCCCGTGACCCGCACGCGCGCCGTGGCGTCCGCTCCGGGGGCGAGCAGGCGGAGAACGGTCATGTCGCCCTGGTCGCCCTCGGTCTCGAAGGCCTGCACCCCCGGGAGGACGAGGTGCTGCTGCGGGCCGGCGACCGCCTCCTGCTGGTCCGCGCCCACGGGGTCGAGCACCCGCATCAGGGCGGACTGCAGCACAGCACGCACGGGGGCTCCGACGGCGCTGACCTTGACGACGGGCACGTCGTTGCCCGCCGCGACGGAGGTCAGCGGAAGGGCGGTCTGCGTGCGCGGCGGCACGATCACCGTGCGGCCGCCCCGAGCGGTCCCGTAGACGGCGAGCGTCACGGTCGCCGCGACATCGGAGGCGTTCGCGAGCAGGACGACGTCCTCCGCACCGGTGCCGACGGACCCGCCGATCAACCACGACTCCAGGCGCGGCACGCCGCAGGGCGAGGCCGCGAGGCCCGCGAGGTCGTCGGCGGCGAGCCTCACCGACTCCGCTCCGGCGATCAGCGGCGCCGACCGGCCCTCCACCGCGCCGGTGAGCACGGGGACGTCGTCGCCGTCCACGAGGTCAGGGGCGGCGAGCCCGGACGACGTCGGTGCACCCGACGTGCCTCCCGCGGTCACCCGTGGCGTGCCCGCGGCGCGCATCTCCAGCGGCGCCGCCGTGTTCCGACCGAGGGCGCGGAAGTCGCCGGAGCACAGCAGGACGCTGTCCCCGGGAAGCGGCGTCACCTGTTCCTGTGCGGGCTCATGGGTCACGGTGGGCCACGGGGCGTGCACCGCCGCGACCACCCCGACGACGCACGCCGCCGCGACCACGACGCCGGTGGCGAGGCGCGCGCTCGTGGCGACGACTCGGAATGCGCGCGTGCCGGTCATCGGTCCTCCTCCGCCGTGCGGGCGTCGTCCTGGCGTGCGGCGACCGGGCCGCCGTGCGCGTCGGGAGCACCCGTGGTGTCGTCCTCATCCGCCGCCTGCGGCGGATCCGCGCCGTCGTCCCCTGGTTCGGCGTCCGCGATCGGGGCAAGGGCCTCGTCGCGGAGAGCCGGTTCGTCCTGCGGGTCCTCCACGGCACCCACCGGGGGCTCGTCCACGGTCTCCGGCTCGCGATCCTCGGCGTGCCGCGGGAGCACCAGCGGCTCCTCGGGCGCTCGGCCGACGATGCGGGACCGCGCCCGCGCGGCGCGCCGCGACGCACGGGTCGGGATGGACAGCAGCAGGGCGGCGAGGACGACCAGCAGCTGGACGGTCACGACGAGGCGCGCCGTGCCCTCCGCGCTCCCGCTCAGCTCGGCGGGCGCGGCGGGCTCCCCCTCGAGACGCCACAGGACGCCGCGGTCGGTGGACCCGGCCTGCATGAGACCGGCGCGCTGGTCGATGGCCGCCACGGACGCGGTCCGCAGCGACCGGGCCCGATCCCCCTCATCGTCCACCGCCGCGAGGAGCACGTAGCTGATCCCCCGGTCGAGCAGTTCCGAGGGCGCGTCGAAGTCGCGGGCCGAGATGAGGTCCACCGCGAGGGTGGAGACGTCGTCGCCCTGGGGCTCGACCGCGGTCGAGAGCATCGTCGTCTGTGCGCCCAGGGTCTCACTGGCGCCGTGGACGACCTCGACGGCGAGCCCGCCGTCGTTCTGCGGCGTGAGGATGAGGGTCGCGACGGGCTGGTCTCCGGCCGCCTGTGCGCGCACGTACGCCGGAAGCGTCGATTCGGGACCGTTGGTCAGCGCGGATCGATCGGTGTGGAGCGCGGTGAGGGCAGGTACGGCGCAGGCGACGAGTGCGAGAGCCGCCACACCCGTCGCGGCGACGCGGAGCCGAGGCAGCGGGAAGGCCGTGTCCAGGGTGACCGTCGCGGCGCCGACCACGCCGATCCACGCGAGGCTCAATCCGGTGCCCGGCCAGATCGGGACGGCGGTGCCCTGCGTGAAGGCGACGCTGACGCCCACGGCGAGGAACGCGGTCGCCAGGCCGGTCAGGGCGACGACCAGGAGAGTGATGCCGGCGCGCCACCGCGGGGACACGGCGGACCCGAGGGCGAGCAGCGCGAGCGGAGCGCACAGCAGTGCCGCCCAGGTGCCGGGGACGACCGTCGCCCAGCCGGCGAGATCCTCGGTCGGGAACCCGGTGGCGAGGGCGAGACGCCCGGCGGCATCGGCCGCGGCCTGCGGCCCGAGCCAGGTCAGCCCGGGGTCCGCGAACAGGCCCAGGGGGGTGCCGTGGGCGAGCTGCCAGAAGATCAGCGGCGCAAACAGGGCAGCCGTGGGCAGGGGCAGCCAGAGGAGGCGGCCGGCGCCGCGGAACTGCGCGGTGCCGAGCACGATCCCGAGCGCCACGACCCACAGCACGGCGAGCGCCGGCGCGAGCACCGGTGCGCACGCCACGACGGCTGCGAGGAGCAGGGACGCGCTGCCGGCGGCGCCCCAGGAGCGGTGTGCGACGACCGCGGAGTGGAACAGCCACGGCAGCAGCAGATGCACGAGGACCGCGGCCGGTCGGCCGTCGACGAGCGCGGTGAGGAAGGTCGGCGCGAGGGCCCACGCGATACCGGCGAAGATGCGCAGACCGGCACGATCGGTGACCCGGGTGGCGGCGAACCACCCGCCGAGGACGGCGAGGGGAAGCGCGAGGATCCACAGCAGGACCACCGCGAAGGAGGGCGCACCGGGCCACAGCGAGCCGAGCAGGGCGACGACGGCGGCGAACGGATCGGCGGGGCCGACGACGTCGAGACCGACCCCGCGCATCCCCCAGGCCGCGTCCCGCCACAGCGCGCCGACCGTCTCCCGCAGCGGAAGCAGGCCGCCCCCGCCCAGCGCCGGCCAGGCGAGGAGGCTGGTGAAGGAGGCGATGCTCACCACGAGAGCGGCCAGGACCGCCCACGCCCCGCCGCCGGAGAAGAAGCGGAGCTCGCTGACGGCTCCGTGCTCGCTGCCGTGCCCGTCGTCGAGCCGGCGTCGCAACTGCGACGGCGTGACCCGCAGCGGGGCGATGCTCGCCCAGGTGGAGGAGCGGAAGGACCGGATCCGAGCCCGCGATCGGGCGACGGCCCCGAACCGGAGCATGGCGGTGAGGGCGGCTCCCCACTCCGGGAACACCGCCTCCGGCCGCTTGCCGACGAGATGGGCGAGGGAGCGCCAGAGCGCGAGGGGCAGGAAGGTCAGCCAGTGCAGGGGGACTGCGGCCGCCGGGGCGTAAGCGAGACGCCGATGCAGTTGCGCGAGACGGGTGACGAAGGCACGGCGGGATCGTCCTGTCGGCAGTGCCGCCGGACCGTCCGGAGCGGCGGAGACCCGCGCCGCCGGGGCGAGCACGACCCGACCGCCTCCGAGCCGAGCGCGCACGCCGAGATCGAGACCCTCGTCCGCGCCGGCCAGGGCGGGGTCGGGGCGCAGGGCCTCGCGCACCTCGCCGCGGATGAGCAGGCCGCGGATGTCGGCGCCGAGAGCGTCGTCCATCCGATCGTGCTGGCCCTGATCCAGCTCCCCCGCCGCGAGCTCCACCGCGCGGCCGAAGGTGGTCATGCTCACACCCAGGGACACGATCTCGCGGTCGTTGTCGGTGGCGACGAGCTTCGGCGCGACGATCGCGGCGGACGGCGAGCGCTCCAGCATGCCGGTGAGGCGCTCCAGGGCGCGCGGGTGCGGCGCGGTGTCCTGCGCGAGGATCCAGATCGCGGAGCCGTCGAGGATGCGGGGGCGCGCCAGGTCGATGGCCTCGGCGAAGGACGTCGAGGGCCGCGCCTCGATGATGCCCTCGACCATGGCGGCGACCGCTTCGCTCTCCCGAGCGGTGGCGGCGTCGCCGCACATGATCAGCGTGACGGCCGCGGGCGGGACGGTCTGGGCGCGCACGGCGTCGAGCGTGCGGAGGAGCTGGGCGCGTGCGGAGGGGCCGGGGCGCGCGACGATGAGGGCATGAACTCGGGCTGGCATGACGTGGTCAGCCTATGCGCGCTGTCACGCCGGGTAGCGCACCGCTCCCGGCGCGCCCACGAAGCCGCGCGGCGGAGAGGCGTCAGCTGGCGCGGCGCTTGAGCTTGCGACGCTCGCGCTCGGAGAGGCCGCCCCAGATGCCGAAGCGCTCGTCGTTGGCCAGCGCGTACTCGAGGCACTCGCCGCGCACGTCGCACGAGGTGCAGATGCGCTTGGCGTCGCGCGTGGAGCCGCCCTTCTCCGGGAAGAAGGCCTCGGGGTCGGTCTGCGAGCACAGGGCGTCGCTCTGCCACGCGAGGGCGTTGTCGTCGTCCGGGTCGGACCGGCGGACCCCGGGGACACCGAGGTTGACCGGATCGACGAACCAGTTCTCCGGCACATCGGAACGGTATCCCGTCATCTCGACCTCCAACCCTTCAAAAACCGCCCCCCTGGCGGGCCGTGCTCACCTAATTACACCCGTGTCATTCGCTCCGGTCAAGTCGCGGATCGTAAACCCTCAAGCGATTCTTGAAGGTTCATGGACGTCTCTCGGCGTGTCGCGCCCGCGCGGATCAGTGCCCGGGGGTGGCCACGAAGGCCTCCCCCGTGCCCGAGAGCGTCAGGCGGCGCTCCTCGGCATCGGCGAAGGCGACCGCACCGACCCGGAGCGCGATGTCCGCTCCCGACTCCGTGGCCACGCGGACCGCACCGCCGGTGGCCAGCACCATCGTCGGGCCGTCCACCTCCACGGCGATCGGCTCACCGTCGAGGCGCACCCGGCGGAGGGCGAAGTCCGGCACCGGCACGGAGTACGTCGTCACGGCCTCGTCGCCCTCCGGCCGCAGCACCGGCACCTCGCCGGGCGTGGTGTCCAGGATCGCGAGCAGCTCCGGCACGTCGATGCGCTTGGGCGTCAGGCCGCCGCGGAGCACGTTGTCGCTGGCCGCCATGATCTCCACGCCGAGACCGGAGAGGTACGCGTGCAGCAGGCCCGCCCGCAGGAAGACGCCCTCGCCGCGACGCAGCACGAGATGGTTCATGAGCAGAGCGACCACGACCCCCGGATCTCCGGGCGAGGTCTCGGCGATGGCGGCGACGGCGCGCAGCGACGGGTGCTCCTGACCCGCGGGTCCGTCCGCGGCACGGCGGACGGCGGCGATGACCTCGTCCACCGCGGCCTGCGCCTCTCCCCCGAGCAGCCACCCGATCGCGTCTCCGAGCGGGTCCGCCGCGCCCGTGAGCCGCTCGCGCAGGGACCGGACCCCCGGGACGTCGTCGAGGGCGTCGAGGAGACGCAGGGTGTCGGCGACCGGACGCAGACCGCTGAGCGATTCGAAGCGCTCGCTGAGGGCGACGAGGAGCTCCGGCTTGTGGTTGTCGTCGCGGTAGTTGCGTCGCGGGTCGTCGAGCGGCAGGGCGCTCTCCCGCGCCCAGCCGGCCCTCGCCTGCTCCTTCGTCGGGTGCACCTGGATCGACAGCGGCCGCGCGGCCGCGAGCAGCTTCAGCAGGTAGGGCAGCGTGCCACCCGTCACCTCGTCCAGCGTCCCTCCGCCGTCGAGGTCGGCGGGGTCGCCCGGGTGGTCGCCGAACCACACCTCGGCCTCCGGCGCCCCGGACGGCACGCGCCCTTCGAGTTCGGCGAGGAGCGACGGCGACCCCCAGGCGTAGTCGCGGGGCACGTTCGTGAGGCTGCGCAGCATGCCCCCAGCGTAGAGCCCGGGGCGACGGACGGGTCGGATCCGGGCCCGTCGAGGTAGCCTGAGTCGCGATGGCCCAGTACACCAAGCACCCGGTGGCCGCCCCGCCCACCGCGCCCGAGCGCGAATCCACGGGGCACCTCCTGCTGCGCGGGTATGTCATCGCCGTCCTCTTCGTGGCGTTCGCCCACTCCGCGGTCTACAACCTGCTGGGAGAGGTCGGCGCGGCGATCACGCTCGCGCTCTTCACAGCGGCCACGCTGGCGATCGGGATCCCGATGCTCGCCCGGAACCGTCCGCAGCCGTTCCGCTGGCGCCGGCTGCCGTGGGCGGCCCTCGGCTACGCGGCCCTCGCCCTCCTCTCCGTCGTCTGGTCGCAGTGGCGTGTGCCGACCGTGGCGACGGGCGTCCTGTTCGCCGCGGTCACCGTGAACGGCCTCTTCATCGCGCACGTGCTCACGTGGCACGAGATCGTCCGCGCGCTGTCCTCCGCGTTCAAGTGGATCCTGGGGCTGTCCCTCGCCCTCGAGCTCTGGGTCTCGCTCGTCCTGCACGGCCCGCTGCTGCCGAACTTCGTCGACCTCCCGCCGGGAAAGATCGACCCGCAGTGGTACTGGGTCCGCGACAACCTCTTCGACGGAGGGCGCATCCAGGGCATCCTCGGCAACGCGAACCTGCTCGGCATCGTGTCGCTCTTCGCCCTCATCACCTTCGGCGTGCTGTTCGCGGCGAGGTCGCGCTGGCGCACGACGCTCGCGCTGTGGATGCTGCTGGCCGCGTACTTCCTGTTCCGCACGGCGTCGGCCACCGCCCTCGCGTGCGCCGGGGCCACCGCCGTCGTGCTCCTCGTCGGCCTGCTCATGCGGCGCGCCGCCTCACCGGGCGCGCGCACCCGGATCTACGTCATCGCGATCGGGTCGACCGCCGTGGGCGCCCTCGTGCTCTGGCTGCTGCGCGAACCGCTGCTCGGCCTGCTCGGCCGCAGCGCGGATCTGACCGGCCGGTCGAGCAAGATCTGGGAGAAGGTCCTGGAGCGCGTCGCGGAGCACCCCGTGATCGGCAACGGGTTCTCGAGCCCCTGGGTGCCCACCGACCCGGCATTCGACGGCTGGATCGTCGACCACGGCATCACCGTCTTCCACGCCCACAACATGTGGTTGGACGTGCTGCTGCAGCTCGGCATCGTCGGCCTCGTGCTGATGGCCGTCGCGTACGGCAGCCTGCTCTGGCGCTCCTGGTTCTTCGCCGTCGACCGGCCGCGATGGGATCTCGACGCGCATCGCCCCTACTCTCCGCTGACGCTGCTGCCCAGCCTGTTCACCGTCGTGCTGCTGGTGCAGGGGCTCACGGAGTCCACCCCGATCATGCTGTGGGGCTGGCTGCTCCTGGTGCTCCTGTCCTTCAAGCTCAAGTCGGTGCCGCTGGTCGGCGTCGGCGAACGGGACCTCGTCTTCGAGCGCGGCGCGACGCCGCGGCGGGTGCCGTGACGACGGGGCATCGCCTCGCCCGCCTCCTCGGCTCGGCGGAGATGGCCAGGGCGTTCACGCTCGCGGCGCTGCTGGCGGTGTTCGGCTCGTTCGCGATCGAGCGGATGACGTCGGCGGTCACGCTCGCCACCGTCATCACCGCGCTCTGCCTGCTCGGCGCGGCGATCCTGTGGGTGCGGCGGGAGGAGCTGTCCGCGCTGCGGATCGCGCCGTCCTCGCTGCTGGCGTTCCTGGCGTGGGCGCTCGTGAGCCTGCTGTGGACGACCGACCGCTCCGACACGATCCTGGGCTGGCTGTCGCTCTTCGGCTACGCCTTCCTCGCCATCACCATCGGGCACGTCCGCGACACCCTGCAGACCGTGCGGGCGCTGGGCGACACCCTCCGCGTGCTCCTCGGCATCTCGCTCGGGGTCGAGATCCTGTCCGGGATCCTCCTCGACCTCCCCTTCGCGTTCCTCGGCATCCAGGGCAACCTCGCGGCCGGCGGACCCATCCAGGGCCTGTTCGGCAGTCGCAACATGCTCGGCTTCATCGCCGTGCTCGCCCTCATCACGTTCGTGATCGAATGGCGCACGCAGTCGGTCGACCCGCCCCTCGCCGTCGGCTCTGTCGCCCTCGCCGGCGGCCTCGCGTTCCTGTCCGCGTCGCCCACCGTGCTGGTGCTCGCCGGCGCGGTCGGGGTGGTCACGGTCGCCCTCACCATCGTCCGCCACACCCCGCCGGCGCGTCGCAACGTCGTGCAGTGGGCCCTGGGGGTGCTCGTCGCGCTCGCCCTCACGGTGGCGTTCGCGTTGCGCCACCAGATCATCGCCCTCCTCGACGCCGGCTCGGACTTCTCCATGCGCGCAGAGCTGTGGAACATGATCCTGGACTTCGTCGCGGTCAAGCCGATCACCGGGTGGGGGTGGTTCGGCGACTGGGCGCGTGGAGAATACCCGTTCACGTTCATCAACTTCCAGCTCGACGACCGCCACCAGAGCGCGCTGAACGCGTTCTTCGACGTGCTGCTGCAGCTCGGCGCCGCGGGTCTGGTGCTCTTCCTCCTGCTCGGCGGCATCGCGCTGATCCGCTCGTGGCTGGTCGCGAGCGTGCGCCGCTCGGTCGTCTACGCGTGGACGCCGATCACGCTGGTGACCCTGGCGGTCGACTCGATGTTCGAGAGCTTCACGCTCGTGGACGCAGGCTGGTTCATGCTCGTGCTGTGCGCCCTGCGGGCCGGACAGTCCCGGTCGTGGCGGGAGAACATCGACGCCGCCCATACGGGCGCCATCCCGACGCTGCGCCCGCAGGAGTGAGGCGTCGGGCTCAGCGGACCGTCGGGAGCTTCTCGGCCCAGGCCAGCGCGTCGCGCACGCCGTCGTCGACGGAGCGCTCCGCGCGCCAGCCCAGCACGTCGCGCGCGCGATCCACGACCGCGAAGGCGCCGGCCTGGTCCCCCGGCCGCCGCTCGGTCTCGACGACCGGCAGCGGGGCGCCGGTCACCCGCTCGAACGCCTGCACGAGCTCACGGACGGTGACCCCGTCGCCGGTGCCGAGGTTGATCACCTGATACGGCTGCTCCGGCGTCGCGACATCGTCGAACCGGGTCACCGCCGCGACGTGCGCGAGCGCGAGGTCCCAGACGTGGATGTAGTCCCGCAGGCCCGATCCGTCGCGGGTTGCCCAGTCGGTGCCGGTGATCGTGAACGGCTCCCCCGCCGCCCGCGCCTGCATGATCTTGCCGAGCGCGTGCGACGGAGTCGGGTTCTGCAGTCCGGTCCGCAGCTGCGGGTCGGCGCCGATCGGGTTGAAGTAGCGGAGCGCGATGGCGCGGAAGTCGCCGGCCGCTGCGGCGTCGGCGAGGATCTGCTCGACCATCGCCTTGGTGGTCGCATAGGGGCTGGAGGGGGCGAGCCGCCCGCTCTCGTCGACCCCGTCCCCCGTCTCCCCCGCGTAGATCGAGGCGGAGGAGCTGAACACGATGCGCCCGATCCCGGCGTCCCGGAGGCGGCGGAGGAGCGTGATCGTCTTGCCGACGTTGCTGTCGTAGTAGCCGAGCGGATCGGCGACGGACTCCGGCACGACGATACGGGCGGCGCAGTGCACGACGGCATCGATGTCGGGGTGGTCCGCCAGCAGCCGATCGAGGACGGCGGCGTCGGCGATGTCGCCGACGTAGAGGTTGCGTCCCTCGCCGAAAGCCGCCAGCCCGGTGGACAGATTGTCGAGCACCACGACCTGGATCCCGGCCTCGATGCACGCCGTCGCCACGGTCGATCCGATGTAGCCGGCCCCGCCGGTGATCAGTACCTTCATCGCGGTCAGTCTAGCCAGCCACGCCGAGCGCAGGGGATCGGCTCTCCGCAGATCCGAAGGCGACCACCGGTAGGCTACTCACTGCTCGTCGAGTCCCGCGCTGCCCTCCGGCAGCGGCCGCGGCATCAACAACGGAGAACCTCCCTGTGGCCCACGTCCTTCAGAACGTCGTCTTCCCGCTCGATCGCGACCCCGATCTGCTCCCGCTGTACGCGGATCCGGAAACGTGGTCGGTGATCGAGGAGGAACCGGTCCGGGTCTCCAGCCGCGCGCATCTCGGCAACATCCTGGGACGGCACCGCGCCCGGATCGTGGCCGGTCGGCGCGTCTCCCTCGGCACCTATTTCAACGCGTTCCCCGCGTCGTACTGGCAGCACTGGACGAGCGTCCGCGAGGTGCAGCTCACCGTACGGACCACGGGGCCGGCGACCATCCTCGTCTACCGCTCCAACGGCGGCGGTGTGCGCCAGCGCGTGGCCACCCGCGAGGTGACCGGCGAGGCCACGACCTCGTTCGACCTCGACCTCACCCAGTACAGCGACGGCGGGTGGATCTGGTTCGACATCGTCGCGGACGAGAAGCCGGCGGTGCTCGAAGGCGCGGAGTGGACCACCGAGCAGGCTCCCACCCGCACCGGGAAGGCCTCCCTCGGCATCACGACATACAACAAGCCCGACTACTGCGTCGAGACCCTGAGGGCACTCGCCTCCTCTCCTGATGCGCTGGAGTTCGTCGACCGCATCTTCCTCGTCGACCAGGGCACGCAGCTCGTCGCTGACCAGGACGGTTACGCCGAGGTCGCCGAGCGCCTGGGCGAGACCCTCCAGGTCATCCGTCAGGGCAACCTCGGCGGATCGGGCGGCTTCGCCCGCGCCATGCACGAATCCCTGCAGCGGCCCGAGAGCGACTTCGTCCAGCTCCTCGACGACGATGTCCGCATCGAGCCGGAGTCGCTGCGCCGCTCGATCGTCTTCGGACAGTTCGCGACCACGCCCGTCCTCGTCGGCGGGCACATGTTCGACCTCCTCGACCGCCCGAAGCTCCACGGCTGGGCCGAGGTCGTCGACGAGGGGCCGTTCATGTGGCGGAACCTCTACCAGGAGAAGATGCCCCACGATTTCGGGGTCTCGAACCTCCGGCAGTCCCCGCTGCTGCACATGCGGATGGACTCCGATTACAACGGCTGGTGGATGTGCCTCATCCCGCTCGACGCGGTCCGGAAGGTCGGGCTCTCCCTGCCGGCCTTCATCAAGTGGGACGATGCAGAGTTCTGCCTCCGCGCCGGCGAGGCGGGCTTCCCCACGGTCTCGATGCCGGGCGTCGCGCTGTGGCATGTCTCGTGGGTGAACAAGGACGACTCGATCGACTGGCAGGCCTACTTCCACGCTCGCAACCGCATCGTCGCCGGTCTCCTGCACTCGAACGTGCCGCATGGCGGGCGCCTGATCGTGCACAGTCGCCGAGTCGACCTGAAGCACCTCATGATGATGCAGTATTACCCGGTGGCCCTCCGGGCACGCGCCCTGCGGGATGTGCTGTCGGGTCCCGACCACATGCGCCGGAACCTCGCGACCGCGATGCCCGCGGCACGCGCATTGGCCGCCGAGTACCCGGAGACCGTCGTCCACCGCGACCCGGCGCGGGTCCTGCACTCCCGCCGCGGTCGGCAGGTGTTCAAACGTCTGCCGAAGAACGAGTTCGACAGTCCGACGGGCCTGCAGCTGAGGATCTTCACGCTGAAGACCCTCGTCTCACACTGGTTCCACCGCCCTGATCCCGCGAACATCGCGCAGCCCGAGGTGGAGTTCGGGAAGGGCGACGCGCACTGGTGGCGCGTCCCGCACTTCGACAGCACACTCGTGAGCGCCGCCGACGGCTCCGGGAAGAACGTCTACACCCGCGACCGCGCCAAGTACCGCCGGATGCTCCGCGAGACGGTCCGTCTGCACGCCGAGCTGCGACGGCGGTGGCCGGAGCTGCAGCGACAGTACCGGGAGGCGCTGCCGGAGCTGGTCTCGCCCGCTGCCTGGCAGCAGATCTTCGAGGAGAAGGCATGACCGCCGAGACGTCCGCGTTCGATCCCGCGAGCACGGCGATCGTCATCGTGACCTTCAACCGGTCGCACCTGCTGTCCGGGCTGCTCACGAGCATCACCGCGATGGACCCGAAGCCGGGCCGTGTCGTCGTCATCGATAACGCCTCGTCGGACGACACCACGGATGTCGTGGAGTCCTTCCGCGACGACATCGGCACGGACCTCGTCTACCGGCGCCTGGATGTCAACACCGGCGGTTCCGGCGGATTCAGCGAGGGCATGCGCACCGCGTACGACCTCGGCTCCGAATGGATCTGGATGATGGACGACGACGTCGAGGTCCTCCCCGACGGTCTCGCCCGGATGGGGGCATGGGCGCCCCGCTTCAAGAGCATCCAGGGACGCCGCTACGACTACGACGGCAGCGAGTTCTACTGGCAGTACCGCATCGCGGAGCGCATGGGCATCCCGATCCCCTTCGCACCGGCCGGCTTCGGCTCCTCCGGCTACAAGGAGATGAACAGCGGCTGCTTCGAGGGCATGTTCATCCACCGCTCGATCGTGAAGCAGATCGGCCTCCCCGACCCCCGCTTCTTCATCTACTGGGACGACCAGATGTACGGCTGGCTGGCCTCGCGCCTGACCACCGCCGTGATCGTGGACGAGTTCGTCCTGCGTCGCACCCGCGAGATCCGGCAGTGGGACATGGGGATCCGGCATATGAACGCGTCGAGCAACGCGTACCGGTACTACATCATGCGCAACCGGGCGTTCATCAAGCAGTACTACCGCGTGCACGGCGTCTACAACCCGGTCCTGTTCGGACTCGGGACGACCGCGACGTTCTTCAAGGAGCTGATCCGGCTCGTGTTCGTCGAGCGCACCGTGCGCGGGACGAGCAACCTCTTCCGCGGTCTCCGGGACGGCGGTCGCATCGGTCGCGACCGCTCCTGGGAGCCGATGAGCCCGCTGGAGGCGTGACGATGGACGAACCGCAGCCCGAACTCCGGTGGGCCCCGCTTCCCGCCGCGCCGAAGCGCACCGGCCGCATCTGGCTCATCGTCGGCCTGGCCGTCGCGGGGCTGGCGATCGTCGGCGTGCTGCTGTTCTTCCTCCTTCCGCGCGACAGCGGCCCCACGCCGGGTGAGAGCGCCTCGCCGTCCCCGACCGCCAGCCCGTCGGAGACGCCCGCGCCCACACCAACCACCGCACCGACGGAATCCGCCTCGCCGGCCCCGACCCCGATCACGACGGCGCCACCGGTGGGCGACCCGACGATGGACGTGTTCCGCGACAAGGTGTCCGGGTGGCTCACCTCCGCGGACCGGGGCCTCGACATCATCGCCGGCGCGAGCGGGCAGGATGCCCTGCCCGTGGTCGACTCGCTCCAGCAGGATGCGCAACGGCTGGGGGACGCGTTGCCGCCCTCCTCGATCCAGGAGGCCTGGCGCTCCGGGGTCGAGACGTACACCCAGCGCCTCTCGGCGCTGCGTACCGCGATCGAGAACGGCACCGCCGTCGCGGGAGGCGTGGACGCCGCCCGCACCGCCACCGCCCAGCTGAAGGGCCTCGTCGGACTCTGACCACGCAGGGGCCGAGGCCGCACGACCCTCAGGCGGAGTAGTCCGCGTTGTACCGGTCGAGGACCTCGCCGATCGGTGCGTCGAGCGCCAGCGCGCCGCGATCGAGGTAGAGCCCCCGCTCGCAGAAGCGACGGAGATCGCGTTCGTTGTGACTGACGAAGAACAGGGTGCGGCCGTCCGAGAGCAGCTCGTCGATGCGCTTGTAGCACTTCTCCCGGAACGCCTTGTCCCCCACCGCGAGGACCTCGTCGACGAGCAGGATCGGCTCGTCGAGCTGCGACACCACCGAGAACGCGAGGCGCACCTTCATGCCGTTGGAGAGGTGCTTGTAGGGCGTCTCCTCGAACCCGGCGAGCTCGGCGAAGGCGATGATGTCGTCGTACCGGCGACTCACCTCGTCCTTGGACATCCCGTGCAGACCGGCGGTGAGCCGGACGTTCTCGCGCACGGTGAGATCGCCGACGAAGCCGCCGGTGATCTCGATGAGCGGAGCGACGCCGCCGTTGACGCTGACGGAGCCCTCATCGGGCAGCAGCACACCGGCCACGAGGCGGAGCAGCGTCGACTTGCCCTGACCGTTCCGTCCGACCACGCCGATCGACTCGCCCGGCTGCACGGTGAAGGAGACGTCGCGGAGTGCCCAGAACTCCCCGGGACGCGAGCGCCGGGACGCCCCGGCGAAGAGGTCCTTGAAGCTGCGCTGCCCGCGACGGTTGCGGCGGAAGCGCACACCGAGGCCCTGCACGTCGATCGCGGCGTCCATCACAGCTCCTTCAACACGGGGCGCTCGAGACGCCGGAACGCCCAGACGCCGAGCGCGAGGATGAGCAGGCACATCACGGCGCTGACCGTGAGCGTGAACGGGTTCCACTGGTCCGGGAAGAACGGCATGCGATACAGCATGAAGATCCCGGCGAGCGGATTGAAGGCGCCGAGGGTCTGGAAGACACCGGGCAGGTCCGTGACGTTGTAGATGATCGGGGTGGCGTAGAACATCGCCCGGAGGATGAGCGCCGTGGTGCGCTCGAGGTCCGTGTAGAGCACGCACAGCGGCGCGACCAGCAGGCCGAGGCCGACGAGCAGCACCGTCTGCATGAGGATCGCCACCGGCACCCAGAGCACGCCCCAGCCGATCTGCACCACCTGGTCGGGATGGCTCTCGAACAGGACGTTGACCACGATGAACAGCACCAGCACCGGCAGTGAGAACAGGAACTCCATGCCCTTGCTGAGCACGATGCGGTTCACCCAGATGGAGCGCGGGATGGATGTCGAGCGGACGAGACGGGCGTCCTTCTTGAACGCCCGCGTGAAGTCCGACACGGAGCTGTTGAACCACACCCACGGCAGCAGCGCGCTGATGAGGAAGATGATGTACGGCTGCTCCCCCACGTCGCGACGGAACACCTGGGTGAACACGAACCAGTAGATCGCGCTCATCACCAGCGGGTCGAGAACAGACCACACGTAGCCGAGGAAGCTCGTCGCATACCGGACCTTGAGGTCGCGGGCCGACAGCAGCCACAGCGAATGCAGATAGCGCCGGGGCGTCCCGGGCGCCCCGACAGCAGCGTGACTCACGATTCCGAGTCTAGGAGAGAGTGTTGTTCCAGAGCGACAGCGCCGACCCGATGGCCATGTGCATGTCGAGGTACTGGTACGTGCCCAGGCGTCCGCCGAAGTGCACGTCCTTCTCCCCCTTCGCGAGCTCACGGTAGGCCAGCAGGCCCTCGCGGTCGGCCGGGGTGTTCACCGGGTAGTAGGGCTCGTCGGCGCGCTCGGCGAAGCGGGAGAACTCCCGCATGATGACGGTCCTGTTGGACTCGTAGACGTCCTTGCGCTCCGGGTGGAAGTGCTTGAACTCGTGGATGCGCGTGTACGGCACGTCCATGTCCGGGTAGTTCATGACACTGGTGCCCTGGAAGTCACGGACGTCCAGCACCTCCTGCTCGAAGTCCAGCGTCCGCCAGCTCAGCGCGCCCTCGGCATAGTCGAAGTAGCGGTCGACGGGACCGGTGTAGACCACCGGGACCTGGCCGACGGTGGCCTTCTTGTTCAGCGGCTGGGACTCGTCGAAGTAGTCGACGTCCAGCTTCACGTCGATGTTGGGGTGGTCGGCCATGCGCTCGAGCCACGCGGTGTAGCCGTCGGTGGGCAGACCCTCCCACGTGTCGTTGAAGTAGCGGTTGTCGTAGGTGTATCGCACCGGGAGCCGGCTGATGATGTCACCGGAGAGCTTCTGCGGGTCGGTCTGCCACTGCTTCGCGGTGTAGTCGCGGAAGAACGCCTCGAACAGCGGGCGCCCGACGAGCGCGATGCCCTTCTCCTCGAAGTTCGTCGCGGACTTCACGTCGAACTCGCCCGCCTGCTCCCTGACGAGCGCACGGGCCTGGTCCGGCGTGTAGGCGGCCTGGAAGAACTGGTTGATCGTGCCGAGGTTCACCGGCATCGGGAACACGACACCCTTGTGGGTCGTGTACACGCGGTGCACGTAGTTCGTGAACGACGTGAAGCGGTTGACGTACTCCCACACCGTCGCGTTCGACGTGTGGAACAGGTGCGCGCCGTACCGGTGCACCTCGATTCCGGTCTCGGGCTCCGCCTCGCTGTAGGCGTTGCCGCCGATGTGGGAGCGGCGGTCGATGACGGTCACCGTGCGGCCCGCTTCCGCGGCACGCTCGGCGATGGTGAGGCCGAAGAAACCCGACCCGACGACGAGAAGATCCATGTGCTCCATCGTATCGGGGCGCGCCTGGGAGGTCGGCTCGCCGGGCCGGTCAGGCTGCCGCGCCCACCACGATCCGGGGGGTACCCGCCCAGCGAGCCGCATCCGTGGCGTTGCGGCCATCGACGAGCAGACGCACCCCCGGCAGGTCTGCCGGGGTGAGCTCGCGATAGTCGGCGTGATCGGTCTGCAGGATCACGAGATCCGCCTCGCCGCCGATCGCGTATGCGTCGAAGCCGAGGCGAGCGAGCTCCTCGTCGCTGTACAGCGGATCGTGCACCACGACCTGCGCGCCGCGGTCCTGGAGCGCCTTCACCGTCGGGAAGACGCCGGAGAAGGCCGTCTCCTTGACACCGCCGCGGTAGGCCGCACCGAGGACGACGGCTCGCAGACCGGTGAGGTCGCCCAGGATGCCCTCGGCCTGCGCGACCAGACGCTCGGGCATGGAGGCGTTGAGCTGGCGCGCCACCCGGACGATGTCCGCATCCGGATCCGTCGACAGGTACAGCCGCGGATAGACCGGGATGCAGTGCCCGCCGACGGCGATGCCCGGGCGGTGGATGTGACTGTAGGGCTGCGAGTTGCAGGCCTCGATCACCTTGTAGACATCGATCCCGTGTGCAGCGGCGAACAGCCCGAACTGGTTGGCCAGGCCGATGTTCACGTCGCGGTACGTGGTCTCGGCGAGCTTCGCCATCTCCGACGCCTCCGTCGTGCCGAGGTCCCACACGCCGTTCGGGCGAGGGAGATCGGGACGCTCGTCGAACTGCAGGACCGCCTCATAGAACTCGCGGGCGCGACGGTTCCCCTCGTCGGACAGCGCGCCGATGAGCTTCGGGTACTTGCGCAGGTCGGCGAAGACCCGCCCGGTGAGCACGCGCTCCGGCGAGTAGGCCACGTGGAAGTCCGTACCCTCCGTGAGGCCCGACCCCTCCTCGAGCATCGGCGTGAAGCGCTCCCTGGTCGTGCCCACGGGCAGCGTCGTCTCGTAGGAGATCAGCGTGCCGGGGGTGAGGTGTTCGGCGAGCGACCTCGTCGCGGAGTCCATGTACTGGAAGTCCGGCTCCCACGTGTCATCGTCCACGAAGACCGGCGCCACCAGGACGACCGCATCCGCACCCGGGATCGCCTCGGCGTAGTCCGTGGTCGCGCGCAGCCGACCGGCGGGGACCAGCTCGGACAGTCTCTCCTGCAGTTCCGCCTCACCGGGGAACGGCTCGATCCCGGCGTTGATCGTATCGACGGCCGTCTGGTTGACGTCGACGCCGATCACCTCATGACCGGACGACGCGAACTGGACGGCGAGGGGAAGCCCGATCTTGCCGAGGGCGACGACAGCAATGCGCATGGGTTCTAGTCTATGGCCGTCTCGGGCGCGTCGATCGTCACACCAGCCGGTTCACCCAGGGAATCCGCCGCAGCGCGTTGACGACAGGAAGACGATCCTGCCACCCGTACTGCAGGATGACGGCGCCCGTCCCAGCGACGGCGACCGCGTCACGGCTGCGAGGCGCCATCCGCGGAGAACCGTGTCGCGCAAGGCCCACCCGGCGAGGAAGAACCCCACGTAGGGCAGCCACTGCGTCATGGCGCTCTGCGACAGCGAGCGCTCGTATCCCGCGGCGGTCAGCACGGTCGCCGACATCAGTGCGCCGACGGTGACGAGGAGCGCAGATCCGGCGAAGATCAGCGCGCGGCGCCGACCGCCGTCACGGAGGAACGCGGCGAGCACCGGTGCGACGACGTACAGTCCCACGATCAGCCAGAGGAAGTACAGATGCGTGTAGCTGCGGCCGTCGATGACCCCGAGCAGGAAGCCCTTCACGTCCGCGAGCTGACCCGCCATGACGCTGCTCACGACGAACACGTAGAACAGGGGCCAGAAGACGAATGCGGGCCCGAGCCTGAGCAGGCGTCGGCGGTAGAAGTCCGCAGGACCCTTGGCGAACTGGCGCGGTTCGAGGATCAGCGCGCCGCTGATCATCACGAAGACGGGCACCACCCAGACGAAGCCGAGGTCGACGATGACCCCTCCCCACCACCGACCGCTGCCACGGACGGCGTCGTTGCCCACCATGTTCCCGAAGACATGGATCGCCACGACACCGATGACCGACACGATCCGGAGGACGTCCAGAGCCCACCGACGGGCCGGAGCCGCCACACCGTCCGACGCCGGGGCGACGTCGCCTCGCTGCGGCATCGTCACGCGTCGCGCCCGGCGACGAGGGCGGCAGCACGCGGACCCGTCACTCGCACATCGAACTCCGCCTCCCACCGTGCCCGCGGCGAGAACTCGCCTTCCGCCGCGTCGACCACGGCGGCGAGCGCACCGGCCACCTCTTCCGCGCCGGGGTCCGCGGCGACGAGCCGACCGGTACCATGCTCCTCCCCCACGATCTCCGGCGTACCGCCGACGCGGGTCGCGACGACGGGGATGTCGTAGGATATCGCCTCCATGATGCTGACCGGGACTCCTTCGGTCGTGCTGAGATTCACGAACACGTCCACGCGCCGCGCGCCGTAGAACGCGAGGATGTCGGAGTTCGGCGTGCTCCCGCGCAGTGTCACGGTGAGGTTCTCCGGAAGGTCGGCCGCTCGCGCGGCGACCGCCTCGTGCTCGGGCCCGTCTCCGAAGTGCACCCATTCGATCGGGCGGCCGTCCGCACGTGCGAACGCGGCGACCGCATCGAGGATCAAGGGCACCCTCTTGAGGGCGCTGATGGTCGAGCACGAGACCACGACGAGTCCCTCGCCCCGCACAGGGCGCACGAGAGCCGCGGGGCCGGCCACTCCCAGCCGGCTGAGCCGCACCGTGTCGGCACGGTCGAGCGCAGGAAGACGATCGAGGAGGTATGCGCGGCCGTGCTCCGAGATCGTGAGGATGCGGTCTGCTCTGCCGTAGTAGAAGGGGCGCGCGGGAAGGTACCCGGAGGCGGCGCGCTCCTCATACAGGTCGTACCCGTGCACCCGGGCGACGCGACGACGCACCCCGCGGAGCCACGGAAGCGCCTGTCCCCCACCCATGCCCCAGAAGGCGTACGCCACCACGTCCTCCGCCTCGTCGATCGCCGCGCGGACCGCCCGACGATGCGCCTGGGTGAGCCCGATGCGCGCGCCCAGGAGGAACGGCAGGGCGTGCTGCCGCAGTCGCCCGGCGCGGAGCTCTCGCCAGGCTGCGGCCAGGAGCATCCTCAGGGCGTGGGGCCGGAGGATCGCTCGCGGGCTGTCCTCCGGTGCCGGCAGGAAGAGATTCGATCCGAACGTCACGTTCGCCGGCAGATCCACCATCCCGGCGGACGTGTCGCGCGCGTGACAGAAGACGACCACGTCGTCGAAAGCGGCTGCGAGGTCGCGAATCTCCTTCTCCACGAACACGACGTCGCCCGTGCGGTAGGGGTACTCGTTCGTGAACAGCAGCAGTCGCGTCATCATCGCCTTCCTTCGCGGGACGGCGGCGCGGAGCGCCGCCGCGATCCATCGTATGCTGGGCGCAGCCGAGCGCCCTCGGCCGGGCTCCGCTGCCGCGCGTCGTCCCCCTCTCATCACGCGCTGGAGCGTCATGTCGAAGACCGCCCTCGTCCCACTCGCCACCGCCGTGGCCGTGGGGCTCACCCTCCTCTTCCCCGCCGCGAGCATCGCGTCGCCCCACGGCGCGGAGGCCCTGCCAGCCGCGCAGAGCGCCCCGGCCGCCGCCCCCGTCATCACACCGTTCCCCGATGGCGTCACGCGACTCAGCGCCGCGGATCGCTACGGAGTCTCCGTGGAGATCTCGCGCCGGTACGAACCCGGGGTTCCCGTGGCGTACGTGGCGAAGGGCTCCGACTTCCCGGACGCCCTCTCCGCCGCCGCGGCCGCCGCGCTCGAGGGCGGACCCCTGCTGCTCACACCCACGAATCAGCTGCATCCGTCCGTGCGGGCCGAGCTGCAGCGTCTGCGCCCCGAGCGCATCGTCGTCGTCGGCGGCCCGGGATCGGTGGCGTCCGGGGTCGAGGCGCAGCTCGCCGGAATCGCCCCGACGACACGGCGCGGCGGTACGGACCGGTACGACGCAAGCCGGAACATCAGTCGCGCCGCCTTCGAGGGCATCGGACCCTCCAGCGAAGTCATGATCGCGACGGGACGCACCTTCGCGGACGCCCTCGCCGCATCCGGCGCCGCCGGCAAGGTCGGCGCCCCGGTCATCCTCGTGGACGGGACCAGGGCGACGCTGCCGCCGGCCACCCTCGCCCTGCTACGCGATCTGGGCACCAGCGTCGTCTCCATCGCCGGCGGACCCGCGTCCGTCTCGACGGGAATCGAGAACCAGTTCCGCGCCGAAGGGTACAGCGTCCGACGCTTCGGAGGCGCCGATCGGTACGCCGTCGCGGCCGGGATCAATGCCGCCTACTTCGGCACCGGCGCCGCGACCGCCTTCTTCGCCACGGGCATCACCTTCCCCGATGCCCTCTCCGGGGCCGCCCTGGCCGGACGCCTGGGTGCTCCGCTCTATGTGACGGCGCCCGCCTGCCTGCCCGAATCCGTGCGCACCGGTTCCGCCGCGCTGGGCATCACCTCACGGGTCATCCTGGGCGGGACGGCGTCGGTCACCGCCACGGCCGCGGCCGGAACCGGTTGTCTCTCCTCCGCGACCCCTTGGATCACGGGAACGGCGCGGGTCGGGTACACGCTGCAGGCCGCTCCGGGGTCCTGGACGCCGGGTACGGTCTTCACGTATCAGTGGCTCGCGAACGGCGTGGCGATCAGCGGAGCGACCGGGCCGACGCTCTCGGTCACCACGTCCTACGTCAACAAGACCCTCTCGGTGCGCGTGACCGGCAGCCAGCCCGGCTACACCACCGTCGCGCGAGCCGCGGCAGCGACGCCGCGCGTCCCCTACCCGGACCGCACGGCCCCGGCGACGGTGTCCACATGTCCTTCCTGGGCGCCGATCAAGGGCAACCGGAACAGCCGGGGCGAGTGGATCTACCATCTTCCCTCCGGAC
Source organism: Microbacterium sp. CFSPD4_SD4 (assembly GCF_057364585.1). Taxonomy (NCBI): domain Bacteria; kingdom Bacillati; phylum Actinomycetota; class Actinomycetes; order Micrococcales; family Microbacteriaceae; genus Microbacterium; species Microbacterium sp. CFSPD4_SD4. Next base: position 160,480 of record NZ_JBNFOC010000006.1, read on the forward strand.
GCGACTATGCGAAGACGGACCCGGAGGACTGCTTCCGCACCGAAGCCGCCGCGCGCGCGGCCGGCTATCGCGCATCGAAGGTCTGAGGAAGCGGCGGCGTACCTTCTAGCCGCGCCCTGCCCGGAGCCGCCGCAGGGCGAGCACGGACGCCGCCGCCATCCGCACGGGACCCTCCCGGTGCAGAGTGCCGGCGAGGCTCCGCGCCACGAGCGACGACGGTGCCAGCCGTCTCTCCCGGCGCTTCGCCATCGTCTTCAGCGCCGCGGTCGAAGAGCCGGGGTCGGCAGCGAGGTCGAGGAGCCGGCGGTCGATCAGCGACAGCGGGCGTTCGGCCGCGGGCGCGGCCCCGCGGAGCTCCCGGATGGCGCGAGCCAGAGCGGCGCGATCAGCCTCCGACAGCACGGCATCACGCCGGTTGTGCACGGCCCCGATCACATTGACGCGCAGGATCTTGATAACCACGCTCTCGCGACCGTCGCGCGCGAGTGCTCGGAAATCGTCGGATGCCAGCAGCGGAGCGATGAAACCGAGATCATCGGCGACAGGTCTCGTCGCGGTCGATGTGCGGGTCTCGGCGTCGGAGTGGACCAGATAGGCCGGACCGTGACGATCGAAGCTCACGCCCCGGGCACGGGACCAGACGGCGGTCACGAAGCCGATGTCCTCGCCGGTTGCCACCGTCGTATCGAAACGCAGGTCCGGGAACGCCGCCCGCGCGACCAGACCCAGCGGCGCGCTCCGATACGACAGCCGGTCGCGGACGAGGGAGAGTCGGCGCGTCCGGAGCGGCCGGGTCGGCGGAGTGGGAACCGGGCTTCCACCGGCCCGGGCGAGGACGGGGATGACGGCATCCGCGCCGTCACGTCGAGCGCGGCGGTACCAGGAGTCCACGGCGTGCGGCTCCAGTTCGTCGTCGGAGCCCATGACCGAGACATAGTCGGCGGTCGCGAGATCCAGTCCGTGGTTGAAGGGGCCGGCGGGACGACGCAGGCCGTCGCGATGCTCCACGACCCGCACCCTGGCGTCATCGGCGAGAGCCGCGAGTCGTCGCCGGACGAGGTCAGCGTCGAGATCGTGAGCGACGACGGTGACCCGTACGGCGAGGGTGTTGCGGAGCACCGACGCGACGGCGCGCTCGATCGGTCGGGATTGCTCGTGCACGGGGATGACGACGTCCACCCGCGGCCGTCCCGTGAGCGGAGCCCCCGCGTCGGCGTAGACGTCGAGATACGCCTGCCTCCGTGTCGAGGGCGCGAACCGTTCTCTCGCTGCGGCCCCGATGTCGGCCGGCCCTCGTCCGCGATTGAGGTCGATGACACGCTGGACGGCGTCCGCGTATGCGGCCGCCGTGCGCTCGGTGACGAGCACCCCGTCCGGCTCGCTCACGAACTCGCTCTGCGCACCGCGAGCACCGACGACGACCGGCACACCCGCCACGAGCGCCTCGGCGATGGCGACGCCGAAGGTCTCGGATCGGGTCGGCAGGATGAACACGTCCGACTCCCGCAGCGTCTCGATGACAGCCTGCCGCGGAACGGCTCCGTCCAGCCGCAGACGGTCGGCGACACCGGCCGCGGCCGCGGCTTCGGCGATCTCCGCGCGGAGGGGGCCGTCCCCCAGCCAGGTGAGTGAGGCGTCGATTCCGCGACTGCGGAGTTCGGCGAGCGCGCCGACGGCGAGCAGCGGGCCCTTGTGCGCGACCAGTCCCCCGACCGCGACGAGACGGACACCACTGTCGTCACGGCGACGGCTCCCCTCGGGCGGCGCGGGCTCCACATGGTTCGGAATGACGGCGACCGGTCCGCGACGGGTCGCCGATACACGCTCGGACAGCCGTCTGCTGACCGCCACGACGACATCGGGACGCGCGAGAGCACGCGCGGTCAGCGGGAGCGTCGCCCGCATCGCGGCGGGCACGGTCTCCGGCGCGATGAGACCCGACCAGTGCTCGGTGTGGACCCAGGGGACGCGCACCGTGACGGTCGCGAAAGGCAGCAGTGACGACAGCGCCATCGTGTGCAGCACCTCGGCTGCCGCGAGATGGCGGCGGAGCACCGGCGCGACCCGGAGCAGATGGTCGACACGGGAAGGCGCCATCGGCACTCTCACGACGGTGATGCCGTCGACGACGTCGGTCCGTTCCTCCGCCACCTGGCTCGGCGGTGCGAGATGGAGGACCGTCAGCTCGTGATCGGCCGCCAGCAGCGCCACGTCGTCGGCGACGAACGTTCCGGTCTGCGGCGCCTCCTCGCTGGGGAACCAGGTCGAGACGACGAGAACCTTCATGCTCTCGACGCTAGCAGTCCGCGCCGACCTCCTTCGAAGGCCGGGCCTCTCATTCGTTCCGAACGAGGCGATCGACGGCGGCGACCCAGCCCGCGAGCTGTGTCTCGCTCGACAACGGCCGAGCCACCTCGTTCGATCGCTGCTTCAGAGCAGCGACCCGCTCGGGCGTCAGCCCATCGAGGATACGGGCGAGACTGTCGCCGCCGAAGTCCGGCGTCACCAGCCCGAAGCCCTCGGCGCGCACGAGCTCCGCCATCTCGGCGCTCGGCCCCACCACGACGCCGAGTCGAGCCTGGATGAAGTCGAACAGCTTGTTCGGCAGCGCCCACCGGTAGTTGGCGTTCACCGGCGGAAGGATGAAGACGCCGAGATCGTAGTCGTGCAGCGTGGCGACCAGCTGCGGGTACGGGACCGGGTCGTGCACACGGACGCCGGGCAGTCCCTGCGCTCGCTGCCGGAGCTCGGCGAGGTAGGCGGGGTCGTTCGGAGTGAGGTACAGGTCGAGGGTGACCGGCGTCCGTGCCTTCTCCACCGCGTCGAGCATGATGCCCAGATGACGGTTGCGGAAGCAGGCGCCGCTGTGCACGAGCGCGAGGGGATCGTGCACCGCCGTCGGCTCGAGGTCGACGTACGGCGTGGCGTTGGTGACCACGCTCGCGGTGATGCCGAAGCGGCGCCGGTACTCGCGGGCGATCCCGTGGGCGACCGTGCTCACGCTCGAGGCGCGCGTGACCGCGGTGCGACACAGCCATGCCATGAACGGGGAGACGAACAGACGCCACCGCAGCAGTTCGCTCTTCTGCGCCGGCGCGAACTCGTGCAGGTCGGCATGGACGCCCGCCCGCGGTCGCAGGCTCAGGGCGAGAGGCACCGCATCGACGTCGTTCGCGAGGATCACGTCGAAACGCCGGTCGGCGAGCGCCTCCGTCGCGGCGCGGATCGCCCCGTTCTCCCGGTAGGCACGCGCGTACTGCCGGAGCAGGAGCAGGCGCCGGGAGTATCGCCACACCTCCTCGGTCGACGGCAGCTGCACGTGATGGGCGACGCCCTCCGGTGCCGGACCGTACCCGCAGGTCGTCACCTCGTAGCGGTCGCGGAACGCCGTGACCTGCTTGAGCACCCTCGCGTCCGCGGAGATGTCGGAGAAGGAGAGGATCAGCAGGGTCTTCATCGCCACCCGCCCTTCCCCGTGAGACGCCGAACCGCATCGGCCCACGGGCCCACGGCCTCCTCTGCGGACAGGGCGTGCGCTGCCCGCGCGGCCCCCGCCTTGAAGGCGCGCACATCGTCCTCCGTCAGCCCTTCGATCGCCGCGGTCAACGCGTCGACGTCCCAGCCCGTCGTGACGCGGCCAAGCCCGTATTCCTCCACGTACGGCCCGAGCTCGGGCGACGGCCCGACGATCACGCCCAGGCGTGCCTGCACGAAGTCGAAGAACTTGTTGGGCAGCGCGTGCGCATAGCTGAAGTTCACGGGCGGGAGGACGAAGATGCCGACGTCGTACTCGTTCAAGGTGGAGACGAGACGGTCGTAGGGAACGGCCTCCCGGAGCCGCACGCGGTCGGACTCCCCGGCGCGCACCCGCAACTCCTCCAGGTAGTCGGGATGGTTCGGCGTGAGGTACAGATCGAGCGTCACGTCAGCGGAGGTCCGCTGCACGGCCTCGACCATCAACCCGATGTCGCGATTGCGCAGGCCCGCACCGCTGTGCACGAGGCGCAACGGGGCACGCACATCCGAAGGCACGAGCTCGGCATAGGGGGTGGCGTTGGTGACCACCTCGGCGACGAAACCGAACTCCCGCTCGTACTCGCGTGCCAGCCCAGCACTGACGGTCGTGACGGCCGATGCGCGACGCACGTAGCGGCGGCACATCCAGCGGTAGTAGGGCGATATCCAGCGCATCCACGCCGGGTTCTCCTCGTGCAGACGCGGCCAGTACTCGTGCAGATCGGCGACCACTCCGTCCCCCGGCTTCAGGGAGAGCGCGAGCGGCACAGCCTGCACATCGTTGGCGATGATCAGATCGAATCGGCGCGCGGCGAGAGCCCGCCGGGCCCACTCCACACCGGACAGACGCCAGTACGCGAGGGAGTACTGGCGGAGAGACACGAATCTGCCGTACGGGTTGTCCACGCGGGCCTCTGCGGGGATCTCGATGTGCTCGGCCTCGTCGCTCGGCGCCCCCTCGTAGCCGCACGTGACGACGCGGTAGTCCTTCTCGAGCAGACGGACCTGCTTGAGCACGCGCGCGTCTCGCCGGATCGGGGAGAACGACAGCACCAGCACGCAGGGACGGTCGTCCTGCCCTCGGATCGAATCAGCCACGCTCGGCTCCTCCTCTTCTCACCCGATAGAGCACGAAGCGAACCAGCGTGCTCTCCCTGTCGAACATCCTCCTGAGGCGCCGCGGAAGGATCGTGTCGAGCCGGCCGGCGTTCTTCCGCCGCGCGATGGCGGCCACGAGCTCTTCCGCAGGGGGTTCGCCGGACGCGGTCTCGATCAGTACGCGGTCCGCACGGGAGAGCGGCTCCACAGCGGCCGGGGCATCGGCGAGGACTGCTCGGACGACCCGCGCGAGGTCGGCCCGCTCGCGGGGCGCCCATGCGTCGACCGAGGGACGACCGAGGAGCGCGTCCAGCACGTGCACGCGCAGCAGCTTCACACCCAGCGACGTCCGTACACGAGGAGCGAGCGCGCGCCACCAACCGTCGCCCACCAGCAGCTCCACAGCCCGCAGCTGTTCCGCCACCGTCATGGACGCCTCCGTGATGCGATCACCCGCGTCGGCCCCGATCACGTAGCACGGCGCGTCGTGGAGGAGGTCGACCCGGGGTGCCTCCGTCCAGAGCCGTGCGGACATCGCCATGTCGTCACCGGTCAGCAGTCCCTCGGTGAGGGAGAGCGCGCGATCCGTCAGCAGGTCACGCCGGATCAACGCGAGAGGAGCGGTCCGATAGAACAGGCGGTCCTTCACGGCGTCGAGTCGACGAGTGCGCCCGATCCGTGTGAGGGGGCTGGCCAGCACGGGACCGCCCTGACGGCGCAGGCGCATCAACGCGACGTCCGGACGACGCGACCGGAGCGCTTCCGTCCATGCGCGCACCGCTCCGGGCTCGACATAGTCGTCCGAACCCATGATGGCCACGTACTGCCCCTCCGCCGACCGCAGGCCGTGGTTGAACGGACCCGCCGGGCTCGGCACGCCGTCGCGGTACTCGACGTATCGGAGCGACGCGCTCTCCGGCCGACCGACGACGGCCGCGATCTCGGAGGCGTCGATGCCATGACACACGACCGTCACGCGCACTCCGGACGCCGGCTCGCCGCTCAGCAGCGAAGACACCGCCCGATCGATCGGACGGGTGACGGCGTGCACCGCGATGACGACCTCCAGAAGCGGTGTGGTCAACGGACGAGCCCCGCCAGGCGCGCCTGCACAGCGAACTCGGGGACGCCGGCGACGACCTCGTCGAAGGTCCCGCTCGCGACGATCCCCCCGTCGCGCATGAAGCAGATCTGATCGTGGTCGCGGACCGTGGCCAGCCGGTGGGCGACGGAGATGAGCGTCACGTCCCCGCGAAGCTCCTGGATCGCCGATGTCACGTCAGCCTCCGTCTTCGTGTCGAGCGCGCTCGTCGCCTCGTCCAGCACCAGCACCAGCGGATCGCTGTACAGGGCACGAGCGATTCCGAGTCGCTGACGCTGCCCTCCCGAGAGCGACATTCCGCGGTCACCGACGCGGCCGTCCATGCCACCGGGGCGCTTGCTCACGATGTCCCACAGCTGGGCTCGGCGCAGCGCCGTCTCGACACGATCCCGGTCGAGCTCCGTCGTCCAGGACAGCGCGACGTTCTGGGCGATCGTCCCATCGAACAGCGCGACGTCCTGAGGCACATAGCCCACCTTCGACCGCCACGCCGCCATCACGTCATGCAGGTTCTGCTCGTCGAGGCGGACGGTGCCCTCGGTCGGCTCCAGCAGGCCGAGGATGAGGTCGACGAGGGTCGACTTGCCCGCACCCGAGGAACCGACGAGCGCCAGCGTGCTGCCGATCGGGAGAGTGAGATCGACCCCGCTCAGCGCGGGATGGTCACTGCCGGGGTACGTGAACGCCACGCCCTGCAGCACGAGTTGCCGGGGATCGGCCGCCAAGGGATCATGGCCGATCCGCTCTGCGCGCTCGAGGTACCCCTCCGCGGCCTCGATGTCGCTGATGACAGCGGTGACGTGCGGGACGTTCGACGTGGCCTGGGTGAGCACGGCCTGGAAACCGGTGAGCGACGGGACGAGACGGAATCCCGCGACCGCGAAGACGGCGACCGCTGAGATCGCCTGAGCCGCACCGCCACCGATGAAGGCGACGCCGCCCACGAGGAGGAAGCCACCGATCAGGGCGGCATCCAGCACGAACCGGGGGAAGGCGCCGAGGAAGCCGAGGTTCGCTCGGGCGCGCGTGGTGTGGATGCGGTTGTCATGCACGACCTTCGCCACGTCCGGCGCCATGTTGCGCAGGGTGATCTCCTTGAGAGCCGCGACCATGTCGGTCATCAGGGAGGCGACACGGAAGGAGTAGTCGCGGTTCACCCGGCCGGCTTCCACCGACTTGCGCGACATCCAGAAGTACAGGATCAGCGCGATGAAGCCGAGGTACACCATCGTCACGACCGCTGTCACGGGGTTCGCCACGACGAGCACGACGATGACGGCGGCCGATGTGCACAGCAGCTGCGGCAGTCCGAGCACGGGAAGCAGGAAGCCGGAGGTGACGTTGGCGATTCCCACGTCCGCCAGGCGCACGAGCTGCGAGGTGTTGCGCTGGAGTCGCTCGGTCCACGGCGCCCGGATGTAGGCATCGAACAGGCGGTCACCGATCTCCAGCTCGAACGTCGCGAACCGTCGAGTCGCGAACCATTGGAGCGTCACCGCCAGCGCCGACTTGGTGATGATGAGGATCGCGACGGTCGCGATGATCCAGATGTAGCCGTCACTGGTGATCGTGCCGATCACCGGCAGATTCACGTCCTCCATCTGGACCATGGAGGTCACGGAGACCGCCAGCAGCATCAGCGCGGCGACATCGAGGATCGCCAGGGCGCTCGTCGACACCACATACATCCAGAGGAACCGTCGCGCGCGTGCGGGCAGCAACGGCACGATCGACCGCAAGGTCTTCCATATGAGCTTCATGCTGCTCCCGCCGAGATCAGAACCACCGGATACCTCATCACATCAACCTCAACGTTTCCCTGCCGCCGACTCCAGCACCCGGACAGCCCGTGTCGCGACGGCGTCGATGTCCGCGACCTCCCTGGCCGTCCGCGCCGCCGCGTGGCGTTCCTCTGCCGTCCGGACCGGGAGGGACAGGAACCGCCGCATCGCGGCCGCCACCTCCTCGACACCGTAGGCGGCGGCGAGCCCCTGCCCGGTGGCCTGAACGAAGTCCCGCCCTGGCCCGACGCCCGCGTAGAGCACCGGAGTACCGCAGGCCAGGGCCGCGTACATCTTGGTCGGGAATGCGAAGTCGTACCCTTTTCCCGGCGCGACCGAGGCGAGGGCCGCCGTCGCGCCCCGCAGCCATCGTGCGATCTCGCTCGGCTCCGTGCGCGGGAGAACCGACATCACACCGGACGGCAGACCGCCCGCGATCTCGGTGATGACAGGCCAGTCCGTCCCCTGACCGATGAAGACGATGCGGGCGTCGGGGTGGTCTCGGTACACGGCGGCGAACGCCTCCGCGAAGACCACCGCGCCGTGCACCTCGGATGCCGTACCGGTGTACACGAAGTAGGGCCCGGGCGCGCCCATGTCCGGTCCGTCGACCGCGAAGTCGCTGAGATCAGTGCCGTTGCCGATCGTCTCTATCCGTTCCACGCCCAGTTCCCGCAGGCGCGCGGCGACACCGTCGCTCACGGCGAGGACGCGACGCGCCCCACGAAGACAGAACCTCTCCATCGCGCGCACGACCGCGACGACGGGTCGCGACGCGCCGGTCAGACCGGCCGCGTCCGACCAGATGTCCGCCGCGTAGTACACATACGGGCGACGAAGCACCGCGCACACGATCCGCATGACCGTGCCGGTGGTGGGCGGCGGTTCGACGAGGACCACGTCGGGTCTCGGCCCCCGCAGCATGCGGAAGGCAAGCGGCACGTCGAAGCTGAGGTACTGGAGGTAGCCGCGCACGTACCCGGAGCGGTCTCTCAGCACGCGGGCGCGGCGGACACGGACGCGAGGGTCGACACCGTCCGGCGCACCCTCGAGGGTCGACGGCGCCCGCGACGTGACCACGTCGACCGCGTGGCCCTCACCGACAGCGGCATCCGCGACGGCACGCAGCCGGAACGAGGCGGCGCTCGGCTCCGGTGCGAAGATGCGGCTGACGATCGAGAGGCGCATCACCTAGAGTGCGACCGCCGCGCCGGTCCGAGACGACTCCAGCGCCGCCTCGACCACGGCGAGCGTGCGCAGTCCCTGCTCCATCGTGACGACGTCGGTCTGGTGCCCGAGCACAGCATCGCGGAAGGCCTCATGCTCGACGCGCAGCGGCTCGCGCTTGGCGAACGCGTAGCGCGTGACGTCTCCTTCGGAGACCCCGCGGAAAGAGGACACGGATTCCCATTCCAGGGGGATCGTGCCGTTGGCGTAGAAGGTCAGGTCGCCGGTGGAGGTGTCGGCGAGGAACGCCCCCTTCTCCCCCGTGACGACCGTGAGCCGCTCCTTCATCGGGCTCAGCCAGTTGACGATGTTGTTGACGATCACGCCGTTGGTGGTCCGACCCGTGATCGTGATCATGTCCTCGTGCTCACGCCCGCTCTTGAACGCGGTCTGGGCGAACACGCGCTCGTAGTCGCTCTGCACGACCCACGCCGTGAGGTCGACGTCGTGCGAGGCGAGGTCCTTCGCCACGCCCACATCGGCGATGCGCGACGGGAACGGCCCCTGACGCCGCGTCACGACCTGGTACACCGCACCGAGATCACCGGCTTCGATCCGACGACGCAGCTCCTGGACAGCGGGGTTGAAGCGCTCGATGTGGCCCACCGCGCCGATGAGTCCCGCTGACGCGAAGGCCTCGACCATGCGCTGCCCGGCTTCGACGCTGTGGGCGATCGGCTTCTCGACGAGGGTGTGGACTCCGGCGGCGGCGAGTTTGAGCGCCGCGTCCTCATGGAACCGCGTGGGAACCGCGACGACAGCGAGGTCGATGCCCGCGTCGATGAGAGCATCGATGTCGGGGAGGATCTCGAGGTCACCGGCCACGCCGTGCGGGTCTCCCCCGGGATCGGCGATGGCGACGAGCTCGACGCCGTCCAGCTCGCGCAGGACGCGGGCGTGGTGACGGCCCATCATCCCGACGCCGAGGAGTCCGGCGCGCAGGTCGGCCATCAGGCACCCGCCTTCGCGACGGCGTTCACCGCGGCGACGATGCGCTCGAGGTCGTCCCGGCTGAGCGACGGGTGCACCGGCAGCGAGGCGACCTCGCGGGCGGCGCGCTCGGTCTCCGGCAGGTCGAGCCCGGGAGCGAAGTGCGCGAGCGACGGCAGGCGGTGGTTCGGGATCGGGTAGTACACGCCCGCGCCCACGTTGTGCTCGCTCTTCAGCGCGGCCACGAAGCCGTCCCGGTCCTCGGGGACGCGGATCGTGTACTGGTGGTACACGTGCACGGCGCCGTCGGCGACGGGCGGGACGACGACACCCTGCAGGTTCGCGTCGAGGAAGGCGGCGTTCTCCTGCCTGGTCTTCGTCCAGGCATCGACCTTGGTCAGCTGCACACGGCCGATCGCGGCGTGGATGTCGGTCATGCGGGCGTTGAAGCCCACGATCTCGTTCTCGTACTGCCGCTCCATGCCCTGGTTGCGCAGCAGCTTGACGCGACGGGCGATCTCGTCGGTGGCCGTGGTGACCATGCCGCCCTCGCCGCTGGTCATGTTCTTCGTCGGGTAGAGGCTGAACATGGCGAACTCGCCGAACGAGCCGACGGGGCGGCCGTCCAGCGCGGCGCCGTGCGCCTGCGCCGCGTCCTCGTACAGGGCCACGCCGCGCTCGGCGGCCAGCGCCTCGAGCTCGCGCATCCGCGCCGGGTGGCCGTAGAGGTGCACGGGGAGGATGCCCTTGGTCTTCGGCGTGATCGCCGCGGCGACGGCCTCCGGGTCCAGGGAGAAGGTGTCCGGTTCGATGTCGACGAAGACCGGAGTGCCCCCGGTGAGCGCGACCGAGTTGCCGGTCGCGGCGAACGTGAAGGACGGCACGATGACCTCGTCGCCGGGGCCCACGCCGGCGGCGAGGAGGCCGAGATGCAGACCTGCCGTCCCGGAGTTGACGGCGACCGAGGGACGACCGGGCACGAAGTGCGCGGAGAACTCCTGCTCGAAAGCGGCGACCTCGGGGCCCTGGGCCACCATGCCGCTGCGCAGGACGCGGTCGACGGCCTCCCGCTCCTCGTCGCCGATCAGGGGCTTGGCGGGGGGAATGAACTCGCTCACACGGTCTCCTTGCTCAGTTTTCCGTCGGTCTCGATGAAGCGCGCCCCGGTCGCGGGGCACACCCAGGTGTAATCGTCGTCGCCGCGGGTCAGCGGGACGCCGGCCTCGCCGACCCAGCCGATCCGGCGGGCGGGGACGCCGGCGACGAGCGCGTGCGCCGGGACGTCCTTGACGACGACCGCGCCGGCCGCCACCGTCGCCCAGGCACCGATCGTGACCGGCGCGACGCAGGTGGCGCGGGCGCCGATCGACGCGCCGCGCTCGATGGTGACCCCGACGGGCTCCCAGTCATGGGCGCTCTTCAGGCTGCCGTCCGCGTTGATGGCTCGGGGATACGTGTCGTTGGTGAGCACGACGGCCGGGCCGATGAACACGCCGTCGCCGAGCTTGGCCGGCTCGTAGACGAGAGCGTAGTTCTGCACCTTGCAGTTGTCGCCCATCTCCACGCCGGTCCCGATGTACGCGCCGCGGCCGACGATGCAGTTCTCGCCGAGGCGTGCCTGCTCACGGACCTGGGCGAGGTGCCAGATGGAGGAGCCGTCGCCGATGAGGGCGTCGGCGGACACGTCGGCGGAATCGACGATCCGCACTCGGGGGGTTTCAGTCACGGGACTCCTTGCACGCTGCGCGATCGGGCAGCACTGACCAGATTCTACTTGGCGTCGCTCCACGAACCTCGACGCGCGCCGCGAACGCGCACCAGCGCCCCCTGCACGGGGAGTGAATCGACACCTGACACAATAGAGCCATGTCCTCGAGCGTCCCCGCGCCCTCCCACGCCGACCCCCGTGCGTGGGTCGTCATCCCGCTCTACAACGAAGCAAGCGTCATCGGTGGCGTGATCGAGGGCCTCAAGCCGCACTTCGAGAACGTCGTCTGCGTCGACGACGGCTCGACCGACGGCTCGGCTGCGGAAGCGGCGGCCGCCGGCGCGGTCCTGGTGCAGCATCCCGTGAATCTCGGGCAGGGGGCGGCGCTCCAGACGGGAATCGACTTCGCGCTCGCGCACCCCGACTGCGACTACATCGTCACGTTCGACGCCGACGGACAACACCGTGTGGAGGACGCGGTCGGCATGCTCCGACTCGCGAGGGAGGAGGATGTCGCGATCGTCTTCGGATCGCGCTTCCTCGACGACCGCACCAACCCGGGGTGGATCAAGAAGGTCATCCTCAAGACCGCCGTGTGGGTGACGAACCTGACCACGAGCCTCAAGCTCACCGATGCGCACAACGGTCTGCGCGTGATCCGCCGCGATGCGGCGGCCGGCATCACCCTCCAGCAGGACCGCATGGCGCACGCCACCGAGATCGTGCTTGAGCTGGGACGGACGGGTCTCCCCTGGAAGGAGTATCCGGTGGAGCTCCTCTACACCGATTACTCCAAGGCGAAGGGCCAGAGCGTGCTCAACTCCGTGAACATCCTCGTCGACCTGGTGGTGCGCTGATCATGTGGATCCAGTTCCTTCTCATCGCGGCGATCATCATCCTCGCCGTCTTCATGATGCGCCGGACCGGCGCCGACAGCCATCTCGCGATCCGACGCCTCCTCATGGGGCTGTTCGTGGTGGTGGCCGTGCTGTCGGTGCTGTTCCCCCAATGGCTGAGCTTCGTCGCGGGCCTCGTCGGCGTCGGACGCGGCACGGATCTCGTGCTCTACGGCCTCATCGTGATGTTCCTGGCCTTCGTCTATTCCCAGTACCGACGCAACATCGCACTGCAGCGACAGCTCACGCTCCTCGCCCGCAAGATCGCGCTGCTCGAGGCGGAGGAGCACGAGAAGGACGCTAGTCGCAACCCGTGATCTCGTAGAGGACGGCATCGCCGACCCGATCCACCTCGGTGAGGATCGGCGACTCGTCGAGATCGTGCAGACCGTCGTAGGTCGTGTAGTGGTTCTGGAAGAGCACCGTGTCGCCGAAGTCCACGGCATGCGTGACTCCGAGGTCCTCGATCGCGTCACACACGGCGGCATCGCCGGTGACGAGAGAGCGGGCCAACACCGCGGACTCCGCCCCGTACCGGCCGGTCACATGCGGGAAGACGACATCGTGTCCGGTGTACGCGTAGAGCAGCCCGGCCCCCGTGAGAGGATCGCCGATCACCAGACTGTCCGGGCCCAGTTCGCTCTCGGCGCGTTCGAACAGCGCCGCTTCGTCGGGCGACAGGCCCTGCGACTGCTCGTCGAAGCGATAGCTCACGTCGCGCAGATAGCGCAGGTCGTTCCGCACGGCGAGGAGGTGACTGCTCGCCGTGACCGCGAGCAGGGCGATGACCGCGATCAGGACTCCCCGGCGGCGAGCACTGTGCAGCTGCGTGATCCATTCGCCGACGACGGAGGCACCCACCGCGGCCAGCGGCAGACCCCACATCGCGAGCAGCGCGGCGACGCGCGTCGTGTCGTCGTACCAGACGCCGACGAAGAAGCTCCGGAGCGCAAGGATCGGGAGCCACGCCGCAGCGAGATACAGGGCGATGCTGACGGCATACGAGCCCAGCACCCACCAGACGCGTCGCCTCACGAGGTGCCAGACGCCGATCGCGACGAGCGGGCCGAGGAGCAGGCCCGTGCTGCGCCCGACGGGACTGAGGAAGGCGACCTCGCCCACGGACTGCGCGATCGTCTGCGTCGGGAGCCACTCGTGGGTCGTGACGTTGGCCGCCCCCCAGACCGCCAGCAACACCGCCAGGGCCAGCCCGATGAGGGCGATCACGACGACACGTGCGGCAGTGCCGCGGCGTGCCACACTCCAGGCGCGCCACACCGCGAAGGGCACGAGCAGAGCGACCCCGCCGAGGAGGGCGGACGGATGCCCGAGCGCCGTCCCTCCGGCGACCGCCAGCGCCACCAGAACCCGCAGGGTGCGGCGCTGCCAGGACAGACGGGGGGCACAGGCGAGGAGGACGCTGGCGAGCAGGATGGGGATCAGCACCGTGCCGATGAGGTTGGGGTAGAGCACACCCCAGTTCAGGAATCCGAGAGGGAAGACGCTGAACGCGAATCCCAGGACAGGCGCGCAGGCGGCGGCCAGCGGCCGCTCCGGGAAGACCACGGTGGTCAGCGCGGCCAGCGCGACCGGCCAGATCAGTGCGATCACCGCGATCGTCGCCACGTTGGTGGCGGCCACCACTCCGCCGGACACGGGCACGAGGAGACTCACGAGCGCGTGCCAGAGCGTCGGGTAGAAGCTGGTCGCCTCATCCGGCGTCACCATAGTCATGTGGAGCGGTGACGCATCCCCGGCATCGAGGATGAACTCCACGGCGTTGAGATGGAACAGCCCGTCGTACAGCTGAGACGGGTGGCCGGGGTCGCGCATCCCCAGCACCAGGAGCACCACCCATCCGAGGAAAGCGACGGCGAGCCCGCCCCAGACCCACGATCGCCGCGCGGTGGTGCCGACGGCCTCGGGAGTCGGGCGCCGGTCGCTCAGACGAAGAGCACCCGCGACGATGGACACGACGATCGCGACACCCACGACGGGGAGCAGGCCCCATCGCAGCCCGACGACCGGCGCCAGAAGGGACGCCGCGGCGATGATGCCAAGAGACACCCCGACCGCGGCGGCCAGCCGCACGACGCTCCGCGCACCACGCAGACACAGGGCCGCGGGAAGACCGGGGACGACCAGGTATGCCAGCGCCACCAGCAGCGCGGGCGCCTGCGCGACCCAGGCGGTCACTTGTCCACCAGCGCGATCGCGCCCTCGATCTCACCGTCGTACACGACGGAACCCTTGTTGATCACGATCCCGCGGGTGCACAGCTCCCGGACCATCTCCATGTCGTGGCTGACGACGACAAGGGTCTTGCCTTCGGCGATGAGCTCCTCGAACTTCAGCCGGCACTTCTCCCGGAAGGGCGCGTCGCCCACGGAGAGGATCTCGTCGACGAGGAGCACATCGAGTTCGACGTGGATGGCCACGGAGAACGCGAGCCGCATGAACATGCCCGAGGAGTAGTGCTTGACCTCCTGGTCGATGAACTGCTCGATCTCGCTGAACGCCACGATCTCGTCGTAGCGCTCCTCGATCTCGTGCTTCTTCATCCCGAGGATGGCGGCGTTGAGGAAGACGTTCTCCCGCCCGGAGAGCTCCGGGTGGAACCCGGCACCGACCTCGATCAGGCCCGCGACACGGCCCCGGGTCAGGACCTCGCCGTCGTCGGGCTCCATGACGCCGGAGATCAGCTTGAGGAGGGTGGATTTGCCGGAGCCGTTCAGTCCGAGGATGGCGACGGACTCGCCCTCCCCGATCACGAGGTCGACGCCCTTGAGCGCCTCGAACTCGCTGGTGAGCTTGCGGCGCTTGATCCAGGACACGACGGTGTCCTTGAGCGAGAACGCGTGGTTGAGCGTGAAGCGCTTCTTGACACCGTCGATGATGATGCTCGGACGGAGCGTGGTGGGGGCACTCATAGATCCTGCGCGAACCTTCCCTCGAGGCGACGGAACACGAGCTGTCCGATGAGCAGCGTTCCCACGGCGATGAGCAGGGTCCACAGCGTGTTCCACGCCAGGTCCGGCGGGAGCGGATCCATCGCGGAATGCGCGGTCGCCGGTCGCCAGAAGGCGTAGTGGAAGAGCTCCACGGCCTGGGTGATCGGATTCAGCAGGTAGACCTCGAGCAGCCACTGCGGCCATCCCAGGCGCTCCACCACGGCGTCCTGGACCATGACCCAGGAATACAGGACGGGCGACGCCCATGTGGCGAGCAGGAGCATGAGCTCGACCACGTTCTCCGCATCGCGGTAGCGCACGTTGATGGCGCCGAAGAACAGACCGAGTCCGAGGGCGAAGAGCATCACGATCACCATGCCGGCCACGATCGCCAGCACCGTGAGAAGGGACACCTGCGTGATCCAGCCGAGCAACAGGCAGACGATGAGCAGGAGCCCGACCTGTGGCAGGAAGTGCACGAACGCGACGATCACGGCCGACACCGCGAAGAGCTGACGAGGCAGGAAGACCTTCCGCACCAGCGGCGCGTTGCCGACGATCGACGTGGTCGCGTTCTTGAACCCCTCCGAGAAGAGATTGATCACGACGATGCCGGAGAACAGGTACACGGCGTAGTTCGGGATGCCCTTGTCGAGATTCATGAACAGCCCGAGGACGATCCAGAACACCAGGAACTGCGCCGCGGGACGGACGTAGGACCACGTCCATCCGAGCACCGAGTTCCGGTACCGCGTCGTGACGCCCGTTCGGACGAGGAGGTTCAGCAGATACCGCCAGCGCACGACATCGATCAGCCCGCGGCTCTTGCCCGGAGTGTCGAAGGCGGAACGCGGGACGGCGGCGAAAAGATCTCGGGTATCGGTCACAGGCCCACTCATTCGGCGACGGCGGCGGGTGCTGCCGAGGACTCCAACAGTCTATGCCACTACCCGATGGGTTCTACTGTGACCCACCCCTTGCCGACCACCCGGGAGCCGAGCCAACCACCCCGGCCGTCACCGCGGTAGAGGAGAAGCTCACCGGCGGTCGTCCGCGCGAGCACGTCGATCTTGCCATCACCGTCGAAGTCGCCCGGGGAGATGATCTGGGCCATGCCTCCCCAGCCCTTGCCGATCTGGCGAGCGTCGCCCCAAGAACCGGTGCCGGTCAGGCTGTAGAGCCAGAGGGTGCCGTCGGTGCGACGTGCGAGGATGTCTCCCCCGCCGCCGTTCCCATCGAAATCACCGGCATAGAAGGCCGTGTCCATCGCCGACCAGCCCTTGCCGACCACGCTCGACTCGCGCCAGCCGCCGTTGCCGTCGCCCGGGTAGAGCAGGAGGTTGCCCTCGCGGTCCCTGGCGAGCACATCGGTGTTGCGGTCGCCGTCGAAGTCCACGCTGCCGATCAGGAGATCGAGGTTCGCCCAGCCGCGGCCGATCGTGCGCGACGTTCCGTCGCGCCCCACGCTGGCGTGCAGCTGGAAGGCCCCGGACGCGTCGACCCGGCCGATGTCCCTGGTACCGTCACCCGTGAAGTCGCCGAGCGGAATCGCTCGGTCCTCCGCCGACCACCCGGAGGCGACGGGTCGGGATCCGAGCCATCCGCCGAGGCCGTTCCCGGAGTACAGCAGGGCCGAACCGTCGGCGGCCGTCGCCACGACGTCGGAGTGCCGGTCACCATCGACGTCACCGATGCCGGGAGGGAGCGGGCGCGCCTTCGCGACGACAGGGCCGGCCCCGGCGAGCGACGCCATGGACTGCCATCCGGATCCCACCTTCACGCCGGCCTTGATGCTGCCGCGTCCATCGCCCGCATACTTCCACAGGGCTCCGGTGGCATCCGCGGCCAGAAGGTCGGGGCGGCCATCGCCGTCGAAGTCGCCGGCGACCGTGAGTGTGCGCATATTCTGCCAGCCGGTGCCGATCCGCACCGAACGCTCCCACTTTCCACGGCCGTCACCGACGAACAGCGTCAGACGGCCCGACGTGTCGCGCCCGAGGAGATCGGGACGCCCGTCACCGGAGAAGTCGAACCCGCCACTCATCAGGTTCATGGACTGCCAGCCTGACCCGACGGTCACCGGGGCACGGAAGCCTCCCCGATCGTTACCGCGCCAGAGCAGGAGCGCACCGGACTTGTCCGTCGTGAACATGTCGGGGATGCCGTCGCCGTCGAAGTCCCCCGCCGCCGTGGCCATCACCATGCCGGACCAGTCGACGTTCACCTGCGTGCGCTGCTGGAACGTGTTGTTCCCGACGCCGAGCAGACGCCAGACCTTCTTGTCCTTCCCGACCGCGATCATGTCCCGGTTGCCGTCACCGTCGAGGTCACCGACCATGTGCACCGAGGCGATGTCGGTCTGCCCATCGGCGAGCGCGACCGCCTTGCCCCAGAGGCCACGGGCGAACGGGTATCCCCAGACGGTGCCGTTCGTTCCCGTCGCGACCACGTAGGACGACGAATTCACGGCGCTGAACACGGGTGGAGTCCCGGCAGGGGCGGTGGGCTTCTGGGTGGATCCGAACCAGTCGGTGAAGTAGTTGTAGAAGTTCCGGTTGCCGTACGCGGAGCACCCGTCACCCGTTCCGTACCCGGCACGCAGAGCTGCCGCATTCGGCTGGTAGGGCGTGTAGTAGTACAGCGCCGAGGTGGCCTTGTTCGCGACGTAGACCGGCGAGGATCCGCAGGAGCTGTTGGGGTTGTAGAGGATGTTCCAGGTGCGGCCGGGGGCGTACCACTGGAACCACTTGCCCTCCATGTAGATCTGCATCTGACGCGCGGCGCCGTAGATCTGGTGGAAGAAGCCGATGTAGTTCGGGTCGCACGGGGCGGTGTCCGGGCAGCCCTGCCCGAGCGCGATCCGATACCGCCAGGCGCTCGGCCAGGTGTGCGTCACGAGCCCCTGCTCCTTCTGGAGCATGACGATCAGGACCTGCGGGTTGATGTTGCAGGCCTGGGCCACCCGGTAGATGATCCGCGCGGCCGATTCGTTCGCCGCACCGGAGTAGCCGCTGCAGTACTGGTCGCCCGGGCGGGTGACCGTGTTCATGCGGAAGTCCTTGAGACAGACGATCGGCTCGTTGTTCTCGTCGCGTCCGCCGAGGCAGCGCGACACCTTGCCGTTGAAGAACGTCTGGATCTGCGCCTCGGTCATCGTGCTCTTGTTGGTGAACACGGCGTCGCTGATGATGTTGCCCGGCGTGAAGCCCGCGAGGGTGGTCTGGGCCAGCCCTGTCTGCGCAGCGTCGGCAGCCGTGCGCGCGACGGTCGGGGCGACGGAGGTCGCGGCGGCAGAAGCGGCGGAGGCGGGGACCACCGTGCCGATCACCAGGGCGGAGGCAGCGAGGAAACAGGTGAGAAGGCGGGTGACCTTCGTGGTGTTTCGAGAGCGTGGGGCACGTCGAGACATGTGACCAGTGTGACGGAAGTTGCGGGATGATGCCACTGTTGCCACGGAAACGCGATCAGCTCCCGGCGTGTCGCGTGGATGCGAAGCTGGCGTTCAGGTGATCAGAGGTCTGCGTGCAGACTCCACACCCGCTCCGCGGCACTCGCCCAGGAGAAGGCCCGCGACCGGTCGGCGGCGAGCACGCGCAGGCGCTCCCTTCCGGCGCCCGTCGCGTCCTCGATCGCCTCCGGCAGCGCCTCCTCGGCGACCACCGCTCCCCCGTCGGCGAGGACGTCGTGATGACACCCGGACTCCACGGCCACGACGGGGACGCCCAGCGACATCGCTTCCACAGCGCGCCAGGGCCATCCGGTGACGGCGTCGGTGGAGACGAAGACGCGAGCCCCGGCGACGACGGCGGCGCGGTCCGACACCTCGAGGGTCCCTCGGACGTGCGCACGGCGCTCGAGCAGTCCGGCGGCGGCGGCGATCTCGGCGATACGAGGTTCCGTGCCTTCCGCCGCTCCGATCACCACGGCGTCGAGACCGGCCGCGACCGCCCCGCGGAAACCGGCGGCCAGGGTGTCCTGCGGGCCGGACAGGACGAGGTACTCCGACGGCAGGCCGAGTGCGTCGCGTCGCGACGTGGCGTCCGCCGGGAGGACGAGACCCTGGGGCGGAGCGCCGGCGATGACGCGGATGCGGTCGCCGAGCTTCACGAGCCCGGACAGCCGCTGCGCCATGGAGTGCGAGGGGACGACTACGGCATCCGCATGTTTCACGGCACGCCGGAGCATCCCGCGCTGCCAGGCGACGGCGCCCCTGGACAGTTGGGACGGCACCTCCCAGGCCCGCAGATCCCACAGCGTGACGGTCGTCTGGTCGTTGTCGTGCACGCGGTCATGACGCACCAGCGGAGCGAGCAGCGTGGGTGCGTGGATGAGGCCGCCGCCGACGCCAGGGGCGATACCGAGCTGCCAGGACGCGGCGAGCTCACGGCGGCCGACCGCGAGGGTGCGCACCTCTCCGATGCCGCGCAGGTCGACGTCCGCCCCCGACGGCACGATCGCGTCGACCGTGCAGTTCGGTGGGGCCGTCTGGACGAGCCCTGCGGCGAGGTCTCGCGACGCCGCCGCCTGATCGGGGTCGACGACGTGCACGAGCTGATCCAGAACAACACGCAGTCGAGCACCCATGCGATCAGGCTATCCGCGGGATGCCGACGGCCCCGGGAGCGCATCACCTGTCCACACCGCTACTCAGCGTTCCCACAGCATCCGGAGCGCGGCGGGCAGCTTCGCCGTGCTTGAATGCCAGGGTGAGCGATGGTCGCCTTCCCGTCCGCCGCCGATGGGTCGGGTGGACCGTCGGCCTCGTCCTCGTGTTCCTCGTCCTCGCACTGGGCTGGGTCACGGTGCGCGGCATCGGCGCGGTCGACAACCTCCAGCAGATCTCGAAAGCGACCAGTCAGCTCAAGCAATCCATCGCCGAGGGCGATCTCGATGGGGCAGCCCCGGTCGCCGCCCGCATCTCACGCAACGCGGAGTCGGCCCGATCGCTGACGGGCGACCCGATCTGGCAGGCGTTCGCTGTGCTGCCCTGGATCGGCCCGAACTTCCGCGCGGTGAGCGAGGTCGCCGAGGTCGCCGACGACGTCTCCACGGACGCCCTCGGTCCGCTGCTCGACGTCGCCGACGACGTCGACCTCACGAGCCTCGGCTTCGCAGGCGGGGCGATCGACCTCGCCCCCTTCGCCGCCGCCGAGAAGCCGCTCGGCACCGCGAGCGCGGCGTTGACCGTGGCGGTGGACCGCGCCCGCCGCATCGACGCCGACGCCACCCTTCCGCCGCTCGCTGACGCGGTGCGGGAGATGCGCGGCGCCGTCACCCAGGCCGCCACGGCGGTCGGTGCGCTGCACGGCGCCTCCGTCCTGCTGCCGACCATGCTCGGCGGCGAGGGCCCGCGCACCTACGTCCTCGCGATGCAGAACAACGCAGAGCTGCGGTCATCGGGCGGCATCATCGGCTCGATCGCGCTCCTGCGCGCGGAGAACGGCAAGGTCACGCTGCAGCGGCAGGCGTCGACGCGCGACTTCCCCCCACTGGACACGGCGCTGCCGCTCAGCGACAGCACCGTCGCGCTCTTCGAGGACCGCCCCGGTCGCTATCTGCAGAACATCACCAGCATCCCCGACTTCCGTGAAGCGGGACAGACCATCGCCGCCCGATGGGAGGGGCGCTACGGGGGGAAGGTCGACGGGGTGATCGCGGTGGACGCCGTGGTCGCCGCACACCTCATGCGAGCCACCGGGGATCTCTCCTTCGGGCCCTTCACGGCGACTGCGGACACCGTGACCGACCTGCTCCTCTCGGAGATCTACGCGGCGATCCCCGATCCCGCGGCTCAGGACGCGATCTTCGCCCAGGCCGCCGGCGGACTGTTCTCGGCCGCTCTGTCCCACGCAGAGCCGCAGGCCCTCGTCCGCGCTCTCGCCGACGCCGCCGGCGAAGGCCGCATCCGGATATGGAGCGCGCACGAGTCGGAGGAGTCGCTCCTCGCCGCCAGCGCGCTCGGCGGCGCCCTGCCGCAGGACGACGAGGACGCCGCGGTGGTCGGCGTCCTGATCAACGACGGAACCGGCGGGAAGATGGACTACTACACCCGCGCCTCGATCGCGACGGCGGTCGGGACCTGCGCGGGGGCGCCGACGACCCAGGTGCGCGTCACCTGGACGAACACAGCCCCTGCCGACGCCGCCACTTCTCTGCCTCCGTACGTCACCGGCGACGGCATCTACGGCGTGCCGGCCGGCAGCGTGCGCACTCTGATCGCCGTCTACGGTCCGGAAGGTGCCCTGCTGTCGCATATCGACCGGGACGGCACGGAGGAGGGCGTGCAGACGACGACCATCGGCGATCGCTCCGTCGTGCAGCACGAGGTGCTCCTCGCCCCCGGCGCCTCCACGACGATCACCGTGGAGTTCCAGGGCGACGGCGCCGGAGGACGCCTCACCAAGGTGCAGCACACCCCGCTGATCGTCGGCCCGAAGCTGACCCGCGACACCCTGCAGTGCGGCTCGTGACATTCGCCGACGGATGAGGTACTGTCATCTCACTGGGGAATAACCGGGGTCCGTGAACCTGCCGTGGGGGCAGAGGGCCTCGCGCAGTCGGATGCAGGGGTGTATCCGGAGGCGATTCCGCGTGAAATTCTGGGGAGAAATCATGCTGAAGAAACTGGCTGCCATCAGCCTTACCGCTGGCGCGCTCATCCTGGCCGCGCCGACCGTCGCCTCTGCCGCGCCGAGCGACTCGTACCCGTCTCCGCCGAGCGCGAAGGTGGGTGACGCGATCATCGACACCTGCGAGGTCTCGACCGTCGCGTTCGGCGCCGGGTTCTTCGAGCCGTCGGAGACCGTAGGCGTGTCCGTGTCCGGCCAGAACGCCGGCGCCGCCGCCATCTCGGGCAACACCGCCGCTTCCGACGGCAGCCTGACGGTGACGTTCCGCCCGCCGTCCGACGGACAGGGGGCCTACGCCCTCGACTTCGCCGGTTCGCGACCGTACACCGCCATGGTCACGGTCTCGCACGGGAACACGGCCGCATCGAGCTGCGACCACGATCCGGGGGTGGCCGCGCCGGCCGGCACCGAGCTTCCGCTCACCGGCGGAGGCATGGAACTCGCCCTCACCGGCGCATCGGTGTCGCCGTGGGTCCTCGGCGGTGGAGCGGTCGCTCTGGTCGCCGGTGGTGCCCTCGTCGCCGTCGGAGCCGCGCGCCGCAAGCGCGCCTGAGCCGCGCGCCGCACGCGCGCCTGAGCCTGACTGCCGCCTCGTGCGGTGGTCGGCTGGACGACGGTGATCCCTCCCCCTCCGATCACCGTCGTCTGGCGAATCCGGTCATGAACCGGACGCCCACGGGTGATGTTCCCGGGAACATCATCCGTGGGCTGCGTCATGCCCGCGGCAGTCTCACGGAGTGGGCGTCGGCGTCTCCGTCGGCGGGTGCAGCTTCTCCTGCATGAGCTCGTGGATGAAGTCGTAGTTCGGGTCGAACTCGTCGACACCGTTCTCGGGGGTGAGCTCGACGGTCTGGACCGGCTGCTCCTTCGCCTTGAGCATCAGATCGAAGAACTCCGGCAGCTTGCCCTGCGGGAGATCGGTGCTGATGAGAGCCGTCCCCGCGTCCGCCACCTCGTTGAACCGCGTGAGGACGGTCTGCGGAGTGAACTGGGCGAGGATCGCCTCCTGCAGCTCCCGCTGCCGCTTCATGCGGTCCCAGTCGCTCGTCGTGTAGCGCGAGCGGGCGTACCACTGCGCCGTGTCGCCGTCCATGTGCTGCGCACCCGGCTCGATCCAGCCGATGGCCCACTCGTTGACGTCGTCCCGGACCACCCGTCGGGCGGCCCACCCTTGGGCAGGCGCTCCGTGACCGTGATGTCGACACCGCCCAGAGCGTCGACGAGGTCGGCGAAGCCGTGCATGTCGACGAACACGTAGTACGGGATCTCGATGCCGAGCACGCCCTCCGCGGCGTCCTTGGTCGCCTCGATACCCGGCGCCGAGCCCGTGGCCTCCGCGTCCGGATAGAGCCCGGTCCCCTTGTCCTCCCGGCATACCTCCGCAGCGTTGCGGACGTGGTTCATCCACCCGTTCCAGCCGCAGGTGGACGACCCGTGGCCCTGGAAGCCCTCGGGATAGAGCTCTTGCATCGGGCTGCCGTCGCTGAACGGCGCATGCGGGAGCTCACGCGGGATTCCGGTGATGGTCACTGCTCCGGTCTCGGCGTTGACCGAAACGACGGAGATGCTGTCGAAACGCATCGAGTCACGGCCGTCCCCGCTGTCCGCGCCGAGCAGCAGGATGTTGTAGTAGCCGTCGCTGGGCGGGAGGCTCGGGCCGCTCTGCCCGAAGATCGCCCCGACACTGCCGCGCACGGAGCCCACCGCGGTGGCCGCGTAGCCCATGACGCCTCCGACGAGCCCCAGCAGGACGAGCGCGACGACCGGCACGAGGAACCGCGACGGCGCGGGGACCTTGACCAGGCGGACGAGGCGGAGCGTGTCGAAAGTGAGGACGATCCAGACCACCACGACTCCCACGAGCAGCACCTGCACGAGCGTGAGCAGCGCCGCCGATACGAAGCCGCCCCCGATCGTGAGCCAGAGGAAGACGGGGCGGGCGAACAGCACAAGCCCGACGGCGACGAGGGCCAGGAACCACGTCGTCAGGGTGACGCCGAGTCCGAACCTTCCCAAGCGTCGATTGCCCGCCAGGACCTGCGCGGACCCCGGCAGCAGGAAGTTGAGACCGACGAGCCACCAGGCGCGTTTCGACATGAGCCCGGCGTCGGCCGTATCCGGGTGTCGCAGCGGCCGCGTCTCGATGAGCGGACGTCGCGTCGCGCGCGGGGGCGCAAGGGTCACAGCGAGCCCTTCAGCCGATCGTTCTTCTCCTCGACCTGCGCCTCGAGGTCGGCGGCGTAGGCCTCGACGCGGTCGGCGAGCTCGTCGTCCGCGGCACCGAGGATCCGGGCCGCGAGCAGACCGGCGTTGCGGGCGCCGCCGATGGAGACCGTCGCGACCGGGATCCCTGCGGGCATCTGCACGATCGAGAGGAGCGAGTCCATGCCGTCCAGGTACGCCAGCGGCACAGGCACCCCGACGACGGGCAGCGCTGTCATGGACGCGAGCATGCCGGGCAGATGGGCGGCACCGCCGGCGCCGGCGATGATGACGCGCAGCCCGCGGGACCGGGCCTCCCGTGCGTACGACATGAGCTTGTCCGGCGTGCGGTGGGCGGAGACCACCTCGACCTCGTGCGGGATCCCGAAGTCGGTGAGCGCCTGGGAGGCGTCGCTCATCACGCGCCAGTCGGAGTCGGATCCCATGACGACGCCGACCAACGGGGCGGCGGAGGAGTGCAGTGGCTCGGTCACCAGATCAGGCTACGGTCTCGCGCTGGGAGAATCCCCGAGCGGCACACGTCTTTTCCCGTGTCCTGCCGCCGACTCAGTCGAATGCGGCCGCCGCGGCCCTGGCCTCGTACACCGCATCGTCGAGGTCGTCCCCGGCGACGTTGACATGCCCGACCTTGCGACCGGGACGAGGGGCCTTGCCGTAGGTGTGGATCTTCGCGTCCGGGTGCGCGGTCATCGCCGCCTCGAAGCGATCCCCCAGGGTGCCCTCCGCAGGACCGCCGAGGATGTTCACCATCACGGACCAGGCGGCGCGCGGCTGGGTGTTCCCCAGCGGCAGATCGGCCACGGCCCGGAGATGCTGCTCGAACTGCCCCGTGATCGCACCGTCCTGGCTCCAGTGGCCGCTGTTGTGCGGACGCATCGCGAGCTCGTTCACGAGGATGCGCTCGTCCTCGGTCTCGAAGAGCTCCACCGCGAGCATGCCGGTCACGCCGAGACCCTCGGCGATGCGACGCCCGATGTCCTCGGCGACGTCGGCGAGCCGGTCGGTGGCGGCGGGGGCGGGGGCGATGACCTCGGCGCAGACGCCGTCGCGCTGCACGGTCTCCACGACCGGATACGAGATCATCTCTCCCCCGGGGCGCCGTGCGACCTGCTGGGCGAGCTCGCGGACGAACGGCACGAGCTCCTCGGCGAGAAGCGCGTCGGTGTCGTCCAGCGCGTCCAGCCAGTCCTGCGCCTCGGCGGCGGAACGCACGACGCGCACGCCCTTGCCGTCGTAGCCGCCGCGCGGCGTCTTCACCACGGCCGCACCGTCGTGGTCGTCGAGGAAGCGCTGCAGCTCCTCTGCCGAACGGACCGGTGCCCACTCCGGCTGAGGCACGCCGAGCTCCGCCAGGCGCGCGCGCATGACGAGCTTGTCCTGCGCGAACTGGAGGGCGTCCGGACCCGGATGCACGGCGACGCCCTCGGCGACGAGGGCGCGCAGGACCTCCTGCGGCACGTGCTCGTGGTCGAAGGTGATGACGTCGACGTCGGCCGCGAAGGCACGAACGGTCTCGAGATCGCGGTAGTCGCCGACCGCCGTGGCGGCCAGCCCCGCGGCCATCCCCTCCTCCTCGGCGAGGACCCGCAGATCGAGTCCGAGCTCGACCGCCGGAGCGATCATCATCCGTGCCAGCTGTCCTCCGCCGATCACGCCCACGCGCAGCGCCATGTGCCGCCTCCATTCGTCATGCCCATTCTTCCGCACGCGCGAGGGCACCGGAAACGCTCGGGCACCGGGGACGCCCCCGGCGGGTCAGGACAGGTCGTCGCCACTCGCCTGGGCGTCGCGGTGGGCCAGGATCTGGCCGACCTCGATCTGGTCGGCCAGCGTCTCGTGCACGAGGGTGACGTTGGGCACGTTGACGAGGCGCAGCGGGGCGTCGACGCCGTTGGAGAGCGTGATCGTGCCGCAGCCCCACATCCGCTGGAGCGGACCGCGGCGCACGCCGATCGTGTAGCCGCGCGCGTGGGACATCTCCCGGCGATGCCGCGAACCCAGCCCCTGCGCCGCGATCACACGACGGGTGGTGATCGTCGTCGTCCCCGAGTACCAGACGATGAACGGGGTCACGACGGCCACGAGGACGACGAGGCCGGCGGCGGCGAGCAGCATCCAGTCCTCGAACCCGGCCGGCAGGTTGCCGTAGAAGTACGCGGTGACCCCGAAGACCGCGATGAGCACCAGCGCAGACCAGAAGAGGCGACGCGCGTGGCTGCGGAAGCGCGCGATGAGCAGCTCCTCGGCGGGGGTGCCGGGCGGCGGCATCAGCGGTCTTCCGCCGAGCGTCACGGGCTGGGTCACACCCCCATTGTGCCCGGGATCGCGGACAACGCCGTCCGCGGGGCGGCGTGTCCCCGCGTCACGCGGGCCGCACGTGCACGACGTCGCCCGCGGAGACGGCCTGCGCGGTCCCCTCCGCGGCGACGAGCAGGCGCCCCTCCGCATCGATGCCGACGGCCATGCCCTCGAGGATCCGTCCGCCGGGGAGGGACACCCGCACGGCCTGTCCGATCGTGGCGCAGCGTGCCGTCACCGCCTCGCGCAGCCCGCTCGTGACCGCGCTTCCCGCGGCAGCGAGCGCGCGCAGGTGCCCGTCGAGCGCACCGAGATAGTCGTGCAGCAGCGCGTCCTCGTCGGCGACGACGTCGTGCACCGCGAACGACGTGGCCGTCGGCACCGGGAGCTCGGCGGCCGCCATGGCCGTGTTGACCCCCGCCCCCACGATGACCGCGTCCGGGCCCGCCTCGGCGAGGATCCCGCAGATCTTGCGCCCGTCGACGAGCACGTCGTTCGGCCACTTGAGCGCCACCTCGGCATCCGGGAGCTGCGCGGCGACAGCGGCCGTCATCGCCTCACCGGCTGCGAGCGGGATCCATCCCCGGGCGCGGGGATCCGTCGGGAGGTCGCGCAGGAGCACCGACACCGCGAGCGCGGTGCCCGCCGGAGCGGTCCAGCGGCGGTCGAGGCGCCCCCGTCCCGCCGTCTGGTCACGGGTGAGGAGGACGGAGAGGTGCGGCCAGGCGCGAGCGTCGTGCGCCTTCGCGCGGAGGTCGGCATTCGTCGATCCGGTCGCGTCGAGGACCTCGAGACGCGGTGCGAGCGCGGCGGCGCGCGGGAACCCGGTGCTCATACGTCCTCGTCGTCCGCCTCGTCGTCATCGTCGTCCTCGTCGCCGCGGACGGCGCCGATCTCGCGGTCGCGCCAGCGCTCCCACTCCGCCATGAGCCCGTCGACGGCGGCGTGGAACTTCTCCGTGGCGACCCCCGGCGTCGTGTCCCCGAAGTAGTGGCGGACCCACATCTGCAGGCGGGCGACCGCCGCCTCGTCGGCCCGGACGCGCTCGAGCTCGGCGACGATGTCGTCCGCAGACTCCGCGGTCAGCCATTCGCAGTCCGAGAGGTAGCCGGTGGTGTCGACGGCCGCACGGTCGTCGACCGGGCGCGTGATCATGAGCGGCTTCCCGGCCGCGAGCCGGTCGTAGACCATCGCGGAGATGTCGACCACGGCGACGTCGGCGGCCGCGAGCTGCCATCCCAGCTCCGCACCGTCGTCGTACACGTGCTGAGCGGCGGGATCGGCCGCGTTCGCTGCGGCGATGGCGGCGATGATCCGGCGGTGGGCGGCCCCGTAGGCGTCGTCGACGACGCCGCTCCGCGGATGCGGGCGGTAGATCACCCGGTGACGACCGGTCTCCAGCAGCCGGGCGACGAGCCGCTCGCCGTGCGACGCGATCGAGCCGTAGTGGGCGCTCGGGCGGTCCCCCTCCCAGGTCGGCGCATAGAGCACGACGAGGCGGTCGTCCGGGGTGTACGGCAGGGAGCCCGAGTAGTGATCCGCCTGCGGACGGCCGATCTCGATCGTGCGGCGCTCCACGTCGTAGTCCCACAGCGTGCGCGAGAGGCGGTCCCTGGCGGCCTGCCCGGCCACGAAGGCGTAGTCGTACGCCTTGTACTGGTTCGTGGTCATGTACATCTTGTCGGACTCGCCGTGGTTGATGAACACGTGCCAGCGGCGGCCGTAGCGGAACATCTGGAAGTTGCGGGTGTTCTGGTTGACGTACAGCACGACGCGGATGTCCTGCGTGGCGAGGAAACGCTCGAGATCCCGCACGGTCGGCACGAAGGCGACGGGCGGCGCGTCCTCCTCGAGGAGCTTCTCCGCTCCGGTCGCCTGGCGGGCCAGCACCACGACGGGCCAGCGCTCCGCGAGCGCGGCGAGCGGGCGGTACCACTGGCGCATCTGGTACATGTTCACCGCGCCGTCGGCGAAGTACACCGCGACCCGGAAGTGATCGGCGGGATAGGGCTCCTGGGCCGCGAGGCGGCGACGGACGCGCTGCACCGCGGACCGGGACGCGAGCGCCCGTCGCAGGAGCCGATAGGCCTTGTTCGCGTCAGACAGTGCACCCATCCCTCCAGGATAGTTCGTCCCGCTGTCGTCCCCTGGGCGCCCGGGGTCCCGATGCTCCGCCTGGGAGAGCGCGGGGAGGCGCGCGTGACATGATCGACGTGTGCCAGCCAACGGATCCCCCGCCCCCGTCACCGGGGTGTCCTTCGTGATGCCGGTGCTGAACGAACGCGCCTACCTGGAGCACGCCGTCGCCTCGGTGCTGGCCCAGGAGGTGGGGGTTCCGACCGAGCTCGTCCTCGCGCTGGGACCGTCGTCGGACGGCACCACCGACCTCGCCCGCCGCCTCGCGGCCGCCGACGACCGGATCCGGCTGGTGGACAATCCCGCCGCGCACATCCCCGTCGGGCTCAACGCCGCCATCCGGGCCAGCCGCTACCGCACCGTCATCCGGGTCGATGCGCACTCCGAGCTCGCCCCCGGATACGCCGCCCGTGCCCTGCAGACCCTGCAGCGCACGGGAGCGGCCAACGTCGGCGGCGTCATGCACGCGGAGGGCCGCACCCCGTTCCAGAAGGCCGTCGCCCGGCTGTACAACTCCCCCGTCGGCCTCGGCGGGGGCGCGTACCACGGCGGCCGGGTCGAGGGCGAGGCCGAGTCGGCCTACCTCGGTGTGATGAGACGAGAGGTCCTCGACGAGGTCGGTCTCTTCGACGAGTCGATCCGCCGCGGCGAGGACTGGGAGCTGAACCTGCGCATCCGTCAGGCCGGTCACCGCGTATGGTTCGACCCCGAGCTGGCGGTGACCTACTGGCCCCGGGAGAGCTGGCTGCGACTGGCCAGGCAGTTCCGCGCGACGGGGGCCTGGCGAGGAGAGCTGGTGCGCCGCTTCGGGCGCCGCAACGGTCTGCGCTACTTCGCCCCGCCGGTGCTCCTGCTGTTCGTCGTGCTCGCCGTCGTGCTCGGCATCCTGCAGCTCACCGGGGTCGTGTCCGGCACGGTCTCCCTCATCGCCTCGGGCCTGGTCTACTTCCCGCTCGCGCTCTACGTGCTGCTCGTGATCGGCGTGGCCCTCGCCCCGGGCGGGGGCGGCGTGCGGCAGCGCCTGTGGACGCTGCTCGTGCTGCCCACCATGCACCTCTCGTGGGGCCTGGGCTTCCTCGGGGGCGTGCTGCGCGGAGCCGGCGACACCGTGGACGCATCCAGGCTCGGCACGCGCAACACCCCGCTGCCCTGACCTCCGACGGCTACGGCGTGACGAATCCGAGGTCGAGGATCCGATCGACCACCCGCTGCGCGGCCCGGCCGTCGTCGAGCGCGTTGAACTGCCGCTGCCAGGCGGCGTAGCGCTCGGCGTAGCGCTCCCGGTGGCCCTCGTCCTCCATCGCCGCCACGAGCTCGTCCTGGGTGCGGACCAGAGGGCCTGGTGCCCGCTCCGCCAGGTCGAAGTAGAAGCCCCGGAGCTGGCCGCGGTAGTGGTCGAGGTCGGGCACGAGGAAGTACATCGGCTTGCCGGTGACGGAGAAGTCGAACATGACGGAGGAGTAGTCCGTGACGAGGGCGTCGGCGGCGAGCAGGAGCTGCGACGTCTCGGGGTAGCCGGTCACGTCGATCACCCGCGCGCCGGCACGGTCCCTACCCTCCCCCAGCGTGCGCGAGTGACCGCGCACCAGCACGACCGCGTTCGTCTGTCGCGCCAGGAGCTCGGGATCGACGAAGTCGACCATCTCCGCCCGGTCGTCCCGCCAGGTCGGCGCGTAGAGCAGGACGCGTTCGTCCGCCCCGATGCCGAGCGCCGCGCGCACCGCGACCGGGTCCCCCGTGCGCAGCGCGTCGTTGCGCGGATAGCCATCGATCCAGATCGGCCGCCCGAAGAACGCGTAGGCCTTGCGGAGGATCCGTGCGGCGTACGCGTTCTGCGCCAGAAGCACATCCCACCGCCGCGACTCCTTGACCACCGCCGCCATCCGGCGGGGATCGAAGCCGGGACGGTGCAGGGCCAGACGCTTGAGAGGCGTGCCGTGCCAGGTCTGCAGCACCTTCTGCCCCGGCTTGCGTACGAAGCGGCGCCGCATCCAGTCGTTCACGATCAGGAGCCGCGCGGCGCCGCGAGCACGCCACCATTCCGGGCTGCCCTCGATCACCGCGATCGCGCCGTCCGGCACCTCGACCGACAGGTCCACGACGCTCCAGTACCGGCGGACCTGCGGGGCACGGCGGGCGAGTTCCCGGTCGATGGCGCGCGGGTTGCAGCCCACGCTCCGGCCGTAGAAGCTCTCGAAGAACACGGCGTTCTCCGCGCCGCCGGCCTGCGCCACGTACCGCTCCTCGAGCGTGGAGCGTCCCTCCGCCGTGTCGTACACCGGGTCGAGGGGAGCGCCGATGCGGGCGGCGGCGCCGTCGACGGCGATCCGCACGCCCGGGAGCACGACCGGCGCGAGACGGAGGGCCGTCAGATCGACGCCCTCGATGCGCAGTTCGTACTCCCCGGATGGCAGGGGCAGCTCCGGACCGCCCCATCGCGACGCACGGAGCGCGAACGTCGCCTTCCAGGTCTTTCCCCCGCCGGTGAGGCGGGCTTCCACCCGCGCTCGCGGCCCGATGAGCTCGGCGCTCGTCGGACGCTCCCCGGTCCCTGCGATGACCAGCGCCTGTGCCGTGTCATCGATGCGGGCCGTCGTCATTCTGCTCCCTTCGGCGCGGGGACCCCCCGCGCACGGATCGCGCGGTACACCCGACGGGTGTTCTGGCCGTCGCGGAACGCGTGCATCTCCGCGCTGAGCGTAGCGGAACGCCCGGCGGCCTCGTCGAACGCGGCCGCGTCGCCCAGCAGCGATGCCAGCCGCGTGAGTGCGGGCTCCCACCCGGTCGCGACGCCCGACGCGGCGACCTCCTCGAAGCGGCCGTAGAAACCGCGGGTCCGGGCGTACTCCGCCACATCCGGCGCGAGGAAGACGACCGGCATGGCGAGGAGGCCCACGTCGTAGGCGAGCGAGGAGTAGTCGGTGATGAGGATGTCGACGGCGGGAAGGAGCGGCGTGACATCGCTGACGACGATGCTGGGCAGCGCCCGCACCCGTGTCGTCGGCAGGGGCGGCGCGTAGCTGCCGTCGCCGAGCGGATGAGAGCGCACGAGGAGGACGGCGTCGTGCTCCTCCAGCACCCGGATGATCCGCATCCATTCCTCGGCCGTCGGCACGGACGGGTCGGGGGCGCCGTCCCGCCACGTCGGGGCATAGAGCACGACGCGGTCGGCGTCGCCGATCACACCCACGGCCTCGGCGAGCAGAGCCCGTGCGTGGGCGCGGCGTTCCTGGGGTGCGCCGATCGACAGCACGTCGACGCGCGGCTCCCCCGTGACCACGACCCGGTCGTCGCTCAGTCCGAACGCGGACTCGAGGCGTGCCCTGGCCCGGTGCGACGCCGCGGGGAGCACGCGGATCCGCTGCGCGGCGCCGCGGTACAGCAGCCCGACGAGGCGCCGCAGGATCGGGGCACCCGGGACGGCAGGCACCTGCGTCGTGGCCGGGGAGTCGAGTCCGATGCGCTTGAGCGGGATGCCGTGCCAGAGCTGCACGACGAAGGCGCCGCCGTTGCCGTAGCGGTTCACGTCGCCGAGGCCGTGCGTCACGACCAGCACGCCGGCACGGGCGGTGGCCCACCAGCCGCGGAGGCCGCCCCGCGGGACGGTCCGCAGGCCGAGGGCCTCGGCGTCGGCCGCTTCGCGCGCCGACCCGGTCAGCCAGAGGGTGTCATGCCCCTCCGCTGCCGCATACCGGTGCAGGGCGAGAGCGCCGTCGCCGACGCCGGCGCCGCAGCCGAAGACCCAGCGCCGACCGCGCGGCACGACGACGGTGCCGAGACGGCCGAGGGCGTACAGCGGGATCCGGAGCAGCTTGGCCGCGTTGCCGGTGCCGAAAGAGAAGGACGCCACCCGGCGAGCCTATCGCGCGGGTGACGTCCTTCTCTGACGGGGCGATCAGCCGGCGAGCGTGCCGAGCGTCACCTCGATCTGACTCTGCTTGCCGTTGCGGACGTAGGTCACGTCGGCCGTGCTGTCGGCCGCCGCCGCACGGACCTGAGCGGTCAGGTCGGTCGCGCTCGTGATCGGCACCCCGTTGAAGTTCGTCACGACGTCGCCGGCCTGGAGACCGGCGGCCGCGGCCGCGCCCCCGTCGGTGACCTCGGCGATGTACGCACCGGCCTCGGTCGCGCCCTCGACGCCGGAGGCATCGCGGACCGATGCGCCGAGCAGACCGTGGGTGGCCGCGCCGTCGGCGATGATCTCGTCCGCGACGCGCTTGGCGATGTTGGACGGGATGGCGAAGCCGATGCCGATCGAGCCCGACTCCTCGGAGCTGCCCGAGCTCGCGATGGCGACGTTGATGCCGATCAGCTCGCCCTTGCTGTTGACGAGGGCGCCGCCCGAGTTGCCGTGGTTGATCGCGGCGTCCGTCTGGATCACGGCGATCGAGATCGACTCGGTGGCCTGCTGCCCGCTGTTCCCGGGCAGATCGAACTGGAACGGCCCTTCGCTCTGCCCGTCCTCCGGCGCCTGCTGCTGCGGGGCGTCCTCGGAGGAGGAGTCGGGAAGCGCGGACGAGGCGATCTGGATGCTGCGGTTCAGCGCGCTCACGATGCCTGTGGTGACGGAGTTCGCCAGGCCCAGCGGGGCGCCGAGCGCGACGGCGGTGTCGCCGACGTTGAGCTTCGACGAGTCCGCGAACTCGATCGGCG
This sequence comes from Microbacterium sp. CFSPD4_SD4, assembly GCF_057364585.1. Lineage (NCBI taxonomy): Bacteria > Bacillati > Actinomycetota > Actinomycetes > Micrococcales > Microbacteriaceae > Microbacterium > Microbacterium sp. CFSPD4_SD4. Next base: position 193,628 of record NZ_JBNFOC010000006.1, read on the forward strand.
TGAGTCCCTCGGCGTCGGTGAGCTTGATCACCGCGAGGTCGTAGATCGGGTCCGTGCCGACCACGGTGGCGTCGTAGATACGGCCGTCGGAGGTCGTGACGCGGATCGTCGGATCGGCCGCCGCCCCACCGAGGGTGACCACGTGGGTGTTGGTGAGGACGTAGCCGTCCTTGCTGATGATGACGCCCGAGCCGCTGCCGGCCTCCTGCGATCCGGCCACCTCGATGGTGACGACGGAGGGCAGGGCCTCGGTCGCGACGGCAGTGGTCTCGTTGACCGAGCCGGGGTTGTTGACGGTGACGGTCTGCGGGCCCTGGGCGGTGCCGGAGGACGGGGAGTCCTGCAGCCCGGTGAGCAGGGCGCCGCCGCCGAATCCGGCGACGCCGCCGACGAGGGCGGCCGCGACGATGAACGCCGCCACGCGGGTGCCGCCGCGCGACTTCTCCTTCGTGGCCGCGGGGGCCTGCTCGGCCGGCGGCGCGGTGCCGTCGAGCGGCCGGGTGTCCTGGCGCCGGGACGCCGAATGCGGCGCCGGGG
>NZ_JBNFOC010000007.1:0-172763 GCF_057364585.1 Microbacterium sp. CFSPD4_SD4
CGGGAAGTGGGGGAGGGGGCGGGCGGGCGGGTCAGGCGATCGTGGCGAGGAGGGCGTCGGCGGCGAGGGTCGCGCCGGTGTCGGCGCACGGGGTGAGAGTCCCGGCGCGGTGCGCGGTGACCGTGGTCTCCATCTTCATCGCGTCGAGCACGGCCACCGGGTCTCCCTCGGCCACCACGGCTCCGTCATCGACGAGCCAGCGGACGAGCGTGCCCGGCGCGGGGGCCCGGAGCTCGGAGGGGTCCGCCGAGGGCACGGGGGCCGCGACCTCTCCCGGACGGCCGATGCCCGCCAGCAGCTCCGCGGGCAGACCGAGCATCACGCGGCGGCCGTCGATCTCCACCGGGAACCGCTGCAGCCCGGAGACCGGGGCGACCGCGGGGCGTGGCTGCGCCTCCAGTGCCGGGAGCAGCACGGTCTCGATCCACTGGGTGTGCACGACGAAGGTCGCGGTCGCGAACGCGGGGTCGTCGATGGCGCGGAGGTCGAACGGGATCACGGTCGCCGGACCCTCGACGGCGAGCTCCCGCAGGGCCCGACGCGCACGGACGAGAGCCGCGTCCCGGGTGTCCGCGTGCACGATGAGCTTCGCGATCATCGAGTCGAACGCGGGCTGCACGGTGTCTCCGGCCTCGATGCCGCTGTCCCACCGCACGCCGGGTCCCCCGGGGATACGCAGGCCGTCCACCCGTCCGGGGCTGGGCAGGAACCCGCGGCCGGGGTCTTCGGCGTTGATGCGGAACTCGAACGCATGCCCGGTCGGCGCCGGGGTCTCGGTGAAGGACGGCCCCTCGCCGAACGCGATACGGAACTGCTCGCGGACGAGGTCGGTCCCGGTCACCTCCTCGGTCACGGGGTGCTCGACCTGCAGCCGGGTGTTCACCTCGAGGAACGAGATCGTGCCGTCCGCGGCGAGGAGGAACTCGACCGTGCCGGCGCCGCGGTACTGCACCTCGGCACAGATCGCCCGTGCCGCGTCGTGGAACGCCGTCCGCTGCGCCGCCGTGAGACCGGGCGCAGGAGCCTCCTCGATGAGCTTCTGGTTGCGGCGCTGCATCGAGCAGTCGCGGTCGCCCACGACGACCACGCCGCCGCGCCCGTCGCCGAGCACCTGCACCTCGATGTGCCGCGGACTCTCCAGGAAGCGCTCCACGAAGCACTCCCCGCGGCCGAACGCGGCGGTCGCCTCGCGGGTGGCCGCGTCGAACGCGTCGGCGACCTCCGACAGCTCGCGGACGACCTTGAGCCCGCGACCTCCGCCGCCGAACGCGGCCTTGATCGCGATGGGCAGACCGTGCTCCTCGGCGAACGCCACCGCCTCCTGCGGCCCGGACAGCGGCTGATCCGTGCCCGCGGCGAGCGGGGCGCCGACGCGCTGCGCGATCCGGCGCGCGGTCATCTTGTCGCCGAGCGCGTCGATGCTCTCCGGCGAAGGCCCGATCCAGACGAGTCCGGCGTCTTCGACGGCCCGCGCGAAGGCGGCACTCTCGGACAGGAACCCGTAGCCGGGGTGCACCGCGTCGGCGCCGCTGCGGCGAGCCGCGTCGATCAGCGCCTCGATGGACAGGTACGTCGTCGCCGCGGTGTCGCCGTCGAGGCCGATCGCCTCGTCCGCGAGCCGCACGTGCAGGGCATCCGCGTCCTGATCGGCGTAGACGGCGACCGACGTGTAGCCGGCCTCGGCGCACGCGCGGATCACGCGGACCGCGATCTCGCCGCGGTTGGCGATCAGCACAGAGGTCATGAGGTCTCCTTGACGGTGAAGCGCACCCGCACGCCCGGCGGGAGCTGAGCGGCGAGGTCGAGGCTGCGGTCGGTGAGGGCACCGATGATGGGATAGCCGCCGGTGAGCGGATGATCGGGGAGGAAGAGCACGGGCTGGCCGTCCGGCGGCACCTGGATGGCCCCGGTCACGGCGCCTTCGCTCGGCAGCTCGCCGCCGACCGCGCGTTCCAGGGGCACGTCGCCGTGCAGGCGGATGCCCACGCGGTCGGAGCGCGGCGTGACCGTCCACTCCTGCCCGGTGAGCGCGTCGATGCCGGCAGCGGTGAACCAGTCGTCGCGGGGCCCGAGCGTGATCTCCAGCGTGGCCAGCTCCCCGGCTGCGGGAAGGGCGCGCGGCACCGGATCCGGCTCCACGGCGGCCACGGCGGCAGCCCCGATCGGAAGGAGATCGCCGGCGGCCAACGGCGCGGGACCCAGCCCGGCGAGCGTGTCGGTCGCGCGGCTGTCGAGCGCCGCAGCCGGAGCGAAGCCGCCGCGGACGGCGATCACGGACCGGAGACCGCGCTCGGGATGGCCCAGAGTGAGCTCGTCGCCGTCGACGGTCGCGAACGGCACGCCGGGGAGGAGCGTGCGCTCGATGCCGTCGGCGTCGGTGAGCGTGAGCGAACCCGTGGCCCCGGTGACGGCGGCCACACCTGCGCCGTGGAAGCGCAGCACGGCCCCGCCGACGCTCTCCAGCACAGCCGCCGCCGGCGTGTTGCCCACGGCCCGGTTCGCCGCGTGCATCGCGACCCGATCGGCGACGCCGGAGGCCGAGACGCCCAGCGCCGCGAAACCGGGGCGTCCCGCGTCCTGCACGAGGAGCTGGAGCGACGGTCGCACGACCTCGACCGCCGGACCGTCCCCGCGACGGGCGACCCGCGTCGCGTCGGCCGATGCCAGCGACGCCGCGACCGACTCCCGCTCCGCACGCACGAAGCGCACGCGGCGGCCCGGCGCGAGCAGAGCCGGCGGGTCGCGGTCGATGTCCCACATCTCCAGGGCGGTCCGGCCGATGAGCTGCCAGCCGCCGGGACTCTCCCGCGGATACACGCCGCTGAACGCCCCGGCGAGGGCGACGGAACCGGCGGGCACCCGGGTACGGGGCGACGACCGCCGCGGCACGTCGAAGAGAGGGTCGCCGCTCACGGCATAGCCGAAGCCGGGAGCGAAGCCGGAGAAGGCCACGCGCCAGTCGGCGGCGAGGTGACGGGCCACCAGTTCCTCCGCCGAGACGTCGAGGAGCGCGGCCGCCTCGTCCAGATCCTCCCCGTCGTAGCGGACCGGGATGGTGACCTCGCCCGCGTCGGGCAGCGCCGCCGCGTCGACCTCGGTCGCGGCGAGCGCCTCGGCGAGCGCGGCGGCCGAGGTGCGGTGCGGGTCGAAGCGCACGAGCACGGTGCGGGCACCGGGGATGCGCTCCAGGACACCGGGCACGTCGCTCCATGCGAGATTCAGCCGCATGGCCTGCTCGAGGTCGTCCGCCTCGACGAGCAGCGCGCTGTCGGAGGCCGTGAGGATGCGCATCAGACCCGGTACTCCGCATCCGGCACATCGGTGATGAACATGTAGCCCGGGGCGTGGGTGACGGCGAACGGCGGCTTCGACGCCATGATCGCCGCCTGCGGGGTCACGCCGCACGCCCAGAACACGGGGATCTCGCCGGGGCGGATCTCGGGGGCGTCCCCGAAGTCCGGCGCCATCACATCGGCGATGCCGAGCGACGCCGGGTCGCCGATGTGCACGGGCGCACCGTGCACCGCCGGGGTGCGCCCGGAGATCTGCACGGCATCGGCCACGCGGTCCGCGGGGATCGGGCGCATGGAGACCACCATCTCGCCGCGCAGCCGTCCGGCCGGGGTGCAGTCCACCGCCGTGCGGTACATCGGCACGTTGCGTCCGAGTTCCTGATGACGGATCGGGATCCCGGCCTCGACGAGCCCCGTCTCGAACGTGAAGCTGCAGCCGATGAGGAAGGCGACGAGGTCGGGATGCTCGTCCCACGCCGCCGTCGCGTCGGACACCTCCTCCACGAGCTCGCCGTCCCGCCAGATGCGGTACTGCCCGATGTCGGTGCGGATGTCGCTGCCCGGCGCGAGCCGCGACTCCACCTCCCCCTGCTCGATAACCTCGAGGACGGGGCAGGGCTTCGGGTTGCGCTGCGCGTAGAGCAGGGTCTCGAAGGCCCAGTCCGCGGGCACCGCGATGAGGTTCGCCTGGGTCAGCCCCGGGGCGACGCCGCTGGTCGGCGCGGAGTGGCCGGCGCGGTGCGCCGCACGGGCGGCCCGGGCGTCGGCGAGCTGGGCGGGAGTCGCGAGCACGGCCATGTCAGACTCCGGCGAACGGGGCGATCGTGATGCCCTCCGCCTGCAGCAGGCGCTTCGTCTCCGCCGCCATCGCGACCGAGCCCGGGCTGTCGCCGTGCACGCAGATCGACTGCGCGGACACGGCCACGTCGGTGCCGTCGATCGCCCGGATCACGCCGTCCGCGGCCAGGCGCACCATCCGCTCGGCCACCGCGGTGGGGTCGTGCAGCACGGCCCCCTCCTCGGTGCGGGAGACGAGCTGACCGTCCGGCTGGTAGGCGCGATCGGCGAAGGCCTCCGCGGCGACTGCGAGTCCGGCCCGTTCGGCGACGTCGAGCACGACGCCGCCGGCGAGGCCGAGCAGCACGAGCGAGGGGTCGATCGCCTTGATGGCCGCCACGACGTCCTTCGACTGCCGCTCGTCGCGGGCGATGGTGTTGTAGAGCGCCCCGTGCGGCTTGACGTAGGAGACCCGCCCGCCGACCGCGGCGGTGAGCCCGAGGAGCGCACCGAGCTGGTACTCCACGTGCGCCTGCAGCGTGGCCGAGTCGATGTCGACCTTCGTGCGCCCGAAGTTCTCGTAGTCGCGGTACCCGGGGTGGGCGCCGATCACGACGCCGCCGGCGACGGCCGCGGCCAGGGTCTCGCGGATCCCCTCCGGGCTGCCCGCGTGGAACCCGCACGACACGTTCGCGCTCGTGACGATCTCGAGCATGCTCGCGTCGTCGCTGACGATCCGGTCGGGGACGTTCTCGCCGAGGTCCGAGTTCAGGTCGATGGTCGCCATGTCACGCTCCGATTCCGAGGAAGGCGAAGATGGGGCCGATCGAGACGGCGCCCATGTACCAGGTGAGGGCGGTCACGACCGTGCCCGCGATGAGCAGCCACATCGGGTACTTCCGGTCGCCGAGCAGGTCGCGGCGGAACCAGCCGATGTACATGAACACCGTCAGGCCGATGGGCAGGATCAGGCCGTTGAAGCCGCCGACGAAGACGAGGATCGCGGCCGGGGCCGTGCCGATCGCCAGGTAGACCGCCAGCGACACGACGATGAACGCGACGGTGGCGAGCTGCAGCGGCCAGCCCCCGCGGAGCTTGGCGGTGAACGTCGAGAGGAAGGTCGCCGAGGTGTACGCGGCCCCGATGACCGAGCTGATCGCGGCGGCCCAGAAGATCGCGCCGAAGATCCGGAGCCCCGCGTCGCCGAGCACCGCACCGAACGCCTGCCCGGCCGGGTTCGCGGCCTGCGAGGAGAGGTCGAGCGCCACGCCGGAGGCCACCACGCCGAGGATCGCGAGGAACAGCACGTAGCGCATGATGCCGGTCACGAGGATGCCGTTGGCAGCGGCGCGCATGACAGGCTTCGCGTACTGCGGGCCCACGTGGCCGGAGTCGAGGTAGCGGTGGGCGCCGGAGTAGGTGATGTAGCCGCCGACCGTGCCGCCGACGATCGTCGTGATGGTGGCGAAGTTGAGCTGGTCGGGCACGAAGGTCTGCCGCAGCGCGTCGCCGATGGGCGGCTGGGCGATGAGGGCGACGACGAGGGTCATCACGATCATGCCGACGCCGAGGATGATGAGGACGACGTCCATCACCTTGCCGGCCTTCTTCACGAGGAAGATGATGATCGCGAGGGCCGCCGTGAGCGCGCCGCCGAGCTTCGGATCGATGCCGAGGAGGGCGTTCAGGCCCAGGCCGCCGCCGGCGATGTTGCCGATGTTGAACGCGAGCCCGCCGATGACGACGAGGACGGCGATGACGTGGCCGGAGAAGGGGATGGCGCTGTTGGCGAGCTCGCCGGCCCGCTTGCCGGACGAGGTGATCATGCGCCAGATGTTCAGCTGCACCGCGATGTCGACGAGGATGACACGAGGATGGCGAACGCGAACGCGGCTCCCATCTGGGCGGTGAACGTCGCGGTCTGGGTGATGAAGCCGGGGCCGATGGCGCTCGTCGCCATGAGGAAGATGGCGCCGATGACGGCACTGCGCCCGGCGCGCTTCTTCGCGTGGGCGGCACGGGCTTCGTCCTCGGGGGTGAGAGCGGGGGCGGACTGCTCGGACATAGGGGGGTCCCATCGTCGTTGGTGGGTGTCGGGTGACCCCCAGTGTAGAACGGACAGAACCTGATTGTTCAACAATCATGTTTCCGTCGTGCTACAGCGCGGTTGCTTTCGTGTGATCATCGGCACGATCTCCCGCACCGACCGCGCCTACGATGAAGGCATGAACCAGCAGGGCCCGCTCGCCGACGTGCTCCGTCAGCGCATCATCGACGGCGACGTCGCCCCGGGCTCCCGGCTGTCGGAGTCGTCTCTGGCCGAGAGCTTCGACGTGTCGCGCAACACCCTGCGCGAGGCGTTCCGGGTGCTCGCGGAACAGGGGCTCGTCGCGCACATCCCGCACCGCGGCGTCTCGGTCGCCTCTCCCACGATCGCCGACGTCATCGACATCTACCGCGCCCGCCGCGTCATCGAGTGCACGGCTCTGCGGCAGTCCGAGCCCGAGCATCCCGCCGTCCAGCGCATGACCGACGCGGTCGCCGCGGCCGAGGCCGCCGTCGCCGGCGTCTCGGCCGACGACGCGTCCGCCTGGCGCGCGGTCGGCAGCGCGAACATGGCGTTCCACGTCGCGCTCGTCGATCTCGCCGACAGTCCGCGTCTCGCCCGCACCTACCGGAACGTCGCGGCGGAGCTGCGCCTCGCGTTCCTGAAGATCGACGACCCCCGCGCGCTGCACGAGCCGTTCGTCCGGAAGAACCGCGCCGTCCTCGACACGTTCCTGACCCGGGGCGCCGAGGCCGGGGCCGCCGAGTTGGAGCGGTACCTCGTGCAGTCGGAGCGGGTCGTGCTCGGCGCGTTCGCGCGGATGCACCTCGACTGATCCGGGTCCGCGGCTCAGGACGCGTCGGTCCGCAGCGCCGCCGTGGCCCGCGGCCGGGGTTCGCCCTCGTGCGGCGTCGGCACGCCCGGCAACGCGGCAGTCGGCTCCGGGAGACCGTACCGGCGGTGCAGCCAGCGCCGCGCGTCCTCGAGCGGATACGTGTCGCCGAAGACGCAGTACTTCACGAACACCCCCTCCAGGGTGCTGCGGAGCATGACCTCCTCCAGCGCCGGATCCTCGGCGCCTCGGGCACGGAACATCGCACGCACGGCATCCTCGGCAGCCGTCGCGCCGTCCGCGTATCGCTGCTCCGACTCCGCGAACAGCCGATGCGTCAGCGGCTGCTGCTGCATGGCGAGCACCGCACGCTGCAGAGGCATCGCGAAGGCCGTCGCGCCGATCGCCCCGTCGATGATCGCGGCGAGCATCTCGTCGGGCGTGCCCTCGACCTGCGCGAAGGCCAGGACCGTCTCGAACCAGCGGTCGATCACCGCGGCGACGAGCTGGTCCTTGCCGCCGAAGTGGTAGTTCACCAGCCCCTGGGCGACGCCGGCGCGACGCGTGATCTCGGCGATGCCCGCCCCGGCGACGCCGCGCTCGCTGAAGACCTCGATCGCCGCCTGGAGGATGTTCTCCCGTGCGCGCTCCCGCGCCGCACGGTTCTGGGCATCCGATCGCGCCATGCGGTGTCCACCTCCCGGGTCCTCCGGCGGAATTCCCTCACGGGCCGTCTCGGGATAGATTAATCACTGAATGCTCGTTCAACCTATGGAGGGTGCGAGCACTCGCGGCGCGGGGGTTCGCCGCAGCGGGCCACGGACGCGTCTTCCGCCGATCGAGGGGGTGGCGGAGACGCGTCCGTGGTCATCCTCGACCTCCGGCCTACGACGAGGGACCGACGACCAGGCCCGGGCGTCGACCGCCGGTGCCGACGTCCGGCCGAGCCATGGCGGCACCTTCGACGGCGACGGATCCGGACGATTCCTGACCTGAGTGCAGAAAGCGGGCGACGGGCCGTGTCGCGCCTTGACCCCGTCGAAATCGCGCGGTTAGCGTGAGCGGGCTTCGGCCCCTCGGCGGCAGCGATGCTCACCGTTCCGGCCGGAGTCCGCTCGCTCACCGGGCGCGCGGCACCGCTCAGATCGAAGAGGATCTTCCATGCGATTCACCAGAAAACTCGCGCTCGCCGCCACCGCGGCGGCCGCGCTCAGCCTCAGCGCGGTCATCCCCGCCACGGCCGCGTCCCCCGACGACTCCGCGCCCTCGTACCAGGAGTTCGCGGCGTCGACCTATCGGGACATCGACGGCGCCTACGTCGTCAACGGCGATGAGGTGATCTCGAACAAGAAGGAGCTGCGCGCGTTCTACGACCGGCTGATCGGCCCGGAGACCCGCACCGACGGCCTCATCGTCAACACGGTCAACAACATCGACGACAAGTGGTCCGCCTCCCAGGTCGCCAACCTCACCTACTGCGTGAGCACGAAGTTCGGCAGCCGTCACGCCGACGTCGTCCGGGCGATGGAGGGCGGCGCCGCACTCTGGGAGTCCGCGTCCTCGAAGATCGACTTCCGCTACGTGAGCAGCGCCGACGCCAACTGCACCACGCGGAACAACGCCGTCGTCTTCTCCGTCGAGCCGGTGGCCACGACGCAGTACATCGCCCGCGCCTTCTTCCCCAGCACGCCGGCCCGGCAGCAGAACGTCCTCATCGACGACTCGATCTGGAGCGCCGGAGCGTGGACCCCGACCAACGTGCTCGGCCATGAGCTCGGCCACGTCCTCGGCTTCCGCCACGAGCACACCCGCCCGGAGGCGGGCACCTGCTTCGAGGACAACAACTGGCGTCCGCTCACGCCGTACGACTCGTCGTCGATCATGCACTACCCGCAGTGCAACGGCAGCTCGGCCGATCTGTCGATGACCAGCGTCGACCGCAGCGGCGTCGTCTCGCTCTACGGGAACTGACGCCCTCGTCGGACCCGTTCCGGCACCACCGAGGCCCGGTCGTTCCGCGACCGGGCCTCACCCGTGTCCGCGGTCGGTGCGGCTCAGGCGGAGCCGCGGACGACGAGCTCGGTCGGCAGGATGGTCGTCCGAGGCGGATCCTCGCCGGCAAGCCGGGAGAGCAGCACCTGCGTCATCGCCTCGCCCTGGGCGTACATGGGCTGGCGCATGGTCGTCAGGGGCGGGTCGGTGCTGAGGGCCACCGAGGAGTCGTCGAAGCCGACGAGCGCGATGTCCTCCGGCACCCGCACCCCGGCGGCGCGGAGGGCCATGAGCGCCCCGCGGGCCATGAGGTCGCTGGCGACGAAGATCGCGTCCGGCCGCCCTTCCGCGAGCAGACGGCGGGCGGCATCGGCTCCGCTCGCCTCGCTGTAGTCGCCCTCCTCCTCCGCGAAGGGGGTCAGCCCCGCGGCGGCGAGCGCGGCGCGGAACCCCTGCACGCGGTCGGTCGACGACGGCATCGTGAGCGGACCGGAGATCGTGGCGATGCGGGTGCGTCCGATGTCGACGAGGCGCTGCGTGGCCGCCCGTGCCCCGGCGACGTTGTCGACGTCGACCACGTAGTCGCCTTCGGCCCGGCGCACCGGACGGCCGCCGTAGACGACGGGGACCGCGTCGGCGATCCGGTCGACGAACGCGTCACTCGTGTGGTGCGACACGATGAGCGCGCCGTCGACGCCGCCGTTGCGCACGAAGCTCGTCATCTTGTCGCCGGGGTCGTCGCTCGCGATCAGCAGGTTCAGGAGGTAGTCGGAGCTGCGGAGCGCGCCGGTGATGCCGGCCACGATCGCCGCGAAGAACGGGTCGCCGAAGAAGCGGGTCGTGTCCTCGGGGACGATGAGGGCGATCGCGTGCGTCTGCCGGGAGGCGAGCGAGCGCGCGGCACGGTTCGGAACGTAGTTGAGCTCGTCGATCGCGGCGCGCACGGCGGCGAGCGCTTCCGGGCTGACCGCGGTCGACCCGTTGACCACCCGCGACACGGTCGACCGGGACACGCCGGCGGCCGCTGCGACCTCCTCGATGGTCGCGCGGGGCGACATCATCGCTTGCTCTCTTCCATCGCCCCATTCTCATCCACCCGGAGCCAGGCCGTGAAAATCCTCGCTTCGAGTCGCCCGATTGGTCCCATTTCGGCCGCAGATGGGACCAATCGGGCGATTCGAACGGGTCAGAGGGACCGGGCGGCGATGATCCGGGCGTACTCGCGGCCGGAGTCCTTGACCGTCCGCTCCTGGGTGTCGTAGTCCACGCGGACGATCCCGAAGCGCTTGTCGTAGCCCCAGGCCCACTCGAAGTTGTCGAACAGGGACCAGTAGAAGTAGCCGCGGACGTCCACGCCGCTGTCCCTGGCGTCCAGCACGGCGTCGAGGTGCGCGCGCAGGAACGCGGTGCGGTCGGCGTCGGGCACCCGCGTCTCCCCGTCCTCCGCCACGACGGTGTCGTCGTAGGCCGCGCCGTTCTCCGTCACCGAGAGGGCCACACCCGCGGGCTCGGCGTACTCGGTCCAGAGCCGCTGCAGGAGTCGCGTGAGTCCCTCCGGCTGGACCTCCCAGCCCTGGGCGGTCCGCGGCAGTCCGCGCTCGACCGCGTGGATGCCCTCGTGCGAGGGATACGGGCTCCGCGTCACGTGCGCCGTCTCCGGGCCGCTGGACACCGCCGCGTCGTCGGGCCCCGTACCGGACACGAGGTCGCCGTGGTAGTAGTTCACACCCTGTGTGTCGATGCGCTGGGCGATGGTCTCGAGGTCGCCCTCGTGCACGGCGGCCTCGAACCGCGCCACGGCCTCGGGGTCCACCGCGCGGATGTCCTCCACGGTGTCGGCGGGGTAGGCACCGCGGTAGATGGGGTCGAGGAACCACCGGTTGAACTGGCCGTCCAGCCGCCGCGCCGCGTCGACATCCGCGGGGTTCTGCGGGTCGGCGGGGTCGGCCACCGTGTGGTTCAGCGTGATGCCGAGGTTGAGGGAGGCGTCGCGGCCGCGGAGCTCCCGCACCGTCGCACCGTGCGCGAGGAGCAGGTGGTGCGAGGCCAGCAGCCCCTCGGCGACGCTCGTGTGCCCTGGCGCGTGCTCGCCCCCGGTGTAGGAGAGGAAGGACGAGCACCACGGCTCGTTCAGGGTCGTCCACACGTTCACGCGGTCGCCGAGGGCGTCGTGCATGGTGCCCGCGTACTCCAGGAAGCGCTCGACGGAGTCGCGGTTCGTCCAGCCGCCGACCTCCTGCAGGGCCTGCGGCATGTCCCAGTGGTACAGCGTGAGCCAGGGCAGGATGTCGGCCGCGAGGAGCTCGTCGACGAGGCGGCTGTAGAAGTCGACCCCCGCCTGGTTGACCGCGCCGCCGTCGGGGCGCACGCGCGACCACGAGGTGGAGAAGCGGTACGTCTGGAGGCCGAGCTCCTTCATCAGCGCCACGTCCTGCGGATACCGGTGGTAGTGGTCGCACGCCACATCCCCGTCGTCGCCGCCGACCACGGCCCCCGGCACCCGGCAGAAGGCGTCCCAGATGGAGGCCGTCCGTCCGTCCTCGAAGGCGGCGCCCTCGATCTGGTAGGCCGCGGTCGCCGCGCCGAAGAGGAAGTCCGAGGGGAAGGCACGCGTCATAGGGGTCATCCTTTCACCGCGCCCGCCATGATGCCACTGACCAGCTGCCGCCCCGCGATCACGAAGAGCACGAGGAGCGGAAGGGTCGCGAGCACCGCGCCGGTGAGCACGATCGAGTAGTCGATGTAATAGCCGGACTGCAGCTGGCTGAGCGCCGTCTGCAGCGTCGGGTTCTGGGGGGAGAGCACGATCAGGGGCCAGAGGTAGTCGGTCCAGGCGGTCATGAACGTGAACAGTCCGAGGATCGCCATGGCCGGCCGCGCCGCGGGCACCCCGACGGTGAGGAAGGTGCGGAACTGGTTCGCGCCGTCGACCCTGGCGGCCTCGATGAGCTCGTCCGGGATCACGTCCACGAGGTACTGCCGCATGAAGAACACCCCGAACGCCGTGACGAGGGTCGGCACGATCACCGCACCGATCGTCCCCGTCCAGCCGAGTTCGCGCATCAGCATGAACAGCGGGATGATGCCGAGCTGCGTGGGGATGGCCATGGTCGCGATCACGAACACCATGAGGCCGTCCCGCCCGCGGAAGCGGAGCTTCGCGAACGCGTAGCCGGCGAGCGTCGAGAACGTGACGACGGAGATCGTGATGATCGTCGAGATGAGGAAGGAGTTGCCGAGGGCGAGCCAGAACGGGATCGCGTCGAACACCTTCGCCGCGTTCGCGAGGAAGTTGCCGCCGGGGATGAGGGGCAGGGTCTCGCCGCGGGTCGCGTTCGTCCCGCTCGCGACGACGAACGACCACCACAGCGGGTAGGCGCCGCCGATGACGAAGGCCGCGAGGAGCCCGTAGGTGAGGAAGCCCGGGCGGCTGCCGAGGCCGGCGCTCCCGCTCGCGGTGCCGCGCCGGCGGCGGATCCGCTCCGGCACGCTGAGGGCCTGGGTGGCGGTCATCGCGCCTCCTCCTTCCCGGTCGGGCGGATGCGGCGTCGGGCCGCGCGGTTCTTCGGGGCGTCTCCGGTGGCGATGCGCCGGGAGATCAGGAAGTTGATGAGGCCGATCGCGACGATCAGCAGGAAGAGCAGGATCGCGACGGCCGAGGCCTCACCGAGGTTGCGGCGGAAGAACGCCAGCTCCCAGAGGAACAGCACGGTGGTCTGGAACTGCCGGTCGCTGCCGCCGATGCCGCCCGCGGTGGAGACGTCGAACAGCCGCGGCTCGGCGAAGATCTGCAGGCCGCCGATGGTCGCCGTGATGATGACGAAGATCAGCGTGGGACGGATGGTGGGGATCGTGATGGCGAAGAACCGCCGCACCGCCCCGGCACCGTCGAGTGCGGCCGATTCGTAGAGGTCGCGCGGCACGGCCTGCATCGCGGCGAGGAGGATGAGGGCGTTGTAGCCGGTCCAGCGGAAGTTCACCATCACGGCGATCGCGATGTGCGACAGGACCGTGTCGTGCTTCCACTGCTGATCGGCGATGCCGACGAGGTTGAGGAGATTGTTGGCCAGCCCGTCCGCCTCGTTGAAGATGCTGGAGAAGATGATCGCCACGGCGACCGGGGTGACCACGAACGGGATGAGGACGCTCATCCGCCAGAACGTCGGCGTCCGCAGTCCGCGGTCCAGCAGGTAGGCGATCACCAGAGCGACGGCGAGCTGCGGGATGGCGGAGAGCAGGAAGATGCTCAGCGTGTTCCGGATGGAGTTCCAGAACATGCCGTCGCCGAGGATCGCCGCGAAGTTGCCGAAGCCGACGAACGGTCCCTCGCCCTTCAGCAGGTCCCACTCGTGGACCGCGACCCACACCGTGTACAGCAGCGGGAAGAGGCCGATGAGCCCGAAGAGGAGGAAGAACGGGGAGATGTAGAAGTACGGCGAGGCGCGGTGGTCGAAACGGGAGACGCGGGTGCGCCAGGAGCGTCGCGGCGGAGCGTCCGCCGCTGCGGGGGCGGCGGCCTGCGGCTCCGCCGGCGGGGCGGTGAGGGTCATGGGCTTGTCCTTAGACGGGCTTCGACAGGCTCAGCCACCCACTCGGGGCGCTGAGCCTGTCGAAGCGAGATGATCAGCCGACGAGGTCGTTCAGGAGGCCGATCGCCTGGTCCCAGGCGCCCTGCGTGTCGTCTCGCCGCGGTCGAGCGCGCTGAGCGCCGGGCCGAAGACGTTCTCCTGGATCACCGAGTCATCGGCGCCCTTGAACTGCGCGACGACGCCCTTGGCACGTTCGGCGAGGATGGCACCGGTCGGCGCGTCGTTGAAGAACTCGTTGGGCGTGGCCTCCTCGGCGAGGGACTCCTGCGCCTTGATGGTCGAGGGGAAGTTGCCCGCGGCGGCGGACTGCTTCACCTGCTGCTCGGGCTGCGTCAGCCAGTCGGCGAGCTCGGCCGCGGCCTCCTTGTGCTCCGACGACTCCGGGATCGAGAGGAACGCGCCGCCCCAGTTGGCCGCGCCGCCGGGGAACACATCGGCGAAGTCCCAGCCGGTCGACGCGTCGCCGCCGCCGGCCTCCACCTGTCCCTGCACGACGCCGAGCATCCAGCCCGGGCAGACGAAGGTGGCGAAGGTGCCGTCGACGAACGACTTGCCGCCGTTCCAGTCCCATGCGGTCTGTGCCGCGGACTGGCCGCCCTCGGTCGCGGCGCCGAGGAGCTCGAAGCGCTCCTGGAGCTCGTCGTTGCCCTCGACGTTGAGCTCGCCGTCGGCGGTGTAGTAGCCCTCGTCGAGCTGGTTCACCATGGCGTTCCAGACGAAGCCGGAGTGGTCGTACCAGGCCTTGCCGGTCTTGGCCGTGTAGTCGGCGCCGACCTGGAAGTAGTTCTCCCAGTCGCCGTTGAGCAGCTCGGCGACCGACTCGCGGTCGCTGGGCAGGCCGGCGGCCTCGAACGCGGCGCCGTTGTAGCAGATGCCGCTCGGGCCGATGTCTGTGCCGTAGCCGATGACGCGGCCCTCGGCGTCGGTCGCCTGGCCGTACTTCCAGTCGACCCAGTCGTCCTTGCGGTCCTCGATGCCGTAGTCGCGCAGGTCGACGAAGGTGTCCGAGACGTCCATGATGGCGCCGAGCCAGCCCTCCTCGATCGCGACGATGTCGCTGAGGCCGGAGCCGGCGGCGATCTTGGTGAAGGCGTCGGTACGGGCGTTGCCACCGGTGTCGATGTTGGTCGCCTCGATCGTCACGTTCGGGTGCGCCTTCTCGTACTCCTTGTAGAGGTCGTCGTAGCCGAAGGTGCCGAAGGTGGTGACGGTCAGTGTGACCTTCTCGTCGGCGCTGCCGCCGGTGTCGCCGTCGCCGCCGGTGCTGCCGGAGCAGCCGGCCAGGGCGAGAGCGGAGACGGATGCCGCGGCGGCTGTCGCCAGGATCCGGGTGCGGGCACGTGAGTTCACGGTTCACTCCTTTGTGGGTTCGTGCGGGTGGTGGTGCGTGGGGGCTTGTGGGAGCGCTCCCACAAGGTTGTCGTGAACTCTATGGGAGCGCTCCCACGATGTCAAGAGCGCCGTCCGCAGGTCCTTCCCGCGCAACCGGCGTACCCTTGTCCGGTGCCCGAAGCCACCCTCTCCCCTGCCCTCGCCCGCGCCGAGTCCCTGATCCGCAGCATCCCGGACTATCCGGAGCCCGGCATCATCTTCCGCGACATCACGCCGCTCCTCGCCGACGCCGAGGCCCTCCGCGTGACGACCGAGGCGATCATCGAGCCCTTCGCGGGGCAGTTCGACGTGGTGGCCGGCATCGAGGCGCGGGGCTTCATCCTCGCCGGGGCCGCCGCCATCGCCGCGGGGGTCGGGCTGATCCCGATCCGCAAGGCCGGCAAGCTCCCCCGCCCCGCCGCCTCCGTCGACTACGCCCTCGAATACGGCACGGCGACCATCGAGATGCACGACGACCTGCCCGCCGGATCCCGCGTCCTCCTCATCGACGACGTGCTCGCCACCGGAGGGACGCTGGCCGCCGGTCGGCAGCTCGTGGAGCGTCTCGGCAGCCACGTCGCCGGCATCTCGGTGCTCTTCGAGATCGACGGCCTCGGCGGCCGCGACACGATCGGCGACCTCCACACCGTCTTCCACTCCTGACCCCACTCCTGACCCGAGACCCCGGGTTCCCGCCGACGCCCCGGCGTAGCGGCGCGCGCAGGGCGGGGTCTGGGCGGGAAGCCGGGGTCTCAGCGGAGCATCGGCGAGCGGTAGACTGAACCCGCCCGTCCGCCCGCGACTCTTGGAGCCGTCATGCCCACCATCGTCGTCGACGTCATGCCCAAGCCCGAACTGCTCGACCCGCAGGGGAAGGCCGTCTCCGGCGCCTTCGCCCGCCTGGGCGTCGAGGGCTTCACCGACGTCCGCATCGGCAAGCGCTTCGAGCTCACCGTCGAGGGCGAGGTCACCGACGAGGTCCTCGCCGAGGCCCGCCGTATCGCCGACGAGGTGCTCTCGAACGCCGTGATCGAAGACGTCGTGGGCGTCGAGGTGGCGGAGTGACCGTCCGCATCGGCGTCGTCACCTTCCCCGGCTCGCTGGACGACGTCGACGCGCAGCGCGCCGTCCGCATCGCCGGAGCCGAGCCGGTCGCCCTGTGGCACGGCTCGCACGACCTCGAGGGCGTCGACGCCCTCGTCCTCCCCGGCGGGTTCAGCTACGGCGACTATCTCCGCGCCGGAGCCATCGCCGCCCTCTCGCCCATCATGAGCGAGGTCAAGGACGCCGCCGCGAAGGGCATGCCCGTCCTCGGCATCTGCAACGGCTTCCAGATGCTCGTCGAGGCGCACCTGCTGCCCGGCGGCCTGATCCGCAACAACCACCAGCACTTCGTGCGCCGCGACCAGAAGCTCACGGTCGAGAACGCCGACACCGCCTGGACCAACGCCTTCCGCACCGGCCAGGAGATCGTCATCCCGCTGAAGAACGCGGACGGCGGCTACATCGCCGACGAGCAGACGCTCGACCGCATCGAGGGCGAGGGTCTCGTGGCGTTCCGCTACGCCGGCGTGAACCCGAACGGCTCGCTGCGCGACATCGCGGGGCTGACGAATGAGGCCGGCAATGTCGTGGGCCTGATGCCGCACCCCGAGCACGCCACGGAGCCCGGTTTCGGTCCGGACACCGCGGTCGCGATGCGCAGCGGCGTGGACGGCCTCGACTTCTTCACGAGCGCGATCGCCGCCGTCGCCCGCGTCGCCGCCTGATACCTCCCTCGACCCACCCCTCTGCGCGCGTCCCACCCCGTTGCGGGCGCGCGGAAGGGGCCGGGTCGACCGCAAGAGGCCGGGTCGACAGGCGAGGTCAGGGCAGACGGAACGGGTTGTCGCCCACGGCCGCGAGCAGGTACCAGGCCGTCGTGCCGGTGTGCAGGCTCGCGTAGTAGAGGTCGCCGAAGCCGGAGTCGAGTCCGTCGGTCGAGGTCGCCACGATGCCCTTGCCGTCGCCGTTCGCCGCGTCGCGCTGCACCAGCCGGATGTCGGCCAGCAGCTCCTCCGCGCGATCCTGGTCGCCGGCGGCCCCGCGCTCCTGCAGCGCGAGCGCGAGGTGCCCGCTGCCCTCGAACCAGACCTTCGACACGTCCACGTCGCTGATCGACGGGCCCCGGTACGGGCCGTCCTGGGCGATGAGGTGCGCGAGCGTCCAGTCCACGGCCGAGCCGTATCGGGCGTCCCCGGTGCCCAGCAGGCTCCAGGTCTGCGCGTCGAGCGGGATGGGACGGGTGTTGATCGTGCTGCCGTCGAGCAGCGTCCCGGTGTCCACGTGCCCGTCGGCGCTCTGCATCGCCGCGACGAATCCGGCAGCCACCGCCGCCCGCTCCGCCCAGACCCCGTCGCCCGTGAGCTGGCCGAGCTGCGTGAAGAAGCCGGCGATGTCGCTGTTGTGCTCGGTGGACTTCCACTCCAGCGGCACCCCGGCATCGGTCTGCCCGCCGGTGTAGCCGTAGGGTGCCCGCGTCATGTCGGCGGTGTTGTCCTGGATCCACTCCGCGATGCGCACCGCGCCGTCGAGGTACCGTGCCTCGCCGGTGGCATGGAAGAGGCGGGCGAGCGCCATGCCCACCCAGGCCTGGTTGCCGGTGAAGGTGCCGGGCCCGGTGATCTCCATCCGGCCCTGACGGATGCCGTGCGGCTCGTACGAGGTGCGGACGCGGCCGTCGCCGACGGGATCGTTCTCCTGCACGAAGAGGAGGGTGTCCGCGACAGCCCGCGCGCGGCGCAGGTCGTCCGGCAGGCCGCGGGCCGTGTAGGCGATCACGACGAGGGCGTCGTCGTACACGAAGGAGGGGGTGAAGTCCCACGACGGCGTGGTGAAGAACCCGCCCTCGTAGCTGCGGGGCAGGCAGCGGCCCTCGCCGTCGCAGAACTCGTCGACCCGCGCGTCGAGGAACTCGTACGCGAGCGCGACCGAAGCCGCGGGGTCGTTCACCGGGTCCGCCGGGGGCTGCGCGCGGGCACCGAACGCGTCGGACACGGCGGGGGCGGCGCCGACGAGCACGGCACCGACGACGAGCGCGGCGACGACCGCCCAGGGCGCGGATCGGCGGGCGGAAGCGGACATCACGACCTCTCGACGGCAGGACCCCCGGGGGACATGCCGCGAGCGACACGGGGGATGCTCGCAACCCTGTCATGACAGGAGGCACCGGGGGAAGTGTCTTTCGGCCACATGCGCGTGTACCAAAGCGACCGGATGCGTGCAAGGCGTTTGCCGCACCCGGAGCACGGCGCGCACGATGGTCCTCCCGTCCCCGACCTCCCGGAAAGGACACCCCATGTCCCGCGACCAGTACACCTTCACGAACCCGGTAGAGCTCTACGCCGACATCCAGCCGCAGAAGCAGCACATGCGCGAGCCCGGTCTCGACGCCGACCTCACTCCGAAGGCCGACCTCGGCGAGGAGTCGTACCGCGGCACCGGACGGCTGACCGGGCGCAAGGCACTCATCACCGGCGGCGACTCGGGCATCGGCGCGGCCACCGCGATCGCATTCGCCCGCGAGGGCGCCGACGTCGCGATCTCCTACCTCCCGGAAGAGGAGGAGGACGCGAGCCGCATCGCCGGCATCCTCCGCGAGGCGGGAGCGACCGTCGCCACGATCCCCGGCGACCTGCGCGACCCGGAGTACTGCCGCACCCTGGTGGCCGAGGCCGTCGCGGCGCTCGGCGGGCTCGACATCCTCGTCAACAACGGCGGCAAGCAGGTCTTCCAGGAGTCCCTCACGGATGTGACGGACGAGCAGTTCGACGACACGTTCAAGACCAATGTGTACGCGATATTCTGGATCACGAAGGCCGCCCTCCCGCACCTCCCCGCCGGCTCGACGATCATCAACACGACCTCGATCCAGGCCTACTCGCCGTCGGACATCCTCGTCGACTACGCCTCGACGAAGTCGACCATCAATGCGTTCACGAAGGGCCTCGCCCAGCAGCTCGCGCCGAAGGGCATCCGCGTGAACGCCGTGGCTCCGGGACCGATCTGGACCCCGCTGCAGCCGAGCGACGGGCAGCCGCAGGAGAAGATCGCGCAGTTCGGCCAGGACACTCCGCTCGGCCGGATGGGTCAGCCCGCCGAGCTCGCCCCCGCCTACGTCTTCCTCGCCTCCCCGGAGTCGAGCTACGTGCTCGGCGAGACCCTGAACGTCAACGGCGGCATGCCCACGCCCTGACCCTCATCCCCTGTCCGACCCACCCCCTTCCGTTCCTCCCACCCCCTTCCGCCCGTTCGCAAGGGGGTGGGTCGGACGGAAAGGGGTGGGTCGGCGGAGAGGGGGAAAGAGGGCGCCGAACCGTTTCGATACCTGTGGTGGCGGCACTGTAAGCGTTTGCAGTAGCCTGATCGCATGGCACAGCTCGAACAGATCGCAGCCCCCGGTTCCGAGTGGTGGCGCAGCGCCGTCATCTACCAGATCTACCCCCGCTCCTTCGCGGACGCGTCGGGCGACGGCATCGGCGACCTGCCGGGCATCACGAGCCGCCTCGACGCGCTGCAGGAGCTCGGCGTCGACGCGATCTGGCTCAGCCCGTTCATGACGAGCCCGCAGCGCGATGCCGGCTACGACGTGGCCGACTACCGCGACGTCGACCCGCTGTTCGGCACGCTGGCCGACTTCGACGCGATGCTGGAATCCGCGCACGCCCGCGGCATCCGGGTGATCGTCGACCTCGTGCCCAACCACTCCTCCGACCAGCACCCCTGGTTCCAGGAGGCGCTCAAGGCGGCGCCGGGCAGCCCGGAGCGCGCGCGCTACATCTTCCGCGACGGCCGCGGCGAGAACGGCGAGCTGCCTCCGAACAACTGGGAGTCGGTGTTCGGCGGCGGCATGTGGCAGCGCGTGACGGAGGCCGACGGCACGCCCGGCCAGTGGTATCTGCACATCTTCGACGCGACGCAGCCGGACTTCGACTGGAACAACGAGGAGGTGCAGGAGGAGTTCCGCTCGATCCTGCGCTTCTGGCTCGACCGCGGCGTCGACGGCTTCCGTGTCGACGTGGCCCACGGCATGATCAAGACCGAGGGCCTGCCGGATTACACGCCGCCGACCGACGCCGACTCCATGGGCGGCGGCGAGTCGAACGTGCCGTACTGGGGCCAGGACGGCGTGCACGAGATCTACCGCGACTGGCACAAGGTGCTCGCCGAGTACGACGGCGACCGCGCCCTGTGCGGCGAGGCCTGGATGCCGACGCTGAAGGAGACCGCCCTCTGGGTGCGTCCGGACGAGATGCACCAGACCTTCAACTTCCCGTACCTGATGACGGCGTGGGACGCGAAGGCGCTCGGCGACGTGATCCGCGAGTCGCTGGACGCGTTCGGCGCGGTCGGCGCCCCGAGCACCTGGGTGCTGTCCAACCACGACGTCGTCCGGCACGCCACGCGCCTCGCCCTCACGATCGACAACCCGCAGGGCGAGGGCATCGGCCCGAACACCCCGGACAAGCCCGACACCGCCATCGGCCTCGCCCGCGCCCGCGCCGCCACCACGCTGATGCTCGCGCTGCCCGGCTCGGCCTACCTGTACCAGGGCGAGGAGCTCGGCCTGCCCGAGGCCATGGAGATCCCGGACGAGTACCGCCAGGATCCGACCTGGTTCCGCACGAACGGCGAGCGCTACGGCCGCGACGGCTGCCGCGTGCCGCTGCCGTGGGAGGCGGAGGCTCCCGCCTTCGGCTTCAACGACACCGGCCTCTCGTGGCTCCCGCAGCCCGCGGACTGGGCGGCCTACGCCCGGGACGTCGAGGAGGTCGACCCGGCGTCGACCCTCGCCCTGTACAAGCGCCTTCTCGCCGGCCGTCGCGAGTTCGGATTCGGCACCGGGTCGCTGGTGTGGGAGGACGCCGGTCCCGATGCCGTCGCCTTCCGTCGCGGCGAGGTGCACGTGCTGGCGAACCTCGGCACGGCTCCGCTCGACCTCCCGGAGGGCGCGGTCGTCCTGCTCCGCAGCCAGCCGTTCGACGGCCCCGAGGTCCCCGTCGACACCGCCGTCTGGTACACCAAGGCCTGACACCGCTGCGCCCGTGGCGCGCTCCTCCCGGGGCGTGTCACGGGCGTCTCCGATCCGAAGGACAGACGATGGCGAGCATCGACGAGGTCGCCCGGCTCGCCGGCGTCTCCACCGCGACGGTCTCCCGCGCGCTGAGCGGCCGCGGGCACGTGTCCGAGTCGGCGCGCGAGCGCGTGCAGGCGGCTGCCGCCTCCCTCGGGTACGTCGTGTCCTCCCGCGCCTCGAGCCTCGCGTCGGGGCGCACGCGCAACATCGGGGTCGTCGTGCCGTTCCTCGACCGCTGGTTCTTCAGCACCGTGCTGTCGGGGGTGTCCGCCGCACTCATGCGTGCGGGCTACGACATCACGCTCTACAACATCACCGCTGACAAAGATGTACGCCGGCACGTCTTCGACACGTTCCTGCGCCGCCAGCGCGTGGACGCCGTGATCGCGGTGTCCATCGAGCTGGACGAGGACGAGACCCAGCAGCTCCTCGACCTCGGGCTCCCCGTGATCGCGATCGGCGGCCCGAACCCGAAGCTCGACACCCTCACGGTCGACGACGTCGCCGTGGCCCAGCTCGCGACGGAGCACCTGCTCGGGCTCGGGCACACGGAGATCGCGCACATCGGCGCGAACCCCGAATTCGACATCGACTTCCACATCCCCACGAACCGCCGGCTCGGCTTCGAGAGGGCGCTGGCGAAGGCCGGCGTCCCCCTGAACCCCGCGTTCCTGGAGCCGGCCGACTTCACGGTCGAGGGCGGCTACCGCGCCGCGAAGCAGCTCCTCGGGCGCCCGGGGCCGCGCCCCACCGCGGTGTTCGCCGCCTCGGACGAGATGGCGATCGGGGCGCTCCTCGCCGCCCGCGACCTCGGCTTCGCGGTGCCGGGCGACCTGTCCATCGTGGGCATCGACGGCCATGAGCTCGGCGAGTTCTTCCGCCTCACCACGGTCGACCAGTTCCCGCTCGGGCAGGGCGAGCGGGCGGCCGACGCGGTCCTCGCGAAACTCACCGACCCCGATGCCGTGCGGCCGCCCGCCGCCCTTCCGTACGAGCTCAACGTCCGAGGCACGACCGCGCGACTCGTCTGAGCCGGGCGGCGTTCACAACTCAGGAGTACGGCGCGCGGAGACCGCGGTTCCGGCCCTGACGGGCGTAGGTGCGCCGGTTCTCCTGAGTTGTGAACGCGTCGAGCTCAGCACTCTGCGGTCGCGTCCTGCCAGGTCCGGTAACCGCCGTCGAGATTGCGCACCTCGCGCCCGTGCTGCCGCAGCAGCCGGGTGGCGATGTGCCCCCGCAGGCCGACCTGGCAGTGCACCACGAGGGGCCCGTCCGGCAGTTCGTCGAGACGGTCGCGCAGCTCGTCCAGCGGGATGTTCCTGGCGCCGGGGATGGCGCCGTTCGTATGCTCGGCCACGGAGCGGACGTCGATGAGGGTCGATCCCGCCTGCAGGGCGTCGTCGAGCTCGTGCCACTGGACAGTCGGCGTGGTGCCGTTGCGGGTGTTCTCGGCCACATAGCCGAGGATGTTCACGGCATCCTTCGCGGAGCCGAACTGCGGAGCGTACGCGAGCTCCAGGTGCGCGAGACCGGAGGCGGTGACGCCCGCCTGCAGCGCCGTCGCGATGACGTCGATCCGCTTGTCCACGCCGTCACGACCCACGATCTGCGCCCCGAGGATGCGGTCGGTGGCGGGGTCGGCGAGGAGCTTCATCGACAGGGTCTCCGCGCCCGGGTAGTAGCCGGCATGCGACGCCGGATGCACGTGTACGGCGAAGAACCCGCGGCCCCCGGCACGGAGCTGCTTCTCGCTCCATCCGGTCTTCGCGGCGGCGAGGCCGAACATCTGCACGATGCCGGTGCCGAGGGCGGGGCGCGCCGACTCCTCCCGACCCGCGATGACGTCGGCCACCATGCGGCCGTGGCGATTGGCGAGACCGGCCATGGTCACCAGCGCCGCACCGCCGCCGATGAGGTCGGTCTTCTCGACGCCGTCGCCGACCGCGAAGACGTCCGGGGCACTGGTGCGGCACGCCTCGTCGACCGCGATGCCGCCGGTCTCGCCAAGACGGATCCCGGCGGCGCGGGCGAGTCCGACCTCGGGCACGACCCCGGAGGCATCGACGAGGAACTCCGCGGGGAGGGTGGCACCGTCGCTCAGGGTCACGGAATCCGCGGCCGTGGCCACGACCTCGACGCCGAGTCGCACGTCAACCCCGCGGCGCCGGACCTCGGCCGCCAGAGGGGCGGCCATCTCCGGATCCAGCGGGGCGAGCAGCTGGGCACCGCGTTGCACCAGGGTGACCGCGGCCCCCCGGGCGACGAGGTTCTCCACGGCCTCGAGTCCCGTGTACCCGCCGCCCACGACGACCACCGGCAGGCCGGGGCGGAGGGCCGCGGCGATCGCATCGGCATCCGCCACGGTCCGCAGGCTCCGCGCGGGGAGGGCCCCGGTCGGCTCGTCGCCGCGAGGCCGGGCACCGGTGGCGAGCACGAGGCGGTCGTACGGGTGGGTGCTGCGGTGGCCGCTGTCGAGATCGACGACCTCGACCGTCTTGCGCGCGGTGTCGATGCCGACGACGTCGTGACGGACGCGGACGTCGAGTCGGAAGCGGCGGTGCAGCGACTCCGGGGTCTGCAGCAGGAGGGCGTCGCGCTCCTCGATCACGCCGCCCACGTAGTAGGGCAGGCCGCAGTTGGCGTAGGAGACCTCGGGCCCGCGCTCGAAGACGACGATGTCCGCGGACTCCTCGAGCCGCCGAAGCCGGGTCGCCGCCGACATGCCGCCGGCGATGCCACCGACGATGACGACGCGGAGCGGCGCGCTCATCGCCCGAACAGCCGGGACAGGAGACCGCCCTTGGCCTCGTCCTTCGGGTGGCCCGTGCACCAGTCCGACGCCGGCACGGTGCGGCGGACGGCGTCGACGTGCTGGCCGCACCCCGCCCAGGTGGTCTTCCCGCAGGTACGGCAACGGACTGCTCGACACATGTGTTCTCTCCTCACTCGATACCCCGGTGGGTATCCAGACACTATACCCCGGGGTATAGTGGAGCGCACAGCCGGCCTTCAGGGAGAGACCATGACCACCGTCGACACCGACACGCAGCGCAAGATCGCCAACCGCCTCAAGCGCGCCCAGGGACAGCTCGGCGCCGTGATCGCCGCGGTCGAGAGCGGCGGCGACTGCCGGGCCGTCGTCACGCAGCTGGCCGCCGTGACCTCCGCGTTGGACAAGGCCGGGTTCCAGATCATCGCCTCCGCCATGAAGACCTGCCTGGAGGACCCCGCGCAGGACGACGCCGTCCCCCTCCCCGACCTGGAGAAGCTCTTCCTCACCCTCGCCTGAACGCGACCCGGCCCCTTGCGGCCACCCCGGCCCGTTGCGGACGATCGCAACAGGCCGGGGCGCACGCAAGGGGCCGGGTCGGCGAAGGGGGATCAGGGGACGAGGAGACCCGCGGTCGCGATGCGCGCCGTCTCGAAGCGGCGCTGCACGTCGGGCCAGTTCACGAGGTTCCAGAACGCCTTGACGTAGTCCGCCCGCACGTTGAGGTAGTCGAGGTAGTAGGCGTGCTCCCACACGTCGAGCTGCAGCAGCGGGATGACGCCGAGCGGCGCGTTGCCCTGCTGATCGAAGAGCTGGAAGATCACGGGACGAGCGCCCACCGAGTCCCAGGCGAGCACGGCCCAACCGGAGCCCTGCACGCCGAGGGCCGTCGCGGTGAAGTGCGCGCGGAAACCGTCGATCGACCCGAATGAGTCCGCGAGCGCCGCCGAGAGCTCGCCCTCCGGAGCCCCGCCGCCCTCGGGCGAGAGGTTCTGCCAGAACACGGAGTGGTTGATGTGGCCGCCGAGGTTGAACGCGAGGTCCTTCTCGAGCTTGTTGACCGCTCCGAGGTCGCCGCTGTCGCGGGCCGCCGCGAGCTGCTCCAGCGCCGTGTTCGCGCCGGTCACGTAGGCCTGGTGGTGCTTGGAGTGGTGCAGCTCCATGATCTTGCCGGAGATGTGCGGTTCCAGTGCCGAGTAGTCGTAGGGCAGCTCGGGGAGCGTGTACGGAGTGGACATGGGGGTTCCTTTCGTGACGGGGTCAGAGGGCGGTGTCGTGGGACAGGGCGTGGAATCGGCGGTCGATGTAGACGAGCGGGCGGGCCGGGCGGCCGGTGAGCACCTCGAGCACCTCGGCGATCACCACGGTCGACGAACCGACGGGCACGGTCTGGATCGCCCGGCAGCGCAGGGCGACACGGGCCTCCGCCAGGTGCGGCTCGCCGGTCGGCAGCGTCGTCCAGCCCTGCTCGGGCGTGAAGCGCTCGGAGCCGCTCACCGCGAAGCTCTGGGCGAGCGCGGAGTGCTCGTCGTCGATGAGGTGCACGACGAAGGTGTCGGCGCCGAGGATGGCCCCGGCGCTCCCGGTCGCCCTGGTCACCGAGAACACGATCGCCGCCGGGTCGACCGCGACCGACGACACGCTCGACGCCGTGAGGCCGACGGGGCCGTCCGGACCCTGCGCCGTGATGATGGCGACACCGGCGGGGTGGGTGCGGAACGCCGCCTTGAGCCCCTCCCCGACCGGCGTGGGCACCGGAGCGGCGGGGTGCGGGGTGGTGTGCGGGTCGGGGGTCATCGGGTGCTCTCCTCGAGAGGGATGGGGGTGGGGGTCGCGTGGGCGCGCATGGCCGCGCGGTCGACGAGCTTCGTGCGCTCCCGGCCGCGGACGGCT
Organism: Microbacterium sp. CFSPD4_SD4; assembly: GCF_057364585.1. NCBI lineage: Bacteria > Bacillati > Actinomycetota > Actinomycetes > Micrococcales > Microbacteriaceae > Microbacterium > Microbacterium sp. CFSPD4_SD4. Next base: position 25,680 of record NZ_JBNFOC010000007.1, read on the forward strand.
CCGGCGCGGCGCTCGGCCTCGTCGATGCGCAACCAACCCTCCCAGTCCACCACGCCGGGGAGGTCCAGGGGCGGGTCGCGGTCGATGCGGGCGGACGGCGTCGCGGCGAGGTCCTCCACGAGATGCTGCACGGTCTGCGCGGCGTCGGACTTGGTCGAGCCGATGAGCCCGATCGGCCCGCGCTTGATCCAGCCGGTCGCATAGAGACCCGGGACGGGCGTGCCGTCGGCATCGAGCACCCGTCCTTCCGCGTTCGGAACGATGCCCCGCGCCGCGTCGAACGGCACGCCGGGCACGGGCGAGGAGAGGTAGCCGATCGCCCGGTAGACGGCGCCGACCTCGTACCGCACGAGCTCGCCGGTGCCGATCATGCGGCCGAGCGGATCGGAGGCCGAGCGCTCGAACTCGATGCCCTCCACACGGTCGGTGCCGAGGACGCGGACGGGTCGATGCCGGAAGTGCAGGTGGATGCGCCGGGAGGCTTCGGTGGACGGACGCTGCGCCCATTCCGTGAGGGTGCGCACGATGATGCGGCGCTGCGAGAACTGCTCCAGCATGCGGGCGGCGTGGTCGTCGAGCGCGAGGTCGGCGGGATCGACGACCACCTCCACGTCGTGCTGCTCCCCGAGCTCGCGCAGCTCCAGAGCGGAGAAACGCACATCGGCCGGACCGCGACGGGCGAACAGGTGCACGTCGCGGACCCGGCTCGCGGCGAGCGCGTCGAGGATGTGGTCGGGGGTGTCGGTCGACTCCAGCGCCGCGGCGTGCTTCGCGAGGATGCGCGTGACGTCGAGGGCGACGTTGCCCGCCCCGAGCACGGCCACGGCCTCCGCCTCCAGGCCCCAGCCCCGCGCGACGTCGGGGTGCGCGTCGTACCAGGCCACGAAATCCGCGGCGCCGAACGATCCGGGGAGGTCGGCTCCCGGCACGTCGAACGTCACGTCACGGTCGGCTCCGGTCGCGATGACGACGCCGTCGTACGCCCGGTGGAGCTCGTCGACCGTCACATCGACGCCCACCTCGACGTTGCCGAGCAGCCGGATGCCGGGCTGAAGGAGCACGTCGTGCAGCGCATCGATGATCTTGCGGATGCGCGGATGGTCGGGGGCGACGCCATAGCGGACGAGGCCGTACGGAGCGGGGAGCTTCTCGTACAGGTCGATGGCCGCCTCCGGCACCTGAGCCCGGAGGAGGTCGGCGGCGTAGATGCCTGCGGGTCCCGCGCCGACGATGGCGATGCGCGGAGTCACTCGTGCACTTCCTGGGGCGGGAGCGCGGCGATGAGCGGGTGGTCGTGACGGATGAGTCCGGTGCGGGCGGCGCCGCCGGGCGAGCCGATCTCGTCGAAGAACTCGACGTTGGCCTTGTAGTAGTCCTGCCACTCGTCGGGCAGGTCGTCCTCGTAGTAGATCGCCTCGACCGGGCACACCGGCTCGCACGCTCCGCAGTCCACGCACTCGTCGGGGTGGATGTAGAGCGACCGCTCCCCTTCATAGATGCAGTCGACCGGGCATTCGTCGATGCACGCCTTGTCCTTGAGGTCGACGCACGGCAGTGCGATTACATACGTCATCGCGGCTTCTTCTCTGTCCCACTCACGCCCTCCACCGTAAAACCTCAAGCGCACTTGAGGTCAAATCGAGGCCGCCGGGAATCAGGAACGGGAGATCTCGAAGGGGGCGGGGAGGAGGTGCTCCTCGCGGGAGCTGGGGCCGACGAGGAGCGTGAAGGCGCCGGGCTCCACGGTCCGGACGCCGGCGGCGGTCACGATCGTGCAGTCCGCGACGGGGACCTCGATCCGCACGCGCGCACTCTCCCCCGGCGCGAGGTCGACCTGCCGGAAGGCCTTGAGCTCGCGGTCGGTCCAGCTCACGCTCGTCACCTCGTCCCGCACGTACGCCTGCACGGTCTCGCGGACGGGCCGGTCCCCCGTGTTCGTCACGGTCACGTGCCCCACCACGGTGGCGCCGAGGCGCAGCTCCGTCTGCTCCAGCTCCAGCTCCGCGTACGTCACGGTCGTGTACGACCGGCCCTCTCCGAAGGCCCACGCGGGCGCCTGGGTGAGGTCGGCGTAGCGGTCGCCGTGCTGACCACGGATCTGGTTGTAGTAGGTCGGCTGCTGCCCGACGTGCCGCGCGAACGAGATGGGCAGCCGGCCCGAGGGCTCCACGGCACCCGTGACGATGTCGGCGAGCGCCCGTCCGCCCTGCATACCCGGATTCGCGGCCCAGACCACCGCCGCCGCCCGCTGCATTGAGGGCGGGAGCACGAGCGGCTTGGACGCGAGGAGCACCACGACGACGGGTTTCCCGGTCTCGATGAGTGCGTCGAGCAGGGCGTTCTGCCCGCCGATGAGCTCCAGCGTGGCCGTGGACCGCCCCTCGCCCACGAGCTCGATGCGATCGCCGACCACCGCGACCACGACGTCGGCGGCCTCGGCAGCGGCCACCGCCTCCGCGATGAGCACAGGATCCGGCGGGCACGGCTGCACCACGGGAGGACGCGGCTGGTTGTCCGGGAAGTGCGTGCCGCGGGGGTCGTCGGCGAGCGTGAGGATGTCGGCGCCGCGTGCATGCGTGACCGTCCACGCGTCCACCGCACGGAGGCCGTCGAGCACGGTCGTGATCATCTCGCGGGGCTGTCCGTCGAGCCAGCCCGCCTGACCCGAACCGCCGGCCCAGTCGCCGAGCTGCGTCTGCGCGTCGTCCGCGAGCGGCCCGGTCACCGCCACCCGCAGCGGGGCCGCGGCATCCAGCGGCAGCACGCCGTCGTTCTCCAGGAGCACGAGCGAACGGCGCGCGATCTCGAGGTTGAGCTCCGCGTGCGCGGCGCTGCCGACCACGGCGGACACGTCGTCGCGGGGCAGCCGGGGGTCCTCGAAGAGCCCCAGCTCGAACTTCAGCGTGAGGATGCGGGAGACCGCGTCGTCGAAGGCGTCCTCCGGCAGCAGCCCCCGGGCGACCGCGTCCAGCGCCCCCTCGAAGAACCCGGGCGTGGTCATCACCATGTCGTTCCCGGCGCGCACGGCGGCGGCCGCGGCATGGGTGAGGTCGGGCTGCACCCGCTGCTCCCACACCATCCGGCCCACGTTGTCCCAGTCCGTGATGAGGGTGCCGGTGTAACCCCACTCGCCGCGGAGCACGTCGCTGAGCAGCCACTCGTTCAGCGTGATCGGCACCCCGTCGGTCGTCTGGTAGCCGAGCATGAACGTCCGGCAGCCCTCGCGGGCGACCCGCTCGAACGGCGGCAGGAACCAGGAGCGCAGCTTGCGCGGGGAGATGTCCGCCTCGCTCGCGTCGCGTCCGCCCTGCGTCTCCGAGTAGCCGGCGAAGTGCTTGGCCGTCGCGAGGATGGCCGTGGGGTCGTCGAGCCCGTCGCCCTGATAGCCGCGCACCATGGCCGAAGCGAGCTCCCCGATGAGGAACGGGTCCTCCCCGAACGTCTCCCCCACCCGCCCCCAGCGCAGGTCGCGGGCGATGCACAGCACCGGCGAGAACGTCCAGTGGATGCCGGTCACGGCGACCTCCTCGGCCGTCGCCCGCGCCACGCGCTCGACGAGTGCCGGATCCCAGGAGGCTGCCATGCCGAGCTGCGTGGGGTAGATCGTGCCTCCGGGCCAGAACGAGTGGCCGTGGATGCAGTCCTCGCCCACGAGCAGCGGGATGCCGAGCCGGGTCTGCGCGACCAGGGCGGCAGCCCGCCGCAGACGCTCATCCGAGGCGTGCAGGATCGATCCCGCGTGCCGCCGGAGCACGTGGTCGTCGATGTCGTCGCGGGCGTCGAGCTGGAGCATCTGCCCGACCTTCTCTTCCACCGTCATCCGGCTGAGGAGGTCGGCCACGCGTTCGGGGATCGAGAGGGCGGGGTCGTGATACGGGAGTTGCGTGGTCAGAGTCTGAGAGGTCATCACTTCGTGTTCTGGTTCGTGTGCGGTGTCGCGGTGTTCGCGGAGTCGGTGGCGCCGGAAGCGCCCGGCGAGGTCGCCGACGATACGGGATCGGGAGCCTTCTTCGGCAGGGGCACGCTGCGGACGGCCGTGACGGCGTCGTTCACGTTCAGCCCCTTCTTCTTTATCGCCCTGGCCCGCTCACCGGCCGACCGCAGTCGCGGATTGACGTACTCGTCGATGCCGAAGTTGATGAGCGAAAGCGCGACGCCGATGATCGCGATGCAGAGCCCGGCCGGCACGTACCACCACCACAGTCGCGGGAAGGCACCGTTCTGCTGCGCCCAGAACAGGATGGTCCCCCAGTTGAGGTTGCTGACCGGGATCACGCCGATGAAGGCCAGGGTCGTGAGACCGAGGATGGCTGCCGTCACGGTGCCGACGAAGCTCGAGGCGATGAGCGCCATGAGGTTCGGGAGCATCTCGACCGTGATGATGCGGCGCAGCGGCTCGCCGTTCGCGCGGGCGGCCTGGATGAAGTCGCGGTTGCGCAACGACATGGTCTGCGCGCGCAGCACCCGGGCGCCCCACGCCCACCCGGTGATCCCGAGCACCGCGGCGATCACGATCAGCGGCGGGTTCTCGAACTGCGAGGCGATGATGATGATCAGCGGGATGCCGGGGATCACCAGGAACACGTTGGTCAGCGCCGACAGCGATTCGCTCTTCCAGCCGCGCACGTAGCCGGCGATCACACCGATCGTGATCGCGATGATCGTGGCGATGAACGCCGCGAGGAAGCCGACGACGATCACCCCGCGGGTGCCGTAGATGATCTGGCTCAGCACGTCCTCACCCATGTGCGTCGTGCCCAGCCAGTGCTCCCAGGATGGCGGCTGACGCAGCGCCGTGCGGTCCTTCTGGGTCGGTCCGTACGGGGCGATCCACGGGGCGAAGATCGCGATGAGCACGAACGCCCCGAGGATGAGGAGGCCGGCGATCGACTTGGGGTTGCGGAACATCGCGAACGCCTGCGCGAGCTGCGACCAGAAGGTCTTGCGGGGCGGCGTCCCGGCCGGCGGGGTGCGCAGCGTGGCGGTCTCGGGCATGCCGGAGACGACGGCCGATCCGTCCGGCGCTGTGTTCGCTGCGGTGGTGGGGACGGTCATGTCAGGACTCCATCTGGCGCGTGCGCGGGTCGAGGTAGGCGTAGACGACATCGGCGAGGATGTTGGCCACGAGCACCGACAGCGTGATCACGAGGAACACGCCCTGCATGAGGGCGAAGTCCTTGGCGTTGGTCGCGTCGAGCAGCAGCTTGCCGACACCCGGATAGCTGAACACCATCTCCATGACGATCGTGCCGCCGACGATGAAGCCGATCGACAGCGCGAAGCTCTGGATCTGCGGCAGCACCGCGTTGCGGGCGGCGTAGCCCCAGAGCACGCGCTTGTTGGGCATGCCCTTCGCCTGCGCGACCGTGATGTAGTCGTCGTCGAGCACCGTCAGCATCATGTTGCGCATGCCGAGCACCCACCCGCCGAGCGAGGCGACCACGATGGTCAGAGCCGGGAGCGTGCCGTGCATGATCACCTGGCCGATGAAGTCGAGGCTCCATTCCGGCGACTGCCCCTTGTCGTAGGCGTGCGATGAGGGGAACCACTTCAGGGTCGAGGAGAAGATCGCGATGGCGATGAGTCCCAGCCAGAAGTACGGGATCGTGTTGAAGAACGTCGTCACCGGGATGATCGCGTCGAGCTTGCTGCCGCGCTTCCACCCGACGACGGCTCCGAGCAGCGTGCCGATCGCGAACGAGATGACGGTCGCGATGCCGACCAGTCCGAGCGTCCAGGGCAGGGCGGCGGCGAGCACCTCGGCGACCGGCCGCAGACCGTGCAGGGTCGAGATGCCGAGGTCGCCGCGCAGCAGCATCCCCCAGTACTCGAGGTACTGCTGCCAGATGGACTTGTCGGTGTCGATGCCGAGGAGCACGCGCAGGGCCTCCGCCGCCTCGGGGCTCACGGTGCGGTTGCGCGCGAGGTACGAGCTGACCGCGTCGCCCTTCATGAGGCGGGGCAGGAAGAAGTTGATCGTGATCGCCGCCCACAGCGTGAACAGGTAGAACGCCGCGCGACCGGCGAAGAAGCGCCACGGCACCGGCCGCCTGGTGCGCTCTGCCCTGGTCGCCGTGGTGCCGACCTCCAGGGCATCGCGGGCGATGAGGTCGTTGTCGTCGAGCTGGGGGAGAGCGGAGCTCACAGCGCGCCTCCGTTCGATGCCGCCGCGGCGAAGTGCTTCTCCGGATCAGGAGAGGCCGCGCGCAGCTCGCGGGTGTACGGATCCTGCGGGTTGAGGATCACATCGTCGGCGGTGCCGTACTCGACCACGCGCCCCTGGTTGAGGACCATGATCTCGTCGCTGAAGTGCCGGGCGGTCGCCAGGTCGTGCGTGATGTAGAGCACACCGAGTCCCTCTTCGCGCTGCAAGTCGGCGAGCAGGTTCAGCACGCCGAGCCGGATCGAGACGTCGAGCATCGACACCGGCTCGTCGGCGACGAGGAGCGAGGGACGCGAGGCCAGGGCGCGAGCGATGGCCACGCGCTGCCGCTGACCGCCTGACAGCTCGTGGGGGCGGCGGTCGATCACCGCGTCCGCATCGAGGCGCACCCGGTCGAGGAGCCGACGCACCTCGTTCTCGGTGTCCTTCTTCGGCACCACATCGTCGAGGCGGATGGGCCGCTCCAGGTGGTAGCGGATGGAGTGGTACGGGTTGAGCGAGGCGAACGGGTCCTGGAACACCATCCGCAGCTGCTGGCGATACCTTCGCAGGCCCTTGCCGCGGCGCGGGATCGGCGTGCCGTCGAGCAGCACCTCGCCGCTGGTCGGGGTCTCGAGCTGGGTGAGGATCTTCGCGATCGTGGACTTGCCGCTACCGGACTGGCCGACCAGGCCGATCGTCTGGCCCGACGTCAGGGTGAAGCTCACGTCGTCGAGGGCTTTGATCTGCCCTGCGCCTCGGACGTTGTACGCCTTCGTGACATGGCGGAACTCGAGGGTGGTCATCGCACCAGCACCCCTCTCTCCCCGGTGAGCCGGGGGAACGACGACAGCAGCGTCTTCGTGTACTCGTGCTCCGGCTGCGTCCAGATGCGCTCCGCCGTGTCGAGCTCGATGATCTCCCCTTCGCGCATGATCGCGATCCGGTCGCTGATCTCCAGCAGGAGCGGGAGGTCGTGGGTGATGAAGATCACCGAGAAGCCGAACTCGTGCCGCAGCTGCGAGATCTGCTTGAGGATCTCCCGCTGCACCAGCACGTCGAGCGCGGTCGTCGGCTCGTCCATGACCATCAGCTGCGGACGGAGCGCCAGGGCCATGGCGATCATGACGCGCTGGCGCATGCCGCCCGAGAGCTCGTGCGGGAAGGAGCGCACGCGCTGACGGCCGACCTTGACGATCTCGAGCAGCTCCTCGGCCTCGGCACGCCGCTGCCTGCGGTTCATGTCGGGGCGGTGGATCTCGAACACGTCCTCCAACTGGGAGCCGATCGTGGCCACGGGGTTGAGGGCGTTCATCGCGCCCTGGAACACCATCGACACCTTGTCCCAGCGGAATCGCTGCATCGCGTCGACGTCCAGCGCGTTGATGTCGATGTCGATGCCGGTCGCGTCGTGGAAGGTCACGCTGCCGCCGGTGATGACGGCCGGAGCACGCAGCAGGCGCTGCACCCCGTAGGCGAGCGTGGTCTTGCCGCATCCGCTCTCCCCGGCGAGGCCGAGGATCTCGCCGCGCTGCAGTTCGAGGGTCACGTTCTTCACCGCCTCGACGGGTGGATCGACGTCGTACACGACGGAGAAGTCGCGCACGGTGAGCAGGGGATCTGGCATGGGGGTGTCCTTCGTGGGGGGCGGGCCCTTCGACAGGCTCAGGGACCCAGATGGGTGGCTGAGCCTGTCGAAGCCCGCCGTGGGTGGCTGAGCCTGTCGAAGTCCTACTCGGCGGGCTTCAGCTTCGTGAGGATCTGCACGATGTTCGGCTGCGTCGGGTCGGCGGACGCGTACGTGTCGGTCTCCGACGGCCAGCCGACGTAGTTGCGCGTGTTGAACTCGCCGAGCAGCGGGTGGGCGCCCAGCGGGATGGCCGGCACCTGCTCGGAGAAGATCGTCTGCAGCGTGTCGATCGCGGCGGTGCGCTCCTCGTCGGATGAGGCGTTGGCGTAGGTGTTCAGCGCGGCGGTCGCCTCCGGGTCGTCGAAGCGGCCGAAGTTGAAGCCGGCCTTGCCCTCGGGCGAGATCCAGCGCGGGTCCATGGTCGAGGTGTACAGGCCGTAGGCGGTGCCGCTGTCCTCCAGCCAGTGGATTATCGCGGAGAACGTGCCGTTGTCGCGGGGGTCGGCCCAGCCACCCCAGTCGGGCATGTCGATCTTGACCTCGGCGCCGATGCTGTCCTTCACGTCCTCGGCGATGAGCTCCTGCGCGGTGTTCCAGTCGCTCCAGCCGGAGGGGACGGAGAGCGTGAACGAGACGGGCGTGCCGTCCGGGTCGATCAGGGCGTCGTCCTTCCACGTGTACCCGGCGGTCTCCAGCAGGTCACGCGCCTTCTCGGCATCGACCTTGTAGTCCACGCCCTGGAACTCGGGCTGGATCTCGTCCTCGAGGATCGACGACAGGCCCGTGACCGACCAGACGGCCTCGCTGGCGCCCTCGCGCGCGATGTCGACGTAGGCGTCGCGATCGATCACCCAGGCGAGCGCCTGACGGAAGGCGGGGTCGTCGAACGGCTTCTGCTGCAGGTTCATGAACAGCGTGGCGGAGCCGGTGGTCGGGGAGGCGAGGAACTTGTTGTGCTCGGGATCGGCCGAGAGGAACTGCTCCTCGATCTGCGGGATGAACGCCTGCGCCCAGTCGGCGTCGCCGTTCGCGAGGGCCGTGGTGAGGGCGGTGTTGTCGCCATACGAGACGTAGTGCAGCTCCGGCACGGCGAGGTCGCCGCCCCAGTAGTCGTCGCGTGCGTCGAGCGTGACCGACTCGGTCGACCAGTTCGCCATCGCGTAGGGGCCGGTGCCGACGAGGTCGTCGCCCGTGACGGGGTCGGTGGCCGGGTCGTCGAAGTTCTCCCAGATGTGCTTGGGGACGATGGGCACGTGCAGCACGCGGGCCTGGTTGACGTACTTGGAGTCGCCGAAGCTCAGCACGACCGTGTCGCCGTCGACCTCGGCGCCCTCGAACTTGAGGCCGGCGGTGTCGAGGGCGGGGATCGAGGCGGTCTCGAAGGAGAAGACGATGTCGTCGGCCGTGAACGGCTCGCCGTCGCTCCAGGTGACGTCGGCGCGAGGGACGACCGTGAGCTGCGTGTAGTCGTCGTTCCACTCGAGGCTCTCGGCGAGCCACGGCGTGGTACCGCGGTCGCCGGTCTGGTTCACCAGCGCGAGGGTCTCGAACACGACCTTGGCATAGCCGTACTTCGAGGCCGCGGAGTCGCCGACGAACGGGTTGTTCGACTCGGTGGTGATCGCGCCGTCGGGCTTCGCGATGGTGAGGGAGGCGGAACCGGCGTCATCGCCGGAACCACCGCCCGCCGAGCATCCGGCGAGCGCCGAGACGCCCAGGACGGCGACCGCGCTGGCGGCGATCAGGGTTTTCGTGAGCTTCATTGCTTCTCCTTGGGCACGGGTCCTTGTGCGGCGTGGCGGCCGACGGATCGCCTCCGACCGCTGCTTTTGCTTACTGTCGAGAAAGTAAGCTGTGGAGAGGTTACCGAGGAGTAAGTTGGTTGGCAAGCAGAGCGGGACGAGGGGAGGTGGGTTCATGACGGATGACGTGCACGCTGTCCGGGTGCGCCCGGCCACGCGGGAGAAGCGCGAGCAGATCCTCAAGGCGGCCGTGGAGATCTTCGGCAACAAGGGCTCCACGAACGGCACGCTCGCCGACGTCGCCGAGCAGGTCGGCATCACGCATGCCGGCGTGCTGCATCACTTCGGCTCGAAGCAGAAGCTCCTCCTCGAGGTGCTCGCCTACCGCGACCAGGCCGACGTGGCCGACCTCGCCGAGAAGCACATCCCCGACGGACCGGAGCTGTTCCTCCACCTCGTCCGCACGGCGTTCGCCAACGAGAAGCGTCCGGGCATCGTGCAGGCTTACACGGTCCTGTCCTCCGAGTCGGTGACCGACGACCACCCCGGTCGCGAGTACTTCGAGGAGCGCTACACGACCCTGCGCCGGGAGGTGACGGCGGCGTTCGGCGAGCTCTGCGCGCAGGAGGGCGTGACCGAACCCGCGACCATCGCCGCCGCGTCGGCCGCCATCCTCGCCGTGATGGACGGCCTGCAGCTCCAGTGGCTCCTGCACCCCGAGGTGATCGGACTCGGCGAGACGAGCGAGTTCGCGATCCAGGCGATCGTGAACGCCGTGCTGCGTCCCGGACCCGAACTGCCCACCTACGTGCACTGACCCTGCCGAGACCCCGCGTTCCCGTCGAGACCCCGCGCTCCCGGCGCGGCGAAGCCGGGGTCTCGGCGGAACGCCGGGGTCTCGGCGCGCACCCGGCTAGGCTCTGGCCATGACGATCGACCTCGAAGCGCTCTACATCGACCTGCATCAGCACCCCGAGCTCTCGTTCCAGGAGACGCGCACCGCCGGCATCGCGGCCCAGCACCTGCGCGACCTGGGCCTCGAGGTCGAAGAAGGCGTCGGGGTGACCGGCGTGGTCGGGGTGCTCCGCAACCCTTCGACAGGCTCAGGGACCCAGGATGAGGAGTTCCCGCGGCCGGTGGTGTGGGTGCGCGCCGACATGGACGCGCTGCCGGTCGAGGAGCAGACGGGGCTGGCGTACGCGAGCACCGCGAAGGGCGTCGACCCGGCCGGCACCACCGTGCCGGTGATGCACGCGTGCGGCCACGACATGCACGTCACCGCGATGATCGGCGCCGTCGAGAAGCTCGTGGCCACGCGCGCGGAGTGGTCGGGCACCCTCGTCGTGCTCATCCAGCCCGCCGAGGAGTACGGCGCCGGCGCCAGGGCGATGCTCGACGACGGCCTGCTCGACCGCTACCCGAAGCCCGACGTGGTGCTCGGTCAGCACGTCACCCCGCTGCCCGCCGGAATCATCGGCGTGCGCAGCGGCACCCAGATGGCCGCGTCGGACGGTCTCACCGTCACCCTGCACGGCCGCGGCGGCCACGGCTCCCGCCCGCACGCCACGATCGATCCGGTCGTGATGGCGGCCGCGACCGTGATGCGCCTGCAGACGATCGCCTCGCGCGAGATCGACCCGCAGGGCGTGGCCGTGGTGACGGTCGGCTCGATCCACGCCGGACTCAAGAACAACATCATCCCGGCCGAGGCGAAGCTCGAGCTCAGCCTCCGCTACCCGAACGAGGGCGTGCGGGAGAAGGTGCTGGCCAGTGTCGAGCGGATCGTGCGCGCCGAGGCGATGGCCTCCGGCGCGGAGCGCGAACCCGAGATCCACACGCAGCACACCCTGCCCGCCACGATCAACGACGAGGAGGCGACGGCGCGGGTCTCGGCGGCGCTGCGTCGGGCGCTCGGGGAGTCGGCCGTCGTCGACCCCGGCATGTTCACCGGCAGCGAGGACGTCTCCTGGTTCGCCCGCGACGCCGAGGTGCCGCTCGTGTTCTGGTTCTGGGGCGGCGTCGACCCCGCCCGGTTCGCCGAGGCCGTCGCCGCGGGCACCGTGGAGAAGGACATCCCCACGAACCACTCGCCGTTCTTCGCGCCGGAGATCCATCCGACGATCGAGGTCGGGGTCACGGCGATGTCCGCCGCCGCCCGCGAGTTCCTCGCCTGACGCGGGTCGGGCTGCTCAGACCTCGACGATCCCCGGCGCGGGCGGAGGGGGCGGCGCGAGCTGCCGCTGCGGCACGCCATGGGCCTCGCGGTGCAGCCGCTCCATGCGGGTGTCGAGTTCGGCGGCGGCGTCGGCGGCGTCGCTGAGACTGTCGACGAGGTGCGCGGGCACCTGGTTGGAGAACTTGTAGTAGATCTTGTGCTCCAGGCTCGCCCAGAAGTCCATCGCGATGGTGCGGAACTGCACCTCGACCGGCACGGACAGCGCGCCCGTCGAGAGGAAGACGGGGACCTCGATGATGGCGTGCAGGCTCTTGTACCCGTTCGGCTTCGGGTTCGCGATGTAGTCCTTCACCGTGCGGACGGTCACGTCGTCCTGCGCGGTCAGCAGATCGAACAGCCGGTAGACGTCCGCGACGAAGCTGCACGTCACCCGCACTCCGGCGATGTCGGTGATCTCGGCACGGATGCGGTCGAAGTCGGGGTCGTCGATGCCCTTCCTGGCGATCTTCTCGACGATGCTGTCCGGCGACTTCAGCCGGCTCTTCACGTGCTCGATGGGGTTGTACGCGTGATCGTGGGTGAACTCGTCGCGGAGGATCGAGATCTTCGTCTCCACCTCGCGCATCCCGAACTCGTACTCGCGGAGGAAGCGCTGCAGCTGGTCGCGGAGCTCCTTCGCCTCGGAGATCAGGTGCTCGTCGACGGGGATCACGCTCATGAGGACGACGTTATCGATCCGTGATCGGAAACCCCTGTGGATTCGAGAGCGCGACGCGGGCGTCCTCGAGGTGCTGGCCGGAGAGAAGACCGGGGAGGCCGCGCCCCTGACGGGTGGTGAACAGCAGCACGACCGCGACGAGGATCAGCACCGAGGAGAGCGCGTCGAACACCCCGCCGAGCATCCCGAGAGCCGTGAGTCCGCCGATGCCGCCCGCCCAGCGCAGCATCCGGGCGAGCGCGGCCGGCAGGGGCGACCCGGTGTAGCGCAGCTGCACGGCGAGGTCTCCCACCGAGCGGCCGGTGACGAGGATGACCACGAGCCACAGCGCACAGGCGACCGCCGTGCTCACCGTGCCGGCGAGGGTGCCGTCGAGAACGGCCTGACGGTCCTGCACGACGTACTCGAGCCAGAGCTGCACCGCGACGCCCCCGGCGAGCACGACGAACCCGTTCGCGAGTCCGTCGCACAGCATCGCCAGCGCGCGGCGACCCCGGGTGACCGGGCGCGGCTCGTCGGCATCCGCCCGCGCCTGCAGGCCGCGCAGCGACCGGGGCACCACGAGAGCGAGCACCGAGCCGAGCACGGCTCCGGTCGTGTTCGTCATCAGGTCGCCGACGTCGAAGAAGCGGTAGGCGCACGGGTACAGACCCCAGACGCCGGTGAGCTGCGTGGTCTCCACGAGCAGCGAGAGCCCGAAGCCGGCGAGGAGCGCGGTCGGGAGGCCGCGGCCGCCCAGCACGCGGAGGAACACCCCGAGCGGGACGAACAGCAGCACGTTGAACACGAGCTGGAGAAGGGCGGGCTGGCGGAGCGGGTTGCCCGGCGCCGCGAACGCCTTCTGCACGTCGCGCACGACGGACATCGGGTCGGTGATCGCCCCCACGCAGCGGATGGCGTCCGGATCGGGCAGCGGCAGCAGCGTGTACGTCCAGATGGCCCAGAAGTAGACGAGCGCCGCGAGCCAGAGCAGCGTGCGGCCGAGCGAGAGGCGTCCGCGGCGGCGGTAGCTGATCGCGACGAAAGGCACGAAGAGGACGACGCCCGCGGCCAGGCCGATCGCCACGGCGATGACCCCCAGAACGACCTGATCCCCCACTGACGCAAGGATACCGGCAGGCCGTGAGGATTCCGTGAGGGAGCGCCACCGGGCCGTAGGGATTCCGTGAGGATCGCGTGAGGGCGTCCCCGGTCGGCGTAGTGTCGCCGGACGTGTCAGAACAAACGAGGCCGACCCCGGACGCGCCGCCGCGCGCCAAGCGCATCCTGCTCGGCGACCCGCTGACGAGCGCCCAGGTCGACGAGCAGCTCCTCCCCAAGCGCATGGCGCTGCCGATCTTCGCCTCGGACGCGCTGAGCTCGGTGGCCTACGCCCCGCAGGAGCTCGTGATGATCCTGCTCATCGGCGGCCTCACGTTCCTGTCGTTCACCCCGCTCGTCGCCGCGGCCGTCGTCGTGCTGCTGCTCGTGGTGGTGCTCAGCTACCGGCAGCTCATCAAGGCGTACCCCTCCGGCGGCGGCGACTACGAGGTCGCGTCGAAGAACCTCGGCGAGGTCCCCGGAGTGATCGTGGCTGCGGCCCTCCTCGTCGACTACGTGCTCACGGTGGCCGTGTCGGTCGCGTCGGGGGTGGACAACATCATCTCGGCGGTGCCGGCGCTCGACCCGCTCCGCGTGGAGCTCGCGGTCGGCTTCGTCGTGCTCATCATCATCGTGAACCTCCGCGGCGTGCGCGAGGCGTCGCTCGTGTTCGCGATCCCCACGTACGTGTTCATCGGCTCGGTCGGCATCATGATCGTCACGGGGCTCGTCCGGACGGCACTCGGCGACGCCCCGATCGCGTCCAGCGCGGAGTTCGCCGTGCAGGCCGAGAGCCTCAGCCAGGCGGCCGTGCTGCTGCTCATCCTCCGGGCGTTCTCCAGCGGCTGCTCCGCGCTGACCGGGGTCGAGGCCGTGTCGAACGGCGTCCCCGCGTTCCGGGCCCCGAAGGTGCGCAACGCCCAGTCGACCCTCGTGCTCATGGGGACCATCGCGATCTGCCTGTTCTCCGGACTCACCGCCCTCGCCCTCATCGCCGGCGTGCACTACGCCGAGAACCCCTGCGACCTCATCGGGTTCGACTGCACGACCCCGCAGCCGAGCCTCATGGCGCAGATCGCCGCGGCGACGTTCGGCGGCGGCAGCATCCCGTTCTTCATCGTGCAGGCGGCCACGGCCTGCGTGCTGCTCCTCGCGGCGAACACCGCCTTCAACGGCTTCCCCCTGCTCGGCGCCGTGCTCGCCCGCGACGGCTACGCCCCGAAGTCGCTGAACACCCGCGGCGACCGGCTCGTGTTCTCCAACGGCATGATCCTCCTCGGGATCGCCGCGATCGCCGTGCTCGTGGTGTTCCAGGCCCGGTTGACGACGCTGATCCAGCTCTACATCATCGGCGTCTTCGTCTCGTTCTCCCTGGGCCAGATCGGCATGGTGCGGCACTGGCGACGGCTGCTCCGGGCACCCGTCCCGCCGAACGGAGACGGCGCCGCAGACCGGCGTTCCGCACGCGTGGGGCTGCTCATCAACTCCGCCGGGGCGACGCTCACGGTGCTCGTGCTGGTCATCGTGACGATCACGAAGTTCACGCACGGCGCCTACCTCGTGTTCTTCGCCATCCCGGTGCTCGCGTTCCTCATGATCGGCGTCAAGCGGTATTACCGGGACGTCGAGCACGAGATCGCCATCGACGACACCACCCGCTTCGGCGCCTCCGGCGACGTCGCGATCGTCCTCGTGAACCACCTGCAGAAGCCGGTGATGAAGGCCATCGACTACGCGATCGCCGCCAAGCACGACAAGACCCTCGCCGTGCACGTGGCCGTGTCGCAGGACGACGCCGCCCGCCTGCAGCAGGAGTGGACCGACCACCTCGTGCCGGTGCCGCTCGTGATCGTCGAGTCGCCGTACCGCTCGTTCGCCCAGCCCGTGACGCAGTTCATCCGGCAGTACCGCGAGAAGCACGGCTCCTCCGTCGTCACGGTCTACCTGCCGCAGTACATCGTGGGGCACTGGTGGGAGAACTTCCTGCACAACCGGCGCGCCCGCCGCCTCGCGAACCAGCTCATGCTCGTGCACGGCGTGTCGATCACCCTGGTGCCGTGGCTGCTCGATTCGTCCGAGCTCATCTACGGCCGGCGCTCGCGCCCGCTGCCCGGTCAGGAGCGGGCGGGGCGGCCCGTCGTGGTGGCGGGGCGCCGGGCGCACCGCCCCGCCGGGCCGCCGTCCGAGTCCTGACGGCGGCGGTCAGGTTCCGGCGAGGACCGCGCCGAGGATCGTCGCGGCCTCGGGGAAGCGGGACGGGTCGGCGCTCGCGTAGTTGAGCCGCACGTAGGAACCGGAGGGTTCCGCGGGGAACCACTCGCTCCCCGGCGCGATGACGAGGCCGCGCGCCGCGCACTCCCGGACGACCGCGGCGGCGTCGGTGCCGTCCGGCAGCCGCAGCCAGAGGTTCAGCCCGCCGACCGGCACGGCCTCCACCAGCGCGGTCGGCGCCTGGGCGGTCAGGCACGACAGCAGCAGGTCGCGCCGCGAGCGCAGCTGCTCCCGGAAGCCGCGGAGGTGTGAGCGCCAGGCCGGCTGCGTCACCACGTCGAGAGCGGCGGCCTGCAGGAGGCCGCTGACGTACATCGACTCGGCCGCGCGATCGGCGAGGATGCGATCCCGGGCGGGACCGCGCGCGATCACCGCCGCCACCCGCAGGGACGGCGACACGCTCTTCGTCAGCGAGCGCAGGTACACCACGTGGCCGTCGTGGTCGGAGGCGGCCACGGGGCGCGGGTTGGCGTCGATGCCGAGGTCGTGCGCCCAGTCGTCCTCGATGAGGAAGGCGCCGTGGCGACGGACCGCGTCGAGCACGGCCTCCCCGGTCGCCGCCGGCCACTGCGCGCCGGTGGGGTTCGCGAACGTGGGCTGCGCGTAGAACGCCCGGGCTCCGGTCTCGGCGAGCGCCCTGTCGACGGCGTCCGGATCCGGACCCTGCGGCCCGGAGGGGACGGGAACGAGCACGACCCCCGCCTGCTCCGCCGCGAGCAGGGCGCCCCAGTAGGTCGGCGACTCGATGAGCAGCGGCCGGCCGACGCCGACGACCGCCCGGAAGATCGAGCTCAGTCCGCTCTGGCTCCCGGAGATGACGACGGCGTCGCGGGCGGTCGGAACCGTGATCCCCGCCGGGGCCGCCGCGGCCAGCTCCGCCGCGAACCACTCCTGCAGCCCGGGCTCGCCGGCCGCGGGCGAGCGGGTGAGGGCGGACGCGGTCCGGGAGGCGCGAACGAGGGCCTGGCGCACGAGCCGCTCGGGGAGGAGATCCGGAGCCGGATACCCGGAGTGCAGCCCGATCGCGTCCGGCGAGGTCGGGCGCTGCGCCGAGGAGAGGCCGTCCAGGCGTACGGCGGCTGCCCCCAGCGCTCCGGACTGCCAGCCGTAGTCCGCCGGCAGGACCGTGCGCGCGGCGCGGACGAACGTGCCGACGCCGGGTCGCGCGTCCACGAGCCCGAGGCGGACGAGCTGCTGCACAGCCTTCTGCACGGTCACGGGGCTCGCGGCGTACTCCGCCGTCAGCGCGCGGTTGGAGGGGAGGCGGGCGCCGGGAGCGGCGGTGGCGATCCACGCCCGCAGGCCGGCCACGATCCGCGCGGTGCTATCCTGACTCATGAAAGAACACAGTAGCGTTATCCGTCCGAACGGAACACTGCTATCCCGCACCGCCGGTCCCGGTTGGGGGCTGCTGGGCGTTGTCGCCTTCTCGTTCACACTCCCGTTCACGCGGATCGCGCTCGGCGGCGGATTCTCGCCGCTGTTCATCGGCTCCGCCCGCGCGGTCGTCGCCGCCGTGCTCGCCGCGGTCGTCCTCCTCACCACCCGTCAGCAGCCGCCGAGCCCGGTCCAGTGGGCCCGTCTGGCGGTCGTCGCGCTCGGTGTGGTCGCCGGCTTCCCGCTGCTGACCTCGTTCGCCATGACCACGACACCGGCGAGCCACGGCGCGGTCGTGATCGGCCTCCTCCCCGCCGCGACCGCCGTGGCCGTCGTGATCCGCACCCGCGAGCGCCCGTCCCCCTCGTTCTGGGTGTTCGCGCTTCTCGGGTCCGCGGCGGCCCTCGTCTTCGCGACGGTGCAGAACGGCACGCCCGGCGCCCTCCGCCCCGCCGACCTCCAGCTGTTCGGCGCCGTGATCGCGGCGGCCGTCGGCTACGCGGAGGGCGGCCTGCTCGCGCGCGAGCTCGGCGCCTGGCAGACGATCTCCTGGGCCCTGGTGCTCGCAGCTCCCGTCATGCTCGCGGTGGCCGTGGCCGCCGGGGTCGCCGCCCCGCCCATCGCCAGCCCGACCGCGTGGCTCGCATTCGCCTACCTGGCCGCGGTCAGCATGTTCCTCGGATTCTTCGCCTGGTACCGCGGCCTCGCCATCGGCCCGATGGCGCAGGTGAGTCAGATCCAGCTCGTCCAGCCCGTCATGGGCATCACCTGGGCCGCCTTCCTCTTCCATGAGGACGTCGGTGTGGCCACGGTGCTCGGCGGGCTCGCCGTCGTCGTGTGCGCCGGACTCGCCGTCCGCACCCGCAGCTCTTCTCCCACCCCCACCCCCACCCGACAGGAGGCGCCATGCGTCACACCCCCCGCTACCTCATGACCGACCCCGACGAGGTGAAGCGCCTCATCCGCGCCCACCCGTGGGCGACGTTCGTCTCACCGGCCTCCGCCGGCCTCGTCGCCTCGCACTACCCGGTGCTGCTCGAGGAGGACGAGGACGACATCGTGCTGGTGAGCCACTTCGGGCGTCCGGACGACGAGCTCCACGAACTCGGTCGACACGAGATCCTGGTGATCATCCAGGGGCCGCACGACTACGTGTCCTCGAGCCTCTATGCGCCGGGGGACCTCGTGCCGACCTGGAACCATGTCACCGCGCACCTCTCCGGCACACCCGAGATCCTCACCGCGGAGGAGCACTACGCCATGCTCACCCGGCTCACCGACCACTTCGAGAGTGGGCAGCCGCACGGGCGGAGCCTCGCGGAGGACGAGGCGGGCACCCGACGAGCCGCGAAGGGCACGGTGGGCCTGCGGCTCCGGGTCACCCGGTTCGATGCGCGTGCCAAGCTCAGCCAGAACAAGGCCCCCGAGGTGCGGGAGCGCATCGCCGCCCGGTTCGACGCGGTCCACCCCGCGCTGGCCGCCGAGATACGTCGCGTCTGACCCCCGTTCGAATCGCGCACTGTGCTCCATCTCGGCCGGATGTGCAGCACAGTGAGCGATTCGAAACGGGGTCAGAGGACGAGGGTGGCGAGGGCGACGGTGGGCACCGCGGCGACGGCCCCCCAGAGCGCGAAGCGGCCCCAATGGATCTCGACCCCGAGCGCCGTCACGCGATGGTGCCAGAGGAGCGTCGCCAGCGAGGCCCACGGCGTGATGAGCGGACCGAGGTTCACACCGATCAGCAGCGCCATCAGGGCGACCGGGTCCCCGGCCGCGGGTTCGAGCACGAGGTAGGCGGGAAGGTTGTTGATCGCGTTCGCACTCACAGCCCCGAGCGAGGCGAGCCGGAACAGGTCGCCGAGAGAGTCGCCGTTCGCGGTCGGTGAGGTCAGGAAGTCGAGCAGCCCCTGCGCGTGCGCGGACTCGACCAGGACGAACAGCGACGCGGCGAGCGCGAGCGCCTGCCACGGGACGAGGGACAATCGCAGGGCGTGGCGACGACGGACGGCGAACAGCGCGATCAACGCGAGAGCCGCGACCGTGGCGGGGATCCACACGTCGGGGGTCAGCGCGAGCACCGGCATCAGCACGACGAGGATGCCGGTGGCGCTCCAGAACAGCGTCGGATCGGCGGGTCGACGGGGCTCGGGCGTCTCGTACGTACCGAAGACCGTGCGCCGATGCAGGACCGTGAGGATCGCGACGGGCACCAGGATCCCCACGAGCGTGGGCGCCCAGCTCAGGGCGATGAACGCCCCGGGGCCTTCCCCCATCGCGGGCGCGGCGAGCAGGTTGGTGAGGTTCGAGACCGGCAGCGCGAGCGACCCGGTGTTGGCGAGCCAGACGGTGGCCAGGGCGAACGGCAGCGGGGAGACGCCGATGCTCTGCGCCAGCACGACCACGACAGGGGTGACGATCACGGCGGTCGTGTCGAGCGAGAGGAACACGGTGCTCACCACGGCGAGCACGACCACCAGCCCCCACAGCACGACCACGCGGCCACGACCCCACCGCGCGAGGCGCTGCGAGACGACGTCGAACACCGCCGCATCACGGGCGAGCTCGGCGACGATCGTGATCGCGACGACGAACCCCAGCACGGGCGCGATCCGTTCCCCGAGCGCACCGGCGTCCGTGGGCGGAAGGAACCCGGTGAGCACGCACACGAGCGCGACCACCACGAGCCCGGCGACGATCCCCGTCCCGACGCCGATCCGCATCCTTCTGATTCCCACCTCGTGAGCATAGGGCCGGCGCCCCCTTTTCGAATCGCGCACCTGGCTGCATCGGCGGCGGGTTGGGGACCAGGTGCGCGATTCGAAGGCCGTCCGTGAGCAACCCGCATGCATCCGGGGAACGGGGCGTAGGGGAAACGTGAGGATCGACGGATGCGGCGGGGCGGCGCAGTTGGATCGAGGACGTGCTCGACATCATCTACCTCGCGCTGGCCCTGGCGCTGTTCGCCCTCGTGTCCCTCATCGCCAAGGCGGTGGACCGCGCATGATCGTCTTCGAGATCCTCGCCGCGGTCCTCGCCGTCGCCGCGGTCGTCTACCTGGTCGTGGCGCTCGTCGCCCCGGAGCGCTTCTGATGGACGCGACGGTCCTGTACGGCGTCCTCCAGATCACGGCCGTCGTGGTCGTGCTCGTGCTCCTGTACCGCCCCCTCGGCGACTACATCGCGCACGTCTACACCTCCGGACGCGACCTGCGCATCGAGCGCGGGCTCTACCGGGTGATCGGCGTCGACCCCCGCTCCGAGCAGACCTGGCGCGCCTACGCCCGCAGCGTGCTGCTGTTCTCGCTCGTCGGCCTCCTGCTCGTCTACGGGCTGCAGCGGCTCCAGGCCTTCCTCCCCGCGTCGCTCGGCCTGCCCGCCGTGCCGGAGGGACTCGCGTTCAACACCGCCGCGTCCTTCGTCGCGAACACCAACTGGCAGTCGTACTCGCCCGAGCAGACCATGGGCTACACGGTGCAGCTCGCGGGCCTCACGGTGCAGAACTTCGTCTCCGCCGCCGTCGGCCTCACCATCGCCATCGCTCTCGTCCGCGGTCTCGCGCGCCGCGGCTCCGCGACGATCGGCAACTTCTGGGTCGACCTCACCCGTGGCCTGGGGCGGCTGCTGCTCCCGCTCGCCCTGATCGGCGCGGTGGCCCTGCTCGCGGGCGGCGTGATCCAGAACGTGAACGGCTTCACCGACGTCGTCACGGTCTCCGGCGGCACGCAGACGATCCCCGGCGGTCCGGTCGCCTCGCAGGAGGCCATCAAGCTGCTCGGCACCAACGGCGGCGGCTTCTTCAACGCCAACTCCGCCCATCCCTTCGAGAACCCGACCGGGTGGACGAACCTCCTCGAGGTGCTGCTGATCCTGGTGATCCCGTTCGCCCTCCCCCGCACGTTCGGCCGACTGGTCGGCGACCACCGGCAGGGGTACGCGATCGTCGCGGTCATGGGCACCCTGTTCCTCGCCTCGCTCGCCGCACTCTCGGCCCTGGAGCTGGCGGGACGTGGCGCCGCGCCCGAACTCGCCGGGGCTGCGATGGAGGGCAAGGAGCAGCGCTTCGGCATCCTCGGCTCGACCCTCTTCGGCAGCGCGAGCACCCTCACCTCGACCGGGGCCGTGAACTCGATGCACGACTCGTACACCGCGCTCGGCGGCATGATGCCGATGCTGAACATGATGCTCGGCGAGGTCGCTCCGGGCGGCGTCGGCTCCGGTCTCTACGGGATGCTCGTGCTCGCGATCGTCGCGGTCTTCGTCGGCGGGCTGCTCGTCGGACGGACCCCGGAGTGGCTCGGGAAGCGCATCGGCCCGCGGGAGATGACTCTCGCGAGCCTCTACATCCTGGTGGTCCCGGTGCTCGTCCTCGGCGGCACGGCCCTGAGCTTCGCGATCCCCGGCATCCGCGAGGACGTGGAGTCCACGAGCATCCTCAACCCCGGCATGCACGGCATGAGCGAGGTGCTCTACGCGTTCACCTCCGCCGCGAACAACAACGGCTCCGCGTTCGCCGGCCTCACCGCGAACACCCCGTGGTTCAACACCGCCCTGGGCGTCGCGATGCTGCTCGGGCGCTTCCTCCCGATCGTGCTCGTGCTGGCCCTCGCGGGATCGTTCGCCGCGCAGGAGCGGGTGCCGGCCACGACCGGCACGCTCCCCACCCACCGGCCGCAGTTCGTCGGCCTGCTCCTCACCGTGACCGTCGTCGTGACGGCCCTCACCTACTTCCCCGTGCTCGCACTGGGACCGCTCGCCGAAGGACTCTGACCATGACCCTCCTGACCACCCCTCCCGAACAGCAGGACGCCCCCGCGGCCCCCGCCCGTCCCCCACGCTCGTTCGGCGGAGCCCAGCTCGCTCAGGCGCTCCCCGGCGCGCTCCGGAAGCTCAACCCCGCGACGCTCGTGCGCAACCCCGTGATGCTCCTCGTCTGGGTCGGCGCCGCGTTCACGACCGTCCTCGCGATCGCGGAGCCCTTCCTCGGCGGACCCGCCTCCTCCGGCGGCACCCCCGTCCCGGCGGCGTTCACGTGGGGCATCGCGATCTGGCTCTGGCTGACCGTGTTCTTCGCGAACGTCGCGGAGTCGGTCGCCGAGGGACGGGGCAAGGCCCAGGCCGCGAGCCTGCGGAACACCCGCACCCAGACGATGGCGCGACGGGTGGTTGGCCCTTCGACGGGCTCAGGGACCCAGGGGGGCGCGGAGTGGGTCGCTGAGCTTGTCGAAGCGCCGACGGAGACGGTGTCGTCGGCGGAGCTGCAGCGCGACGACCTCGTGATCGTCTCCGCGGGCGAGCTGATCCCGGGCGACGGCGACATCGTCGCGGGCATCGCCACCGTGGACGAGTCGGCCATCACCGGCGAGAGCGCCCCCGTGGTCCGCGAGTCCGGCGGCGACCGCAGTGCCGTCACCGGCGGCACCCGGGTGCTGTCGGATCAGATCGTCGTGCGTATCACGTCAAAGCCCGGCGAGACGTTCGTCGACCGCATGATCGCGCTCGTCGAGGGGGCGAGCCGGCAGCGCACCCCGAACGAGATCGCCCTGAACATCCTCCTCGCGAGCCTGTCGATCGTGTTCGTCGTCGTCGTCCTCGCACTGAATCCGATCGCCTCGTACGCGGCGTCGCCGGTGAGCATCCCGGTCCTCATCGCCCTGCTCGTCTGCCTCATCCCGACCACGATCGGCGCCCTCCTCTCCGCCATCGGCATCGCGGGCATGGACCGACTCGTGCAGCGCAACGTCCTGGCGATGTCGGGGCGGGCGGTGGAGGCCGCGGGCGACGTCACCACGCTGCTCCTCGACAAGACCGGCACCATCACCCACGGCAACCGCCGCGCCCACGCCGTGCTGCCGCTCACCGGAGTGGACGCCGCGGAGCTGCTGCATACCGCCGCCCTGTCCTCCCTCGCCGATCCGACGCCGGAGGGCGCATCGATCGTCGAACTCGCCGCCGCCCGCGGGATCCGGGTCGAGGCCCCGGCGGACGCCGTCGTCGTCCCGTTCACGGCGCAGACGCGCATGAGCGGTCTCGACCTCGCCGACGGCACGCAGATCCGCAAGGGCGCCGCCTCGGCCGTGGCGGCCTGGCTGGGGCAGACCCCCGATGACGAGCTCACGACCCTCACCGACGACGTCGCCTCGGGCGGCGGCACGCCCCTCGTCGTCGCGGTGCAGGGCCCTTCGACAAGCTCAGGGACCCATCGGATCCTCGGGGTCGTGCATCTCAAGGACATCGTCAAGGACGGCCTCCGAGAGCGGTTCGACGAGCTGCGCAGCATGGGCATCCGCACGGTCATGATCACCGGAGACAACCCCCTCACCGCGAAGGCCATCGCGGCCGAGGCCAGCGTCGACGACTACCTCGCCGAGGCCACCCCGGAGGACAAGCTCGACCTCATCCGCCGCGAGCAGGAGGGCGGGCGCCTCGTCGCGATGACCGGGGACGGCACGAACGACGCCCCCGCGCTCGCCCAGGCCGACGTCGGCGTCGCGATGAACACGGGCACCTCCGCCGCCAAGGAGGCCGGCAACATGGTCGACCTCGACTCCGACCCGACCAAGCTCATCGACATCGTCCGCATCGGGAAGCAGCTGCTCATCACCCGCGGCGCGCTGACGACGTTCTCGCTCGCGAACGACATCGCGAAGTACTTCGCCATCATCCCGGCGATGTTCATGGGCGTGTTCCCCGGACTCGCGGCGCTGAACATCATGCAGCTGCACTCGCCGGCCTCGGCGGTCACGAGCGCGATCATCTTCAACGCCATCGTGATCGTGTTCCTCATCCCGCTCGCGCTGCGCGGCGTGACCTACCGGCCGGCGAGCGCCTCGCAGATCCTGCAGCGGAACCTGCTGGTCTACGGCCTCGGCGGCGTCATCGCCCCGTTCGTGGGCATCAAGCTCATCGACCTCCTCGTCAGCCTCCTCCCCGGCTTCTGACCGGGCTCGAAAGGAACGCCATGTCGTCCACCACCCGCACCACGGTGCGCACCGCCGGTGTCGCCGTCCGCGCGATGCTCGTCCTCACCCTCGTCCTCGGCGTCGGGTACATGCTGCTCGTCACCGGCATCGGCCAGCTCCTCCTCCCCGCGCAGGCGAACGGCTCGATGCTCCCCGGCGACCGGGGCAGCGCGCTCATCGGCCAGTCCTTCACGGATGCCGACGGCGAGGCCCTGCCCGAGTACTTCCAGTCCCGCCCCTCGGCTGCGGGCGACGGATTCGACGGAGCAGCGTCGAGCGGCAGCAACCTCGGGCCGGAGAATCCCGACCTCGTCGCCGCCATCGCCGAACGGAAGGCCGAGATCGCCGCGAGGGAGGGGGTCGATCCGTCCGCGGTGCCCGCGGATGCCGTGACCGCGTCCGGCTCCGGTCTCGACCCGCACATCAGCGTCGCGTACGCCCTGCTGCAGGTGCCGCGGGTGGCGGCCGCCCGCGACCTGCCGGAGGACGAGGTCCGGGCACTGGTGGAGTCTAGGATTCAAGGGCGGGACCTGGGGTTCCTCGGCGAGGAGCGCATCAACGTCGCGGAGCTGAATCTCGCACTCGACGACCGGGAGGGTGCATGAGCGCAGAGCGGCCGCCGCGCCCCGCGACGGACCGAAACCGCCGCGGACGACTGCGCGTCCTCCTCGGCGCCGCGCCGGGGGTCGGGAAGACCTTCGAGATGCTCGCCGAGGGCCGGAGGCTCCGCGACGAGGGCCGCGACGTGGTCATCGCGATCGTCGAGACCCATGGCCGTGCGGCCACGGCCGCCCTGACCTCCGGACTGCCCGAAGTGCCGCGCCGGGAAGACGCCCACCGCGGGGTCGTCCTCTCCGAGCTCGACCTCGACGCGGTGCTCGCCCTCGGCCCCGAGATCGCGCTCGTGGACGAGTTCGCGCACACGAACACCCCCGGCTCGCGCAACCCCAAGCGCTGGCAGGACGTCGAGGAGCTGCTGGACGCGGGGATCGACGTCGTCACCACCGTGAACGTGCAGCACATCGAGTCGCTGAACGCGGTCGTGGAGAAGATCACCGGCATCGCCCAGCGCGAGACCATCCCGGACGCGGTCGTCCGCGCCGCCGACGAGATCGAGGTCGTCGACTTGGCGCCGCAGACGCTCCGCGACCGCCTCGCCGCGGGCCTCGTCTACCCCGC
The DNA here is from genome assembly GCF_057364585.1 of Microbacterium sp. CFSPD4_SD4. NCBI lineage: Bacteria > Bacillati > Actinomycetota > Actinomycetes > Micrococcales > Microbacteriaceae > Microbacterium > Microbacterium sp. CFSPD4_SD4. The sequence continues at coordinate 50,953 of NZ_JBNFOC010000007.1, forward strand.
GGAGCGCATCGATGCCGCGCTCTCGCACTACTTCCGCCTCGGCAACCTCACCGCCCTGCGGGAGCTCGCCCTGCTGTGGCTCGCCGACGAGGTCGACAGCGCGCTCCGCAGCTACCGCGCCGAACAGGGCATCGCCGGAGCGTGGCAGGCACGCGAACGCGTGGTCGTCGCCCTCACCGGCGGCCCGGAGGGCGAGACGCTGCTGCGCCGCGGGGCCCGCATCGCCGCCCGGTCCGCCGGCGGGGAGCTGCTCGCCGTGCACGTGACCGCCCAGGACGGGCTGCGCGACGAGACCCCCGGCGCCCTCGCCGCGCAGCGCTCCCTCGTCGAGTCGCTCGGCGGGACCTACCATCAGGTGGTCGGCGACGACATCCCCGCGACGCTCGTCGAGTTCGCCCAGGGCGCCGACGCGACGCAGCTCGTGATCGGGGTGAGCCGCCGCGGCCGCCTCGCCGCCGCGCTCACCGGACCGGGGATCGGCGCCGAGGTCATCCGCCGCTCGGGCGACATCGACGTGCACATCGTGACCCACGCCGCGGCGGGCAGCCGTCTCGCCCTCCCCCGCATCACCGGCGGCGCGCTCGGCTGGCGGCGTCAGGCGCTGGGCTTCGGCGTGGCCCTGGTGTTCGGTCCGCTGCTCTCCTGGCTGATGTTCACGGTCCGCAGCCCGGAGTCGATCACGGCCGAGGTGCTCGCCTACCAGCTGCTCGTCGTGGTCGTCGCCCTCATCGGCGGGATCCGCCCCGCCGTGTTCGCGGCCGTGCTCTCCGGCATCACCCTCGACTTCCTCTTCGTCGCCCCGCTGTTCACGATCACGATCGCGCACCCGCTGCACGTGCTCGCCCTCACCCTCTACGTCATCATCGCGATCCTCGTGAGCCTCATCGTCGACCAGGCCGCCCGCCGGGCCAGGACCGCGCAGCGGGCGACCGCCGAGGCGGAGCTCCTCGCGGCCGTCGCCGGGAACGTGCTCCGCGGCGACAACGCCGTGCTCGCCCTCGTCAGCCGCACCCGGGAGGCGTTCGGTCTGAGCGGCGTGCGGCTGCTCACCCCGTCCGGAGAGGTGCTGGCGAGCGACGGCGAGCCCGTGCCGGACGGCCGCGCCACGACCATCCCGGTCGGGGTCGCGTCCGGTGGGGGCCCGCGCGCCGTGCTGGAGCTCAACGGCGAGCCGATCGCCGGTCCGGAGCGCCGCCTGCTCGACGCGATCGTCGCCCAGCTCGCCGCCGCCATCGAGCACACCGACCTGCGAGCCACGGCACGGGAGGCGGAGGCTCTCGCCGAGACCGATCAGGTGCGCAGCGCCCTCCTCTCCGCCGTCAGTCACGATCTGCGGCGGCCGCTCGCCTCGGCCGTCGCGGCGATCGGCGGCCTCCGCGGCGCGCACGGCCTGTCCGCCGAAGACCGCGCGGAGCTGCTGGAGACCGCGGACGAGAGTCTCGCGACCCTCTCCACCCTCGTCACCGACCTCCTCGACGTGAGCCGGGTGGAGGCGGGGGTGCTCGCGGTCTCGGCGCAGCGGATCGACGCAGCCGGCCCCGTGCTCGCCGCGGTGGACGAGCTCGGCCTCGGCCCCGCCGACGTCGAGCTCGCGCTCGATCCCGACCTCCCGCCGCTGCACGCCGACCCGGTGCTGCTCCAGCGCGTGCTCGTGAACGTGCTCGCCAACGCCCACCGGCACGCGCCGGCGGGCAGCCGTGTGCTCGTGTCGAGCAGCCGGCTGGGCGATCGGGCGGAGATCCGGATCGTCGACCGCGGCGAGGGGATCGCCCCCGAGCGGCGCGATGCGATCTTCCAGCCGTTCCAGCGCTTCGGCGACACCGACAACACGACCGGGCTGGGGCTCGGGCTCGCCCTCTCCCGCGGATTCACCGAGGGCATGGGCGGTAGCCTGACACCGGAGGACACCCCGGGGGCGGACTCACCATGGTCATCTCCCTGCCGCTCGCCGCAGGGACCGCCGACACGGAGGGCACGGAGTGAAGCTCCTCATCGCCGACGACGACCCCCAAATGGTGCGGGCGCTGCGGATCACCCTCGCGGCCCACGGGTACGAGGTCGTCGTGGCCGCCGATGGCGCCGCCGCGATCGCCGCCGCGGCGCAGACTCACCCCGACCTCATCATGCTCGACCTCGGCATGCCCCGGCTCGACGGCATCGAGGTGATCCAGGCCCTCCGCGGCTGGACGAGCGTGCCCATCATCGTCGTGTCGGGGCGGACGGGCTCGGCCGACAAGGTCGAGGCGCTGGACGCGGGGGCGGACGACTTCGTCACGAAGCCCTTCCAGGTGGATGAACTGCTGGCCCGGCTCCGGGCGCTCTCCCGCCGCGCGGTCGCCGCGAACGGGGAGTCCGTGGTCGCGTTCGGGGATGTCGTCGTAGACCTCGCGACGAAGACCGTGACCCGCGCCGGCACCCGTGTGCACCTCACGCCGACCGAGTGGCGGATGCTCGAGCACCTCGCACGGCACCCGGGCGCGCTGGTGACCCGGCAGGATCTCCTCAAGGAGATCTGGGGCAGCGCGCAGGTGTCCGACTCCGGCTATCTCCGGCTGTACATGTCGCAGCTCCGCAAGAAGCTGGAGCGGGAACCCTCGGCGCCCGTCCACCTCCTCACCGAGTCGGGGATGGGCTACCGACTGGTGCTCTAGCGACCGAGCGGCGCGCGGTCGTGCGTGCCGGCGCGGCGCCGCCGGCGGAGGACGGCCACGACGCCGACGACGACGAGCAGGACGGCGACGATGATCGCGGTGACGGCGGTCGGCGTGCTCTCCGGCTCGCCCGTGAGACGCCCGATCGCGAGCCAGCTCAGCCCCCAGGCTGTCGCCAGCGCCGGGGCGAGGCGGCCGGTGAACCAGGCCGATGCGGCGCCGATCACCAGCACGACGACGAGCACGGCGACGGCCCAGGCGTCGGGGGCATCCGCCCCGATCTCCGGGACGGTCTGCGTGAGCCAGGCAGCGGTGTTGGCGACCGTCGCGATCGTGACCCAGCCGAAGTGCAGGCCGTTCGCGCCGTCGGTGAGGAGGCGGTCGGCGAGGGAGCGGGCGGGGTACCGGCCGAGGAGCACGATGATGCGCGCGAGCGTCGCGAGCAGCAGCGCGATCACGAGCACGGTGAGCCACAGCGTCAGGTACCGCGCGGTCACCAGCCAGAGGCCGTTGAGGACCAGGGAGAGGGCGATCCAGCCGCCGACCGCCTGCTGACGCTCGTCCTGGCGCTGCGCGGGGAGGGCCTGCCACACGGTGTAGGCGAGGAGTCCGAGGTAGATGAGCGACCAGATCGAGAACGCCGGCCCGGCCGGGGCGAGGTACGAGCCCTGCGCCGAGAGCGCCCCGTTCTGGAGCTCGTCGACGGAGTCCCCGCCGAATGCTCCGGCGCCGATGGCCGCGGCGATCAGCATGAACACGGCGGCGGCGATCACGAGGCTCTGGCGGGCGATGCCCTTCGTCGAGGTCTCCATGCCCGCACCCTACGCGGGGCGGGCGCGGAAAGCAGTGGCCTTGACAGGACCTCCCCATTTCGCTAACCAAGTTAGCGAGTGGGGGCGTCAGGCCGGAGCGAGGGCGGCGTCGATCAGGACCTCGGCGGCGCGGCGCGCGTGCACGGCGGCCTCCGGGTCCGCGCCGATCGCCGCGGTACTCTGCGCGCCCTCCGCGAGGAGAGAGAGCTGGGCGGCCAGACCCGCCGGGGCACCGGTGTCCGCGACGAGCTCCGCCATGTACTGCTGGAACGAGGCCTTGTGCGCGCGGACGATCGCGGCCACCTCGGGGCTCGTTCCCCCGAGCTCGCCGAACGCGTTGATGAAGGCGCAGCCCCGGAACCCGTCGCTGCAGAACCAGTCCTCCAGGTAGCCGTAGACCGCGAGGAGGCGGGCGCGCGGGTCGTCGCCGCTCTGCGCTACGGCCGCCGTGAGCCCCTGCTCCCACTCGGCGTGCTTCCGGGTGAGCACCGCGGCGACGATGTCGGTCTTCGCCGGGAACAGCGAGTACACGCGCCGCAGCGACACCCCGGCGGCAGCCCGCAGCTCGTCCATGCCGACCGCCGCGTAGCCCTTGCGGTAGTACAGCTCCTCCGCGGCGGAGAGGATGCGTTCGCGGGCCTCGTCTTCGGTCATGTCCAGAAGTCTACTTGACACGAGAACGAACGTTCTCTAGATTGATCACATCAGGCGAGAACGATCGTTCTCACCGGCACCGAAAGGAACACATCATGGGTTACATCACCGTCGGCACCGAGAACACCACCCCGATCGAGCTCTACTACGAAGACCAGGGCAGCGGCCAGCCCGTCGTCCTGATCCACGGCTATCCGCTCAACGGCCACAGCTGGGAGCGCCAGACCCGCGAGCTCCTCGCCCAGGGGTACCGCGTCATCACCTACGACCGCCGCGGCTTCGGGCAGTCCTCCAAGGTCGGCTCCGGCTACGACTACGACACCTTCGCCGCCGACCTGAACACGGTGCTCGAGACCCTCGACCTCCGCGACGTCGTGCTCGTCGGGTTCTCCATGGGCACCGGCGAGCTCGCCCGCTACGTCGGCCGCTACGGTCACGAGCGCGTCGCGAAGCTCGCCTTCCTCGCGTCGCTCGAGCCCTTCCTCGTGCAGCGCGACGACAACCCGGAAGGCGTGCCGCAGGAGGTCTTCGACGGGATCGAGGCCGCCGCCAAGGGCGACCGCTACGCCTGGTTCACCCAGTTCTACACGGACTTCTACAACCTCGACGAGAACCTCGGCACGCGCATCAGCCAGCAGGTCGTCGACGCGAACTGGAACCTCTCCGTCACCAGCGCCCCGGTCGCCGCGTACGCCGTGGTCCCGACCTGGATCGAGGACTTCCGCGACGACGTGAAGGCCGTGGCCGCCGCCGGCAAGCCCACCCTCATCCTGCACGGCACGAAGGACAACATCCTGCCGATCGACGCGACCGCCCGCCGCTTCCGCCAGGCCGTGCCCGAGGCCGAGTACGTCGAGGTCGAGGGCGCCCCGCACGGCCTCCTCTGGACCCACGCCGACGAGGTCAACGCCGCGCTGACGCAGTTCCTGGCCCGGTAACCCCGTTCGAATCGCCCAAATGGCCCCATTTCCTCCGGGAATGGGGCCATTTGCGCGATTCGAAGCGGGTCAGCGGGAGCGCCAGAGCAGCCAGACGAAGTACGGGGCGCCGATCAGCGCGACCACGAGACCCGCCGGAAGCTGCGCGGGGGCGATCACCGTCCGGCCGATCGTGTCCGCGATGCCGACGAGCAGCCCGCCGAGGAGCACCGCCGTCGGGATCACCCGCGAGTGCCGTGCGCCCACCAGTGCCCGCGCGGCATGCGGCGCCACCAGCCCCACGAAGCCGATGACCCCGATCGCCGTCACGCTCAGCGCCGCCAGGACGGCCGCCACCAGCAGCAGCGTCAACCGGACGGGCTCCAGCCGGATGCCGACCAGTCGCGGCGTGTCCTCATCGAGCGACAGCACGTCGAGCTCCCGGCGACTCATCACCACGAACGGCACCGCGATCACGAGGACGATCGCCAGCGGGACGACCTGCTCCCACACACGCCCGTAGGTCGTGCCGGAGAGCCAGGTGTAGATCTTCGGGGTGTCCCACGGGTTCGACCGCAGCAGGAGGAAGGTCGTGAGGGAGACCGTGAAGTACGAGACCCCGATGCCGATCAGCAGGAACCGGTCCGCGTTCAGGCCTCCCCGCCACGACAGCAGGTAGACGAGGGCGAAGGCGAGCAGCGAGCCCGTGACGGCTCCCGCGATCATCCCGCCCGTCGACGACGTGATGCTCGTGATCACCAGCACCGCGCCGAGCCCGCCGCCGCCGGTGACGCCGAGGATGCCCGGGTCGGCGAGCGGGTTGCGGCTCACCCCCTGGATCACGGCGCCGGAGAGGGCGAGCGCGGCGCCGGCGACCACGGCGGCCACGATCCGCGGCGCGCGCTCGTCGAGGGCGAAGGCGATGGGCGCGGGAGCCTGGCTCTGCAGCCACAGCGCGATGTCGCCGGTGAGCAGCCAGGTGTGCCCGGCGAGCAGTCCGAGCAGGAGCACCCCGACCAGGCCGAGGGCGACGAGGGCGAGGGTGATCCGGAAGCGCAGGCGGCTGCGGACGCCGAAGCGCACCCGCGGAGGCTCGCGCGTGGGACCGGCGTCGCGGAGGCGCCGGGCCATGAGCACGAGCACGATCGCGCCGAGCAGCGTCGTCGCGACGCCGGTCGGGATGAGGATCGCAGCCTCCGCGCCGATGAGCGCGCGCAGGAGGGCGTCGGAGAGGATGACGACGAGGGCGCCGAGGAGCCCGCCGCGGGGATCAGCAGCACGTGGCGGTTCAGGCTCGGCACCACCCGCGTCAGCAGCCGCGCGAGCACCGGCGCGCACAGCCCCACGAATCCCATCGGCCCGGCGAGCGTCACCGCGACCGCCGTGAGGGTGACCGCGAGCAGGATCCCGATGGTCCTGGTCGACCGGATCGGCACGCCGAGCGACGAGGCGGTGTCGTCCCCCAGCGTGAGGATGTCCAGGCGCCGCGCGAGCACGAGGGCCAGCACCGTGACGACCACGACGACCGGCGCCGCCTGGAGGAACGCGGTGAGTCCGAGCTGCGACAGGCTCCCGCTCCCCCAGGCGAGCAGTCCCTTGGTCTCCTCGTCGAACAGGATGAGCAGCGTCGAGGTCGCGGCCTGGAAGGCGAGCGCCAGCGCGGAGCCCGCGAGGATGAGGCGGGTCGTGGACGACCCCGCCCCGCCGGCGAGACCGAGCACGATGCCCGCGGCGACGATGCCGCCCGCGAACGCCACCGCCCCGGAGGCCCACACCGGCACGGCGATCCCGAATGCGGCGAGCGCCGTGACGGCGAGATAGGCCCCGGCGGTCACGCCCAGCGTGTCCGGCGACGCAAGGGCATTGCGGGCGAGGGACTGCAGCAGGATGCCGGCGACCCCGAGGGCCACGCCCACCGCGACACCGGCGGCGAGCCGCGGCACCCGCGAGCCCCAGAGGACGTCGGTGTCGGCGAACACCGCGCCGCTCGTGCCCTGGGTGAGGTGCCAGCAGGCGACCGCGACCAGCACGACGGCGAGAGCGACGAGCACACCGACGCCCGTCCACACCGCGGGCTTCCGACCCTCCGCCCCCACGGGGACGGCGGACGCCGGGGCGTCGGGCTCCGCGGTCGCCGTCGTGTCGTCGAGGCGGAGGGTCTCCGTCACTTGGAGAGCACCTCCAGGTAGCCGTCGATGATCTGCGCGGTCGAGCGCGGACCCCCGAAGGTCCAGATACCGGCCGGGAACGCGGTCAGGCGGTCCTCCGCCACCGCGGGGAGCGAGGTCCAGGCGGGGTTGTCCGCGAGGGCGTCGACGAAGCTCTCGGAATCCGGGTCCGCGGTGCCGGTGTAGAACAGGTTCGCGTCGCCGACCGTCGTCATGCCCTCGACATCGGTCTGTCCGAGGCCGTACACGGGGTCGACCTCACCGGTCCAGGCGTTCGTCAGCCCGAGCTCCTCGCCCACCTCGCCGACGAGCGAGCCCTGGCCGAACGGACGCAGCGCCACGTTGCCGCCGTCGACCCAGCCGTCGAAGAACACGAAGTCGGTCGTGGCGAGGTCGCGGTCGGCGAGCTCGGCCTTCGCGGTGTCGAGGTGGTCCTGGAACTCCTCGGTGACGACGTCGGCCCGCTCCTCGCGGCCGGTGACCTGCGCGATGAGGTCGAAGGTGTTCAGCATCTTGGCGATCGGGTCCTTCGCATCGGCGCCGATCGTCGCGAGCACGGGCACGTCGTAAGCCTCGAGCTGCGCGACGATGGGGTCGTCCGCGGCGTTGACCTCGACGATCACGAGGTCGGGATCGGTGCCGAACAGCGTCTCCAGGTTCGGCTCCTGACGGGTGCCCACGTCCACGACGCCTTCCGGCAGCTCCTCCGCCGTGACCCAGGTGCTGTACCCCTCGGCGTCGGCCACCGCGACCGGCGTCACGCACAGCGACAGGGCGTCCTCAATCTGCTGCCACTCGAGCACCGCGATCCGCTCGGCCGGCTTGTCGAGCTCCACCGTGCGGCCGAGATCGTCGGTGACGGAGACCGCCCCGGTCGAGGTGCTCGTGGTGTCGTCCGTGCAGCCCGCGCTCGTCGAGGTCGGGGCGTCGGACCCCTCGGCGGACGGCGTCTGCGTGGTGCCGCAGCCGGCGAGCGCGAGGGTGAGGGCGCCGCCGAGGGCGAGCACGGCGAGGGGGGTCTTCTTCATCGGTGGTTCCTTCAGGGGTCGGGATCAGGAGGCGGAGGGGGCGCGGAGGCGACCGTGGTGGCGGCCGCGCGGACGCACCCGCACCAGGCCGGTCTCCTCGTCGAGGGCGGTGTCGATGCGCAGTCCGTACACGTGCGACAGGTTCTCGCCGGTGAGCACCTCGGCGGGAGCCCCCGCCGAGTGGACCCGGCCGCGGTGCATCAGCACGACGTCGTCGGCGACCGAGGCGGCGTGGTCGAGGTCGTGCAGCACGACGCCGAGCGCGGTGCCGTGGTCGTCGGCGAGCTCCCGCACCAGATCGAGGGTCTCCACCTGGTAGCGCAGGTCGAGGTGGTTGGTCGGCTCGTCGAGCAGCAGCACCCCGGTGTCCTGGGCGAGTGCGGTCGCCAGCCAGACGCGCTGCAGCTCGCCGCCGGAGAGCTGGTCGACCGGACGGGCGGCCATCGCGGACAGGCCGGTGAGGGCGAGGGCGCGCGCCACGGCGGCACGGTCGGCGTCGCTCACGCCGGAGAACCGCCCGCGGTGCGGATGGCGGCCGTAGGCGACCACGTCGGCGACCTCGATCCCGGAGGGGTGCGGCCGGGACTGCGACAGCATCGCGACGGTCTTCGCGAACTCCTTGGCGGAGAGGGTGGCGGCGTCGCGCGACTCCGCGCCGCCGACGCTCACGGTCCCCGCCTCGATGCGGTGCAGCCGCGCGAGGGCGCGGAGGACGGTCGACTTGCCGCTGCCGTTCGGTCCGATCAGCGCGGTCACCCGGCCCGGCGCGAGGCGCAGGGAGACGTCGTGCACGACCCGGGTGCGGCCGTAGCCGAGGACGAGGGATTCCCCCGCGAGGCTGTGGCGATCGATGGCGTCGGTCATCTCAGCCCCGCATCGCGACGCCGCGGCGCCAGTAGCCCATGAACGCGACCTGCGCGCGGTCGATCCCGAGGTCCTTCACGAGGTGCCGACGCAGCGTCGTCACGACACCGCTCTCGCCCGCGATCCAGAAGTAGCGGCCGGCCGCGTCGTCGGGCGCGATCTCCTCTCCCAGGCTCGAGTACTCGGGGGTCTCCCAGAGGAGGTCCTCCCCCTCGATGTCGGTGACGCGGATCTCGTCCCCGGCATCGTCGTCGCCCAGGTGCTCGAGCACCGCGGGGATGAGGCGGAACCCGTGCGGCTCGCCGGCGTCGCGCGGCAGCCAGTGCACGTCCACCCCCGCCGGAACGTCGATCGCGAGGACATCCGCGGGCGACGGCACCTCGATGAACGCCGTGCCGCGGAGGTCGCGCGGGGCGTCCTCCAGGATGCGGGCGATGGCGGGGGCCGCGGTCTCATCCCCGACGAGGACCACCGAGGTCGCCGCCCCCGGGGCGTACTCCGCGCCGCCGTGCGCGACGACGCCCCGACGCGGGCCGACCAGCCACAGCTCCTGGCCCACCGCGGCCGTGCTCGCCCACCGAGACGCCGGACCGGTGAGCCCCGGCTCCAGGTGCAGCACGAAGTCGATGTCGACCTCGGTGCGGCCGTCGTCGTCGACCCGCAGCTCGCGCACGGAGTAGGTGCGCATCGAGCCGCGCTCCTCCTCCGGGACGGACAGGTACGAGCCCCACCAGTCGTACGTCGACCGGTCGATCTCGGCGAGCACGCCGGACGCGGGCGGGAAGACGAGCTTGACCCGGCTGTCATACACCTCCCCCGGCGTCCCCAGCTCGCTGAGCTCCTCGCCGCCGAGCGTCACCCGCACGAACGACGGGGAGACGCGGGAGACGGCGCGCACCTCGGCGCGGGTGAGGATGTAGGTCGGGCGCTCGGTCGTGGTGGATTCAGCGGACATGATGCCTTCCGATGGGGGTGACCATCGGCTTGCCGGAGACCGGGTCGATGGTGATCTGGTTGGGGAGGCCGAAGACCTCCTGCACGAGCTCGGCGGTGACGATGTCCTGCGGGGCGCCGATCGCGTGCACGCGGCCGTCCTTCATGGCGACCAGCTCGTCGGCGTAGCGCGCGGCGAGGTTGAGGTCGTGCAGCACCATGACGATCGTGGTGCCGCGGGCCACGCTGAGGTCGGTGAGCAGGTCGAGCACCTCGACCTGGTGGGCGACGTCGAGGAACGTCGTCGGCTCGTCCAGCAGCAGGATGTCGGTCTCCTGCGCGAGGGCCATCGCGATCCAGACGCGCTGCCGCTGACCGCCGGAGAGCTCGTCCACGCTGCGGTCGGCGAGGTCGCTGATGCCGGTCGCGTCCAGGGCGTCGGCGACGACCTCGTAGTCGTGCGCACTCCACCGCGACAGGGCCCGCTGGTGGGGGTGACGCCCGCGACCGACGAGGTCGGCGACGGCGATGCCCTCGGGGGCCACGGGCGACTGGGGCAGGAGGCCGAGGATGCGCGCGACCTCCTTCGTGGGCCGGGCATGGATCGACTTCCCGTCGAGCACGACCTCCCCGTCCCCCGGGGACAGCAGCCGGGCGAGGGCGCGCAGCAGCGTCGATTTGCCGCAGCCGTTCGCGCCGACGATCGTGGTGATCTTCCCCGGCGCGATCTGCAGGTCGAGGCCCTCGACGACGGTGCGGTCGCCGTACGAGAGGGTGACCCCCTCGGCGGACAGGCGGTGGGCGGCGGTCACAGCGAGCCTCCGGTGCGGTTGGTGCGGATGAGCAGATAGATGAGGTACGGCGCGCCGACGACGCCGGTGACCACGCCGACCGGGTAGCGCGCGCCGAGCGCGAACTGGGCGATGAGGTCGCCGCCGAGCACGAGCACCGCCCCGACGAGGCCGCTGGGCAGCAGCAGCGTGGCGCCGGGACCGGTGAGCCGCGCGGCGATGGGTCCGGCCATGAACGCGACGAACGCGATCGGCCCGGTGGCGGCGGTCGCGAAGGCGAGGAGGGCCACGGCGCCGAGGATGAAGACGAGGCGCGTGGCGGTGACCCGCACGCCGAGCCCCGCGGCGGAGTCGTCGCCGAGCTGGAGCGTGCCCAGCGCCCGCCCCTGCGAGAGCAGCAGCGGCACGAGGATCGCGGCGGCGATCGCCATCGGCAGCACCCGCTCCCAGGACGCGTTGTTGAGGCTGCCGGTGAGCCACTGCATCGCGGTCTGGATGTCCCAGTTCGCGGCCCGGGACAGCAGGTAGGAGATGACGCTCTGCAGCATCGCCGCGACGCCGATCCCGATGAGGATGAGGCGGGTGCCCGCGAAGCCGCCCTTGATGGCGAGGAGGTAGATCGCCAGCGCCGTCACGAGGGCGCCGACGAGCGCGAGGAGCGAGACGGCAGGGCCGTTGAGCGAGAGCACGACGATGCCGAACACCGCGGCGGCGCCGGCGCCGTTCGAGATGCCGATGATGTCCGGCGAGGCGAGCGGGTTGCGCAGCATGGTCTGGAAGGTGACGCCCGCCATGCCGAACGCGAGGCCCGTGAGGATCGCGAGGACGGCGCGCGGCAGGCGCAGGTCGCCGACGGTGAACGACGCACCGGGCACCGTCTCGCCGAGGATCACGCGGATGACCTCGTCGAGCGGGTAGAACGTGTTGCCGACCATGAGCGCCACGACGAACAGCACGATCACGACGACCCCGAGGGCGAGCGTGACCACGGCATGACGGCGGTGGCGTGCCCGGCGGCCGGCGATGATGCGCGCGGTGCGGGCGGCGGCGGACTCGTCGCCGCGGACGAGGGTGTGCTCGGTCGTGCTCACAGCTCCCGCACCTTCTGTCGGCGGACGATCCAGATGAAGAACGGCGCCCCGATGATCGCGGTGATGATGCCGACCTGGATCTCCTCGGACGACGGCGAGATCACGCGGCCGACGATGTCGCTCGCGGTGAGCAGCGCCGCGCCGGCGAGGGCCGAGAAGGGCAGCAGCCAGCGGTGGTCGGTACCGACGAGCATCCGGCACATGTGCGGGACGATGAGCCCGACGAACCCGATCGGTCCCGCGATGGCCGTCGCCGCGCCGGCGAGGATGACCGCGCCGAGGGCCGACAGCATCCGGGTGCGCAGCACGTGCTCGCCGAGGCCCTTGGCCATGTCGTCGCCGAGCGCGAGGGAGTTCATGCCCGGGGCGCACAGGAAGCAGATGAGGGCGCCGACCGCGAGGACCGGGGCGGTGATCGCGATCCGCGGCCACTCCGCCCCGCCGACGCCGCCGATCTGCCACGACTGGAACGTCTGCAGCAGGTCGACCCGCGGCAGCATGACCGCGCTGATGAGCGAGGCGAACGCGGCGGAGGTCGCCGCCCCCGCGAGGGCCAGCTTGAGCGGGGTGGCTCCGCCGCGACCGAGGGAGCCGACGGTGTACACGAAGACGGCGGCGGCCGCGGCGCCGACGATCGCGAAGGCCATCTGCCCGTAGGGGTTGCTGAGTCCGAAGAACGCGATGCCGAGGACGACCGCGAAGGAGGCGCCGTTCGAGACCCCCAGGATGCCGGGGTCGGCCACGGGGTTGCGCGTGACGGCCTGCATGGTCGCCCCGGCGAGCGCGAGGGCCGCCCCCACGAGGAGCGCGAGCACGGTGCGGGGGATGCGCTTGACGACCGCGGCCTGCGCGATCGTGTCGGTCTGGCCGGAGAGCGCCGCGGCGATGTCGTCGAGCGTGACCGCGCGCACCCCGAACGACACCGAGAGCACGACGAGCACGAGGATCACTCCGACCCCGGCGAGCAGCCAGAGGGTGCGCACCACCGTCGGACGCCGCAGGGTGGCGGCGTCCGACGCGAGGACGGGTGCTGAGATCACGACGACTCTCCGCTGGGGGGCGGACGCGGAGCTTACTTCGCGAGCGGCGCGGCGAGGATGGCCAGGTAGTCCTCGAGACCCCACGGGATCGACAGCGCCGACGGGTTCGCCGATGCGGCGATGGGCGTGGCGTCCGGGAGGATCGCGACGCGGCCCTCCGCGATGGCGGGGATCTTCGACAGCAGCGGGTCGGCCTGCAGCGTGGCCAGGGTGGAGTCGTCGCCGTAGGTCACCAGCACGTCCACGTCGTCGAACTTCTGCGCCTCCTCGGCGCTCACCTGCAGGTAGAACTGGTCGCTGTCCGCGTTCTCCTCGACGATCGCGGGGAGCGGCAGGCCGAGGTCGTGCAGGTACCCGGGGCGAGTGTCGGCCGCGGTGTAGTAGCCGATCTGGCTGAGGTCGCTCGGGTCGAAGTAGGCGAAGAGCACCTTCTTGCCCTCGAGTGCACTGTTGGCCGCGAGGGCGGCGTCGGCGTCGGCGTGCAGGTCCTCGATCAGGGCCTCGCCCTCGGCCTCGAGCCCCAGGGCCTTGGCGTTCATCTCGACCATGTCGTCGACGGAGGTGCCCCACGCGACGTCGGGGTAGGCGACGACCGGCGCGATCTTGGAAAGCGTGTCGTACTCCTCCTGCGTGAGGCCGGAATAGGCGGCGAGGATCACGTCGGGAGCGGTGTCGGCCACGGCCTCGTAGTCGATGCCGTCGGTCTCGTCGAAGAGCACCGGGGTCTCGCCGCCGAGCTCATCGAGCTTCTCCTCGACCCAGGGGAGGATGCCGTTGTCGTCGTCATCGCCCCAGGTGGCCTTGCTCATGCCGACCGGGACGATGCCGAGGGCCAGCGGCACCTCGTGGTTCGCCCACGCGATCGTCGCCACGCGCTCGGGCTTCTCGTCGATGGTCGTCTCGCCGTAGACGTGCTCGATGGTGACGGGGAACGCGTCGTCGGAGGCCGGGTTGCCCCCGGTGGTCGCGGTCGACTCCGGCGCGGAGGACGAGCAGGCGGACAGCGTCACGGCGAGCGCGGCAGCTGCGCCGAGGGCGAGGAGTCGAGAGGTGCGCACAGGCGTTCCCTTCGGGATGGGAGATGGGGTGTCGACGCGAGAGCGTCCGGCCTTTGGTAAGCCTCGCCTAATCTAACACGGAGGTTAGGGCGCCCTCACTCCCGTTTCGAATCGCTCACCTTGTCCCATCCGGCGCCCGGATGCCGCAAAGTGGGCGATTCGAAGGTGCCGGGGCAGCGAAAAGCCGGCCGGACCCGTACGGATCCGGCCGGCTTCAGGAAGTCAGCGCACGCTCAGAGAGCGCGGATGTTCGCCGCCTGCATGCCCTTGGGGCCACGCTCAGCGTCGAATTCGACCTTCTGGTTCTCGCGGAGCTCCTTGAAACCGGAGCCGGCGATAGCCGAGTAGTGGGCGAAGAGGTCTTCGGTGCCGTCATCGGGAGCGATGAAGCCGAAGCCCTTCTCTGCGTTGAACCATTTCACAGTGCCAGTGGCCATGTGTTTTCTACTTTCTGTTGACCGGCCGCTCACGCGGCCTGCATCATGCCGATGATCCGACATGCATGCTCGGTCACGCTACCACGGCGGACTGACGGGACTCCCCCTCTTCGGCCGTGCGATGGGCGAGCGCCGCCTCGGTGCGCGTGCTCACGCCGAGCTTCCGCAGCACCGCCGAGACGTGGACACTGACGGTCTTCACGCTGATGAACAGGCGCTCCCCGATCTGGCGGTTGCTCAGCCCCTCCGCGATGAGGGCGAGCACCTGCCGCTCCCTGGCCGTCAGCTGCTCCGCGTCGGCGGCCTCGCGGGGCCCGGTCGGACGCAGCCCTGCCGCCTCGCCGAACCCCGCCAGAGCCTTCTGCAGCGGCACATGGCCGAGCCCCTCGGCGATCTCCGTCGCCGCCGTCAGCACGGCAGCGGCCTCGGCGCGCTCTCCGTCGGCGACGTGCAGCCGGGCCCGCTCGAGCCGCAGCACCACACGGAAGGTGACCGGCACGTCGTCGCCGTCCGCGCACCGCAGCGCCTCGTCGACCGCGGCCGGACTCGGGTCGAGCAGGGCGTGCAGCACCGTCGACCACGCGTCGTCCTGCAGCTCCGGCGGCTGCGCCTCCCAGGCCGTCCGCACAGCCGCGACCGCCGCATCGACGTCGGCCCCGCCCGCACGCAGCGCCGTCACGAGGGCGCCCGCCTCCAGGAGCAGCCGCCGCTGATGCAGCAACGCCGGCCGGTCGTCCTCCAGCATCTCCCCGATCACGTCGAGCGCCCCGCGGAGGTCGCCCTGACTCTCGGCGACGGCGACCTGCATCGTGATCCGGTCGTACCAGATCTGCCGCTCCGAGACTCCGGTCTCCTCGAACGCCGGCAGCCACTCCTGCAGGGTCTCCGCGGCCTCCGCGGCCCGGCCCCGCCAGGCGAGCACCCGCACCCTGGTCATGCTCACGTACATCCGGAACACCCGCAGCGTGCCCTGCAGGAAGTCCCGGGCCAGCATGTCCTCGACCTGGTCGATCTCGCCGAGCTCGAGCAACGGCACGATCATGTTCTGCGCCATGATCGAACCCGAGGTGCGCTCGACGCGGAGCTCACGAGCCCGGCGCAGCCCCTCCTCGGCGACGGCGACGGCCTCCCGGTAGCGGCCCAGCAGCGTCAGCAGGTCGGAGTAGTTGACGCGGTAGCGCATCTCGGCCGTCGATCCGGCGGCGAGGTCGCGCGCACGCTCGTACTCGCGCACCCCAGCCGCGACCCGGCCGAGATGGGCCAGCGACCCGCCGCGGACGTTCGCGGCGATCGAGAGCTGATCCGTCGTCGCGGCGCCCGCGGCCCGACGCTCCGCCTCGTCGGCGAGCCGGATCGCCTCCTCGCGATCGCCCGCGATCATGCGACGGCTCGCCAGCTGATTCAGCAGCTCCGCGCGGAACGCCTCGTCGTCGACGCGCTCCGCGAGCGCGAGCGCCTCCTGGAGGAGCGGGATGGCCCCGAGGCGCCCGAGATTGACGAGATACAGCGCCTTGTTGCGGAGCAGGCGCGCGTGCAGCCGCGGGTCGACCGTCGCCGGGTCGACCTCGCTCACCGCGACATTGGCGACCGCCAGCGCCCGCTCGCCGTCACCGGCGTTGCGGAGGACCGACCCGAGCACGTGGAGGAGGTCGAGACGTGCGAATCCTGTCGCCTCCTCCGCGTCCGGCACGAGCGGCCAGAGTTCGAGGACGAGCTCCCCGAACCGCGCCGCACTGGCGAAGGCGTACTGGGCCTTGGCCTGCCGCATGGCGTCGGCGGCGGACGCGATGGCGCGACGATCGTCCTGCGCGAGCTGCCAATGGTGGGCCAGGGCCGCCGTGTCGCCGCCGCCGTCCTCGTCCAGCACCTCGGCGTAGGCGCGGTGCAGACGCGCGCGCTCTCCGGGCAGCAGATCGTCGTGCACGGCCTCGCGCAGCAGCGCGTGCCTGAACCGGTAGTCGTCTTCGCCGACGACGACGATGCCGCTGCGCACGGCCTCGCGGACGGCGTCGTCGACCCGATCCTCCGGAAGCTCGACGAGACGCAGCAGCAGCGGATCCGTGAGCGGCCGCTCGGCGCCGGACAGGACCTGCACCACGCGGCGCGCATCGTCTCCGAGACGGTCGAACCGGGCGAGCAGGAGGTCGCGCAGGCTCTCCGGCAGGGGCCCCTGGGCGCACCCGGCGATCTCCTCCACGAAGAAGGGGACGCCCTCCGCCCGGACCTGCAGCCGCTCCAGCGCCGTCGCGGTCGGCGCACGTCCCGTGATCTGCGCGACGAGCTCGCCGACGGCATGGTCGTCGAGACGCGACACCGTCATCCGTTCGAGCAGTCGTGCGCGCGTGGCCTCGCCGATGAACCGGCTCACCGCGTCGCCTCGGCGCACGTCGTCGGTGCGGCAGGTGATGAGCAGCAGCAGGCGGCCGCGGTCGAGCGTGCGCAGGAGGAAGGAGAGGATCGCGAGGGTCGAGTCATCGGCCCAGTGCAGGTCTTCGACGACGATGACCTGCGGCGCCAGCTCCGTGGCGGCCTCGATGAGGGAGGCGATCGCGTCGCGCAGGCGTTCCGGACTGGTGCGGTCGCGGGCGGCGGGGGCGTCGACGAGCTCGGGCAGCAGCATGCCGAGCGCCTCGACGCCCACGCCGACCGCCTCACGCACGCGCTCGGCTCCCAGCCGCTCCACGAGCGAGCGGAGGATGCCCGCGAGGGGCCCGAACGGCGCACGCGAGGCGCCGAGGTCGAGGCACCAGCCGACGTGCACGTCTGCCGCGCTCGCGATCTCGGTGCCGAACTCCCGCACCAGCCGGGTCTTGCCGATCCCGGCCTCGCCCTCGACGAGCAGCGCGGCGGGCACGCCCTGGCGTACGCCGTCGAACAGGCGGCGCATCCCGGCGATCTCGGCGTCACGCCCGACCATCGCGGCGGAGGGGGCTGGGGCCATGGACCCATCGTGCCACTCCCCCCGGACATCCGGAGGGCCGGGGAACGACAGCACGACGCCGTCCGTCATCGGGCGACGACCGGATCGCACGCTCCCGCGTGGGACGCCCGCGGCACCGCCGTTCCCCGGCGTGCGAGGCGGCGCAGGAGCCGACGCAGCGGACCCGCCGGACGCGGCACGATCTGATCCGCGTGCTCCAGGAGCATCCGGCGCCGGGCGACCGCGCGTTCGATCTGCTCCTGCTCGAAGACGGTGACCTGATGGCTGAGGTACGGGTGGTCGAACATGATGTCTCCTCGACGGTTCGGTGTATCCCTACACTCCGCTCTGAGGTGCCCCCTCCACATCGGACGGATGCCCTATCTTCCGCGTTCCCTCCGCCCTTCCTTCCCTATGCCGACACAGGCCCTCACGCCGCATCAGGCTCCTGGCGCGCGAACCCGCCTGAGCTCGCGCGACTGCCTGCCCTGCCAGAGGGAGGGCCGCGCGGACGGACGGGTCCCCTCCGGTACGAGGATCGCGAGCACCCGCACGAGCGTCGTCATCCACAGCAGCCCGAGCCCGACGACGACCGCCTCCACCGCGGTCACCGGGAAGAAGCCGAGCGGCCACCACAGCAGCACGGCCGCGACCACGAGCACCCCCACCGCGACGGAGGTCACCACGAGGGCCAGGGGCCGGCCGGGGACGGTCAGCGTCGTCGCGGCGGCAGCCCCGAGGAAGAGGAGCAGCGCCGCGACGGCAGCGATGTCGTGCGGAACGGGGGCCCGGTACAGCGGCAGGAGCCCGACGGCGGCGAGCGCGAGTCCGGCCGCGGCCCACAGCACGACCACGGTCGCGATCCGGGACAGCGCGTCGTCGCCGCGCAGCCGGTGCAGGTCGCGCCCGATGTACGCGCCGACGGTGGCGACCAGCAGCCCGGCCACGACCAGGGTGCCGTTGAACGCCCAGCCCACCCCGAGCTGCGAGAAGTTCTCCTCCCACCACCGCGGGTCGACGGCGGTCACCATCGCGAACAGCGTGCCGATCACGAGGAACCCGAACAGGAGTCCGGCGAGGTCGGCGGTCCGGAGACCGATCCCCGCACCGAACGCGAGTCGTCCGCCGACCGCCGCCGCGACCCCCGTGAGCAGCCCGCCGCCGATCGCTCCGAGCGCGAGACCCCGCAGGCCCGCCGCGAGCACCTCCGCGGTGAGCAGCACGCCCATCGCCGTCACGGCCCCGAAAGCCACGGTGAGCGCGGCGGCGGAGAGCCGAGACACCGTCCGCTGCCAGCGCGGCATCCCCGCGGCCTCCCCCCGACGGTGCAGGAGCGTGCTGATGACGAAGGCCAGAGCCGCGATGCCGCCGGCGACTCCCGCGGCGGGCACCGCGAGGCCTCCCTCACCGGTCAGCGGCCGCGGCGGACCGGTGAGGAGCAGCGCTCCGGCGAGGGCTCCCCCGACGAAGCAGACCACGGTCGCGACGACGGCCCGCGCCTCGCCGCGCAGACGCTCCCTCGTGTCCATGCGCCCATGCAAGCACGCCCGTCCGACGTCCGCAGCCCCGCACGCGACGAGGCCCGGGCCGCAGACAGCGGTCCCGGGCCTCGACGCAGAGGTGTCAGGCGTCCACGTCACCGCGCCAGGCGCCGGTCTCGACGCCACGGCCCTCGATGAACTCCTTGAAGTTCTTCAGATCCTTCTTCACCGCATGGGATCCCGCGCCGACCAGCGCACCGACCTTCTCCAGCAGCCCCTCCGGCGCCCAGTCGAGCTGGACGGTCACCCGCGTGGTGTCGTCGTCGAGCTTGTGGAACGTCACGACGCCCGCGTGCTCGGTCTCGCCGCCGACGCTGTTCCACGCGACGCGCTCATCCGGGTGCTGCTCGGTGATCTCGGCGTCGAACTCACGCTCCGCGCCCCCCACGTTCACCTTCCAGTGCGTGTGGGTCTCGTCGATCTGCGTGATGGAGACGACCTCGTCGAGGAACTTCGGGAAGCTCTCGAACTGCGTCCACTGGTTGTACGCCGTGCGGACGGGAACGTCGACGTCGATGGTCTCGATGATCTGCACCATGGGGATGCTCCTCACTTGTTCGTCGTTGGTGTGCCTCCATTCAGCCTGCTGGGCGCGAGAAGGGCGATGGGGTTGACATCGGCCCGACTACCGTGGAGGTCATGCGCATCCCCGCCGCGATCCGCGCCTCCCAGCGCTCCCCCCTGCTGCAGGTGGTGAAGTCGGCCGCGGCGACCATCGCCGCGTGGCTGATCGCGGGCTGGGTCTTCCCCGGGCAGCTGCCGGTGTTCGCCGCGATCGCCGCGCTCCTGGTCGTGCAGCCCAGTGTCAACCAGTCGCTGTCGAAGGCGCTCGAGCGCAGCATCGGCGTGATCGTCGGGGTCGTCATCGCGGTCGGGCTCGGCCTGCTCCTCGGCTCGCCGAGCTGGATCGTGCTGCTGGCGATCGTCGTCGCGATGCTCGTGGCGTGGATCTTCCGGGCGTCCCCCGGCACCGGCAACCAGGTCGCGATCTCGGCGATGCTCGTGCTGGCGCTGGGGTCGTCGAGTCCGGAGTACGCGGTCGCCCGGATCGTGGAGACCCTGATCGGGGTGGTGATCGGCATCGTCGTGAACGCGCTGATCGTGCCCCCGGTGCTCGTCGAGCCGGCGCGGCGGAACGTGGGGCTGCTCGGGCGGGAGCTCGCCGCGAGCCTCGACCGCCTGGCGGACGCCCTGCCCGCCCCGCAGACGCCGGCGCGGCTCCAGGAGCTCATGGTCGAGGTGCGGCTGCTGCGGCCCATGAAGGATGCCGCCGCCGCCGCGATCGCCGCCGGGGAGGAGTCGCTCACGCTGAACCCGCGGCGTTCGACCCATCGTGCCGACCTGCAGGAGCTGAAGGCGCTGCTCGACCGGCTCTCGCCCATCGTCACGCAGACCATCGGCATGACCCGCGCCTACTTCGACCACTACGACGACCGGCTCGGCGAGGAGCCCGCGGTGACCGCGATCGCCGAGCAGCTCCGCCGCGCCGGACACGACGTGCGCCTCGCCGTGCAGACCACGGCGCCCTCCGCGGAGCCCGAGCCGCTGACCTCCGCGATCCCCGCTCTGACGGCTCCGCTCGTGATCCGTCCGCCGTCCTCGCAGCACTGGATCCTCATCGGCTCCCTCATGGAAGACCTCCGTCGCATCCGCGGCGAGCTCCTCGACGAGGACTGACCTCCCGCCGACCCACCCCCTTTCGCGCCTCCCGGCCCCCTAAGTGCGTCCGCAGGGGGCCGGGACGCACCGAAAGGGGTCGGTCGACGGGGGTTACCCTGGCGGGATGACAGTGGAGGAGGCGCTGGCGGAGCTCGCGGCGCTGGAAGACCCCAAGCAGCGCGCGGCGAACGAGAAGCGCGGCGACGACCACGGCATCAACCTGAGCCGGATGCGCGCCCTCGCGAAGCGCATTAAGACCGATCAGGCCCTCGCGCGGGAGCTCTGGGCGACGGGCGAGACGTCCGCCCGGCTGCTGGCCCTGCTCGTGTGCCGCCCGGCCGACTTCACCGCCGACGAGCTCGACACGATGCTGCGTGAGACCCGTCCGCCCAAGGTCAACGACTGGTTCGTCAACTACGTCCTCAAGAAGTCGCCCCTCGCCGAGGAGCTGCGTCGGCGCTGGTTCGACGACGCCGATCCCACCGTCGCCGCCGCCGCGTGGTCGCTCACGACGGGCCGGGTGACGAAGGACGCCGACGGCCTCGACCTGTCGCACCTCCTCGACCTCATCGAGCGCGACCTGCAGCAGGCCCCACCACGCCTGCAGTGGGCGATGAACGAGACCCTCGCGAACATCGGCATCTTCCATCCGGACCTGCGCGCACGGGCGGTGGACATCGGCGAGCGGCTCCAGGTCCTGGCCGACTACCCCACGGCCCCGGGCTGCACCTCGCCGTTCGCACCCCTCTGGATCGGGGAGATCGTCCGCCGTCGCGAGGGCTGAGTACGCTGAGCGGATGAGCACGCACATCGCCGCGGAACCCGGTCAGATCGCCCCCATCGTGCTGTTCCCCGGCGACCGCTGCGGGCGAGGTGGATCGCCGAGACCTTCCTCGACGACGCGGAGCTGTACTCCGAGACGCGCGGGATGCTGGGCTTCACCGGCACCTGGGAGGGGCATCGGGTCTCCGTCCAGGGCTCGGGGATGGGGCAGCCGTCGATGGCGATCTACGCGACGGAGCTGTTCACCCAGTACGACGTGCAGACGATCGTCCGGGTGGGGTCGTGCGGCGCGCTGACGGAGAAGCTCGCGGTGCGCGACATCATCATCGCCAACGGCGCGAGCACCGACTCCGGGATCAACCGCGTGCGCTTCCACGGCCTCGACTACGCTCCCCTCGCCGACTTCGCCCTGCTGCGCGCCGCGGTGGAGGCGAGCGAGAGGGAGCCCCTGTCGTCCACGGTGCACGTGGGGCCGCTGTTCTCGAGCGATCAGTTCTACAGCACGCGGCCGGAGCTCACCGCGCCCTTCGTGCAGCACGGCATCCTCGGCGTCGAGATGGAGGCCGCTGGCCTCTACACGCTCGCCGCGTTCCACGGACGCCGCGCGCTCGCGATCTGCACGGTCAGCGACCACATCGTCACCGGCGAGGAGACCACGGCCCAGGAGCGCGAGCAGACGTTCGGGGACATGGTGCGCATCGCCCTCCGCGCGGCGACCTCGGTCTGAGACTGGCCTCCTCGTCGAGTAACGTTATACACTTCACAGGTCGCGCGGCGCCGGGGACGACCGCACAGGGCGGTCGCTGCTGCGCGCGACGAAGACGACTGGGGAGAACCATGGCCACGCAAGATCAGCTCAACGCGCTGCTGGCGGACATCGAACGCGACATCAACGGATTCATCGGAGCGTCGATCGTCGACCTCGAATCGGGACTGCCGCTCGCCTCGAGCTCCGTCCGCCCGGACTTCGACCTCGAGGTCGCCAGCGCGTTCAACAGCGAGATCGTGAAGAACAAGAAGCGCACGATCGACGCCCTCGGCATCGAGGGCGAGCTCGAGGACATGCTGCTGACGCTGAACACGCAGCTGCACCTGCTCAAGGTGCTCGACGACGACCTGTTCATCTACCTGGCCGCCGATCGCCAGGCCACGAACCTCGCCCTGCTGCGCTCCTCGGTGAACCGCCGGGTCGCCGCGCTCGGCGCGTGATCCATGGGGCCGTGGGGAGCGGCCTCGGGAGAGGGCGACAGCGGAAGAGCGGTCCCGTGGAGCGGACGATGAGGCGCACGCGTCGGCGACGGACCGACCTGCCTCAGCGGTACCGCGTGATCTTCGCCGGTCCGGTGGGCGCGGGCAAGACGACCGCGGTCCGCGCCCTGAGCGATGTCCCGCCGGTGGACACCGACGTGCCGATGTCGCTCGCGAGCGGCGACGGGAAGACGACGACGACCGTCGGCCTCGATTACGGGACCTGGCGGCCCACGCCCGAGGTCTCCATCGCGCTCGTCGGCATCCCGGGGCAGGAGCGCTTCGCGTCCGCCCGGCAGCGGGTCTCGATGCCGGGCACTCGGGTGCTGCTCTGGCTGCGCGCGGACCACGACACCCTCGCAGCCGACGCCGAGGAGTGGCTGGACGTGTTCTCCGGAGACGAGCATCGGATCGTGATCGCCGTCAGCCACGCGGCAGGGCACGCGATCGGCGACATCCGCCACGATCTCGCCCCCGTGCTCGCTCGACACGGCATCCCCGTCTCCCGCGTCCTCGCGGCCGACGCGCGCGACCGCGACAGCGTGATGCGCGTCGCCGGTGCCGCTCTCGATCTTCCGGAGGAGAAGCCATGACCGGACCCGCCGGGCGGCAGGACGCCGCCGCGACGCCCGATCCGTCCCGCATGCACCCCGACGTCGCCGGCAACTGGGCGCTGTGGTCGCGGATCGTCGGCCCGTCGGCCCAGACCCGTCTGCAGCAGTTGGAGGAGCGCTTCCCGGAGCTGACGACCGCGGTCCTCGGGACCGCGGACGGCCTCCACATCGCCTCGCTCGGCGTCGACCCCGACGGCGGCGAGCAGCTCGCGGCGATGAACGGCTCCCTGTTCGGGGTCGCGCGGGCCGAGGCCGAGATCATCGCGGAGGGGACGGAGCCGACGCTGTCGGCCATCGTGTCGCTGTCCATCGGCGAGAACCAGATGGCGCTGCTGAGCTTCATCCTCGCGCCCTACGGCCAGCTCCTGCTCTCGGTGTCGGCCTCCTCTTCGCAGCTCGGCACCGTGATCGTGCACGCGCGCTCCACGGCGTACGAGCTGCTCACCGCGCTCGGGGTCACGGGATCGGCGACATGACGCAGATGGGATGATCGAAGCACCATGAATCCCACGCCGCGGCTCGAACCCTCTCTCGTTCCCGACGCGGCGGACCCCGATGCGGTCTACCTGGCGTTCGTGGAGTGGGCGGAGTCGACCGGCATCCGCCTGTACCCCGCGCAGGACGAGGCGCTCATCGAGATCGTCTCCGGCGCGAACGTCATCCTGTCCACGCCGACGGGCACCGGGAAGTCGCTCGTCGCGGTCGGCGCCCATTTCGCCGCACTGGTCGGCGGACGCCGGAGCTACTACACGGCACCGATCAAGGCCCTCGTGAGCGAGAAGTTCTTCGCGCTGGCGGACGTGTTCGGCGCCGAGAACGTGGGGATGGTCACGGGAGACTCCGCCGTGAACGCCGGTGCCCCCATCATCTGCTGCACCGCGGAGATCCTCGCGAACCTGGCCCTGCGCCAGGGCGATGCCGCCGACGTCAGCCTCGTCGTCATGGACGAGTTCCACTTCTACGGCGACCCCGACCGCGGGTGGGCCTGGCAGGTGCCGCTCCTCGAACTCCCGCAGGCGCAGTTCGTGCTGATGTCGGCCACCCTCGGCGACGTCACCACCCTCGCCGCCGACCTCACGCGCCGCACCGGACGCGAGACCGCCTCGGTCACGGGGGTCGAGCGCCCGGTCCCCCTGCACTTCTTCTACGAGACGACGCCCATCCACGAGACGATCGACGACCTGCTCAACACCGGGCAGGCACCGATCTACATCGTGCACTTCTCACAGGCGGCCGCCATGGAGCGGGCCCAGGCCCTGTCGAGCACGAAGGTCGCCACGCGTGAGCAGCGCGACGAGATCGCCGCCCTCATCGGCGGCTTCCGCTTCACGACGGCGTTCGGCAAGACGCTCTCCCGCTTCCTCCGGGCCGGCATCGGCGTGCACCACGCCGGCATGCTGCCGAAGTACCGCCGGCTCGTGGAGCAGCTCGCCCAGCGCGGTCTCCTTCGGGTCATCTGCGGCACCGACACGCTCGGCGTGGGCATCAACGTCCCGATCCGGACCGTGCTGCTCACCGCGCTGACGAAGTTCGACGGCACGCGGATGCGGCAGCTCAACGCGCGGGAGTTCCATCAGATCGCGGGCCGGGCCGGACGCGCGGGCTACGACACCGCGGGCACCGTCGTCGCCCAGGCCCCGGAGCACGAGACCGAGAACCTCGCCGCGATCCGCAAGGCCGGCGACGACCCGAAGAAGAAGCGGAAGATCATCCGCAAGAAGGCCCCCGACGGCTTCGTGTCGTGGGGCGAGCCGTCGTTCCGGAAGCTCATCGACGCGACGCCGGAGACGCTGACCTCGCACATGCAGATCACCAGCGCGATGCTGCTCAACGTCATCGCCCGGGGCGGGGATGTGTTCGGGAACGTCCGCCGGCTCGTCTTCGACAACCACGAGCCGCGCACCCGGCAGCGCGCGCTCGCCCTCCGCGCCCTCGCGATCTTCCGCACGCTCCGGGAATCGGGCGTCGTGGAGACGTTCGATACGGGCGTGCCCGGAGCGCCGAAGGGCGTCCGGCTCACGGTCGACCTGCAGCCCAACTTCGCGCTCAACCAGCCGCTCTCGCCGTTCGCCCTCGCGGCGTTCGACCTGCTGGACCTTTCGACAGGCTCAGGGACCCAGGCTTCGACAAGCTCAGGGACCCAGGCGCGTTCGGGAGACCAGGCGGGCTCGGGGGACCAGGGGGTCGGGACGGGGTCGTACGCGCTCGACATGATCTCGATCGTGGAGGCGACGCTCGACGATCCGCGCGCCGTGCTCAGCCAGCAGGAGTTCCTCGCGCGGGGCGAGGCGGTCGCCGCGATGAAGCGCGAGGGCATCGAGTACGACGAGCGCATGGAGCTCCTCGAGGCGATCACCTACCCGAAGCCCCTGGAGGAGCTCCTCGACGCGGCCTTCGAGACCTTCAGCGCGGCGCAGCCGTGGATCCGGGACTTCGCGCTGCACCCGAAGTCCGTCGTCCGCGACATGTACGAGCGGGCCATGTCGTTCGGCGAGTACGTCGCGTTCTACAAGATCGCCCGCTCCGAGGGCGTCGTCCTGCGGTACCTGTCGGACGCGTATCGCGCCGCCTCCCAGACGATCCCCGAGGAGCGGAAGGACGAGGACCTCCACGACCTCATCGCCTGGCTCGGCGAGCTCGTGCGCCAGATCGACTCCAGCCTGCTCGACGAATGGAGCGAGCTGACCGCCGGGACCGCGGCCCGCGGCGAGCCCGACGAGCCGATCGTCCCGCCCGCACCCAAGCGCCTCACGAGCAACACCCGCGCCTTCCGCACGCTCGTCCGCAACGAGCTCTTCCGGCGGGTGCAGCTCGCCGCCCGGGAGGACGTGGACGCGCTGGCCGAGCTCGACCCGACGTTCGGTGCCGCCGCCTGGTCCGACGCGCTGGACGCGTACTTCGCCGAGCACGACGACATCGGCACCGGACCGGACGCCCGCAGCTCCCGCATGCTGCTGCTCACCGAGGGTCCGACCGCGTGGACGGCGCGGCAGATTATCGACGACCCGGCCGGCGACCATGACTGGGGCATCAGCGCCACCGTCGATCTCGCCGCGTCGGACGAGGCCGGCGAGGCGGTCGTCACGGTGACGGCGGTCGACCGGCTGTGAGCGAGGCGGGCCCCGTCAGGCCTGCATGACGGCGAGCACGTTGCCCGCCGGGTCGCGGAACCACGCGATGTCCGGTCCCTGCCCGTTCCCCCTGACGATGCCGCGGGAGTCCGACGGGAACTCGTCGTCGCCGTAGATCTTGGTCTGCACCCCGCGCTCGTTGAGCTCCTCGACGGCAGCGTCGACGTCCGCCACCGGGAAGTTCAGGATCGTGAAGCTCGCCGGGGTGTGGTTCGGCTTCGCGTAGACGAGGACCGACCCGCCGCGAGGCAGACGCAGGTCGAGGAACCCCATCGCGTTGACCTCGACGTCGAGCCCGAGGGTCGTGCCGTAGAACTCTCTCGCCGCGTCGATGTCGTCGACGCTGAAACCGCTGAACGCGTTCTCCGCTGTGAAGGCTGCCATGTCCCCAGCATCCGCCTCCGCAGGCGCCCTGTCGACCCCCTCTCACGCGGCCGCGCGCACGAGCCGGCCCACGAGGTCGACGTAGTCCACCCCGGCCGCCGCGAACATCCGCGGCACCTGGGAGGCGGCGGTCAGCCCCGGCATCGTGTTGACCTCGTTGAGCACCGGACCCTCGTCCGTGAGGAAGAAGTCCATGCGGGCGACCCCGTCGCACCCCAGGGCGTCGAACATCGCGATCGCGGCGCGTTTGAGCGCCGTCGTGGCGGCCGCATCGAGCTGCGCGGGAACCGTGAACCGGGCCGTGCCGTCGTACTTGGTCGCGGTGTCGAAGAGCCCGGGCGCGTGGATCTCCAGGGGCGGGGCGGCCCACCGCACCCCGCCCTTCTCCCGCAGCACGGCGACGTCGATCTCCCGTGCATGCACGACCTCTTCGACCAGGATCCGCCGGTCGAAGCGCGCCGCCCCCCGCAGCGCGGTGAGCAGGTCGCCCTCCTCCGTCACCAGGCTCACGCCGTGGCTCGAGCCGGCCGTGACCGGCTTGACCACGACGGCGCCCTCGAACTCCACGTCGCCGATGTCCTCCGCGGCGACGAGCCGCCCTCGGGCGGTGCGCAGCCCGACAGCCTGGGCCACGAGCTTCGTGGCCCACTTGTCCATGCCGATCGCGCCCGCCCCCAGCGCGGAGCCGACGACCGGCACCCCGGCGAGCGCGCACAGCGCCGCGAGGGCGCCGTCCTCCCCGAGCGCACCGTGGACCGCGGGGAACACGACGTCGCTCGCCGCGAGCAGCGGCAGGGCCTGCTGCAACGACGACGCCGGGCTCACGCCGGGCGGGATGCCGTCGGCCCGCCACACGCCGTCGCGGTCGATCGTCACGGTCGTGACGGTGTGTCCCCCCAACCGCAGCGCCGCGGCGACCGCGGCCGCCGAGGCGAGCGACACCTCGTGCTCGGGATTCTGTCCCCCTCCGATGACCAGGACCTTCATCGTCATGCCACGCTCCTCTTCACCCGCGGGCCGATGCCCGTGACGATGGTGTGCGGGATGGTGCCCGCCCACCGCGCCCACTCCTGCACCGACGGCACCGCGCCGCCGTCCGGCCCGAACACCGTCGCGACCGCTCCTCGGGGGAACGCCCTCCCCCCGGTGTCGACGACGATCTGATCCATCGACACCCGGCCGACGATCGGGTGCCGTTCCCCTCCGATCTCCACCCCCGCGCCC
This sequence comes from Microbacterium sp. CFSPD4_SD4, assembly GCF_057364585.1. Classification (NCBI taxonomy): domain Bacteria; kingdom Bacillati; phylum Actinomycetota; class Actinomycetes; order Micrococcales; family Microbacteriaceae; genus Microbacterium; species Microbacterium sp. CFSPD4_SD4. Next base: position 78,901 of record NZ_JBNFOC010000007.1, read on the forward strand.
GGCGCGATCTCCCGCGGGACCCCGTCGGCGTATCCGACGCCGACCACGCTCAGGTGCGTGGCCACTGCCGTCGTGTGCGTCCCGCCATAGCCCACGACGGTGCCGGCCGGCACCGCGGCGCTGTGCACGACGGGTGCGGTGAAACGCGAAGCCCCGACCAGAGAGACCGTCTCGGACGGGTCGATCCCCACGAGCGCGGCCCCCACGCGCACCATGTCGAAGTGCGTCGCGGGATCGGTCAGGGCGCCCGAGGTCGCCGCGAGATGCACGAGCAGCGGTCCGAAGCCGGCGCGCAGGACCGCGTCCCTCCCCTGGCGCATCCGCAGCACCGCGGCCGCGTTCGCCCGCGGATCCGCGGCGTCGGCGCGGGGGAGGTGCCCATCACCCCGACGACCTCGATCCGGCCGCGGGCCGCGCGCGCCGTGCGCAGCAGCGCATCCCAGTCCTCCACGGGGCACCCTCCCCGCGCCATCCCGGTGTCGAGATGCAGATGCACACGCACTGAAGCGACGGCATCGGCCGCGAGCTGACGCAGCTCGTCGACGGAGCCCACGGCCACGTCGACCCCGGCGGCGGCCGCGCGCGGCGCGTCGATGCCCGCGGGGTGCAGCCAGGCGAGGATCGGCACGCGCAGTCCGGCCTCGCGCAGCGCGACCCCCTCGGCGACGTCGGTGACCCCGAGCCACTCGGCCCCCGCGGCCACGGCGGCGTTCGCCACGGCCACCATGCCATGACCGTAGGCATCGGCCTTGACCACGGCCATGACGGGTACCGCGGCGACCTCCCGCACGCGGCGGAGGTTCTCGGTCACGGCGGCCGGAAGGGTGGAGAGTGTCGGTGCGTGGAGGCGGGACAGGGTCATCCCCTCCGCGAGCACGGCCGTCATCGCTGCATCCTCGGGTCTTCGGTGGGGTCGGCGTACTGTGCGGGGCACCCGTCCTCGACGGCCTCCGGTCGCAGCTCGTAGTGCCAGGACTCGTTGCCGTAGGTCTGGCAGAGGCCGTACCGCCATCCGCGCTGCGTGAGCCAGTCGAGGGTGGGCAGGGGACCGAGGTCGACCGCGTCGCCGGAGACGTGCGCCGAGGTCTCCGCGGTCGCCACCCAGCGGCGCGCCTCCTCCTCCGAGCCGTAGTCGTCGATGGCGTCGCGGAGCAGCTGCTCCTGCAGGGCCGCCGAACGCCATCCGCTGTTCACGAGGAACGTCACCCCGTCGGCCTCCGCATCGGAGGCGGCGCGCTGGAGGGCGTCGAGCAGGGCGGGGTCGAGGTTGCCGACGGCGACCCTGTCGACATCGAACACCGTGGGCTGGTCGCCGTCGCGGATCACGCCGTCGGCCTCGCTCGGGGCGAGCACCGATCCGGTCGGCGTGTGCGGCTCGGAATCGGAACCGATGGTGGCGGGCGTGACGATCGGGGCGGTCTCGGCGAACGCGGCCGACAGCGACTGCTGCACGGCGACGGCGGCGACCACGGCGAGCGCCAGCACGGAGGCCGTGGTGGCGATCCGCCGACGGCGCCGGGCACGGACGGCTCGGGGGGTGCGGAGGTCGTTCATGATTCCAGTGAAGAGAGCCCGCGGTTGCCACGGCGTATGGCCTTTTCCATACACCGGCGATATGCCGCACTGCGTAGGATCGCTGCCATGCGTGTGCTGATCGTCGAGGACGAGCCCTACCTCGCCGAGGCGGTCCGCGACGGGCTGCGACTGGAGGCGATCGCGGCCGACATCGCCGGCGACGGCGACACCGCGCTCGAGCTCCTGAGCATCAACGCGTACGACATCGCGATCCTCGACCGCGACGTGCCGGGCCCGTCCGGAGACGACATCGCGCGGTGGATCGTCGCCTCGGGCAGCGGCATCCCCATCCTCATGCTCACGGCCGCCGACCGCCTCGACGACAAGGCCTCCGGGTTCGAGCTCGGCGCCGACGACTACCTCACCAAGCCGTTCGAGCTGCGGGAGCTGGTGCTGCGGCTGCGTGCCCTCGACCGCCGCCGACAGCGCGCGCGGCCACCGGTGCTGGAACTCGCCGGGCTGCGCCTGGACCCCTTCCGCCGCGAGGTCTACCGCGACGGCCGGTACGTCGCCCTCACCCGGAAGCAGTTCGCCGTACTGGAGGTGCTCGTCGATGCCGAGGGCGGGGTGGTCAGCGCCGAGGAGCTGCTGGAGCGGGCGTGGGACGAGAACGCCGACCCGTTCACGAACGCCGTCCGCATCACGGTCTCCTCGCTGCGCAAGCGCCTCGGCGAGCCCTGGCTGATCCTCACGGTGCCCGGCGTCGGCTACCGGATCGGGGCCGACGCGGATGCGTAGGCGGCGGGGGCTGAGCGTCCGCCTCAAGCTGACGCTGAGCTACGCGGGCATCGTCGTCGTCTCCGGGCTCCTGCTGCTCGGCGCCGTGGCGCTCTATCTCCTGCGCTACGTGCCGGATGTGCAGATCCCCGTCGTCGAGTTCTTCGTCCCCAACCGCTCGGATCTGATCCGGGCGTTCGTACCCGTCGCCGCGATGGTGATGGTCGCCCTGCTCGCGATCGGTCTCGGCGGCGGCTGGCTGCTCGCCGGACGGATGCTGGCGCCTCTCGACCGCATCGGCGACGCCGCCCGGCTCGCGGCGCAGGGCTCCCTCTCGCACCGGATCCGCATGGAGGGTCCCAGCGACGAGTTCCGCGACCTCGCCGACGTCTTCGACACGATGCTCGAGCAGCTCGAGGCGCACGTCGCCGAGCAGCAGCGCTTCGCCGCGAACGCCTCGCACGAGCTGCGGACCCCCTTGGCCATCTCGCAGACCCTCCTCGACGTGGCCCGCACCGATCCCGACCGCGACGTCGACGCCCTGATCGACCGGCTCCACGAGGTGAACACGCGCGCGATCGACCTCACCGAGGCGCTGCTGCTGCTGAGCAGAGCGGATCAGCGCACCTTCCCGCGGACGCTCGTCGACCTGTCGCTCCTGGCAGAGGAATCCGTCGAGGCCCTCCTGCCGCTCGCCGACCGCCGCGGGGTCGAGGTGGAGGTGTCCGGCGTGCCGGCGACCGTGCTCGGCTCCTCCGCCCTGCTGCCGCAGCTCGTCATGAACCTCGTCGCCAACGCGATCGTCCACAACCGCAGCGACGGCGGGGGTTCCGTCGCGGTGCGCACGCATTCCCTGCCGCATGCGGTGGCCCTCGTCGTGGAGAACACCGGTGCGGAGCTGCACGCCTCCCAGGTCGCGACGCTCGTCGAGCCCTTCCAGCGCGGCACCGAGCGCACGCGCGGGCCGGAGCACGCCGGGGTGGGCCTCGGCCTCGCGATCGTGCAGCGCATCACGCAGACCCACGGCGGCACCCTCGTGCTGACACCCCGCACCGGCGGAGGCCTCATCGTGACGGTCTGGTTCCCCCACCCCTACCCCGGATGACGGTTTTCGAATCGCCCGTTTGGCCCTTTTCCGGCTCCGGATGGAACCATTCAGGCGATTCGAACGGGCGTCACCAGGGGCTGGGCTCGTAGTCCTTGAGGAAGACGCCGTGGATGTCCTCGCCGGCCTCGCCGCGCACGATGGGGTCGTACACCCGGGCGGCGCCGTCGACCAAGTCGAGCGGGGCGTGGAAGCCCTCCTCCGCGAGGCGCACCTTCGTGTAGTGCGGGCGCTCGTCGGTGATCCAGCCGGTGTCGACGGCGGTCATGAGGATGCCGTCCTTCTCCAACATCTCCCCCGCGCTCGTGCGGGTCAGCATGTTCAGCGCGGCCTTCGCCATGTTGGTGTGCGGGTGGCCCGGGCCCTTGTAACGGCGAGAGAACTGTCCCTCCATGGCGGAGACGTTCACGACGTACTTCCGGCGCGACGACGACGCGGCCATCGACGCCCGCAGCCGGCTGATGAGCAGGAACGGCGCGGTCGTGTTGGCGAGCTGCACCTCGAGCATCTCCAGCGGATCGACCTGATCCACCGACTGCACCCAGCTGTTGACGCGGTTCACGTCCGGCACGAGACCGCCCGCATCGATCGCCGTGCCGTCCGCGTGCTTCTCGAGCGAGGAGGAGCCGGGGGCCATCGCGAGCCGCGCGAGGTCTTCGGCCGTGAGCGCCTGTCCCCCCTGCTCCGCGACCGTGCCGCCGAGCGCCGCGACCGACAGCAGCGGATGCGCGTCGACCGAGGCCTGCAGCGCCTGCGGGTGCGGGTCGACGGTGTGCCCGAAGGTCTCCATCTCCGGCAGCGGACCGTCCGGCAGCGGCTGGAGCTCCGCGTCGGCGAGCAGCGAGTACGCCCCCGGCGAGCGGCGGACCGTCTGCGCGGCGTTGTTGATGAGGATGTCGAGCGGGCCCTGCGCGGCGACCGAGTCGGCGAGCCCGATCACCTGGGCGGGGTCGCGGAGGTCGATGCCGACCACGCGCAGCCGGTGCAGCCAGTCGCCCGCGTCCGGGAGGGCCGAGAACCGCCGCACGGCGTCACGCGGGAACCGGGTGGTGATCGTGGTGTGCGCACCGTCGCGGAGGAGGCGCAGCGCGATGTGCATGCCGATCTTCGCGCGGCCGCCCGTGAGCAGCGCGCGCTTTCCGGTGAGGTCGGTGCGGGCGGTGCGCTTGCCGTGGCTGAAGCGGGCGCAGTCCGGGCAGAGCTGGTGGTAGAACGCGTCGACGAGCGTGTACGGCTGCTTGCAGATGTAGCAGTTGCGCGGCTTGAGGAGCTCGCCGGCGATGGGGGCGTCGATCACACGGGACGCGAGGTCGTGCCCGCGCGTCTCGTCGTCGATGCGGTCGGGGGCGCCGGTGGCGGTGCGGGCGACGACGGCCTTGTCCGCCTCGGCGATCGCATCCCGGATCTCCTTCCGGCGCACGCGCTTGACGGCCTTGAACATGGCCGCGGTCGCGTGGCGCACGGCCACGAAGTCGGGGTGCTCGTTGTCGATGGTGTGCAGTTCGGCGAGGACGCGCAGCGTCGTGGCGAGGTCGTCGGGGTCGATGCCGGGGCCCAGGTCGGGGGTGGCGTCGGGCGCGTCGGTCATTAGGCCGATTTTACGCGACCGTCCTGGGGGTCTCCTGCTGTGTTGGGTGCCGGGCGTCTCGCGGCGAATCCGCCGACTAGTACGCGCTCGGCCACCACCGACATCGCTCCCGCCCTCATCGCAGAACGGCGGCGGGTCTCCTGCTGTGTCCGCGCCCCGGCGTAGGGTCGACGCATGAGCAGCGCAGAATCCTCCCCGCATCCCGGCGTCGTCCCCTCCTACCTGCTCGCCCGTCTGGCGGAGTCGGGTCGGTTCCCGAAGGCCGCCGCCGCGGCCCGACAGACGCTCACCGCGGGGCGCCCGCCGTTCCGCGCCCGCATCGACCTCTCGATCGACGAGAACGGCGACCTCGTCGCGCGGCTCTCCGATGCGCCGAACCGCACGATCAGCGACGCCGGCAACACCCAGCAGCTCCCGGGGGCCGTGGTCCGCACGGAAGACGATGAGCCCGTCGCCGACACCGCCGTCAACGAGGCGTTCGACGGCCTGGGCGCGACGTTCGAGATGCTGCTCTCCGCGTTCGGCCGCAACTCGCTCGACGACGCCGGCGCTCCTCTCGACGCGACCGTCCACTACGGCGTCGACTACGACAACGCGTTCTGGGACGGCGAGCGCATGGTGTTCGGCGACGGCGACGGCGAGGTGTTTCAGCACTTCACCGGCTCGCTCACCGTGATCGGGCATGAGCTCGCCCACGGTGTCGTGCAGCACACGGCGAACCTGGAGTATCAGGGCCAGCCGGGCGCACTGAACGAGTCCGTGGCCGACGTGTTCGGCGCCCTCACCGAGCAGTACGCCCTGGGGCAGTCCGCCGACCAGGCGAGCTGGCTCATCGGGGCGGAGATCTTCACGGATGCGGTAGAGGGCTCAGCTCTGCGCTCCATGATCGCGCCGGGCACGGCCTACGACGACAATGAACTCGGGAAAGACCCGCAGCCGGACCACATGAGCGGATTCGTGCGCACCACCGAGGACAACGGGGGCGTGCACATCAACTCCGGCATCCCGAACCGCGCCTTCGCCCTCTTCGCCCTCGACCTCGGCGGCAACGCCTGGGAGCGCGCCGGCACGGTCTGGTACCGGGCACTCACCGGCGGACTGTCGAGCACCGCGACCTTCACCGAGTTCGCCGATGCCACGGTCGCCGCCGCAGCCACGGTCGATCAGGAGACGGTCGCCGCCGCTCGACGCGCGTGGACGACCGTGGGAGTCTATGAGGGTGACCGAGGACCCGACGCCGCCTGACGCCCCCGTCGTCATCGCCATCGTGCGCTCGGGAGGTCTCGCCGGCATCCGTCGCCAGTGGCGTGTGGAGGCCGAGCCGCCGGACGCCGAGGAATGGATCGGCCTCATCGACAGCTGCCCCTGGGACGACGACGTCGACACGGAGTCCGGGGCCGACCGGTTCGTCTGGAGCATCCGCGCCCGCACCCCGTCCGAGCGCCGGGAGCGGGAGCTGCCCGACTCCGCCGTGGACGGTCCGTGGCGCACGCTCATCGATGCGGTGCGCGAGGCGGCGCGCGCGGAGTGAGCCGCGGTCGGAGATTCGCGCTCCCGTCGCAGGATGCCGCCGGATCCCTGCGACCTCGGTGGGAAACTGCGACCCCGCGCCGCCCGGGGGCGACAATGGAGACATGGGACTCTTCCAGCAGCGACCGGAGGAAGAAGAGAAGCAGTGGGGACTCCCCTCTGAACCTCTCGAGACCTCGGCCGCAGACACGCTCGACGCCGCGCCGACGGTCGACCCGCTGGCCCTCGGCCTCGACACCCCGTCCTCGGTGAGCTCCATCGTGTTCCCCGTCGCCCCACCCGCCCCCGAGGCCGCGAGCACCGAGAACGCCGACCCCGAGGACTGACACCGCGCGTCGCTCTTTCGCACCCCCGTCGCAGGTTCCGGACCACTCCGTGCGACCGAGGCGCGAAAGGGCGTCCGCGGCCAGCGATACGGTGGACGGATGACCATCACCGCCGCCGCAGACGGCTCCGCCCTGGGCAACCCCGGCCCGAACGGCTGGGCCTGGTACATCGACGACGCGAACTGGGCGGCCGGCGGCTCCCCGCACGGCACGAACAACCAGGGCGAGCTCCGCGCCGTCCTCGAACTGCTCCGGGCGACGGCCGGCACCGACGAGAAGCTCCTGATCGAGTGCGACAGCCGCTACGTGATCGACTCCGTGACGAAGTGGATGCCCGGCTGGAAGCGCCGCGGGTGGCGGAAGTCCGACGGCGGGCCCGTGCTGAACCGCGACCTCCTCGAGGGGATCGATGAGGCCCTGCGCGGTCGCGATGTCGAGTTCTCCTGGGTCAAGGGCCACGCCGGGCACCCGCTGAACGAAGCCGCCGACGAGCGCGCGAACGCCGCCGCCAAGGCCTATCAGCAGAAGCAGGAGCCGCGTCGAGGCCCCGGGTTCACCCGCGCGACCGATGCCGGAGCCGCCGTCGCCGCCTCCGCCCCGGTCGCCGCTGCCGCTGCCGAAGCCCCGGCATCCTCCTCGACGGCAGCCCCGTCCCGCACCTCGACCCCCGTCGCGGAGGCGGAGTTCGCCGCGCCGCTGTGGGCCGAGACCTCCGACCTCCTCGACGGACTCGACCTCGCGCAGGACGACCCCATCGTGATCCAGCTGCCGCTGTCGCCCGGCGAGCACGCGCGCCTCCGGGACCGCGCCGACGCGCAGGGCATCACCCTCGAAGAAGCGCTCCGCCGCCTGATCTGACGGCGACGGCGAGGCGTACACTCGCACCATGTCGACTCCCCGCACCATCGGCCGGATCTTCCTCGGCGCCTCGCTCGTGTTCGCCGGCGTCTCCCACCTCACGTTCGCCCGCGAGGAATTCCAGGCGCAGGTGCCGGAATCGCTGCCGCTCGATCTCGACGCCACGGTGCTCGCGTCCGGCGTCGCCGAGGTCGCGCTCGGCTCCGCTCTCCTCTTCGCCCGACGCCGCCGTCGCACGGTCGGCACCGTCGCCGCGCTCTTCTTCGCCGCGGTCTTCCCGGGCAATGTGGCGCAGTGGATGCATCATCGCGACGGCTTCGGCCTCGACACCGACATGAAGCGCTTCGTGCGTCTGTTCTTCCAGCCGGCCCTCATCGCGCTGGCCCTGTGGTCGACGCGCGCTCCGCGCCGCTGACCCCCTCCGCCACACCAGGCATTCCCGCGAGAACAGGCCCCCACACCCGCCCGCGCCTGAACCCGCGCGACGGCCTGATGCGGCGTCATCCCGGGTCGGCTCCGTAGACTCGGCGGATGGCGGAAAGGACGAGGCGACGGTGAGCAGGCGCACCGTCTTCGGCCTGCTCCGACTCACCGCCGCCGCCGTCTGCCTCGTCGCGCTGATCCACCGCCTCGCGTGGGGACTCGCGTCGAACACCATCGCGAGCCAGAACTTCTTCGCGTATCTGACGAACCAGTCGAACATCGCCTTCGTCGTCCTCCTCACCGTCGCCGGAGTCCTCGCGCTGAGGAGAGCCCGCGACCCGCGGTGGCTCACGGTGGCGCTCGCCCTCGTGCTCACCTGGACGATCACGGCGGGACTCGTGTTCGCGATCCTGGTCTGGCAGGCCGGAGTCCGGGGGATCCGCATCGACGTGCCGTGGTCGGATCAGGTGCTGCACTTCTGGCTGCCCGCGGTGACCGTCGCGGCCTGGGCCCTGGCCCCGGGGCATCGGGCGGTGCCGTGGCGCGTGATCCCGGTGACCCTCGCCTACCCGGTGCTGTGGGGCGTCGCGACGCTCATCCGTGGACCGTTGATCGGCTGGTACCCGTACTACTTCCTCGACCCGCGGCAGGTGAGCGGTCCCGTCGAGTTCACCGTCTCCTGCGCGATCGCGCTGGCCGTGTTCGCCGCCGTGGCGACCGCGCTCGTGCTCATCAGCCGCCTGCCGGACCCGTGGGACCGCGCTCCTGCCGAGCCTCCTCCCGAGGACCGCGCCCCGGCCGAGGCCGCGCGCGAGCCGGTTCAGGCGTAGAGCGCCAGCGAAGCGAGTGCCGCCTCGACGGCCTCCGCGTCCCCGAGCTCCGCGAAGTCCCGGGCCGCCGCACCGCCCACGATCCCGACGAGCACGTTCTCGCCGGTCGAGGGGCGGAGGTTGATCCACGTAGGGATCGCGATGTCGTCGCCGACCGCGTGCCAGATCGCCTCGTCACCGTCCCAGAACGGCTCGTCCCATCGCAGCCACACCGTCTCGATGGCGCCCATCCCGAGCGCGGAGACGGCGCCGCGGTTGTCGAACGGCAGCGGCGGATCGAACTCGATCGCCTGCTCCTGCAGCACCCCGAGCGGCACCGTCAGCAGCACCCGGTCGAAGGAGAGGGCCTCCCCGGTGCCGAGGCGCACACTCACCCCGTTGTCGTCCCACGCGAGGCGCGTGACCGGCGAGCTCAGCCCCACCTTCACGCCGTCGAGGGTGCTCTCGATGAACGGGGTCAGATCGTCGCCGACCCCCTGCAGCGCCGCGTCGGGGAGCGGCGGGGCGAACCAGCTCGACAGGTCGGCGGCGTCCGCGCCGGTCCTTGCGGCGAGGAGCGCGAGGAGCGCGGCGGTCGCGGGATCCTCCGGGTCGATGCCGGCTGCCACCAGGGCGTCCGCCACCGAGGAGTCCTGCGGGGCGGACTGCGCCGTGGTCACCGCGGCCTCCACCGGCTGCGGATCCACGGGGTCGACGTCGCCCTCGGCCGAGCGCCACCGCGCCCCGTCGAGGTCGACGAGGTCCATGTCCCCCTCGTCGATCGTCTCGAGAAGCTCCGCGTCCGCCTCGCCGAACAGCCACGCGCCGAGCTGCACCGGAACCGGCCACTCCTCGTCCGCACGGGAGAGGATCCGGCCGCCGACGCGGTCGCGCGCTTCGAACACCGTCACCTGCAGGCCGTCCTCCGCGAGTTGCGCAGCGGCGGTCGCTCCGGCGATCCCGGCGCCGATCACGGCCACCCGCTCGCCGTCCTCGGCGGCGACGGTGAGTTCCCGCGCGGCGCGGCGGCCCGACCGCAGGGCTCCCCGGACGGTACCCGGCGCCTCGTCGTCGGTCGCCTCGCCCGCGAAGAAGAGCCGGTCGTCGACGGGCTGCGCGAGCGCCGCACGGGTCGCGGCGAGCACCCCCACGGGAGTGAAGCTCGCGGCGCCCCGGGCGAAGGGGTCGGTGGTCCAGGTGCTGCGGACGCTCCCGCTCGGGGCGGGGACACCGGGCGGCGGCTCCGGTTCGCGCGTGCGGGTGGGGGTCGGCGTCGGTTCCGGCTCCGGGGTGCAGGAGGCGAGAAGCACCGAGACGGCACCGGCTCCGGCGCCGAGGAGCAGGGTACGGCGCGTGATCCTCATCGTGCCGCCACTTTATCCCCCTTTCGCACAGGCAGAAGCGCCGGAACAGACGGCTCTCCACGAGAACCGCCTGTTCCGGCGCGCGTGCCTGGGTGTCAGACGGACAGCAGCTCCCGCTCCAGTCGCGCGAACGAGGCCTCCATGCCGTCGGCCATGCCGGTGGCGAGGATCATGTCCCGCGTCTCCTTGTCGGGGTACTCGATGAGCACCGTGACGAGGGTCGCGCCGTCCTCCTCGTAGAGGTTGAGGTCGTTGAGCGTCTCGGTCGGCATGCCCTGCATCCGCTCGGTGGTGACGGCGCGCTTCGGGGCGTCGATCAGCAGTGCCTCCCCCTCGAATCCGAACGGCTCACCCTCCGTGTCGCCCACGGGCGCCCAGGAGTTCCGGTACGACTGGCCGACCTCGGTCGCCGACACGCACTCGGTCATCTCCCACCCGTCCGGGCCGAGCATCCACTGCCGGATGAGGTCGGGCTCGAAGTGGGCGCGCCACACCAGCTCGCGCGGACCCTCGACGAGGCGGGTGATGCGCACGTGCGTGTCGTCGAGCAGCTCCACCCGCGTGCCCTTGCCCTGGGCGTAGTCGCGGAGGTCCTGCAGCACGGCGTCGAGCTGGGCCATGGCCATCCGGGTGCCCTCCACGGCGCCCATCGCGACGACCTGCTCGAGCGCCTCGGCGGACGTGAAGTGGCTCGTGTTGACCATGCGGGTGCCCTCGGCCGTCGGCTCGAACGTGAAGGTCATGCGCATGGAGGGGAGGTTCGCATCCGGCGTGCCCTCCTCGTCGGCGAACGAGTCGAGCACCGTGAAGCTGCGCGGCGCGTCGATCTCCAGGAACTCCCACGTGCCGGAGGCCTTCTCCCCGCGGGGACCGTTCATCGTGTAGACGGCTCGCCCGCCGACGGTGTGGTCCCACCGGGTGAAGGTGGCCGGCCAGCCGGGAGGACCCCAGAACCGCTCGAGCTGCTGCGGGTCGGTGTAGGCGGCCCAGACGCGCTCGACGGGCGCGGCCAGGTCGGCGACGACGGTCATGGTGAGGTTCTCGGCATCCGTGATGATGTCCGTGACAGGCATGTCAGTCTCCTTGCGATTCGTTGCGTTGACTGCTGGTGGGGTCGGTGGAGGCCGGTCGCTCCCCCGCGGGCGGGGACGGCTCGGCCAGGAGATCGTCGAGCCGGGCGATGCGCGACCGCCACAGCTCTTCGTATCGGGCGAGGAGCGCCCTGGCGCGGGCGATCATCTCGGGGTTCGCGCGGACGAGCCGCTCGCGTCCCTCGGCGCGCTTGACGATGAGGTTCGCCGCCTCGAGCACGGCCACGTGCTTCTGGACCGCGGCGAACGACATCTCGTACTCGGAGGCGAGGGTCGAGACGGACTGCTCCCGCTCGATCGTCCGGCGCAGGATGTCCCGCCGGGTCGACGTCGCCAGTGCGTGGAACACACGGTCGACCTCCGCTTCGCTCAACTCCGTTTGTGCAACCATTTGGTTGTACGTTAGACCCGCGTCGCGAGCGTGTCAAGAACTTTCCCGTGGGCGATTCCCGCTCGGCTACGGTGGGCGGATCCTCTTGCACCGACTCAAGAAGGCAGAGCATGAACACAGTGCGGCACCCCGGAAGGTCGTTCTTCGGCCTCCCCGGGACCTTCTTCGTGTTCCTGAGCACGATCGCCGTGTCGAACCTCGGCGACGCCTTCCGGGTCATGTCGTTGAATCTCTGGTTCTACGAGGAGACGCCGGACAAGGAGCTCACTCGCGTCCTTCTCCTGTTGGCAGGAGTCGTCCCCGGGATGCTCTTCGCTCCGATCGCCGGAGCGATCGCCGATCGCTTCGACCTTCGGAAGACGTTCATCGCCACCATGCTCATCCGCGGCGCTCTCAGCGTGGCGCTCGCTGTCGTCGCATGGTCGGTTGCGCCAGGCGCGCTCGCCTATGTGCTCGTCTTCAGCGCAGCGACGGCGAGCGTCTTCTTCGCCTCGTCGGCGTTCGTCTTCGTGCCCCGCCTGGTTCGGCGCGGGATGATCCCCCGCGCGAACAGCATCATCCAGGCGGTGAGCTGGGCCCTCGCCTCCGTCGGTCCGGCGTTGGCGGCACTTGCCTTCGCCGCCTACGGCCCGTCGGTCGCCTTCCTCCTGGACGCTGTGTCTTTCCTCGTCTCGGCCGCGCTCCTGCAGGTCCTGATCCGCCCTGAGCCCACGAGTGGAGAGAAGACGCCTCTCCGCGTCAGCATCCGCACCGGCCTGGCGGAAGCCGCCGACTCGATCCGCGGCATTCCCGAAGCTGTCGGCATCCTGGCGCGCAACCGACTCGCGCTCGGCATGCTGGTCGCTTCCTACGGCGTGACGTTCACTGCGGGCGTCAACTCCTTCGGTCTCCTCTTCCTCCTCGACGACGAACTCGGCCTCCCCGTCGAGACCCTCGGAATCGTGCTGTCGTGGAACGGACTGATCGCGGTCGTCGCCGCTCTGCTGGTGGGGGTCTTCGTGAAGTGGGTGAAGGTCAAACCGTTGTTCCTTGTCTGCCTCGCCTTCTTCGTGGTCGCGCAGTTCGTGATGGGCATGGCACCCAACATCGGAGTCCTCCTCGTCGGCGTGGGTATCAGCGCGCTCGTCAACGCGCCCTACAACGTCGCCGTCACCTCGCTCTTCCAGACGAGCGTCGAGGACGAACACCTGGGGCGCATCGGCGGGCTCGACGAGATGGCCGAGAACGTCATCCAGATCCTCGTCTTCCTCTCCGCCGGCATCATCGTGGCGGTGGCCGGCCCCCGGCTTGCCCTGGTCGGCGCCGGGGTGGTCGCTCTCGTCCTACTGTGCCTGGGTGCCACGCTCATGCGCGGCCTTCAGCCCCGCGAGGATGTCAATGACCCCGAGGACTCGGACGACGCGGCACCGCAGCACTGGGATCCCGCAGGCGAGGAGCAGCCTCGCCCTGCGTCATGAGCTCGAATCTCTTCGCGGCACTCACGCCTCACGGCCGCCCGGCACCCACCCGGTCGCTCGCGCCCAGGCCTCCATCTATCTCCCCCTGCGCCCGGTCGAACCAGTGGTCCTTCGCCCGCGCGTAGTCGTCGAAGTCACGGTCGCCCCGGTGCGCGGAGGCCAGCGCGGTCTTCAGCGCCGCGTACTCGTCGCGCGCCTCCGGGCCCGCCCGCAGCCAGTCCCGGAACAGGAGGGCGTACCGCGCGTTCGACGCCCCGACGCGTCGCACATGCACGATCGCCCGCGCCCTGGCGTCCACGCTCGCGAACAGGCGTTTCGACCACTCGTCCGGGTCGCCGCCCGTCCGGGCGTTGTCCCGGGAGACGCCCGGCGCGTCCGGCACGATGCGCTGCATGTTCACGAAGCCGGCGTCCCCGAGGCGCTGCTCCGCGGCATCCGCGTCCGCGAGGTCGCGCACCCCCACCTGAAGGTCGATGATCGGCTTGGCGCGCAGCCCGGGCACGGCCGTCGAGCCGATGTGATCGACGCGCACCGGGACGCCGTCGAACGCCGTGGCGACGCGGGCGCCGAGGCGCGCGGCATCCGCCGCCCAGCGCGGCGACCAGGACTCGAGGATCGGCGGCGTGTCCGGAGGGAGTCGCCGAGCTCTCCGCCGCTCCTCGACCTCCGCCGCTCGGGCGAGGAAGCGGGACAGGCCGCCCTCGTCGCCCTCCGCGAGAACCGCATCGCACCAGGCGGGGCCAGACACTTCGCCGATGCCGAGCACGAGATGAGCCGTCGCGGAGGCGTCCGCCAGTGCAGCCGCATCGACGGACCCGAGTCCCGTCACGATCGCATTCGGCCGCGCCGCACGCAGGCGGCGCACGACCGCGCCATGATCCTCTCCGACGACGACCAGGGCGAGGGGCGAGAACACGTCGATCCCGGAAGAGCCCTCGGAGTCATCTGCGAGCGGGTGCACTGGTCGCCTCCTCGGGATTCGTCCCGCCGGAATCGGTACTCCACGGCAGACGGTCCCCACAGCGTAGCCAGCCCGCCGAGCATTTCCATTCACATGAATCCACACCGGTATTCCGGGCGTAGGCTGGAGGGAAGGACGGACCGTCCGAGAAGATCTCCCGGCACCGCGCCCGCCCGGGAAGGAGCCCGAAAGTGGCTCAGTACGACGTCTCGAACCGCTCGGCGATCGTGACAGGAGCGGGCAGCGGCATCGGCCGCGCGGTCGCCCTGCTGCTGGCGCAGAACGGCGCGGCGGTGGTGGTCAACGACCTGAACGCGGAGCACGCGAACGCGGTCGTCGAGGAGATCCGCGCCGCTGGCGGCACCGCGGAGGCGTCGGTCGGCGACGCGACGGACCCGGCCTGGATCGCCTCGTCGGTCGAGCTCGCCAACTCGCTCGCCCCGCTCCGCATCGGCGTCAACAACGCCGGCATCGGCGGCGCGACGGCACCCACCGCGGACTACGAGGAAGACGCGTGGGACAAGGTGATCGCCATCAACCTCAACGCCGTGTTCCGCAACATGAAGGCGCAGATCCCGTCGATCCTCGCCAACGGCGGCGGATCGGTCGTGAACATCGCCTCGATCCTCGGCAGTGTCGGCTTCGCCGGCTCCCCCGCCTACGTCACCGCCAAGCACGGCGTCGTCGGCATGACGAAGACCGCCGCCCTCGAGTACTCCGCGCAGGGGGTCCGGGTGAACTCGGTCGGCCCCGGCTTCATCGACACCCCGCTCCTGGCGAACATGGGCGACGAGGCGAAGGACTTCCTCGTGTCGAAGCACCGATCGGGCGTCTCGGCCAGGCGGAGGAGGTCGCGAACCTCGTGGTGTTCCTCGCGAGCGACGCCGCGAGCTTCATCACCGGCAGCTACCACCTGGTCGACGGCGGCTACACCGCCCTCTGACGAAGAAACGGCATCCGGCTGCCGGGAACCCGAATCCCGGCGGCCGGATGCCGCGGTCGGCGATCGAGAGCCCCCGCTCCGTTCTCGCCGTAGCCGTCACCGCCCGGGATCCGAGAGCCCTTGAAGAGGATCCCGAGGCGGTGAGGCAGGTCTGCACCCCTCCGTTATCAGGCGGACATCGCGTGCAATTCGCGCGATACCGCATCGAGCGCGAGCTCGGGGTCGGTGAGGTCGAGTCCGCCGGTCGAACCCGCGGCCTGCATGAGACGGGCCAGCAGCGGTCGCTGCAGGGTGACCGACGTCTCGACGACGAAGCGGATCGGGATGGACGCGTGGATCCACAGCGTCTCGGTGCAGTCGGCGCCGGTCTGCACCGTGAGCGCGAACGGCTCGTTGCGCCGCAGCTTGGTGACGGTGGCGGCGCGAAGGTGGGCGAGCAGCTCGTCGTCGATCTCGATCGGCTCGGCGAGGTTCGCGTAGGTGAGGGTTCCCATGTTCTTCTCCTCGTGGCAGAAAACCTGGACGAGGATAGTTTACTAGTTTAACTAGTTAAATCAAATCGTTTAGGGAAGATCGCCGAGCTCGTCGGTCAGGCGGCGCAAGAAGCGGGAGATCACGGTCGCCTCTTCCGCGGTGAACTCACCCTCGACGGCAGCCACGCGCTGCGCCAGCTCGTCGCCCTGTCCGTGCAGATCGCGGAGCGACGGCCGGAGGACCTTGGACCGCGCATCCAGGGGGTGCGGCGCGACGACGATCTGCCCCCGCTCCGACATCCGTCGCACGACGCTCGTGACGGCGGCCGTACTGATGCCGAGGTAGGTGGCGAGGTCGCGGGGAGTGACGGGCTTCTCGACGGGCGCGGTGCTGATGAAGTGCATCGCCGCACGGTCGGTATCGTTGGGTTCGCGCCGGGCGGCGAGACGGCGGTTCAACTGCGCGTCGGCGCGACGGAAGTCGTCGACATCGCGAGCGAGCGCTGAGGTCGTGACGTCGGTACTCGTGTTTCCCATGCAGAGATCCTCCTTCCCCGAACTCCATGGTACCTCGGCAACCTGACAGTAAGGCTGTCTAGCGATATCGGGTGCGACCAGGGACTTCCGGAGGTGCGATGATGGAACCCTGCCCCCGAAAGGATGCCATGCCCGAGCCACTGAGCCTCGAGGAGGCGTCGTACATCCGCTACGCCGATCTGCTCGCACGCCTGGAGGAACTCTTCCCCTCCGTCTCGCGACGCCGGATCGAGCAGATCATCGCCGCCGAGACCGATGCGATCACGGGCGGTCTTCTGCGCATCGTCCCGGCCGAGGTCGAGACCGGCGCGATGGAGATGCTCGAGCGGGAGGCCGGTTCCAGCGACGAAGGAGAGGTCGCGTGACCGACAGCACCGGCGAGTTCCACGCCTCCGGATACTGGTACCCCGACAGCGAGCGCGCCACCACGGTCGACGTGCTCAACATGCTGCGGCGCTACCGCAGTGCCGAGACGGCGATGCGCGCCCGGACGCGCGCGTCGATGGGCATGAACGAGACCGACCTCGTCGCCCTCCGGTTCCTGCTGCGCGAGCAGAAGGCCGGTCGCATCGTGCGGCCGATCGATCTGGCGCGCATGCTCGACATCTCCACCGCGTCGACGACGACGCTCATCGACCGGCTGGAGAAGGGCGGGCACGCGCGCCGCGAACCGCACCCGACCGACCGCCGCGCCGGCATCGTCGTGCCCACCGTGAGCAGCGACGACGAGGTGCGCGCGACACTCGGTGCCATGCACCGCCGGATGCTCTCCCTCGTGGACGACCTCACCGATGAGGAGCGCGTGGTCGTCATGCGGTTCCTCGTCGGGATGACCGCCGCGATCCAGGAGGCCGCCGAGGCGGACGCCGTGCACGGCGGCGCCGACCTCGTGGAGGAGCCGGCCTAGTCCGACGCGTTCCGCGGGCGCCGGGCGTCCAGGAATCCCGCGAGCAGCACGGCCACGAGCGCCGCGACCGGTGCCACCACGAGCCCCACGCGCAGGCTCTGCGTCTCCGCCAGCCAGCCGACGAACGGCGGCGACAGCAGGAAGCCGAGCCGCAGCAGCCAGGACACCACGGTGAGCCCGACCCCGGGCCGCAGTCCAGGGAGCTCGTCGGCGGCATGCATCGCGGCGGGGATGAGGGTGGCGATGCCGAAGCCCACGGCCGCGAACCCGAGGATCGTGCCGGGCACGCTCGGGAAGAGCAGCGCGAGCGTCATCCCGACGGCGGCGATGAGGCCGCCGACCCGCGCCACCCAGCGCTGCCCGAAGCGATCGGTCATCGGATCGCCGAGCAGACGCCCGACGAACTGCGCGCCGACGAGGGCGATGAATCCGAGCGGTGCGACCGCTGCCGCCGCTCCCAGGGAGTCGCCGAGGTAGAGGGTGGCCCACGAGTTGCCCGCGTCTTCGGCGATGGCTCCGGCCATCGCGATGAGGGTCAGGGCGATCACGGCCAGCACCGTCCGCGCCGGAACGCCGCGACGGACCGCGGAGGCGATCTCCTCGGGTTCCGCCACCGCATCCTCCTCGGCCTCGTCGTCGCGGCCGGGCAGGCAGAAGCGGAGGGCGACGAGGGCGACCGTCGCGAACACCGCGGTCGAGATCCCCAGGTGGACGGCGAGCGGGAGCTGCAGGGCGATCGCGCCCGCGGCCATCACTCCGCCGAGCACCGCGCCGATGGACCAGATGGCGTGGAAGGAGTTGATGATCGAGCGCCCGTACCGCCGCTGCACGCGCAGGCCGTGGGCGTTCTGTGCGACATCGGTGATGGCATCGGAGGCGCCGCCGACGAAGAGAGCGATCGCGAAGAGGACGCCGTTCGGGGACAGCGCCGCTGCCAGCAGGCCGAGGCTCGTGAGGACGGTGCCGATGACCGCGATGCGCGCCGACCCGAAGCGGCGGATCAGCGTGGCCGCCAGGAGTCCGGCCGCGATCGCGCCGGCGGGGAAGGCGGCGAGCGCGAGACCGTAGCCGAGGTTGTCCAGGCCGAGGGCGGCCTTGATCTCCGGGTACCGCGGCAGGATGTTCGCGAACAGGGCGCCGTTCGTGAGGAACAGCGCCGAGACGGCGACGCGCGCGCGGCGGGTGGCGCGGTCCGCGGGCGCTCGTCGAATCGATTCGATGGAGGTCACGGATACGACCGTACCCTGTCTCCGGGGTGCTCGCGAGCGTGTCGCGACGGCGCGATGCTCCGGACGCAAGCCCGTTCCCCGTGTCGCCCCGGGATCTACGCTCGGAGCATGAGCGAGCTCACCCAGCCCACCGGTCGCGAGGACGCCCTTCGGGCTGTCCCCCGCGACGACGGCTCCGCGCCCCGCGCCCTCGTGCTCGGCGCCACCGGCTACATCGGCGGCCGCCTGACCCCGCGCCTGCTGAACGCCGGCTACCGGGTCCGCGTCCTCGCCCGCGACGCCGTCCGCGCCGCCTCCTTCGGCTGGGGCGAGGAGTGCGAGATCTTCGAGGGCTCCGCCGACGACGAGCACGCCGTCGCCTCCGCGATGGACGACGTCGACGTCGTGTACTACCTCATCCACTCCATGTCGGCCGGCAAGGGCTTCGAGGAGAGCGACGAGCGCGCGGCGGCCACCGTTGCCACGGCAGCCGCCCGAGCCGGGGTGCGGCGGATCGTCTACCTCGGCGGCTTGCACCCGGACGACGTGAAGCTCTCCCCGCACCTCCGCTCCCGGGTCCACGTCGGCGAGATCTTCCTGGAGTCCGGGGTGCCCACCCTCGTCCTGCAGGCGGGCGTGGTGATCGGCTCCGGTTCGGCGTCCTTCGAGATGATCCGGCACCTCACCGATGTGCTGCCGTACATGCCGGCGCCGAAGTGGGTGCGCAACCGCATCCAGCCCATCGCCGTGCGCGACGTGCTGCACTACCTGCTCGGGGCGGCACGGGTCGGCGATCAGGTGAATCGCGCGGTCGACATCGGCGGACCGGATGTGCTGCGCTACGGCCAGATGATGAACGGGTACGCGGTGGAGGCCGGACTGCGGCAGCGCGCCATCGCCGCCCTTCCGGTGCTGACCCCGGAGCTCGCCTCGCACTGGGTGAACCTCGTCACCCCGGTGCCGCGCTCCATCGCCCGGCCCCTCGTCGCCTCGCTGCAGAACGAGTGCATCATGAAGGACCACGCCGTCGACGCGCTCATCCCGCGGCCCGAGGGCGGGCTCACGCCGTATCGCCGGTCCGTGGCGCTGGCCCTCGGCCGGGTGGATGCGGACGCCGTGGAGACGAGCTGGCAGGACGCCGAGGTGACCGGCGCCCCGAGCGACCCGCTGCCGAGCGACCCCGACTGGGCCGGACGCACCGTCTTCACGGACAAGCGCTCCGTCGCGACGCGCGCGTCCGTCGCGGAGCTGTGGCGCGTCATCCTCGGGATCGGCGGGGAGAACGGGTGGTACTCGTCGCCGCTGCTCTGGGCGGTGCGGGGGCTCATGGACCGCGTGGTCGGCGGCGTGGGCCTGCGCCGCGGACGCCGCAGCCGCACCGCCGCCCGGGTCGGGGACGCGATCGACTTCTGGCGCGTCGAGGCGGTCGAACAGACCGAGGAGGGGCATCTGCTGCGACTCCGCGCCGAGATGAAGGTTCCGGGCGAGGCCTGGCTCGAACTGCGCGCGGTGCCCGACGGCGACGGCGCCCGCTACGAGCAGCGCGCCGTGTTCTTCCCCCGCGGACTCCTCGGCCGGCTGTACTGGCTCGCCGTGCTGCCCTTCCACGGGCTCATCTTCTCCGGCATGGCCGCCCGGATCACCGCGGCCGCCGAGACAGGCGACCACGCCGGTTCAGGCGTCCTGCGAGAGGACGTGCCTGACCCGGCGTGAGCGCCTGAGCTCTCGCGTTCAGTCCTTGTCGCCAGGGGCGTCCATCGCCGCATCGACGGCGGCGTCCACCTCGGCCGGAGGGATGATGTCGATCGCCTCGGTCGCGGCCTCGTACACCTCGGCGAGGGTGTCGTCGACGGTGTCCTCGTCGATCCAGGCGAGGTCGTCCTCCGAGTGGTCGTACTCGACCGGCACGAGCGCGAAGTCGTCGCCGTACTCCTCGAGTCCGGCCATGACGCTGTGGCGGACAGCGGCCCTGGCGTAGCGGTCGCGCAGGATCAGGGGATCGCGCCGCAGATCCTTCATGAACGCGATCATCATGAACGCCATGATGATCGCGAACGGCAGCGCCGCGATGATCGTCGCGTTCTGCAGCGACTGCAGGCCGCTCCCCTCGGCGCCGCTGACGAGCAGCACCGCGGCGATCACACCGACCAACACACCCCAGACGACGGCGACCCAGCGTGACGGCTCCGGGCGGCCCTGCTGCGAAAGCGTGCCCATGACGAGCGAGGCGGAGTCGGCACCCGTGATGAAGAAGATCGCGATGAGGATGATCAGGATGATGCTGGTCACGAGCGGGAACGGCAGGTTCTCCAGCACCCCGAACAGCACCTCCTCCGGCGGGTCGACGACGAGGCCGGCGCCGTCCATCTGCTGCTGGATGGCCGTCGTGCCGAAGATCGCGAACCACACGAGCGAGATCGCGGAGGGCACGACGATGACGACCGACACGAACTGACGGAGCGTGCGGCCGCGCGAGATCTTCGCGATGAACATGCCGACGAAGGGCGACCAGGAGATCCACCACGCCCAGTAGAAGATCGTCCAGCTCGACAGGAAGGCCTGCGCGGCCTCACCCTGCGAGGCGGAGCGGCCGATCATGGTCGGCAGATCGCCGAGGAACTGCACGGCCACCGACGGGATCACGTTGAGGATGAGCAGCGTCGGGCCGACGAAGAACACGAAGAACGCCAGCAGGATGGCGACCACGGCGTTGATGTTCGACAGCGCCCGGATGCCCTTGGAGACGCCCGACACGGCGGACGCGATGAAGCAGGCCGTGAGCACCGCGATGACCGCGATGAGGATGCCGTTGCCGAGGGGTCCGGCTCCGCTGACGATCTCGACGCCGTGGCCGATCTGCAGCGCACCGAGCCCCAGCGAGGCAGCCGTGCCGAACAGCGTCACGATGATGGAGAAGATGTCGATCGTGCGGCCGACCGGGCCCGTCGTGCGGTTCTCGCCGAGCAGCGGGGCGAAGATCGACGAGATCAGCGGCGTGCGGCCGCGGCGGTAGGCGCCGTAGGCGATGGCTCCACCGACGAGCGCGTAGAACGCCCAGGCCTGCGGGCCCCAGTGGTAGAGCACCTGCGTCTGCGCGGTGTGCATGGCCTCGAGGGTGTTCGCCTCGACGGTGCCGGGCGGCGGATTCTCGAAGAAGGTCAGCGGCTCGGCCGCGCCCCAGAACACCAGGCCGATGCCCATGCCCGCCGCGAAGAGCATGGAGATCCACGAGAACATCGAGAACTCGGGCTCTTCGTCGTCGCGGCCGAGCGGGATGCGCCCGTACTTGCTGAAGCCGACGAACAGCATGAACACGAGGATGATCGTGGCGATGGTCGTGAAGAAGAAGCCGAAGTACTCCACGACCCAGGCGAGGACCGTGCTCGTGGTGCCGGCGAGGTTGTCCCCCGCGAACACGCCCCACGCGATGAAGGCGAGGGCGAACGCGGCGGCGACGCCGAACACGAGCGGGTCGGTGCGGTAGGTGCGCCCCGTCTCCTCCACCGACACCCCGGGAACCAGCGCCGGGTGCACGCTGCGCGGCGGGACCGTCGTGATGTCGCGGACGATCTTGCGCGCGGTCTCGGAGGCCTTCGCCGCCTGGCGGTGCGTCCCGGTCACGACGGCGTCGGTGCGCGGACGGGTCGGGGATCCTGCGGAGCGTTCGGTGGGCTTCTCGTCAGGCGTGTCCATGAGAGACCATCTTTCCACCTGTGCGGGCTCAGGCGTACGCGGGAGATCAGGCGCTCCAGCTCGGGAGCGCCTGATTCCACGCGATCGCCTGTTCCGGCGGGGCCGCCCGGCGGGGTCTGGGCGGGGCCTGGCGGGGGTCAGCGGGGGCGGCGGCGACCCAGGAAGAGGGCGCCGAGGAGCGGGAGCACCGAGACCCACAGGAGGGTGATGCCCAGCGGCGGGAGCGGACCGACGAGCAGCGCCCCGCCGATGAGCATCGCCGCGAACAGGACCCCGGAGGCGATCCGCCGCGCGATACCCTCCAGCCGGTCGAGGCGGCGCTCCAGACGCGAGGTGTCGAAGGAAACGTTGCCGTCGTCGACGCGGGTGATGATGTCGTCGATGCGCTTCGGGAGCCGCCAGGTCGTGGCCGCGTTCGCCATCGCCTGCTGCGCCATGTCCTGCATGAGGGTGCCGGACTCGTCGCGGAGCAGCCGCGCGGCGTACGGCTCGGCCGCGTCCCACACGTTGAACGCGGGATCGAGGCCGCTGCACATGCCGGAGGTGAGGGATACGGCCCGGATGAGGAGCAGCATGTCCTCGGGGAGCTGCAGCGGAAGCCGCCGCACCATGTCGCCGAACTCCTCGGCGAAGTCGGTGAACTCCCGCGGGTCCACCCGGCTCAGCTCCGCGAACCCCATCCCGCCGAAGCGCGCGAAGAGGGCGGTCAGCGCCCGCTCCAGCTCGCCGGTGTCGGCCGTGGGGAGGAGTACGCCGATCTCCTTCGCCGCACGGACGAGGCCGCGACTGTCCCGCGCTGTCACCGCGATGAGGAGGGTCCGAAGTCCCTGCCGGAGGTTGTCGGAGACCTCGGCCATCATGCCGAAGTCGATGAACGTCAGCCGGAAGCCGCCCGGGGTCCCTGAGCCGCCCTGGGTCCCTGAGCTCGTCGAAGGGACCGGCGTGACGAAGATGTTGCCGGGGTGCGGGTCGGCGTGCACGAACCGGTGCGTGAAGACCTGGTCGAACATGACCTCGGCGAAGGCGTCGGCGACCGCGGAGGGGTCGATGCCGGCCGCCCGGAGCGCCGCGGTGTCGTTGATCTTGATCGCCGTCACGTCGGACAGCGTGAGCACCCGACGGGTCGTGCGCTCCCAGACGATCTCGGGGGCGGCGACGCGCGGGTCGTCGGCGAAGTTCTCGCGGAACCGCTCAGCGCTGCGGGCCTCGTGGAGGTAGTCGATCTCCTCCATGCTCGTGACGGCGAACTCCTCCACGAGGGCGGGGGCGTCCACGCGGTCGGCCACGATCCGGACCCGGGTGAGCCACCGCGCGACCCGGCGGAGGGCGGCGAGGTCGACCGCGACGATCTCGTCGATGCCCGGGCGCTGCACCTTGACCACGACCTCGTCCAGCCCGGTGTCCTCCGCGTCCAGCGCCGACAGCCGGGCACGGTGCACCTGGCCGAGGGACGCGGCCGCGACGGGGGTGTCGTCGAACCAGGCGTACACCCGCTCGAGCGGCATGCCCAGCTCGGCCTCCGCGAGCGCCCGGATCTGCGGGGTGGGCACGGCGGGGACCTCGTCCTGCAGCCCCTCCAGCTCGGCCGTGATCTCGGGCGGGAGCACATCGAGGCGCGAGGACATGAACTGCCCGACCTTGATCATGAGCCCGCCGAGTTCGACCGCGAGCGTATGGAACCGCCGCGCGAACCGCTGCATGCGGCGGGCGCGCGTGCGCTCCGCGACGGAAGACAGCCCGAACCGCGGAAGGACGAGCTCGAACCACCAGATCTTCAGGAACTCACGGCTCGCGAACGACAGGATGCGGCGGTACCGGGCTCGGTGGGGACCCTGTGCCGCCGCTGCCGTCATCGCGTCATCCTTCCGCCGTTCCGCGCCGGACGCCGCACGACGCGGTCAGTCCTGGGCGAGGATCGTGTACAGCCTACGGCGGGCCTCGTCGAGCACCTCGATGGCCTGCTGCACCTGCTCCGCGGAGCCGCTGCGCCCGACCTGCGCGGCCGCGGCGGCGAGGTCGACCCCGGCCTTGGGCAGAGCGCTGTACCGGGCGTCGCGGCTGCGGTCCTTGTCGGAGGACGGCACCCACGGCGGGGTCTCGGTGCTCTCCGCGGCGACGGCCCGGCCGGCCTCGGTGAGGGCGTAGGTCTTGCGGCCGTTCTGCTCCTCGGCCTCGATCAGACCCTCGTCGGCGAGGAGCTGGAGCGTCGGGTAGACGGAGCCGGCGCTCGGCTTCCAGGTGCCGCCGCTGCGCTCGGCGATCTCGTTGATGATCTGGTACCCGTGCATCGGTCGCTCGGTGAGGAGCGAGAGCACGGCGGCGCGCACGTCGCCGCGCGCCATGCGGGACCCGCCGGAGGGACGCGATTCGAACGACTTGCGGAGCTGGTCCATCGCCTCGAACAGTGCTCCGGCGGGACCCTGCGAGCCCCCGAAGAGGTTGCCGAGGCCGCCGGCGAAGTCGCCGCCGTTGCTGCCGTTGCCGTTGCCGCCGAACGGGGTGGAGGGGAATGCGTTGTTCATGATGACCTCCCAGTCGTGAACGATACTCAACGATATATCGTTAACGCTGAATGCGGGGTGGGAATCCGGACTCAGACCGGTGCCAGCACCGCAGCCCCGGTGACGGTCGCATCCACCCCGAGCTCCGCGGATCGCACCTTGGCCGTCGACGGGCCCGGCATCGCCGCCGCGCGGTAGGCGCGGGCGACCCCGGCGAGGTACCGCTCCCCGATGGCCGCCACGCCGCCGCCCACCGCGACGACCTCCACGTCCAGGAGCGCCTGCGCCCCGGCGAGCGCGCGACCGAGGAACGCCGCCCCCTCCGCGATCACCTCCTCGGCGACCGCATCCCCGGCACGAGCGGCCGTGTCCACCTCCCGCAGCGTACGCGCCGTGCCGGTGCGCTTGCGGTACGTCTGCTCCAACGCCGGACCGGAGGCCACGGCCTCGACGTGCCCGACCCCTCCGCAGCCGCATCGACGACCGGCCAGTCCTGGCGGGAGGGCGAGCTCGGTGTGCCCGACCGATCCCGCCGTGCCGGTCACGCCTGCGCGGAGACCGTCCGGGAGGACGACGGCTCCCCCGATGCCGGTGCCGACCGTGACCATCAGCAGACCACGCGCTCCCCTGCCCGCCCCTGCTGTGGCCTCCGCGACTGCCGCCGCGTGCACGTCGTTGACGACCGCCACCGGGACATCGAGGGCTCGGATGAGCGCCGCACGCAGCGGGAAGCCCGCCCAGCCGCTGATCGCATCGGTCGCGGAGGTGATGCCGCCGTCCTGATCTACCACGCCCGCGGTGCCCACGCCGACCGCCGCGAGCTGCTCCCCACCGCGGATCGCATCGATCGCATCGACGACCGCCCGCACGATGGCCTCGCCACCCTCCCGAGCTGGCGTCGGCAGGGTGTGCACGGCGGTGGCGCGACGGCGCGCCCCGCCCGGCTCCGCACGGAACCCGGCGACGGCGATCTTCGTGCCGCCGATGTCGACCCCGACGATCACACCCGCTCCCGGGCGGCCGGTGTCGCCGCGACGAACCGACGCGTGAGGGCGATCGGATCGGTGATCGCTCCGCCGACGACGACCGCGAAGGCCCCGGCGTCGAAGGCCGCACGCACCTGCGCGGGGGTCTGATAGCGCCCCTCGGCGATGGTCGGGATCCCCGCGGCGACGAGCGCGGCCACGAGGTCGAGGTCAGGGTCGTCCTGACGCGGCGAGTGCGGGGTGTAGCCGGACAGGGTCGTGCCGACGACCGCCGCCCCCGCCGCCCAGGCGCGCTCGCCCTCCGCGACCGTCGACACGTCGGCCATCACCGGCCGCCCCGTCGCCGCGGCGATCTCCCCGATGAGCCGGAAGTCCGTGCCGAGCTGCTCCGTCGTGGCGTCCACCGCGATGATGTCCGCCCCGGCCTCCGCCAGCCCCGCGGCGAGCGCGCATTCCGGGGTGATGACGTTGCGGACGCCGTTCCAGACCTTGTGGAGCCCGATGATCGGCGCATCGGTCACCGGTCGCACCCGACGGATGTCCTCCGGCCCGTTGAGCCGCAGGCCGCTCGCGCCGCCGAGCAGCGCCGACTCGGCGAGCGCGCCGATGACGTGGGTGTCTCTCGCGGGAGCTCCCGCGGAGGCCTGGACCGAGGCGACGAGCCGGCCGCGGAGGAGGGCGAGGGATTCATGGGTCACTTGAGGGCTCCTGCACTGGCACCGCCGATGAAGAACTTCTGGCCGAGGAGGAAGATCGCCACGGCGGGGAGGGTGAACATCACGCACGCGGCCATGAGGGGCCCCCAGGCCACGTCGTTCTCCCCGAAGAAGGCGTACAGACCGATCGACAGCGTGTACGTCGACTGGTCGTTGAGGTAGATGAGGGGATTGAGGAAGTCGGTCCACGCCCAGACGAACTGGAAGATCGCGGCGGTCACGATGGCCGGGCGCGCCAGCGGGAGCACGATCGTCGCGTAGGTGCGGAACTCGGACGCACCGTCCAGACGGGCGGCCTCGATGAGCTCGTCCGGCACCGCGAGGAGGAACTGCCGGATCATGAAGATGAAGAACGGCGTGCCCAGGAACGCGGGGACGATGAGCGGGAGGTAGGTGTTCGTCGCCTCCAGCCCGTTCCACACGAGGAACAGCGGGATCAGCGTGACCTGCGGCGGCAGCATCATCGTGGCGAGCACGAGGATCAGGAGCGGTCGGGCGCCGCGCCACTTCACCTTCGCCAGCGCGTAGGCGACGAGGGGGCAGGAGATGACCGTGCCGAGGATGCTCATGCCGGAGACGAAGAGCGTGTTGGCGAGGTAGCGCCACACCGGGATCTGCGCGAACGCCTCGGCGAAGTTGGCCGTCGTCCACTCGGCGGGCAGCAGGGTGGGCGGCGAGGAGAACACGTCGCCTGGTGCCTTGAACGCGGTCGACAGCATCACCAGCAGTGGGAACAGGAACAGCAGCGCGAGCAGCGTCACCGCGATCTGCTGCCGGACGCGGCGGAGCGTGCGCCGGGTGCGACGGGGGCGGCGCACCGGAGCGGAGATGTCAGCGTGCGCCATCGTGAACCCACTTCCTCGAGGTCGCGAGCACGATGAGGCTCACGACGAGCGTGATGATGAACAGCGTCCACGCCATGGCGGAGGCGTAGCCCATCTTCAGGAACACGAAGGCGTTCTGGTACAGGTACATCGCGTAGGACAGCATCGACTGCCCCGGCCCCGAGCCCGCCTGGTTGAGGCGCTCCTGCGACAGGATGTAGGGCTGCGTGAAGATCTGCAGGAACCCGATGATGCTCACGATCACCTGGAACAGGGTGACCGGGGAGACCGTGGGCCAGGTGACGTTCGTGAAGCGGCGCCACGCCCCCGCGCCGTCGAGCTCGGCCGCCTCGTACAACTCCTTCGGCACCTCCTGCAGGGCGGCGAGGTAGATGATCATGGTGCCGCCGACGGTCCACAGCGACATGAGGATGATGGCGGGCTTCGTCCACTCCGGCTGCTGCAGCCAGGCCGGCCCCTCGATGCCGAACCACGACAGGAAGTGGTTGATGAAGCCGTACTGGGCGTTCAGCAGCCAGCGCCACAGGTAGCCGCCGACGACGACCGGCACGATCGAGGGCAGGTAGACGAGGGCGCGGTAGAGCGGCTGACCGCGTACCGGGGTGTTCAGCAGGTGCGCGCCGGCGAGCGCGATGCCGATCGCGAGCGGCACGCCGAACACGGTGAGCACGGCCGTGTTGGCGAGCGACTTCCAGAACACCCCGTCGGCGAACATCTGGGTGTAGTTGTCCAGCCCCACCCACTCCGGCGCCTGGAACAGATTGAAGTCGGTGAAGCTGTAGTACGCCGACGCCGCGATCGGATAGGCGAACAGGAACAGGAAGCCGACGATGAACGGCGACGCGAAAGCCAGGCCGATCAGCGTGGTCCGGCGGCTGCGGCGCCGCCGGACGGGAGCGCCGGGTCCGGCAGGAGCGTTCTCCTGCCGGACCCGGGGTGCTGTTGCCGTGGTCACGAGGACCGGCTCACTTCGAGGCGTAGGAGGCCATGCGCTCCTCGACGGTCGCGATCGCCTCCTCCGGGGTGGCGGTCAGTCGCACGACCTCGTCGAACGCGGTCGCGAGGTCGGTCGCGTACTCGGCGCTGTACGGACGGCTCGCCAGGGACTTCGCGTTCGGGGACGACGCGGCCTCCGCCCAGACGCCGAAGTCCTGCAGCTCGTCGAACGCGGCGCTGCCGGCGAGGGAGGAGCGGCCGGGGAGGTTGCCGAGGGCGACGGCGAACTTCTCCATGGGCTCGTCGCTCACGAGGTAGGCGAGGAAGGTGGCCGCCTCCTCCTTGTGCTTCGAGTTCGCGGGGATGAAGAGGGTGCTCGCGGTGACCTGCGTGCTGTTCTCCAGGTCCGGAGAGGCGGCGGGGATCGCGGTCACGCCCCACTCGAAGTCGGGGGCGATCTTGGCGGCGCTGGCCGACCGCCACTCGCCGTCGATGATCATGGCGACCTGGCCGCTGAAGAACGGGTCCTGCGCAGAGAGGTACTCGCCCTGTCCGGAGACGAACGTGGCCATGGCGTCGGCGCCGACCGGCTCGATCACGTTGTCCTGATACCACTGCAGGGCCTCGAGGTTGCCGTCCTCCGCGGGGGTCGGGCCGTCCTCGCCGTCCCAGCTCCCGCCGAAGGCGTAGCCGAGGGTCGTGAGGGTGGTGCTGTCGTTCGCCGAGCCGAGTCCGAGCTGCGTGATCTTGCCCGACGCGTCCTTCTTGGTGAGCTTCGGGATGGCGGCGGCGAGCTCGTCCATCGTGGTCGGCGGGGTGACCCCGGCCTCCTCCAGAAGCTGCGGGTTGTAGAGCAGCTGGAAGCTGTGGATGGCGATCGGCAGCGAGTAGATCTTGCCGTCGTAGGTCATCTGCTCCATGGCGCTGGGGACGAAGTCGTCGACATCGATGTCCTCGGCGGCGATCGCCTCGTCGAGCGGCGCGAGGATGCCCTTCGAGGCCCAGGCGCCGACGGTGTTGCCGAAGTTGTCGGAGATGTCGAAGGAGCCGTTCGACGACGACATCGACGTGAGCTGCTTCTGGGTGTCGGGGCTGGAGACGCCCGTGACGACGATGTCGTCCTGACTGGCGTTGAAGTCGGCGATGATCGCCTCCAGCGCCTTCGCTTCCTCGCCTCCCCACAGGTACGAGAACGTGATCTCGGTGGGGCCGTCCGCGTCACCGCCGCCGCCGGCGCAGCCGCTCAGGGCGACGATCGTCGCCGTGCCCACCGCCCCGGCGACCAGGACGCGTCGGCGCATGTTGTGCTTCACGTGCATGGGGATTCTCCGCTCATCGTTGACCGTGCAAAGGATTGGAATAGACCAATTAAGAACCGCTGAGAGGAGACATTGACACAATCCCGGGTGATCGTCAAGATTGGGTTAGTCCAAACGAGGGGGAACCATGGCGGCGATCGAGGGCGTCACGAAGCACGAACGCGTGCGGCGGCATCTGGAGAAGGTCATCGACCAGGGGCTCGCACCCCACGAGAAGCTGCCCACGGAGCGCGAGCTCGCGGAGTCGCTCGAGGTGAACCGGCAGACGGTGCGTCGCGCCCTCGACGAGCTCGAACGGGACGGTCTCGTGTACCGGCTGCAGGGGGCTGGCACGTTCGTGAGCGCCTCGCGGATCAGCAAGGCGTTCGAGCTGACCTCGTTCTCCGAGGACATGCTCGCCCGCAACATGCGACCCGGCTCCCTCTCCGTCGACGTGGGCACCGCGGCGGCCGGGCAGACCGCAGGGTACGCCTTGAACCTCAGCCCGCAGTCGCCCGTCGTCCGGATCCGCCGGGTGCGCACCGCCGACGACATCCCGATCTGCCTGGAGGTGTGCTCGATCGCGGCCGACGCGGTGCCGGGCCTGGAGGACGGCATCGAGGGCGACTCGCTCTACGACGACCTGCGCACCCGTTTCGGCATCACCGCCGTGCGCGCCGACCAGGAGATCCACGCGGTCGTCCTCGACGAGGAGCAGGCGGCCGCGCTGCAGACGCCGCCGTTCTCCCCTGCCTTCCTCGTGAAGCGCACGACCTACGACGCCCGCAGCCGCCCGATCGAGTACGCCGAGTCGGTGTATCGCGGCGACCGCTACTCGTACCTCGTCTCCATCGCCCGCCCCTGATCCCCGATCTGCGACCCCCTTCACCGACGAAAGGCTCCTCGTGTCCGACCCGATTCTCCGCCCGCGCATCGCGCTGCTGCCCCTCGACGACCGCCCGGTGAACGTCAAGCTCCCGGGAGACGTCGCGGCCGTCGCGGGCGTGACCCTCGACGTTCCGCCCGCCGCGATCCTCCCCTCCTACCGGACCGCGGGCGATGCCGACGGGCTGGGGGCCTGGCTGCGCGAGCGTGCCGCGGACCCGGCCACGGTGCACCTCGTGGTGTCGGTGGACATGCTGCTCTACGGGGGCCTCATCGCGAGCCGCACGAGTCACGACACCACCCGCGACGTGCTGGCGC
Source organism: Microbacterium sp. CFSPD4_SD4 (assembly GCF_057364585.1). Classification (NCBI taxonomy): domain Bacteria; kingdom Bacillati; phylum Actinomycetota; class Actinomycetes; order Micrococcales; family Microbacteriaceae; genus Microbacterium; species Microbacterium sp. CFSPD4_SD4. The sequence goes on from NZ_JBNFOC010000007.1 coordinate 109,342, forward strand.
GCCTGGACGTGCTGCGCGAGGTGCGGCGGATGCGGCCCGACCTGTCGATCTCGGCGGTGTCGCTCGTGACCAGGGCGAGCAACTCCTACTCCGCGGCCGAGGAGCCGACCTACTGGACGGAGCACGGCAAGGAGATCCACGCGCTCGGCGGCGACGCGCACCGGCTGCTCGGCGAGACCGAGGTGCTGCCGCTCGACGAGCTGACCCCGGTGCCGGCCGATGTGGTCTCCGACTACTCGTCTCGGCGGCTGCGCAACCACATCGTGAACCTCTCCACGCTCGGCCTCGTGGAGGACGAGACCCTCGACTTCCTGGCGATCACCGCCGACGACACCGCCCCCTTCGCGGCGGGCAGCGCGGAGCAGGTGTGGCTCCGGCACTGGATGCGGATGCTGCCGTCGGGCCGGCGTGTGCTGATGTACCCGGGGGCCGACGAGGTCGGGGCCGCGCTGGTCGCCCGGGCCCTCGCGGCGAACGCCGGGGTGACCGCCTCGTTCTCGGTGGCCTGCGCGGACGCCGCCGGCATGGAGCGCATCCCGCCGTACGAGAACATGTCGCTCGCGGCGTCGGCGAGCCGGCAGATCCGCGCGGCCGGTGCCGCGGAGGTCGCCGCGGGAGGCGACGTCACCCTCGTGCTGCACGCCCCCGATCCCGACCGGCACGACATGTTCCGCGGGCGGCCAGAGGTCGTCGACGCCGAGGCCGTCGCGGGAACGGTCGCGCTCGTGCGGGAGCGTCTGGACGCCGGGGAGCACGTGGCCCTGGCCGACGTGCGCTACCCGAACGGCGCGGACGAGGCGCTCGTACGCGCGCTGGCGGAGGCCGGACTGCTCGGGCGCCTGGAGGCCTTCGGCGGGTGGAACACCGCCGGGAACACGCTCGGCAGCGTCGTCGCGGTGGCCGCCGCCGGAGTGGTGGGCCGGGCCACCGGCTCCTTCGACGAGCGCGCCGCGCGGATCGCCCTGCTCACGCGGCTGCTCGACGATTTCGCCTACCAGGCCGTGGTGCGCACCGATGCGGGCCCCTCCCTCTTCCCCGACATCTACCCGATGGCCGAGGATGCGCAGGTCGCGACGGCCGAGCGCGTCATCCGTGCGGAGCTTTCGGCCCTCCTGGAGTCGATGCTGCCCGCCGACGACGTGCGGATCGCGGAGCTGACCCTCCCCTGGCGGCGCTCGTTCGAGATCGGTCTCACCCTGCACTGATCCTCCACGGCGGCGGCATACACCCGGGACCGCCGCGAGCCTGGCGCGCTCCACAGGAAGGGATGGTTGGCTGGAATCTCCGGCGGGGGAGATTCGGGCCGGTCACGATCACAGGGGGATGACGTCCATGAGCAGTGCGACCGGGGGCGAGACGGCCGGAGGGCGCGTGCGGGTGAGCGTGGTGGTGCCGGTGTTCCGGCCGAAGGCGTCGTTCGACGACCTCATCGCCTCGCTCGACGCGCAGACGCTGCCCGCGGGGTCCTTCGAGGTGCTGCTCTGCGACGACGGCTCCGGGGAGGAGACGGCCGCGCGGCTCGAGAGCATCGCGAAGGACCGTCCGCACGTGCGCGCGCTGTCGCTGCCGCACTCCGGGTGGCCGGGCACTCCGCGCAACCGGGGTGTCGAAGAGGCCAGAGGGACGTACGTGCAGTTCGTCGATCAGGACGACCGGCTCTACCCGCGGGCGCTGGAGCGGCTGTGCGACTACGCGGACGAGAACGGCTCCGATGTCGTGGTCGGCAAGGAGGTGGGCATCGGACGCAAGCTGCCCGCCAAGATCTTCCAGCGCGACATCCCGCACGCGGTGCTCGGGGAGGACCCGATCCTGGAGATGCTGACGCCGCACAAGATGTTCCGGACCGCCTTCCTGCGGGAGAACGGCATCCGCTTCCCCGACGGGAAGGTGCGGCTCGAAGACCATCTCTTCGTGATGCAGGCGTACTTCGCCGCCGACACGATCTCGGTCCTCGCGAGCGAGCCCTGCTATGCGTGGGTGAAGGAGCCGGGGAGCGCGAGCTCGGCCCGCATCGAGCCGGAGTCGTACTTCCCGCATCTGGAGACCGTGCTCGACGTGGTCGAGGCGAACACCGAACCGGGGAAGGTGCGGGATCGGCTGCTGCGGCACTGGTTCCGCGGCAAGATCCTCAACAGGATCGCCGGGCGACGGATGGTGAAGTACCCGGCGGAGTACCGCGACCGTCTGCTGGACGTGGTCGTGCCGCTCACGCAGCGTCGTTTCGGACCCGGCGTGGATGCCGGGCTGTCGTTCCCGCAGCGGATCCGGGCCGCTCTGCTGCGTGCCGATCGCCGCGACGACCTGCTCGCACTCGCCGCCTTCGAGGCCGAGACGACCTGCACCGCCGCCGTGATCGCGGCGCGCTGGTCGCGGGGAGGGCTGCAGCTGACCGTGCGCGTCCGCGTGCGTCGGAACGGCGAAGAGGCCTTCGTGTTCGAGACGGTCGGCTCGGCGGATCATCTGCTGTCCCTCCCGCTGTCGACGACGGAGGATCTTCCCTCGGGCCTGCTGAACGCCCGCAAGGAGCGCCGTGCCGACCGGGTCGACGTGGTCGCGCAGGACACCCCGGAGCCGGGCGAGGCCGCGGAGTCCACCGCGGGTTCGGAGCGCAAGGTCGGCGGGCGCCGACCGAAGCGCCTCGACGCGGTTCCCGTCGCCGTGGACCCCATGAAGGTGTTCCGCGAGGACGGTCCGCGCGACGCCGATCTGTCGGTCGCGGTCCGCGTGGCCGGCTGGGTGTTCACGGCGCCGCTGACCGCTGCCCCGGACGTGGTCGCACACCTCGGCCGCTCACCCCTTCTCGCGGGCCGGCGGGTCGAACTCGTGCGGAACGAGGACGGCAGCCTGCGCCTGCACCGGGAATGGCCCGGAGGCGCCTGGCGTGACGCCCTGGCACGCACCGCGCGACGCGTGCGCTCCCGCCTCCGCCGCTGACAGCCCCACAACGCCCCGCGCCCGAACTCGCGTGCCTGCGCACCGCACTCAGGCCGCGACATCGAAGCGTGCCCGTCCGCCCAGCCGCGGCGTGCGCTCCGGGTCGACCCACCGCGGCGGAAGAAACCACGGCCGGCCGCTCACACCGGAACCCTCGATGACGATCTCCCACCCGTTGTCATGGATGCGGTGGTGACAGGTCTCGCAGAGCAGGATCCCGTTCGAGAGATCGGTCGGACCTCGGTCGCGTTGCCACCAGCGGAGGTGGTGAGCCTTCGTCATCCCCGGGGGAAGCCCGCACATCGCGCACCCGCCGTCCCGCTCGACCAGCGCCAGGCGTTGGGCTCGGGTGAAGAGGCGCTTCTCGCGACCCCAGTCCAGGACCTCGCTCGCCCCGCCGAGCACGCAGGGGATGACGCCGCCACCGGCAGCCATCCGCCGCGCGGCACCGATGTCGATCACCTGGTCGAGCCCGTCGATCGTCGCCGACCCGGTGCCGACCTGGAGATCGTCGAGGGACACGCGCACGACCACCGTCGCCCCCGCGAGCGGCACCCGATCACCCTCGCACCCGAGCACATGCCCGCAGAAGAGGGCCAGCGCATCGGCCTGGATCATCGCGACCGAGCGCCGGTCGGCGTCCGGCGACCCGGCGTCAGGCGCATCGAGGCGGGCGGCGAACACGGCGGACACGTGCCCGCGGATCGCAGTGACGACCGGCGCCGCGGTCTCGGCATCGAGCTGCGCGTGCAGGTGCACCATGCCGTCACGCTCGAAGAGGCGCAGTCCGCGCCGAGCGCGCTGCGCCTCCGCCCGCGGCGCCACGCCGTCGGGGTCGAGCCACGCTTCGGCGCGGAGGACGAGTTTGCGCACCGCATCGAGCTCGAGCCCCTCGGCTGTGGCGGCCAGCACCCGCTCCGCCTCGGCGATGCGTTCCGCTCCCGCGGCCACGCGGCAGCGGTCCAGCAAAGCGACGAGGAGACCAGCCGCCGGCGCTCCGAGGGCACCCGACGCGAGCGCTTCTCGGAGGAGCGGGTACCGCGCGGGCAGCGGCGCGCCGAGCAGATCGCTTCGCGGGGCGGTCGCCTCTCCCACCTTCACCAGACGCTGCGCCTCGCCCGTCGAGATGCCTGTCATCGCGGCGATGAGCTTCGCCGCCGTACGGTACCCGCGTTGCTTCGCCAGGCTGTCGGCACCGAGCTCGGCGCGCGACTCCCGGGCGATGCCGGCCGCCACGTCGACGTGCAGTGCATCGAGCCGGCGCCGCAGGAGTCCGATCGCGTCGGCGACGTCGACGAGCTGCGCGCGGGAGAGCTCCGGCGCGCAGCTCGCAGAGCCCCACGCCTCGTCGAGACGCTCCATCGCCTCGCGCAACCCGGACATTTTCGACATGCTTCATTTTATCTCCGAAGCGCCCGACTTTCGAAGCTTTGTTCTAATGAATGCCGGCATTCCGCCCGACCGACAGGGATCTCGCGTCCGGATCCGGCGCAGGCCCCCACCCGTTCACCTCATCGCATCCTCACGTTCACGCCGCGCGCCTATCTTGAGTGCGGACGCGCGACCGCGCTCACGAAACCAGACAATCTTTGTGCCTTCACCACAAGAACCGGTAGTGTCGCATCGACACACCTCGAAGGCGAGAAAGGGATGAACATGGCCGACAGGCAGCAGAGGCGCTGGGCGCTCATCGGATTGACGGCCGCGGCGGCGATCGCGCTCACCGGATGCACGGCGGGCGGCGACGGAGACGCGGACGGCGGCGGCAGCGACGGCGGCTCCGGCGACACCCTCATCGTCTACACGAACTCGAACAGCGACGGCCGTGGTGAGTGGATCACCGAGAAGGCGGCGGACGCGGGCATCGACATCGAGATCGTGGGCCTCGGCGGCGCCGACCTGACGAACCGCATCATCGCGGAGAAGAACAACCCCGTCGGCGACGTGGTGTTCGGCCTGAACAACATGTTCTTCGAGCAGCTCAAGACCGAAGAGGCCATCACGGCCTACGAGCCGAGCTGGAGCGGCGAGGTGCCCGCGGACGCCGGCGACCCGAAGGACGGCGCGTTCTGGCCGCTCGTGGAGCAGGCGATCGTCACGGTCTATGACGAGAACCGCATCAGTGACGCGCCCACCGACCCCGACGACCTGTACACCGACGAGGAGTACGCCGGCCGCTACGAGGTCAACCCCGCGCTCGGCCAGGCGACCCCGCAGCTCGTGCTCGCCAGCATGCTCACCCGTCACCTCGACGAGGACGGCGACCTCGGCGTGAGCGACGAGGGCTGGGACCTGGTGAAGTCGTACTACGCCAATGGCTCCCCCGCCGTGGAGGGCACCGACCTCTACGCCCGCATCACCCGCGACGAGGTGGACTACGGCGTGCTGCCGTCGAGCGGCATCTCCGCCCGCGACGAGGAGTACGGCACCAGCACCGGGATGATCGTGCCCGAGTACGGCGTCCCCTACGTGACCGAGCAGATCGCGCAGATCAACGGCACGGACAACGAGGACAAGGCACAGGAGTTCATCGACTGGTTCGGCAGCGCCGAGGTGCAGGGTGAGTTCGCCGCGGAGTTCAACGCCATGCCGGTGAACGAGGGCGCGGTCGAGAAGGCCAACCCCGAGGTCGTCGAGCTCATGGGCACGCTCGACCGTCAGGACATCGACTTCGGTTTCGTGAGCGAGAACCTCGGCGCCTGGGTCGAGAAGGTCACGCTCGAGTACATCGGCTGACCCGCGCAGTCCCGCACCGGCAGAGAGAGAAGACGATGATCCGTTTCGACGACGTCGAGGTCGTGTTCGGCGACCACCGTGCGGTCTCGCACCTCGATCTGGAGATCCAGGAGGGTGAGTTCTTCACCCTCCTGGGTCCGTCCGGATGCGGCAAGACCACCGCCCTGCGCACGCTCGCGGGGTTCATCGAGCCGACCGGCGGCCGCATCCACATCGCGGGTCGCGACGTGACCCGCGTGCCGAGCGAGAAGCGCGGCGTGGGCATGGTGTTCCAGAACTACGCGCTGTTCCCGAGCATGAACGTGCGGGAGAACATCGCGTTCGGCCTCTCGGTGCAGAAGGTGTCGAAGGCCGAGCAGCGGCGGCGCGTGGACGAGGTCGCCGACCGCACCGGGCTCGCCGCGTCGCAGCTCGAGAAGAACGTGGCGGAGCTGTCCGGCGGCCAGCAGCAGCGCGTCGCCATCGCCCGGGCGCTCGCCCTCACCCCCAGCATCCTGCTGCTCGACGAGCCGCTGTCGAACCTCGACGCCAAGCTCCGCGTGCAGCTGCGCGAACAGCTCAAGGAGCTGCAGCACGAGGTCGGCGTGACCACCGTGTACGTCACCCACGACCAGGAGGAGGCGCTCACCCTCAGCGACCGGATCGCCGTGCTCGACGCCGGGACGCTGCAGCAGGTGGGCACCCCGGAGGAGATCTACGACCGCAGCGCGACGCCCTTCGTCTGCCGGTTCATCGGCGAGAACAACCGCCTCAGCCCCGCGCAGCTCGTCGCGATCGGCGCGGGCCTCGACGCCACGGCCGAGAGCTACGTGCGGCCGGAGAAGCTGCACCTCGCGTCGCCGTCCGAGGCCACCGCCGGCGGCACGGCGTCGCTCGACGGCACCGTCGCGGAGCGCACGTACCACGGCAGCCACAGCGTCTACACGGTGTCGGCGGCCGATGCGACGCTCCGGGTGAGCGTGCCGGCCGCGGCGAGCGCGCACCGGTGGGACGTCGGCGACGCCGTGCGCATCGACGTCGACCCGCGGTGGATCCTGCAGTACCCGGCGGCGTGACATGAGCGCTCCGCAGAACGACTCCCGCCCGGTGCCGCCGCCGTCCGCGGGCATGACCGACGCGCCCGGCGCCCTGACGACCGAGGCCGCCGAGGCGGACACCGCGACGAAGCCCCGCCTCCGCCGCGGACGGCCCGGCAGCGTGCGCGCGATGCTCCGCTCACCGCTGGCCTGGGTGACCGGCATCGTCGTGATCTGGTTCGCCGCCGCCTTCCTCGTGCTGCCGAACGCCGAGCTGCTCGCCGCGACCTTCTTCCCGGACGGCCAGTTCAGCATCCGCGCCGTCGAGAAGCTGCTCGGCAGCGAGCGCGCGCTGAAGACGCTCGGCAACAGCTTCCTCCTCGCGATCACGCTGTCCGTCACGGTCAACGTCGTCGGGGTGTTCATCGTGCTGGTGACGCAGTACTTCCAGGTGCGCGGCGCCAAGCTCCTGTGGCTCGGCTACGCCACCACCCTGATCTACGGCGGCATCGTGCTCGCCGCCGGCTACAACTTCATCTACGGGAAATTCGGCTTCATCACGAATCTGATGGTGAACATCTGGCCGGACATGAACCGGGACTGGTTCTCCGGCTACTTCGCGGTCGTGTTCGTGATGACGTTCGCGACGACGACGAACCACATGCTGTTCCTGTCCTCGTCGCTCGGCAAGGTGGACTACGCGTCGATCGAGGCGGCGAAGCTCATGGGCGCCTCGACCTGGACGATCCTGCGTCGCATCGTGCTGCCGGTCATGAAGCCGATGCTCTTCGCCGTCACCGTGCTGACCTTTCTCATCGGCCTCGGGGCGCTCACCGCGCCCCTCGTGCTCGGCGGGCCGGACTTCCAGACCGTCGCACCGCTCATCATCGACCTGTCGCGCAGCCCGATCACGCGTGACATCGCGGCGCTGCTGGCGATCGTGCTCGGTGTCGCGACGATCATCTTGCTCGCGATCATGAACCGCGCCGAGAAGTCCGGCGTGTACTTCTCGGTGGCGAAGGTGGCGACGCCGATCCAGAAGCAGCGGATCCGCAACCCGTTCGCGAACGCGGTCGTGCACGTGGTCGCCTACCTCCTCTGGGTGATCTACCTCATCCCGGTCGTGCTCATCGTGATCTTCTCGTTCGTGGACGCGCGGAGCATCCTCGCCGGATCCATCACGCTCGACAGCTTCACGCTCGACAACTACATCACCGTGTTCTCCAGCGCGGCGGCCCTCCGCCCGTTCATCGTGAGCGTCGTCTACAGCGCCCTCGCCGCGGTCATCGTGGTGGGCGGCCTGCTGTTCGTCGCGCGGATGATGCAGAAGCACCGCAACCTGCTCACCACGGCCATCGAGTACGTGCTGCACATCCCGTGGATCCTGCCGATCGTGCTGATCGCGCTGGCCTTCGTGATGGCGTTCGACGCCCCGCAGCCGCTCGTGGGCAACATCGTGCTCACGGGGACGCCGGTCCTGCTGCTCGTCGCGTACATCTGCGTGAAGATCCCCTTCACGCTGCGGCTGCTCAAGGCCGGGTTCGCGTCCGTGCCGGACTCCCTGGAGGACGCCTCGCGCATCCTCGGAGCTCGCTCGCTGACCACCTTCCGGCGCGTGCTCATCCCCCTCGTGCTGCCGACAGCGGCCGCGATCACGGCGCTGAACTTCAACAGCCTGCTCGACGACTACGACGCCGCGATCTTCCTCTACCACCCGCTGTACAAGCCGCTCGGCGTCGCGATCCAGGAGAGCACGCGCGGGGAGAACAACCTCGACGCGATGCCCATCACGTTCGTCTACACCGTGCTGCTCATGATCATCATGGGTGTCACCATGTATCTCGTGTATGGACGAGGTTCGCGCGCCGGAGCGCCCCGCCGACGGAAGCAGCGCGCATGAGCGGGGCGGATGCTGGGACTCCCGCCCTGCGGGTCACGATCAGCGACGTCGCCGCGGCGGCCGGGGTGTCGCGAGCCACGGCGACCAGAGCCTTGAAGGGCGAGGGCCGCTTCGCGCCGGAGACGCAGGAGCGCATCCTGGAAGCGGCCGAGCGGCTCGGGTACGTGCGAAACACGATGGCCGCGGAGCTCGCCGCCGGACGCACCGGCACCGTCGGCCTCATGCTTCGCGATGCGAGCAACCCCGCGTACGGTCTCCTCTTCTCCCGGCTGCAGGAGGAGGCGCATCAGCGCGGCCTCGACCTCGTGACCGTCACGATCGGCGCCGACGAACAGGGCGCCAAGCAGGTGAATGCGCTGCACCGGCTGCTCGGCATGCGCGTCGCGGGACTCATCGTCGCCACCGGCGGCATCTCCGCGGCGCAGCTCGAGCCCTTCGCCGACCAGGTGCCGATCCTGCGTGCCGGGCGCGTGGAGTCGGCGGGCCGCATCCACACCGCCCACTACGACGACGAGGGGCACGGACGTCTGCTCGCGGAGCACATCGTCGCGCTCGGCCACCGGGCCGTCGTCGTGCTCGCCGGAAGCCCCGAGGCCTCGTACCCCGAGCACCTGCGCGCGCTCGCGATGCAGGAGGTGCTGACCGCGGCGGGCGTCGCCGTGACGATGATCTCCGCCGGTGCGCGTCCCGAGGACGGCGTCGACGAGGCCCTCGCCGCCGTGCGCGCCGGGGCGACCGCCGTCATGTGCGCCTCGGACTACCGGCAGCTCGCCGTGATGCGCGCCGCCCGCGCCGCCGGGCTCCGCGTGCCGGGGGACGTGAGCGTGACCGGGTGCGACGGCATCCTGCCCGGCGCCGATCTGCTCGGGCTCACCACCCTGCGGATCCCCGTGGAGGCGGTGGCCGCGGCCGCCGTCGAGACCATGCAGCAGCTGCTCACGGCGGACGAGCCGGAGACGCTCGTGCGCCGCTCGTTCACGGGAACGCTCGTCCCGGGCTCCACGGCCGCCGCCGTCTGACATCTGCCCCGACCTGCCTCCGTCCGCCGACCAGGAAGAGACATGATCCTCACCGAACACCCTCGCCCGTCGCACACCTTCGTGCACATCTCCGACACGCACCTGCCCGGTGAGCGGTCGCCGCTGTACGGCAGCGGGGCCGACGCCGACGCGAACCTGGCGGAGATGCTCGACCGGCTCGTCGCCTCGGGGCTCCGTCCCGACGCGCTGCTGTTCACGGGAGACCTGACGGACCGGGGCGATGCTGCCGCCTACCGGCGACTGCGCGAGCTCGTGACGCCCGCCGCTGAGGCGCTCGGGTGCGAGGTCGTGTGGGCGGCCGGCAACCATGACGACCGTCGTGCCATGCGATCGGAGCTCGGACTCGCGGGGGCGGGTGACGAGCCGATCGTCGAGGTGCGGTGGTTCGGGGGGATGCGCGTCATCGTCGTCGATTCGACGGTGCCCGGCGCGCATTGGGGGGAGGTGCCGTCGTCGCAGCTGGATCGGCTGGAGGGAGAGCTGTCGACGGCGGCACCGCAGGGCACGCTGCTGCTCATCCACCATCCGCCCCTGCCGACGGTGCTCGACCTCGCCGTGACGGTCGAGCTGCGGGATCAGGACGCGCTGGCCGCGGTGCTGCGGGGGTCGGACGTGCGAGGCATCCTGTCCGGGCACGTGCACCATCCGTCGTTCGGCACCTTCGCCGGGATCCCCGTGGCCGTCGCCTCGTCGAGCGCGTACGGACAGGACCTCGCGCAGCCCGTCGGGGCGACCCGCGGACAGGACGCCGCGCAGGGCTACAACCTCGTGCACGTGTACGCCGACACCATCGTGCACTCCGCCGTCTCGCTCGAGCGCGGCGCGGACGTCGGGGAGCCGGTCGCCGCCGACGAGGCCGGGCGACGGATCGCCGGCGTCGGGATCGACTGGCGCGACTAAGCCGTCACGAGGTCGTCATCGGCGTCACCTCGACGTCGATCGAGCCGAACGGGAACGGGCTGACGACGCTCCAGGAGTCGCCGGTGAACTGCTCGATCGGGATCAGCCCGAACCACACGTGCGAGACGACGATCGCGACCACCACGAGCAGCCCGACGCCGCGCAGGGTCCACTCCAGGGTGCGAAGCGCCGCGCGCTCGTCAGTCGCCTTCATCACGCGACCCAGCGCGAGCAGCACGATGACGGCGATGGCGATGTAGACGAGGGGGCTCGGCGCGAGGGTGAGCTGGATGCACTGCGGAGCCTCGTCGACCGGCTGGCCTGCGGAATCGATGAACCCGCCGTTCGCGTCGACGCCGCCGGGGCAGATGCCCTTGCTGGCGGTCATGAACACGGGGTAGAGGAATGCGGTGATCAGCGACCAGAGGAGGACTCGGCGGATCGCGGCGATGACCACGACGCCGGGGAGCGCGGCGGATGCCGTGTCCGGGGCGGTGGAGGGGGCGAGCGACATGCGGGGCTCCTTCGGGGCGGTCGTGTTCATCCTGGCGGATGTGTGGGGCGGGTGGAAGCCTTCCTAGTCTTTCCTCGGTCGTCGGTAGCGTGAAGGAGTGAAGATCACCGCCCACGCATTCGCGGCCCGGTTCGACGTGCCGATAGCAGAGGCGCGCGCCGCTCTCCGGTCCCGTCATGGTGCTCTTCCGAAGGGCGGGAAGGCCTGGGACCTGACCGCCGAGGAAGTTCTTGATGTCTTCGATGAGGTCTTCGCTAGGGAGTTAACTCGGCCTCTCGAGTCGGAGCCGACGTCCGCGCTGCTGACGCAGTACGCGCAGATTCTCGCAGAGCTGCGCATGCGCGGAGTCGTTCGGACCGGAAACGCGCCCCTCGGCGACTACGCCGAGTACATCGCCGCTCAGGTCTACGGAGGCATTCTCGAGCCGAACTCCGCCAAGTCGTACGACGTGCTCGCGGGTGACCGTCGCATTCAGGTGAAGGCCCGAACGAGGAACGCATCCACGAGTGCGAATGCGGTCTTCTCCGTCTTTCGATCCTTCGACTTCGACGTCGCCACACTCTTGGTGCTCGATTCGCGCACGTATGCGCTCCAGTGGGCGAGGGAGCTCGGACCGAACGAGGTCCGCAGTGCTTCACGCTGGTCAGCCCATGTGAATGGCCATCTTCTGTCTCTCCGTGCTGCGCAGACTCTGGGGCGGGATGTGACGGCGGAGTTCACGCCCTACCTCTGAGAGTGGCTGGGTAGGCGACAGCGGCCGCGGCGCCCCCGCACTTGTCGGAGAGGCTGGCTGACCCGCGCGCCTTAGGCTGGAACGTCTGCCTCTTCTGTGAGGCGCCTTCCCCTGGAGCTCCATGTCTGCAACGACGGTCGACGACCGCGCCCGCTATCGCGCCCACCCTTCGGTGCTCGATGCCCTGAAGAATCCGCGACTGCTGACGCGAGAGGTGCTGGCCGGGCTCGTCGTCGGGCTCGCGCTCATCCCGGAGGCGATCGCGTTCTCGGTGATCGCGGGCGTCGACCCGAAGGTCGGCCTGTTCTCATCGTTCATCATGGCGGTGTCGATCGCGTTCCTCGGCGGGCGACCGGCGATGGTGACCGCGGCGACCGGTGCCGTGGCGCTCGTGATCGCTCCGGTCGCGCCGACGTACGGCCTCGACTACTTCATCGCGACGGTCATCCTCGCTGGCATCTTCCAGGTGGCCCTCGGGGTGCTCGGCGTGGCGAAGCTGATGCGCTTCATCCCGCGCAGCGTCATGGTCGGATTCGTGAACGCGCTGGCCATCTTCGTGTTCAGCTCGCAGTTCCCGCAGCTCATCGACGTGCCGTGGCTCGTGTATCCGCTGGTGGCTCTCGGGATCGTCGTGATGCTCGTGATGCCGAAGCTCACCAAGATCGTGCCGGCGCCGCTCGTGTCGGTGATCATCGTGACCGGCGTCGTGCTCGCGTTCGGGATCACGGTGCCGACGGTCGGCGATCAGGGTGAGCTGCCTCGGAGCCTGCCGTCGCTGTTCATCCCGAACGTCCCGCTGACGTGGGAGACGTTCACGATCATCGCTCCGTTCGCGCTCGGGGTCGCACTCGTCGGACTGATGGAGTCACTGCTCACCGCGAAGCTCGTCGACGAGATCACCGACACCCACTCGAACAAGACGCGCGAGTCGTGGGGTCAGGGCGTGGCGAACGTGCTGTCGGGGATCTTCGGCGGCATGGGCGGGTGCGCCGTGATCGGTCAGACCATGATCAACGTGAAGGCGTCGGGCGCGCGGACCCGTATCTCGACGTTCTGCGCCGGGATCTTCCTGTTCCTGCTGGTCGTGGTGTTCGGTGACTTCGTCGGGACCATTCCGATGGCGGCGCTCGTCGCCGTGATGATCATGGTCGCGATCGGGGCGTTCGACTGGCACAGTGTGCGGCCGTCGACGCTGAAGCGGATGCCGAAGAGCGAGACGTTCGTGATGGTGTCTACGGTGGCGCTGGTACTCATCACGCACAACCTGGCGGTCGGGGTCGTCGGTGGGGTGCTGGTCGCGTCGGTGCTGTTCGTGCGGCGGGTGGCGCACTTCGTTTCGGTCACGCGCGTGCTGTCTGAGGCCAAGGATGCCGTGACGTACGTCGTGGAGGGGGAGCTGTTCTTCGCGTCGAGCAATGATCTGACGACGTTGTTCTCATATACCGAGGATCCGGGTCGGGTTGTGGTGGATCTGTCCGGGTCACACGTGTGGGATGCGTCGACTGTTGCCGCGTTGGATGCGATCGAGACGAAATACGTCGCGTTGGGGAAGACGGTGGAGATCGTCGGGATGAATGACTCGAGCGGGACGATGCACGGGCGGTTGACGGGAGGGTTCGAGTAGCGGGGAAGCCAGTGCGGCGAACCACTCTCACGCCGAAAGAACGTCAGAGGCCTCGAATGTTGCGCGCGTTTAGCTCGAGGATTCGATTGATTCCGCTTCAGCCGTCTGTTCGTCTGCGCTGTTGTCGGGCTTACCCGTCGCCAACTTTCCTCGCTTGAAGAGACCGGAGACGGCGCCAGCAGCACCCGTTGCCACGCCGCCGACTGCCTTGACAGCGCCACCTGCCGCTCCACCCACGGCTTTCGCTGCTCCACCGGCCGCAGCGCCGACAGTCGTTACCGCACCCTTTACCGCGGTCACCGCGCGCGCCTCGTCGGGAACACCGTCGCCGTCGAGGTCGACGCTCCTGAAGACCTCAGTAGAGTCAACGATTCGTCCCCACACGTTCTCGCCAAAGTCCTTTGCTGACTCCGATGCAGCACGCATCGCAAGCACAGCCTTCGAGGGGTCCGGGATACCGTCGCCGTCGCTGTCCGTCAGCTCGAGCCATTCCGGCCAGATCTCCGTCGGTTCGGAGAAGCCAGCGCGGCACGACTTCACCACGCTGCTTCCGAAGTAGAAGCTGGTCGCTCCTCCCGCCACCGCACCGATAACGGGGATCGCCTTCGAACTGATCTTCACGGCGCCCATCACCGTTCCCTGTGCGATCGCCTGTTTTGCCAGCACCATGGTCACTGGCACGAGCGCGGAATCAGGTATCTGCTGGGCAACCAAGTCGCCCCATTTCGGGGTCGCGCCTGAAAGAGCTCCCCCGGCGACCGCGCGCGCTCCCGCAACAGTTGCTCCGGCGGGGAGCGCGCTCAGCACGATCTGGGACACGGGGCTTCGGCGTTTCTCCCCCAGAAGTGCGCCGAGGACGATGACCTTCGCGCGGTCGGGGTCGTCGACGGAGATTCCACGCAATTCAGCCATGCAGAGAGCGAAGAGAGCAGTTGTCTCATAGAAGAACAGCAGGTCGGCGACCCCGAGCCCAAGTGCCACGGGAATGCCGACCGCGGGGATCGTCGCGGAGGCGCCAACCGCAGCGCTCGCTGCGGTGGTCGTAGCGACGTACTGCGACTCGATGATCTTCATCACCTGAGCGGGTGTGGCTCCCGGGTTCTTTCGGCGCACCTCCTTGATGTACGCCCCCACCGCCGGGCGCTGGACAGCGATGGCCTTGAAGACCTTGTCCTGAAAGTCATCCGGAAGCTTCACCGAGGTGGCAACCTCGGCCGGTGTCGTGTTGACGACGTCTTTGTCCTGCGCCACAAAATCCCCCAGCGTGATCCTCGATCGGTTTCAGAGAGCGCCGACGGATTGACTCGAGGTCTGCGCTAATCGGATGCTAGCGGGCTCCGCGGACATTCCGCGGCGCCCTCACGCCTGTGAAGCCATGCTTCTTTCGGCCAACTCGAGGCATAGTCAGATTCGCAAACGGCAGCGCGAGGTTTGAGTCGATTAGCGCGGAGCGAACTTCGGCTCCGAGTCCCAACACGAATCGTTCGAGCATGACGCGTTCCGCCAGGACAGGGTCAGGCGCGGCTCCGAAATGCACCCAGAGCTTCGATTGGTCCAACATCTTCACGGGCCACCCGCCCGTATGCGGGGCCCGAGCCCCGATACGCGTCGTGTAAAACTGCCGCACACGGGCACGAACGCTGGTCCCAGCGAGTCCTACGTAGATGACAGGCTCCCCCGCGGGCCACATCGCTTGGAGTCGACGTTCGACCGCGGTAGGTGTCGCAGGCGTCCCGTCGATCGACGTCTCCGGCCGCGCGTCGAGTAACGCGGCGATCGCCTGCGAATCGAGGGGCGGGGTTTCGAGGCCTGCGCTCGATTCCAGGTCCTCCGCCGTCGACACGAGATACGCCCCGGGGCCCGCCACGGTTGGACTATCACCCCAGCGCACGACGCCTTGGTGTACGAGACCGGCGTGAGCCAACAACTCAGCCACACTTGTCATGCTCGTGCCGTTCCGTCGGTCACGCGTAGCGCTCGGCGAGCCAGGACTCCCCGACGATCGGGATGCCGTAGTCCCGCGCTTTTCGCGCTTTGCCGGAGAGGGAATCTGGATCGGCCGCGACCACCAGACGCGCTGCTTTAGTGACGGCGGGCTTCGCGACGATGCCATGTTCGCGGAGACGCTGCTCCCACTCCGAACGTGCTCTCGTCATCTCTCCAGTGAGCACGACGATGTCTCCGGGGCTCAGTGTGAAAGTCGATGTCGCGGCAGAAGATTCCACGATCTCGACCGGCTGAGCGACAGCGTCCAGCACGATCTCCGTGGGCACCTCCAGAAGCTGCGCGACAGAGATCAGGTCGGCGCGCTCATCCTCAGTGATCACGCCATCTGCCCAAGCGATCTTGACCAGGGCGGCGAGGTAGTCGCGATGTAGTCGCTCGACCGTAGCGCGAGGCAAACCCGATCGCTCAGCGAACGCGACGAGGGCGTCTTTCTCATGCTCCGACAGGTAGCGGTCGAGGAGGCAGCGCTCGACGAGGGCGACGTATTCCGCTTGCTCGTCGGTGTCGCTGACATCCGGGACGCGGTCGAGGATCCGCTCCAAGAAGGTTGGCGAATAGTCCTCGACGTTGGAACGCGCAAGCCACTCACCGCGCTCCCCGGTGTACGGGGCCAGCCGCTCTGCCTGTCCGAGCGGGTCGCGCCATGAGGACTGCCCCGTGCTCGCCACGAAAGCGCCGAGGAGTTCTGCGGTCGCGCGTGCATCAACCGCTGCGCGGTGTGCCCCACTGAGGTCGATATCGAAGGCAGCGCAGCAGTCGGCGAGCGTGCTGCTTCCGCCAAGGTGGGTCCGCCCCAGTCGCATCGTGCAGATGCTTACGAACGGCACGCCCGCCCAGTAGCCCGCACGCCCCAGCTCGGCTTTGAGGAATCGCATGTCGAATGAGGCGTTGTGCGCCACGACCACGCGCTGTGACAGCAGGTCGACCAGGTCGGCGGTGATGCCGGCGAACTGCGGTGCACGCAGTATCTCGCGGGCACTGATGCCGTGGATGTCCTGCCGCCCGAGGTCTCGGCCCGGGTTGATGAGCGTCTCCCACTGGCCCGTGATCGTGCCATCCGGCTCCGAGTGGACCACAGAAATCTCGATCGCCCGATCTGTCCCCTCTGCGTAAAAGCCCGTGGTCTCGAAGTCGATAGTCGCGAAGCCGGATGAGGGCGCGGGGATCGAGGTCATGCCGCCACTGTAGCGGCGACCGTAGGCACTTGTTCGGACGCTCTCGACGCGAATTCCGCCATGATCGAGACATGAAGTCGCCGATCTACCTCAGCACGTTCGCGATGCCGAAACCCGTGCGGATCACGGGTCGGAGTTCGAGCATTACAAACTCATTCGTGAACGGCATCATCCCTGTGGTCCCGCCAACCGAGGCAGAGGTTCGCGCAGCCCTCGAGACCCTCGGCATGCTCGATCGCGTGAGCTGCAGCTACTGCGGCGACACCAGCACGGAATGGGACCATCTTCGTCCTCTGGTGAGCAACCAGCGGCCGACGGGATACATTTCCGAGATCCACAATCTCGTACCCGCCTGCGGCAAGTGCAACCAGAGCAAGGGCAACAAGGATTGGCTGACCTGGATGCGCAGCTCGGCCCCGCTCTCTCCGAGATCTCGGGGTGTCGCTGACATCGAAGATCGCATCGCTCGCCTACAGGAGTACGAGCGCAGGGCATCCCCGACTCGTGTCGACTTTGAAGCGGCCGTCGGCCCCGAGCTGTGGCAGCGGCACTGGGCGCACCACAAGCACCTGCTGGAGCTGATGCGCGTGGCCGATCAGGACGCGCAGGAGATCAGAACCCGCGTGCGGGAGGCCCATGAGGCCAAGAGACAGGCAGCGCCCTGATGGCGTCCGTGATCACATGGCTCGACGTGTCGGCAGACGAGCAGCGACGGATGCGGGAACTCGCGGCGATGTTCACGCAACGAGACAGCCGAGATGAGCTGGGCATCGGGCAGCTCCGCGACGGCATCAGCGACGCCCTGTTCCCTGGCACGTCAACCCTGCACACCCGCGCCCGCTATCTGCTGTTCGTGCCGTGGTGCTTCCAGTACGCCGCACAGTCGAGGTCACGAGTGAAGGGTGGCACGCGCCAGCCCGATGCGACCGAGCTGGAGCTGATCGAGACCCTGCGGTTCTCGCCGGATGCGGACGGTCTGCTCGGCGAGCGTGCCGGCCGGGACCTGCAGACCCTGCCGTCCTCGGTGTATTGGTCGATGCTGCAGCGGTACGGCATCCTCACCCGGCCGGCGAGTCGTGCGGAGGCGTTCGAGGCGTCGAACCCCCACGTGCACGTCGACGACGACGGCCTGACGACGTCCACCTCCCTCTGGTCTGCCCCACCGATCCCGAAAGGGTTCCCCGACGAGGTGGCTGACGGGTTCGCGCTGACCGCCGATGAGGCGAGCTGGCTGCGGGATCGCGTGCTCGAGCACGCACCCGGCACTCTTCTGGCGCATCTCGTGCAGCACCGGCCTGAGGACGACCGCCGGGCTCCGTGGGAGGACGCGGTCGCGACCCGAGCACCGCAACGGGCTGCAAGGGTCCTGCGCCATGCGCAGCATTTCGCGACGATCCTCCGCGGCGCGCAACTGCTCTACAACCTGCTCCTCGCCGAGGAAGCGGACCGTGCAGAGCTCCGCGACGACTATCGGGATCGCCTTGCCCGGTGGCCCGCGGAGCTCGCGGCGGGCTACGACGAATGGCGCCTCGATGATCTGCTCTCCGTCCTCCGCGAGGAACGTGGCAGCCGGCTCCCGGTCACACCCGCCGCGCAGCGGTTCGTCCAGAACTGGACGACTCTCGTGCAGCGCAGCGATCCGGGCTCGATCGCCGATCTCCTGGAAGCTCGAACGATGATCCGGGAGCGCGAGAAGATCAAGGGCGCGAAGACGCGTCTCGGCAACCCGCGGCGGCTCGAGACGTGGAAGGGGGCGTCGGGCAGCGCCCTGCTGACGTTCCGCTGGGCGACCGTCCGGCAGTTCGCCCGCGACATCCACGAGGGGCTGGCTCGTGCTTGAACCCGATTCGCGCTCGCTCCTGTCCGATCTGCTCCGGCCTCCGGCTGGATTCCACCTGTCACATGCGGTGGGCACGAGCTTCACGATGACCCTCGAAGCCGCCCTGTCGATCCCCCTCGCTTTCGCTGGCGCGGTGGAGGTCGACGACGAGGTCGGCATCCTCGGGGCCGTGCGCCGGGCCACGCAGCGCATCGACCTGTTCGCCCAGGCCGGGTGCCTGGGTCTCGGCACGGCGAGCGAGCTCGTCACCGTCCTCGAGCCGATGGTGCACCCGGTGCGGATGCCGGGGAGCCGCCTGTTCCACCCGAAGGTATGGTTCCTGGAGTTCGAGCGGGACGAGGAGCGCCGCTACCGATTCGTCTGCAGCAGCCGGAACCTCACGAACGACCGCACGTGGGATGCGGTGGTCTCCCTCGACGGTGGGCCCGACGAGGATCTCGACGAGGAGACGGTGCGCTCGAACCACGTGATGGCCGGCCTGCTGCGCTGGCTGGTGGACGACGGTCGGACAGCCCCAGCGCTCGCCCCCGAGCGGGCCGACCGGATCGCGCGGCTGGCGGAGGCGTGGACCGGCATCCGCTGGGAGCATCCAGACCACGTGCGCGCGATCCGGGTGCATGCCTTCGGGATCGGACGGCCATTGAGCGACGCGAGACCGCGTCTCAACGGCATCCGCACCGCCGTCGTCTCCCCGTTCGTCACCGATGAGGGCGTGCGGCTTCTGCGGGCCCGACCAGGCGGCAAAACGACCCTGCTCAGCCGCCCGGAGGCCCTGGATCGGTTGCAGCCCGAGACGCTGCAGGGACTCTCGCTGCGCGTGCTCGACGAGATGGTGGATCAGGCGCTCGCCGACGCCGAGACCTCGGCGGTCGCTTCCGGAGAACTGCGCGGATTGCACGCAAAGGTGGTGGTGCACGACCACGCGCACAAGCAGTCGACACTGCTCGTGGGGTCGGCGAACGCCACTGGGCCAGCCTGGTCGAACAACGTCGAGGTAATGGTCGAGGCCGAGGGGCCGAAGTCGCACCTCGGGGTCGAAGCAGTGCTCGGGTCGCTTGCTCCGCTGATCGAGGAGTACACCACGGCGGGCGGCGCCCAGAGCAGCCAGGACGAGGAGGCCGACCGTCGGCTGGAGAGTGCGCTGCGGGAGCTCGCCCGCGCCCGGCTCGTAGTTCGGGTGAACGCGGAGGGCGAATACACGGTCACGGTGTGGGCGGAGGGTGCGCAGGTGGTGGACGACCGGTTCACGCTGAGCTGGCGGATGCTGTCTCAGCCGGATCCGATCCCCGGGCCTCTGCCGACCGCCGACGCCCCCTACGAGTCCACGGCCCTGCGCCTGGAGCAGATCACTCCGTTCGTGGTGATCGCACTGACGGATGGCGACGGCCGCCGACGCGAGACCCTGGTGGTCGCGGACCTGCTCGACGACGTGCCTGGTCGGGGCGACGCGATCGTCGCCGCTCACCTCACTGAGCCCGGGGCGGTGGCGCGTTTCATACGGCTCATGCTGCAAGACGGGAACCTCACGTCGATCGGCACCGGCGGGGGCGGGGGCGCGTTCTCCTCGGCGTTCGGTGCGGGGGTCGCGGAGAACGGTGCCGGACTGTTGGAGCTTCTCGTGCGGGCGTCGGCCACGAACCGGTCGGGGCTCGTGGACGTGGAGCGGGTGCTGCGGCATGTGCCAGAGGATGCGCGCGGCAACGCTCTGCCGCCGGGCTTCGCCGAGGTGTGGGCGGCAGTCACGGAAGCGGCGGGTGTGGAACGATGACGGGTCTCGACGTCGACGCGGTGATGCGCGGGCTCAAGGGCTTCCAGCAGGACGCGGTGGAGCATGTGATCGACCGTTTCTACGGGTCAGGGCGTGCGGACGGCAGCGGGCGGTTCCTCGTCGCCGACGAGACCGGGTTGGGCAAGAGCGTGATCGCGCGGGGGATCATCGCCAGGGCCATCCAGGAGCTGAACGACGTCGACGCGGTGAAGCGCATCGACATCGTGTACATCTGCAGCAACGCCGACCTCGCCAACCAGAACCTGCAGCGTCTGAACGTCACCGGCGACAAGCACCTAGCGATGGCGACGAGGCTCACGCTGTTGGCACGGGAGAGCCGCAAGCTCGCAGCCCCCGAAGACACGGGCCGCAAGAAGGTGAACCTTGTCTCCTTCACCCCTGGCACGTCGTTCAAGGAGGGCGGCTGGCGGTCGGGCAACGGCGACGAGCGGGCGCTGCTGTGCGTGCTGGCGGAGGATGCGCTCGGGGTGGACGAGGACGAGCCGACGCGCTGGCTCTTCCAAGGGGCTGTGCAGTCGGCGAGAAACTTCGCGGGGCGGGTGCAGTGGACGCGGGACCGCCTGGGTGAGGACGGCGCCGATCCCGAGATCGCCAGGCGGTACCAGGAGGCGATCGTCGGGGACGACCTGTGGGCGCGGTTCCTCGAGCTCCGCGAGGAGGTCCGTGTCCTGGGCGATCGCCCGACCCGCGGTCGACTGTGGCACGAGGTGATGGAGCTCGTCGCGAAGCTGCGTCGGCATCTGGCCCGTGCCGGGGTGGACGCTCTGCAGCCTGATCTGGTCATCCTCGATGAGTTCCAGCGCTTCCGCCCGCTCCTCGATCCGATGACCGAGGGCGGTGAGCTCGCCCACGACCTCTTCAATGCCGAGGGCGTCAGGGTCCTGCTCCTCTCGGCGACCCCGTTTAAGCCCTATACGACGGAGGCTGAGGTCGGCGAGGACCACAATGCCGATTTCCTCAAGCTCATCGAGTTCCTCACCGACAAGGACGCCGTCCGTGTCAGGTCGGTCAAGGATGCGCTCGACGCGCACCGTCTCGCCCTGATCACCGACGGCGATGCGACGGCATCCGCTCGCCGGGTGCGTGAGGTGCTGCTTCCGTACCTGTCGCGGTCGGAGCGGCCGCCGCTCGCGCGCAACCAGGACATGGTGGTCGACCGTCCACTCCACGGCGGGGTGCCGACGGCGGCGGAGATCTCCGACTGGGCGGCGCTGCATCGGCTGGGCACGCATCTCGGAGCGCGGGTGGATCTGGAGCAGTGGAAGTCGATCCCGTATTTCGCCTCGTTCATGGACACGTACAAGTCGGGGAGCAGCGTGCGGGACGCGTTGGGGCGCGACGATGTCACGGTCCGCGAGCTGCTGGCCGCAACGAGAGGGCTGACGCGTGACGAGGTGAGTGCGCGGGAGGAGCTCGATCTCGGCAACGGGCTGCTGCGCGCGTTGGCCGCCGACACGATCGGGCGCGGGTGGTGGAAGCTGCTCTGGATGCCGCCGTCGATGCCGTACTTCCGGCCAGGCCCGGTGTTTTCGAGTGTGGGGGATGTCACGAAGCACGTCGTGTTCTCGGCGTGGAACGGGGTGCCGACCGCAGTCGCTGGCCTGCTCAGCCATGAGGCGGCTCGCCACGCGTATGCGGGTTCGGAACTGTCGACCGATTCGACGAGCAGCCGTCTGACGTGGGCGATCGGCGAGACGGGGCGGCCTACGCAGATGAACTCGCTCGCACTGTTCTGGCCGCATCCAGCTCTGGCCGAGTCGTGGGATCCGCTGCGGGCGGCTCGTGCGGCCGGGGGGCTCGTCGATGCGGAAGGGTTCACGGCGAGCGCCGCCAGCGACGATGATGCGGCAGAGCCGTCACATGCCTTCTTCGCGACACCCGGCGGCGTCCCGGCCGGCGTGAACGCCCTGTCGGTCCTGCGGGTGCTGGATGCGCGGTCTGGCCGTTTCGCGGACTATGTGCGGGCGGCGGTCGAAGCGATGGATCAGGGCCCTCGTGCACACCGTGACCTGGCCCGATTCGGCGCGCACGCTCCGGGGTCGATCGCGTACCGGGCGTTGCGCGGAGCCGCGTCGGCGGATGCGACGGAAGCGGGTGTGTGGCATGCGGCGTGGGTGCTGTCGCTCGGTCTGCGTTCGCTTTTCGCCCGGCCGGACACCGCGGCACTTCTCGACACCGTGGGCGACCCGGGCGCGCACTACTGGAGCGCCGTGCTGGACTATTGCGCGGACGGGAACCTGCAGGCGGTCATCGACGAGTACGTGCACCAGTTACGCAGTGACCTCGGCGGCGGGCTGCTCGACGACGACGGGCTGTGGAAGGTCGCGACGAGTGCGGCGTCGGCGGTGCGGACCAACGCGGCGACGCTGCGCGGGCACGAGGCGACTGCCGAGCGTGCGCAGATCCCGTTCCCGACGAGGTTCGCGGTACGGTACGGCGGCACCGGCACGGACGCCGACGAGAAGGTGGCGGCGCGTCAGAGCGAAGTGCGAGCCGCGTTCAACAGCCCCTTCGCGCCGTTCGTGCTGGCGTCGACGAGCATCGGCCAGGAGGGGATCGACTTCCACTGGTGGAGCCACGCCGTCGTGCACTGGAACCTGCCGTCGAACCCCGTCGACTTCGAGCAGCGCGAGGGCCGGGTGCACCGGTTCATGGGCCATGCTGTGCGCAAGAACGTGGCAGCCGCGCACTGGGATGATGTGCTGTCATCGTCGGAGGGAGCATGGGACGCGGCGTTCGCTGCTGCTCTCGCCACGCCCGAGACCAAGCGGTTGGGCCAGTTCGCGCCATGGTGGGTGTACGAGGGGGGCGCCCGGATCCACCGGCGGATCGCCTCGTTCACGTTGAGCCGCGATCACGACAAGTACGAACGCCTGCTCGACGCCTTGACCCTGTACCGCCTCACCCTCGGGCAACCCCGGCAGGAGGACCTGCTGCGGTTGATGACGCAGGGGGGCGTTGACCGGGACCTTACGGCCGGAGCCCTCGACCTGAGGCCGCCGGGGCGGGGGTGACGGCGCTCCCGCCGGGTGTCGGCATAGACCGATAGCTTTGGGGTGAGCGTGACTATACGAATCGCGCCACGCTGCGCAGGAGACAAACACCATGGCACCGACCACCAAAGAAGGCCAGCGAGCCGAGCTACACAAGACGATCTGGCGGATCGCGAACGATCTTCGTGGATCCGTCGACGGCTGGGACTTCAAGTCCTACGTGCTCGGCATGCTCTTCTACCGATTCATCTCCGAGAACCTGACGGCATATATCAACAAGGGCGAGCACGAGGCGGGCGACGCTGAGTTTGACTACGCCCGGCTCCCGGACGCTGCTGCCGAGTTCGGTCGGGCAGAGACGGTGGCCGAGAAAGGCTTCTACATCGTCCCGTCGGAGCTCTTCGCGAACGTCCGCACCCGGGCGGCGTCGGATGAGAACCTCAATGAGACTCTGGAGCGGGTCTTCAAGAACATCGAGGGCTCGGCACTCGGCACGGACAGCGAAGACGACTTGAAGGGGCTTTTCGACGACCTCGACGTCAACAGCAACAAACTCGGCGCGACGGTGCCGAAGCGAAACAAGACGCTGGTCAAGCTGCTGGATGCCATCGGCGACCTGCCACTCGGCGATCTGCAGGACAACTCGATCGACCTGTTCGGCGACGCCTACGAGTACCTCATGCAGATGTACGCGGCGAACGCCGGAAAGTCGGGCGGCGAGTACTACACGCCGCAGGAGGTCTCTGAGCTGTTGGCACGCATCACGGTGCTCGGCAAGACGACGGTGAACAAGGTCTACGACCCGGCCGCCGGTTCCGGTTCGCTGCTGCTGAAGTTCGCGAAGGTATTGGGTAAAGAGAACGTCCGTGACGGCTTCTACGGTCAAGAGATAAACCTGACGACGTACAACCTCGCGCGGATCAACATGTTCCTCCACGACATCAACTACGCCGATTTCAACCTCGCGCACGGCGACACCCTTATCGACCCCGCGCATTGGGACGACGAGCCTTTCGAGGCGATCGTGTCCAATCCGCCGTATTCGATCAGGTGGGATGGTGACGCGAACCCGCTTCTCATCAACGACGAGCGCTTCGCGCCGGCCGGTGTACTCGCACCGAAGTCGAAGGCTGACCTTGCCTTCACGATGCACATCCTCAGCTGGCTCGCCGTGAACGGCACCGCGGCGATCGTCGAGTTCCCCGGAGTGCTGTACCGCGGCGGCGCGGAGCAGAAGATCCGCAAGTACCTCATCGACAACAACTACGTCGACGCCGTGATTCAGCTGCCACCGGACCTCTTCTTCGGCACAACTATCGCGACCTGCATCATCGTGCTCAAGAAGTCCAAGACAGACAACTCCGTCCTTTTCATCGATGCCTCGGCAGAGTTCACTCGTGCTGGCAACAAGAACAAGCTGACGCCCGATCACCAGCAGAACATTCTGACGACCCTCGAAGGTCGCGTCGAGACAGCGCACTACTCCACACTGGTATCGAACGCTGACATCGCTGCCAACGGCTATAACATCGCCGTCTCCTCGTACGTCGAAGCTGAAGACACCCGCGCGGCTGTCGACATCACGACGCTGAACACTGAGATCGCGCGGATCGTGGCACGCCAGGCGGAGCTCCGGATTTCGATCGATGCGATCGTTGCGGATCTGGAGGGCTCTGAATGAGCCGCATCGATGAACTGCTCAGCGAACTGACCCGCGGGGGGTTCAGTTCATGGCGATTCGCGAGATTTCAGGCAAGAGCTCGAAGATCAAGTGGGCGAATACTGGAGACGAGGAGTTTCGGTACATCGACCTGACTTCAGTAGATCGAGTGACGCGGCGCATCCGAGACACAGCGACGATTAACGCAGACGATGCACCGAGCCGAGCGCAGCAGATCGTGCGCACCGGCGACGTGATCTTTGCTACCACGCGCCCGGCGCAGATGCGCTGGGCGGTTATTCCGCCGGACTACGACCGTCAGATCGCAAGCACGGGATACTGCGTAATCCGGCCCGATACCTCGATCGTGCTCACGAACTTCCTCGCGCACCTTCTCGGGACTGATGCCTTCCGCCGATACATTGAGGCGAATCAGATTGCAGGCAACTATCCGTCTATTCCGGACAATCGAGTTCGGGATTTTCGAATCCCCGTTCCGCCACTCCAAGTGCAGCGCGAGATCGTGACGGTACTGGATCAGTTCGCAAAGTTGGAAGCTGAGCTGGAGGCGGAGCTGGAGGCGGAGCTGGAGGCTCGTCGGCAGCAGTACGCCTACTATCGCTCCGCGCTACTCGCCCCCAACACGTCAAGCCTTGTCGAGTGGTCAACCCTCGGTAACGTATCGACACGGGTATCCTCAGGCGCAACCCCGAAGGCGGGTGCCGACAAATACTATGACGGCGGCACGATTCCTTGGCTACGCACCGGTGAGGTGACGTTTGGGGAGATCTGGGAGACTGAGATGCGGATCACCGAGCGTGCGCTCAAGGAGACCGGAGCATCCTGGATCCGTGAGAACTGCGTGATCGTTGCAATCTCCGGTGCAACCGCAGGACGGTCTGCCATCAACAAGATCCCGCTGGCGACGAATCAGCACTGCTGCAACCTGCAAATCGACGAGTCGCTCGCCGATTATCGCTACGTGTTCTATTGGGTGAGCGCGAACTACGAGGAGCTCAAAGCGCTCGGGCGTGGCGCGCGGGCCGACCTCAACGCTCAGATCATCAAGGACTTTCCAATTCCGCTGCCATCGCTTGATGAGCAGCGACGGATCGTTGATGTTCTCGACAAATTCAACAAACTCGTCAACGACCTCAGCTTCGGTCTCCCCGCCGAGCTCGCCGCTCGTCGCAAACAATACGAGTACTACCGTGACAAGCTCCTGACGTTCCCGGAGGCGGCATCATGAGTGACGCGCCTGGCCGCAAGTACGATCCGATCGCCGTCTCGGCGGAGAGCACAGTCGTTGCCGAGTACGTCCCCGATTCCACCCAGGCGACGGCTTACCAGTCGGAGGCTGACCTCGAGCGCGAGATGATCCGCCTCCTCCAGTCGCAGGCTTACGAGTACCTTCCGATTACGACCGAAGCGCAGCTCATCGCGAACCTGCGCACGCAGCTGGAGTCCCTGAACGCCATCACATTCACCGACGCGGAGTGGGACGACTTCTTTAGGAACAAGGTCGCGAGCCAGAACGACGGCATCGCCGAGAAGACGATCCGCGTCCAGGAGGATCGAGTTCAGATCCTGACGCGCGAAGACGGTTCAACGAAGAACGTGATGCTCATCGACAAGAAGAACATCCATAACAACCGTCTGCAGGTCATCAACCAGTACGAGATCGGGCAGAACGAGGGTGGCGCGAAGCACGCCAACCGCTACGACGTGACGGTGCTCGTCAACGGCCTTCCGATGGTTCACATCGAGCTCAAACGCCGCGGCGTCGACATTCGCGAGGCCTTCAATCAGATCAACCGTTACCAACGGAACAGCTTTTGGGCCGGTTCGGGTCTCTTCGAGTACGTCCAGCTCTTCGTGATCAGCAACGGCACGCTGACGAAGTACTACTCCAACACCACTCGCAACCGCCACATCGACGAGAACAAGAAGAGCTCGGGAAGCAAGAAGAAGACCAGCAACAGCTTCGAGTTCACGTCGTGGTGGGCGGACGCGCAGAACCGACCGATTCAGGAACTCACTGCATTCGTGAAGACCTTTTTCGCGAAGCATGCGCTGCTGAACGTCCTCACCAAATACTGCGTGCTCACGGTCGACCGCGACCTGCTGGTCATGCGCCCCTACCAGATCGTTGCGACCGAGCGGATCCTGCAGCGCATCGACATCGCCACAAACTACAAGCGCCTCGGCACCGTGGACGCCGGCGGCTACGTCTGGCACACCACCGGGTCGGGTAAGACCCTTACCTCGTTCAAGACGGCGCAGCTCGCATCGAAACTTTCCAGCGTCGACAAGGTGCTGTTCGTCGTTGACCGTAAGGATCTCGACTACCAGACAATGCGCGAGTACGACCGATTCGAGAAGGGCGCCGCGAACTCGAACGCGTCGACGGCTGTACTGAAGAAGCAGCTCGAAGACTCGAACGCGCGAATCATCATCACAACGATCCAGAAGCTCTCGAACTTCATCCGCGCAAATAAGGGTCATGAGATCTACTCGGGGCACGTTGTGATCATTTTCGACGAGTGTCACCGTTCGCAGTTCGGCGACATGCACACCGACATCACACGGGCGTTCAAGCGCTACAACCTCTTCGGGTTCACCGGCACCCCGATCTTCGCCGCGAACTCAGGAACGGGCGGCAACCCGCACCTCAAGACCACCGAACAGGCATTCGGCGACAAGCTGCACACCTACACGATCGTCGACGCGATCACAGACAAGAACGTCCTGCCATTCCGGGTCGACTACATCAATACCGTCAAGATCGGCGACCCAGACGACAAGCAAGTGTCGTCCATCGATACCGAGAAAGCACTCCTCGACTCACGGCGCATCAGCGAGATCGTCAAGTACACGCTTGAGCACTTCGATCAGAAGACAAAGCGTGCTTCGAGCTACGAACACTCCGTCGTCACGAACGTCGCTGAGTCGGTCCGCAGCGGTCGGCGTGCTGAGGCGTTGCGCGAGAAGAAGCGTGTCCGCGGCTTCAATGCGATCTTCGCGACCGCATCGATCGAGGCCGCCCGCCGCTACTACAACCATTTCCAGATTCAGCAACAGGACCTGACGCCGGATCGTCGCCTGAAGGTCGGCATCATCTTCTCGTACGGCGCCAACGACGCGCCGGATGAGGACATCCTCGACGATGAGGCGTTCGATACGGATGCGCTCTCAACCGACAATCGTGAATTCCTGGAAGATGCCATCCAGGACTACAACGACATGTTCGGGACGAGCTACGACACGAGTGCGGACAAGTTCCAGAACTTCTACAAGGACCTGTCGCAGCGGATGAAGAACCGCGAGATCGATCTGGTCATCGTCGTCAACATGTTCTTGACCGGCTTCGATGCCACCACGCTGAACACGCTGTTCGTCGACAAGAACCTCCGGTCCCACGGCCTCATCCAGGCGTACTCGCGCACCAACCGCATCTTGAACTCCGTCAAGACCTACGGCAACATCGTCTCGTTCCGAAATCTCGAGGATGCGACGAACGCTGCCCTCGAACTGTTCGGCAACAAGGATGCCCGCGGAGTCGTTCTCCTCAAGCCCTACCAGGACTACTACGGCGACTATGTCGAGAAGGTCTCGGAGCTCCTGCAGCGGTTCCCGCTCGGCACCCAGATCATCGGAGAGTCTGCACAGAAGGATTTCATCGCTCTGTTCGGCGCCATCCTTCGGCTCCAGAACATCCTCACCTCCTTCGATGACTTCGCCGGTCAGGATCCGCTGTCCGAGCGGCAGGCGCAGGACTATCGCAGCTGGTATCTGGACTTCTATGCCGAGTTCCGCAGGGACCGCGACTCCGACCGGGAGCTCATCAACGACGACGTCGTGTTCGAGATCGAGCTGATCAAACAAGTTGAGATCAACGTCGACTACATCCTGATGCTTGTCGAGAAGTACCGCGCCGGCTTTGGAGATGGCGAGGACAAGGAGATTCGTGCCGAGATCTCCCGCGCGGTCGATGCCAGCCCGAGCCTGCGGAGCAAGCGCGACCTTGTCGAGGACTTTGTTGACTCCGTCTCTGCGACCGGCCCCGTCGACGAACAATGGAAGGCCTTCGTGGCGGCGAAGCGCGACGCCGAGCTTGAGACGCTGATCACCGCTCAGAAGCTCCGTCCCGATGAAACGCGTGCTTTCATCGAGGCATCGTTTCGTGATGGCCAACTTCGAACGACGGGGACCGCCATCACGAAGATCCTTCCACCGGTATCGCGGTTCGCTCCCGAGGGCGGGCATGGCGAGAAGAAGCGGACTGCCATCGAGGCGCTTGCGCGCTTCTTCGATCGGTTCTTCGGGCTGAGCTCGGGGAGCGACGCTTGAGGCCTAGCAATCCCGCGGACGCATCTTCTTCCCGGTATCCGTCCGCAGTGCGGTCGGAGAACCAGAAGTACGATTGCTAGCTGCCCGTAGGGCCACCAAACCGCTCCCCTGAGCTCACCTGCTGCGCCACCCGCCGCAACGCCAACAACAACGGCTCCACCAACACCGACCCCAGCACCACGTACCGCACCGCAACCTCCGCAGACTCCTCCGGCACCCCCGCGATCTCCGCCTCCGCGATCCGCCGCGCACTCGCGAGGTACTCCGCCATCACCGCCTCCGGTACCGTGAACCCGACGCGCTCCAGCCCCTGGAGCGCCCGCGCGACCGCGTTCAGCACCGCGGGGTCGCACATCCCGGGCTTCCATCCGAGCCGCGCGGCGAGCGCCTCGGCGCCGGCGAGGTCCAAAGACTCATCGGTCGGCGGAGTGATCGCGGCATGCGCGGTCCCCAACAGCTCGTGCGGGTTCGCGGGCGGATCATCCAGCGCCGCGACCACCCGTCGCGTCTCGGCGATGCTCACGCCTGCGTCGAGCAGTGCCCGGATGACGCGCAGCCGCTCGACGTGCTTCTCGCCGTACGAGGCCTGCGTCGCGGAGGTGCGCTCCCCCTCGGGCAGCAGCCCCTCGCGTAGGTAGTACTTGATCGTCGGCACGGTCACGCCGGTCTGCGCTGACAGTTCGGAAATCCTCATGGCCACCTCTTGACTTCGATAGTAGCGCTATCCATTATGGATAGCATCGCTATCCAGTTGAGGAGTCGCCATGTCGAAAGTCGTCACGGGCCGCATGACCCACCGCCACGAGGGCGAGCTCGTCGTGTTCCACATCGGGATGCAGATCAACCGATGGTGGCGCCCCGACCTGTGGCTGCCGGCGTTCGTCGCCATGCCGCGCATGCTCCGCGAGCTCAGCACCGAGCCCGACCCCGGTCTGCTCGGCTACCAGCTCCTCCTCGGATCGGGCGGGCCCTACGTCGTGCAGTTCTGGTCGTCCGTCGACAAGCTCTACGCCTATGCCTCGAACCCGGACCAGCAGCATCGTCCGGCATGGACGGCCTTCAACCGCGCCGCCCGCAAGGCTCCGGGAGCGGTCGGCGTGTGGCACGAGACATTCCTCGTCGACACCGCCGAGAGCGTGTACGTCTCGACGAAGCGCATGGGCCTCGCAGCCGCGACGGAGCACGTTCCCGTACCGCGACGCCACCACCGTGCGCAGGCGCGATTCACGGACGGACGGACAGTGGCACCCGCGGCAGCGCCCGCGCACGACCCAACGGCGTGAGGCAGGTCGCGCTCAACGTCCGGACGGACGGCGAGGTGCGGATGGCATGCGCCCCCGGCCACGGCTCCGGCGACGCGCGATCACTCGCGCCACCGCGCGCACGAGCAGGAACGCGAGCACGAGGATCACGACCGCGACCGCTGCGGTGATGGCGAACCCGGTCCAGCTGAAGAACGACGCGTCCATGCCTGGATCCTAGCGCTCCGCATGCTCCTGGGCAGGTCCCTCGAATATATTGCATACGTCGTCGTATGAGGTCTTCAATTGGTCACAGGCGGGCAATTGATCTGATCGGAGAGAACGTGCGCAACACCTCAGACTCGCCAGCCTGCTCACCGCTGCGATCGTCGGCTCATCATCCCTCGCAACCGTCCCGGCCGCCTCCGCGGATACCGGTGCGGACGGAACCGACCTCGCGACCGAGGAGATCGTCGCGCTGGTCACGGAGGTCGCGCCCGTGCCCATCACCGCTGCCCAAACGACCGAGAGTTACGAGCAGATCGTGGCCACCCTCGACGGCGGCGGAAAGGCCACGATTGCCGCGGCACCGGACGACGGGATCTCCGTCCTCTTGCCCGACGGTGAGGAAACGATGTCCGTGTCGCTCCCGGCGCTGGCCACCTTGATGACGCGACCGTCGGAGAGGACGGGTCAGTGACCTATCTCGGCGACGCGAACACGCCATCGATCAACGTCATCGCCGGCGAGGAGGAGATTCGCGCGAGCGCGATCATTAGCGATGCCTCGCAGACCGAGCGCTTCGAGTACGACTTCGGCGGAGGGGTGTCGGTCGAGATCCAGCAGGACGGGAGTGCGATCGCCTTTACGGCCGAAGAGGTCACCGACCCAGACACCGGCGTGACGTCCCTTGTCGAGAAGATCGTCGCCGACGTCGCGGTGCCATGGGCGCGGGATGCCGCCGGCGTCAACGTGCCGACACGATACGAGTCATCCGGATCGGCTCTGATCCAGGTCGTCGAGCACCGCGGCGGCGACTACGCGTACCCGATCGTCGCGGACCCGACGTTCGACCGCCCCAACTTCTTCCAGTACCGCATGCGATTCAACCGAGCGGAGACGGCCATCATCTATGACAAAGGCCTTGGCGCACTCGGAGGGCTCGCGTGCGGGACCATGGCACCCGTCTGCCTCCTCGCCGCGGGATCACTGGTGTGGAACGCTGGCATCGCTGAGAAGTCCCGACCGAAGAAGTGTGTGCAGGTGACGGCGACCCAGCCCTATGTCGTCCCCGGTCTCGTCTGGTGGGTCGATACCTACCGCGGCGGACCTTGCCGGTGAGGAACAGACGATGAAGCCCACGTGGTTCTCAACGATCACACGCCCTCGAAGCCATCTCATCGCGACCCTGTGCGTATGGGGCTGGTTCCTTGCGGTGCTCGTGGGAGCGAACTCCGTGCCCCAGCTCGCTCCGGCGCTCGAAGCGACTGCGGCGACGGGCGCCGCGGTGTGGTTCGGCGCGATGATGAAGCGATATCACGACGCGCGCCAGGATGGCACGCCGCCCGGCCCCGCGCCGTGAGCCACGGCCGGGCTGCTGTACGAGAGCGCGACGCTGCCGGCGCACCGCCAACTTGGCCTGGGCAGCCACAAGGGGATCTACCGGGATCCGCGTAAGTGGCACATCCGTCTCTACCTATCGAGCGCCGCCAGCGCCGCGGCACGAAGGAACCCCAATGTTCGGAAACGTCTTCGCGGTCACCGTCATCCTTTTCTGGTTCGTCGTCGTCGGCGGTGTGGGGTACGCCATGTACTTCATGGGAAGAGCGGCCTACCGTCAACTTCGACACAACTCTCGTCACGATGTCGAGCAGGAGCGACGTGGGCGCCCGGATCTTCGTTGATGAGCCGCCCAGAATCGACCGCTTGAGGTTCTCGATGGTCTCGCAACGCCGTCAGAACCTCGTCGCAACGCTCAGCATGTGGAGCATCTTCGCATTGAGCCTCGTCGCGATCCTGACATCCTGCTCTCCGGAGGAAGCGCCACCTTCGACCGCCTCCTTCGCACGGACATCCGCGACGATCGTCCAGCCGACCAACGCGACCTATCCGATCAACCTGATCTTCGTCGCCGAGCCCGACGACGCGATCTGGACCCACCTCACCGGCATCGTGCTCTCGGACGACTTCTCACTCCCGCCGGGCGGCTTCACCGTCGTCCGCGGAGATGGCACCAACGGGTCATGCTCGGGAACGTCACCTTCACCGTCGACGTTCCCGCCACCGTGCTGTCGTTCCGTACGGTCGGCCTCGTCTTCGCAGGCTCGTCGACGATCACTCAGGTGCCCGTGGGCGGCTGGTCGCTGAGGGGCGCGCCGGCCGACGACTTCGCCTCCGCAGATGCCGGTGCGGACGTGGTCGGGATGCCGAGGTGCACGACGGCCGACTTCCCCGTTCCTGAGGCGGTGGCGTCGGTCCAGCGCTTCGACCCGGGCTCCCCAGACGTCCACGCAGAGGAGGTCGCATTTGACACCCGATCGCACAGCGTCACAGCGGAACTCGCGTGCGAAGGAGACTTCGACTTCCGCGTCATGAGCCCGTCCATCGACTACACGGACGACAGTGGCAGGGCGCGCACCGCTCGCCTCGCGCCCGTGGCGATCGGCTTTCAGGACGTCACCGATGCGGACCTGCAACGCATCGCGCGACGTTGACGCATACGTCTTTCGCTCGCACCGAACTACACGAGAAGGGAGCCACCATGTTCGTCGGCCAAAAGCCCAGCCCCAGACACTGTCCAGGTCACTGCCACCCAGCCGTATGTGGTTCCGGGCTTGGTGTGGTGGGTCGACACGTACCGAGGAGTCCCTGCAGATGAGAGATGCGCACCCCCGCTCTCCGACACGGCCTGTCCGCCTAAAGGAGGACAGAAATGGCTCGCCCGTCCAGGGTAACGTCTTACACGTCGGCGGGATGATCAGCGAAGGAGCAATGATGAACATCGCCGAGAACATGAGCGAGGCGGGAAGTGGCACAAGCATCCACAGGCCGACACTCGTCGCGCTGCCAGGGCATGCCGCTCTCCTTGTCGTCGCCGTCGCAGCCTCGTCCGTCGGTGCCGCGTCTCCCGCAATGGCAGCTGACCCCATCGACGATCTCAGCACACTCGAGATCATCGAATCGGCCACTCCGGGGACGGAGAACGCGGAGGTGCTCGCCGTGCAAGAGAGCGCGAACACCGCGGACTACTTCGCGGACATCCCCGAGAGGGACACGGTCATCACGATTCCAGGAGATGCCTCGGCGGGCGTCGCACTGGATCAGGGCGGCGACGTCGTGACCGTCGGGCTCCCCAACGCTTCGGAGGCTGCGCGTGGCATTGCTGATGCAGACGGCCTCGTCCACTTCAACAACGCCGATGGATCCACCACCGTCCCCCTGGTTCGCGAAGACGGGGTCGTGCAGATCACGACCATCATCGAGACCGCATCAGCCCCGGCTGTCTTCGAGTATCCGATCGCCGTTGCCGACGGCGGCCAGCTCGTCGACGCAGGAGACGGATTCTTCGCCGTTCTTGACGAGGCTGGACAGCCGGCAGCGATGATCGATCCGGCCTGGGCAAAGGACGCCAACGGTCGCGACGTGCCCACCTGGTACGAGCAGCAGGGGAACACGCTAGTGCAGGTCGTGGAGCACAGGTCAGACTTCGCGTATCCGGTCGTTGCGGACCCTGCTGTCCGGGGAAACCTCATCACCGACGTGAAGCTCAGCTGGAGCCGCTACGGCACCACCGTTGGAGTCACCCCTCGCTCCGGCTGGGCGATCACGCCGTTCTCCAATTGGTGGGCGGAATACAAGCTCTGGGTGAGTGCGCAGTACGAGGGCAACAAGTTCTATAGCCAGCTTCGGTGCCACGTCGACATCGCCCCTTTCAAGTCGCCCTGGAACCTCGACGCTTGGCGGCCTGACGTAAGGTACAGCGACGTCTTGGCGGCAGGATGCAACCCGTAGGAGCGATTGTGAAGCAACGAACGAGACGAGCGATGGTCAGCATTGGATTCGTCGGTGCCGGCGTCATCGTCCTCGCCATCGTCATGGCGATTGCTGAGGGCTACATCTCAGACGCGGAGCACACGACTGGCAACCTCGCACCTGCTGCTCTGACTGGCCTGCTCGGCGCATGCCTCATGCTCGTCGGCTTCGGGAGCATTCTCTTCCGAAAAGAGTGACTAGGGGACTACAGCTCAGCTCGTTCGGCCCCGCTACCCGTAAGGGTGGCGGGGCCTTCTCCTGCCCGCACACCGTTCGTGGCACGGCGATCCGCTCCGAATCGGGCTACCGTACCGAGATGGACGAGTCACTCCTGACCATCGAATCGTTGCGCGAACTCACGGACGCGGATGCCGAAGCAATTGCATCGCTCCTGGTGCAGCTCTCCGCATCCGCAGCATTCGATCGCGCTCGAACCGAGGCGGTCATCGCACACGAGGCGACGGAGCTCCTGGTGGCGCGTGACTCTGGGCGCATCGTCGGCACCGCCACTCTCGTGACCGCGCCTTCCCTGACCGGGCTCCGCGGGCACGTCGAAGATGTCGTGGTCGACGAGGCGGAACGGGGGCGCGGCATCGCGCGACTCCTCCTGGGGCACGTGACGCAGCTTGCCCAAGAGCGCGGACTCCGGACGCTCGATCTCACCTCCCGCCCGTCCCGAGAGTCTGCACTGCGGCTGTACGAGTCCGTCGGGTTCCGCAGGCGTGAGACGAACGTGCTCCGATTCAGCCCGACCGCGGACTAGTCACGCCGCGATCCCCCGCAGCAACCGCACCACCGTCTCCTTGGTCGAGATGTGGCGGTCTCGCGGGCTGGTCCGCTTCCAGGTGGCGGAGGGCGACTTCTCAGCCCGCGCAGGTCAGACCGCGGCCGGCGGCACCGTCAAGACGTCACCGCCACACTCGTCGCCGGCATCACACGCCGCCCGGGTCATGGTTTCTGTCGTGAATTGCGCACGGACACCGAGCGATTGGTGAGGTTGACGCCGATCGTAAAGGCAAGGAGCCCGATCACGAGGTACACGGGAAGCGCATCTCCAGCCGGGCTGTCGAGGTTGCCCGACGAGCCGAACCACGCCAGGACCCCGAACCACACCAGAACGGGAACGATGGCGAGAAGAGTGCCGAGCTTCCTGCCGGCCCGCCCCACCAACGTCCCCCAGACAAGAAGAGCTACGCCCACCGCGACAAAAAGCATGATGTCCACCACTAGCAGTTCCTCACCCACGGCCACCACACGCCCGCCGGCCCCGACACGATGCCGCGGGATAGCGTTCGCTATGTCGTGCGACACATAGAAGCATACATATGAGGTCACAGCCGATGTTCTCGACTCGGAATGTCCGGCGAGTGCAGGAGCGAGAACCACGACCATGGCGCCTCACCGCGATCCAGCGAGAGACTCGGCTATGCCGCGATCCCCCGCAGCAACCGCACCACCGTCTCCTCCACCCGCTCCGCGCTCAACGGCTGCCCGATCAGGGCGGAGTACGAGGCGATCGCGATGAACTCGTCGGCGACCGCGGCGGCATCCACGTCGGCCCGTACATCTCCGTCCGCCCGTCCGCGCGCCACCCGCTCCGACACCCACTCCCGGATCGGTGCCGCCAGCCGCTCGTTCAACACCAGCCCCAGCTCCGGGTCGGCCGCCGTGACCTCGATGAGCGCCCGCGCGAGCGACACACCCTCGGGCCGAGCGAGCCCCGCGGACACCGACGTGAACCATGCGCGCAGGTCCGCGCCGAGGTCGTCCGTCATGGGCACGACGACATCCGCACCAGGGACCGCGCCTTCGAGCAGCGCTTCCCCGAGGATCGCGGCCTTCGACAGCCACCACCGGTAGATCGTCTGCTTCGACACCTCCGCCTCAGCCGCAAGACCCTCGATCGTCACGGCCTCGTACCCGTCTGCGGCGAGCGCGCGACGCATCGCCTCCAGCACGGACTGGCGGGCCTTTTCACTGCGAGGACGGGGCACCTTTCGAGCGTACAGAGGCGTACACTGGAACATAAGTAGACGCACCGTTGCGAAACTACGACGGAAACCCGAGCAAGGAGAAAGAGCATGGCCCTCACCGCACACTCCACCATCGGCGACTGGATGAACGACCCCACCGGCGGCCCGCTCATCCGGGGCCTGTTCGAGCAGACGGGCGCCGACCCCGAGCTCCTGACCCCCGTGCTCGGACTCCCCCTGCATCAGCTCGTCGCCATGAGCCAGGGCCAGCTCCCGCAGTCGGTCGTCGACGACCTCGTGCGCGCCGCGAACAACGGCGAGATCCCGGAGGACGACGCCTCCGAGGGCTGGACCGAGAAGGTCACCTCCGGCCGCTTCGCCGGCAAGACCGTCATCGTCACCGGCGCCGCGTCCGGCATCGGCAAGGCCACCGCCTCGCGCATCGCCCGGGAAGGCGGTCGCGTGATCGCCAGCGACATCGCCGCCGAGAAGCTCGACGCCCTCAAGGCCGAGCTGCCGGACGCCGACATCGTCACGGTCGCGGGCGACCTCACCAAGCAGGACGCGATCGACGCCGTCGTCGCCGCCGCGGGCGATCGCATCGACGGGCTCGCGAACGTCGCCGGCATCAACGACGACTTCTCCCCCGCAGGCGAGACGCCGGATGCCGTGTGGGACCGCGTCATCGCGATCAACCTCACCGCGCCGTTCAAGCTGATGCGCGCGGTCCTCCCCGTCATGGAGAAGGCCGGCCGCGGCGCGATCCTCAACGTGTCGAGCGAGGCGGGCCTGCGCGGCAACGCCTCGGGCAACGCCTACACGGCCAGCAAGCACGGCATCATCGGCGTCACCAAGTCGGCCGCCTTCATGTACGGGCCGAAGGGCATCCGCGTGAACTCCGTCGCCCCGGGCGGCGTCGCCACCGGCATCCCGATGCCCCCGCACATGTCCGAGTACGGCTCCGGCCGCCTCGCCCCGTTCCAGCAGGCCATCCCGACCGTCGCGACCGCTGAGCACCTTGCCGCATCGATCACCTTCCTGCTCTCGGACGACGCCGTGAACATCAACGGCGCCATCCTCGCCTCCGACGGCGGCTGGTCCGTGCAGTAACGCGACTCCATGGAACCGACGCCCCCGCCGACCCGAACGGCGGGGGCATTCTCCCTCTGGGGTCAGCGCTTCTGCGACAGGACCGCGGTGGCGAGGGCGGTGGCGATGACGCCGAGCGCGCCCACGCCGAGGAGCACGAGGCCCGCGGGCCAGACCTCTCGCGTGAAGACGTCGTAGCTGTCGCTGTACTCGACGATGTGCTCGACCGTCCCGACCCCCGTGAGACTGATGCCGACGATCAGGGCGACGACGGACACGCCCCACGCGACGATCCATCCGAGGCGGTTCGCGGCCAGCCGTCGCCGCTCCGCGCGCTCGGCCTCATCGGTCCCGAGCACGATGCCCGACCGCGCGCCGTCATCGGTCTCGTGCGTCACCTCGGATGTGGTCTCCATGGCCGCACGATATCGGACGGGGTCGGTTCCGGCGGGATGCCGGTCACACCACTCCGACACGACACCGGCGGAGTGGGCTGCGGTCGCCCAGGGCGCACGTGTCGCCGTCACCTCCACCGACCAGCACGGCGCGCCCCGGAGCCGGTGATCGCCCCACCGCCCCGTTGCGGAAGCTGATCCCGCGCGGCGGCGCAAGCCCCTCCGCGGACACCCTCCCTCGCCGTACCCTCGCGGGCATGTTGAAGATCGTGTCGATCGTGATCCGCGTAGACGACCTCCCGGCCCAGACTGCGTTCTGGAAGGCAGCCCTCGACTACGTCGAACGAGACCCCGCGGAGGACGACTGGGTCGTACTCAAACCCCGCGACGCCGACGCACCGTGCATCGCGCTCGACGCGCACCACTCGGAGCGTGTGCTGCCCCCGCGCATCCACCTCGACATCTACGCGGAGGACCAGGCTGCCGAGGTGGAGCGCCTCGCCGGGCTCGGAGCACGGGAGGTCCACTGGAACGGTCGGCCCGACGACGCCGACTACATCATCATGGAAGACCCCGAGGGGAACCGCTTCTGCATCGTGGACCGTCCCGGCTGGGGCGGGTGGAGTGCCGGGTAGTCCGGAGCGTTCGTGCAGGACCCTGCGGGTGCGGAGTGCGAAAACGTTCCGGGGCGGGCGAGCTGAGGGGCATTACTGCATCCGCACCGGGGCAGCGTGGCGCGTAAGCCGTTGGCGAGTGCGAAAACGTTCCGGAGCGGGCGAGGCCAGGGACGTTTTCGCACTCGCACCGGGGCAGAGTGGCGCGCACGTCGTTGGCAAGTGCGAAAGCCTTCCGGTACTCGCGGGGCCCGGGACGTTTCTGCACCCGCACCGGCGTCCCGGACGGGCACCCGTGCAGGTAAGGGCAGAAACGTGCCGGAGCCGGGTGGCGGGAGGAGCGGTTCTGCACCTGCGCTCGGCGTCAGGGGCGAGGCGTGCGAGGTCGCTGGACGCGAAGGATCAGGGGGTATCCGGCGCGGTGGTGCGCTCCGCGGCGAGGGCGCGGCGATGCGCCGTCAGCGCCGCCCGGACCGCCGAGTAGATGATCAGCCACAGGAGCAGCAGCGCGAGGAGCGGGACGACCACGTAGACGAGAAGGAAGAAGACGGAGGCACCGGCGAACATCGCTCCAGCGTAGGGGCGGTCGCCCCCGGGAGGGCGCCGACATGGATCGGAGCGCCCTCCGAAGCGGAGTGCAAGAACGGACCGGAACCGGCGACAGGAGGTGCGATTCTGCGCCCGCACTCAAGGGGCCGGGAGTGCCCCCGCAGTGCGGAGTGCAAGAACGGACCGATGCGCGCCACGCGAAGGGCGGTTCGCACCCCGCGGCGGCGCGTATGCGAACCGTGATGGAGAGTGCGAAAACGAGCGGGAGTTCGCGCGGTGAGGCCCGGTTCTGCACTCGCACGAGCGGGGCCTGAGATGTGGAGTGCGAAAAGGGACCGGAAACCGCGGAGAAAGGAACGCTTCTGCGCACGCACTGGCGCGACGCACCGGCGCCGCGCGAGGGCCGGACTAAGCGCGGGGGAGGCGGGCGCGGGCGGCGCGGACGAGGGCGGCGTTGCTCGGGGCGTCGGCGCCGTCCGGCAGGAGGAGCGTGTCCTCCAGGCCGATCCGCGTGTCGAGGTCGAGCTCCCCGGCGAGGTCGAGGGCGGGCCAGGCCGACAGCTCCTCACCGTGCAGCAGGATCGGCAGGTCGGGCTCCTCGCGCGCCACGTGGGCGATGAGTCCTTCGGCGTGCGGACGGACGACGTCGGCGGCCTCCGCGGCAAGCTCGACCAGCACGCGCAGGCAGGCCCCACGGACCGGGGAGACCCGCCAGGCCTCGAGCCCTGCCGCGTCCCAGATACCCGCTTCCACACCGATCCCCCGTCGATGCAGCGCCGCCGCCACCTCGTCCGCCCCGGCCTCGTGCCAGTTCACGGAGGCATAGTCGGGGAGTTCCGTCCAGCCCTCGATCGCCTCGAGGCGCCTCGACACGTCCGGTTCGGCCCAGGCGCCGGTCGTCACTCCCACGAGCACTCCCGGCGCCGCGGCACGGACGGCTCCGAGCCACCGCCGCACATCCTCGGGCGCCAGGGAGTCGCGGCCGGCGGCGTCCTTCGCATGCACGTGGATCTCTGCGGCACCAGCATCCACGGCCGCCGCGGCGTCCTGGGCCACCACCGTCTCGTCGGCGCTCAGCCACGGATGCTCCGCGACATCCCTGGCACCGTTCACGCAGACCTGCAGGATCATCCGCGACTCACCACATGAGGTCGCGCGGGTGGGCCTCATTCGGGGCCACGGCGTCGGACGGCCCCTCCTCGGTGCGCACGAAATGCTGCACCTGACGCGCTGTCGCCGCGCCACGGCCGACCTTCACCGCCTCCTCCATCGACTCGAAGCTGCTGCCCAGCGTGTGCGACTCGCCCTGGATCCGGTTGAACCAGATGCCGTTGCGCGAGAACGTCTCGATGTCTCCTGCGGCCATGCCCTGCCTTTCGT
This sequence comes from Microbacterium sp. CFSPD4_SD4, assembly GCF_057364585.1. Lineage (NCBI taxonomy): Bacteria > Bacillati > Actinomycetota > Actinomycetes > Micrococcales > Microbacteriaceae > Microbacterium > Microbacterium sp. CFSPD4_SD4. Next base: position 149,826 of record NZ_JBNFOC010000007.1, read on the forward strand.
CTCCTCCTTTCTACGTCAGGCGACCGACGACGAAGAGGCCCTTGACATGTCATGTCGCCCACGGGCGCCGGCCCACCCCCTGCCGTGCATCCCGGCCCGTTATGGACGGGCGCAAGGGGCCGGGTCGACCGCAAGAGGCCGGGTCGAGTGCAGGAGGCATGCCGCTCGTTGACCCACCCCCTTCCGCGCATCCCGGCCCGTTGCGAACGGGCGCAAGGGGCCGGGTCGACCGCATGGGGCCGGGTCGAGCATCCAAACGGGGTCAGGCGACGTCGAGCACCCAGGTCACGCCGAAGCGGTCGGTGAGCATGCCGAAACCGGCCGACCACGCGGAGGCGGCGAGGGGCTCGACCACCGTCGCGCCCTCGACGAGAGCGTCCCAGACGGGCTGCAGCTCATCCAGGGAGTCCGCCCGCAGCGACTGGAAGAAGGAGCGGTCCGTGATCGTCGTCCCGTTCTCGCGACGGGTGGTGCCGGCAGTCGCGGCCGTGTCGTCCGCGCCCGGGATGTCGTACGCCATCAGCCGCACGGGCCCGTCGAGCTGCCCGAACACGAGCTTGTCGAACCCGGGAACGCCCTCCGGCATCCCGAACTGTCCGTAGGTTGCCGCGGTCACCTCGCCGCCGAAGACCGACCGGTAGAAGTCGAGGGCCTCCCGAGCCGTGCCGCGGAAGTTGAGGTGGGTGGTGGTCGTGAGAGTCATGGTGTCCTCCGTGTCCCGGTCCGCCGATCGGACCGTGTGACCCCACCCTCACAGCAGTAGAGGTCTGTTTCTGTCCGCTTCCTCGCACAGAATGGAGCCATGACCGGAAGCTCGTCGCGGATGCTCGCGCTGCTGTCCCTGCTGCAGGCGACACGGGACTGGCCGGGCGGGGAGCTCGCCGACCGCCTCGGCGTCACACCGCGCACGGTGCGCCGCGACGTCGATCGGCTGCGCACGCTCGGCTACCGCATCGAATCGAGCAAGGGCCCGTACGGCGGCTATCGCCTCGAAGCGGGGTCGGATATGCCGCCGCTCCTGTTCGACGACGAGCAGGCGGTGGCGATCGCCGTGGCCCTGCAGAGTGCGAGCGCGACCGGGGTCGAGGTCACCGAGGCCGCTCAGCGCGCTCTCGCGACCGTCCGTCAGGTCATGCCCTCGCGCCTGCGCCACCGCATCGACGGGATCCGCTTCGACGGAGCACCCGCCGAGGTCCGCGCCGAGCCGGCCGTGCTGGAGGCGGCGAGCGCGGCGGTACGCGACCGGAAGGTGCTCCGCTTCGACTACGGCTCCGAGCGGGACCGCCCGCCACGGCGCACGGAGCCCCATGCCATCGTGGCGCGGGAAGGCCGCTGGTACCTGCTGGCCTGGGACCTCGACGCGACCGACTGGCGCACGTACCGCCTCGATCGACTGCGGCCCCGCACGCCGACCGGGCCCTCCTTCACGCCGCGGCCTCTCCCCGCCGCGGACGCGCAGACCTTCCTCGCCGCCCGCGCCAAGGGCTCGACGACCGAGGACCGCTGGCCGTGCACGGGGATGGTGGACATCGCACTGCCCGCGAGGGAGGTGGCGCCGTGGGTCGGAGACGGCGCTGTGGTGCCGCTGTCGGAGGACTCGTGCCGGGTCACGGTCGGCTCCTGGTCATGGACGGGTGTGCTCGCCGCGGTGGCCCGGTTCGACGCGCCGTTCACGGTGGTCCGGCCCGAGGCCCTGCGCGAAGCGGCGGGGATGCTGGCGCAGCGGTTCGCGGCAGCGCACTCCTCCTCCTGACGCCGCCCTTCAGGAGAATTATCCAGAGCCTTCGGGGAGATCCGTCCGTGCGGCCTCGCAACGTCGCCGAGCGATGGTTCACTGGACCCACGAATCGGAGAACTAGTAGTTCTACTACTTTGGATCTACCCTGAGGAGATGGGCACCGTGTCGAAGACCGATCTGAATCAGCAGACCGCGCGGGTGCTGGCGCGCGTCACCGCCGGCGAACACCTGACCGTGACAGACCGCGGGCGCCCGATCGCCGAGCTGTCGCCGCCCGCCGAGACGGCATGGACGCGCATGATCGCCAACGGGCGGGTGACGCTGCCCCGCGCGAGCGGTCCGCTCCGCCGCGCCCCCGTGCCGGACTCGCTGTCCGTGACGGAGATCCTCGACGAGCTTCGGGCCGACCGGTCGTGATCTACCTCGACACCTCAGCGGCTGCGAAGGCACTCATCGAGGAAGAGGGGTCGGAAGCGGTCGTCCGCGCCTTCGCGGACGGCAGCGAGTTCGTCTCCTCGCGCCTCCTCGCCGTGGAGCTGCACGCGATCGCCGACCGCCGTTCCCTCGACCGCGAAGCCGTCGTCGACCTCCTCGACCGCGTCGCGCTCGTCTCCCTCGACGACGAGACGCTGACCGCGGCCATCCGGGCAGGCTCAGGGCTCCGCACTCTGGACGCTCTCCACCTCGCCGCCGCGCTCGAACTCGGCGACGTGGTCACGGCGCTCCTCACCTTCGACCGCGAGCTGGCCGCCGCCGCACGCGCGCAGGGCCTGACCATCGCCGAGCTGCCATGACGCCGCCGCCTTCCCGTCCTGACGCCGTCCGACGGCACGCACGAGAGAACGGCCCCGACCGCGCCGGTAGACTGAACACGCCCCGCCGGCCCCTTCCTTTGGAGTGCGCGTGACCACCGCCCCTGCACCTTCCCCCCAGCACGTCCCCGACTCCGTCGAGAACGCGATCGCGACGCCCGAGAAGGAGCAGCCGTACGGCGCCCTCGGGCTCAAGGACGACGAGTACGCGCGCATCAAGGAGATCCTCGGCCGCCGCCCCACCTCGGGCGAGCTGGCGATGTACTCGGTGATGTGGTCGGAGCACTGCTCCTACAAGTCGAGCAAGAACTACCTGCGCCGCTTCGGCCAGAAGGTCTCCGACGAGATGAAGGAGCGCCTGATGGTCGGCATGGGCCAGAACGCGGGCGTCGTCGACGTCGGCGAGGGCTGGGCCGTCACCTTCAAGGCCGAGTCGCACAACCACCCGTCGTTCATCGAGCCGTTCCAGGGTGCGGCCACCGGCGTCGGCGGCATCGTCCGCGACATCATCTCGATGGGCGCCCGCCCCGTCGCCGTCATGGACGCGCTGCGCTTCGGTGCGATCGACCACCCGGACACCGCCCGCGTCGTGCACGGCGTGACCAGCGGCATCAGCTTCTACGGCAACTGCCTCGGCCTGCCGAACATCGGCGGCGAGACGGTCTTCGACAGCGTCTATCAGGCGAACCCGCTCGTAAACGCGCTCGCGGTGGGCGTGCTGCGGCACGAAGACCTCAAGCTCGCCAACGCCACCGGCGTCGGCAACAAGGTCGTCCTGTTCGGCGCCCGCACGGGTGGCGACGGCATCGGCGGTGCGAGCATCCTGGCCTCCGACACGTTCGCCGACGGCGGCCCGACCAAGCGCCCCGCGGTGCAGGTGGGCGACCCGTTCGCCGAGAAGGTGCTCATCGAGTGCTGCCTCGAGCTGTACCGCGGCGAGCTCGTCGAGGCGATCCAGGATCTCGGTGCGGCCGGCATCTCCTGCGCGACCAGCGAGCTCGCGGCCAACGGCAACAGCGGCATGCACGTCTCGCTCGACAACGTGCTGCTGCGCGACCCCACGCTCACGGCCGAGGAGATCCTCATGTCGGAGTCGCAGGAGCGCATGATGGCCATCGTCGCCCCCGAGAAGCTCGACGCCTTCCTGGCCGTCGTGAACAAGTGGGAGGTCGAGACCTCCGTGCTCGGCGAGGTCACCGGCGACGGACGCCTCATCATCGACTGGCAGGGCGAGCGCATCGTCGACGTCGACCCCTCGACCGTCGCGGTCGACGGCCCCGTCTACGACCGCCCGGTCGCCTACCCGACGTGGATCGACGCGCTGCAGGCCGACGCCGCCGAGAACCTGCCGCGCGCGAACGACGCGGAGACGCTGCGCGAGCAGTTCCTCGCCCTCGTCGCCTCCCCGAACCTCGCGGACACGAGCTGGATCACGAACCAGTACGACTACTACGTCCTCGGTAACACGGCCCTGAGCTTCCCCGACGACGCCGGCATGATCCGCGTGGACGAGGAGTCCGGCCTGGGCTTCTCCGTCGCCACCGACGCCAACGGCCGCTACTGCCAGCTCGACCCGTACGCCGGCGCGCAGCTCGCGCTCGCCGAGGCCTACCGCAACGTCGCCGTGACCGGTGCCGTGCCGACCGCCATCACCGACTGCCTCAACTTCGGCTCTCCCGAGAACCCCGAGGTCATGTGGCAGTTCGGGCAGACCGTCGACGGCCTCGCAGACGGCTGCTACGAGCTGGGCACCCCCGTCACCGGCGGCAACGTCTCGTTCTACAACCAGACCGGCGACGTGCCGATCCACCCGACCCCGCTCGTCGGCGTGCTCGGCATCATCGACGACGTCTCCCGCCGCATCCCGTCCGGCTGGCAGGACGAGGGGCAGAACATCTACCTGCTCGGCACCACGTCGACCGAGCTCTCCGGCTCGGCATGGGCCGAGGTCGTGCACCAGCACCTCGGCGGCCGCCCGCCGAAGGTCGACCTCGCGGGCGAGAAGCGCCTCGCCGGACTGCTCGCCGCGGCCCGGGACGAGTGGCTCATCTCCTCGGGGCACGACCTTTCCGAAGGCGGTCTCGCGCAGGCCCTGGCCGAGGGCGTCATGCGCTTCGGCGTCGGCGCCCGGGTCTGGCTCAACGAGATCATCGAGCGCGATGGCGTGGACGCCGCGACCGCCCTGTTCTCCGAGTCGACCGGCCGCGTGATCGTGACCGTTCCTCGCGAGGACGACGTGAAGTTCCGCGGGCTCTGCGAGGGCCGCGGCTACCCGGTCGCCCGCATCGGCGTCACGGACAGCGAGCCGCAGCTCGAGGTGCAGGACGTCTTCACCGTCTCGGCCGCCGAGCTCCGCGAGCGCTCGCAGGCCACGCTGCCGTCGTACTTCGGTCCGACCGTCACGGAGCCGGTGGCCTGATGAGCGGCGACGGCCTCAGCGAGGACTACGGCGACCTCGGCGAGAAGCGCAACCGGCGCATTCGCATCATCGCGTGGACCGTCATCGTGGCGCTGATCCTCGGTGGCGGCGGCGCGACCGTGCTCACCCTGCTCCTCGGCTGATCCCGGCCCCGCGTCGCAGATCCGCACCCGGGTCGCAGGGACTCCATGAATCCGTGCGACCTCGTGCGAATCCGCGACCTCAGCGAGCGAAGAGGTAGCGGGTCAGGGCGACGACGGAACCCGGATCGTGGGCCTCGCGGCCGAGGGACTCCACGATGATGGCCCCGAGGATGGCGCGACCGAGCTGCTCGACCGGGGCGTCCTCCGGCAGCTGACCGTCGCGGATGCCGCCGCGGAGACGCTCCGACAGGTACTTCTCCACCCCCAGGCTCTCGCCGAGGTGCGCGCCGACCGAGGCATCCTCCGTGGCCGCGGCCACGAGAGACCGCAGCAGCACACCGCCCTGGGGCTTCTCGAGGATGGACAGGACGCTCCGCAGCCAGGTCTCCACGTCGGCGGAGAGGTCTCCGGTGTCGGGCACGACGAAGTCCACGGGGATGAGGCGTCCCTCGGCCAGGCACTCCCCGATGAGCGCGCCGCGCGACGGCCACCAGCGGTAGATGGTCTGCTTGCCGACCTTGGCCTCCTTGGCGATGCCCTCGATCGTGAGTCGGTCGTACCCCTGATTGTGGAAGAGCCGGGCCGTCGCATCGAGGATCGCCTCGCGGGCCGCAGTGCTGCGCACAGGGCCACTGCGATGCTCGTTCACCATGCGTTCAGGATAGCCACAGATCCCTAGACGAGACGTGCCGTATGCTCTTTTCGTCTGAAGGAGATCACGTGGCTTCACTGCTGTTCCGTCTGGGTTCTTTCGCTGCGCGCAGGGCGTGGACGGTGATCGTCTCCTGGGTGCTGATCCTCGGGCTCGGCGTCGGCGCCTTCCTTACCTTCGGCGGCACGCTGAGCAACAGCTTCGACATCCCCGGCACCGCCTCCGGCGAGGTCACCGATCAGCTCGCCGATAAGCTGCCCGACACCGCCGGCGGCACCGGGACCGTGGTCTATCGGACGGACGACGGCGAGCCCTTCACCGACGAGCAGAAGCAGGCGATCTCCGACCTCGCCGCGACCGCGGAGGACCTCGACGGCGTCGCCTCCGTCGTCGACCCGTTCGACGCCCAGCGGCAGCAGGACGAGCAGGCGAAGGAGCTGACGGACGGCCAGGCCCAGCTCGATGACGGGCGCACCCAGCTCGACGCCGGCCAGGCCCAGCTCGACGATGGCCGGGCCCAGCTCGAGGCCGGGATCACCCAGCTCGAAGGGGCGCGCGCGCAGGCCGAGGCCGCCGGTGCACCAGCCCAGCAGACCGCCGCGCTCGACGCACAGCTCGCGCAGCTGAACGCCCAGCTCGCGCAGCTCGACGCGCAGCAGGACACCATCGACGAGAACCGCGCGGAGCTCGCCGACAGCGCGGAGCAGCTGGAACTCGGCACGACCCTGCTGAACCTCGCGGACGGCATCGGCGTCGTCTCGGAGGACGGCTCCACGGCCATCGTCAACGTCTCCTTCGTCGATCCGCGCCTGGAGCTCGCCGAAGAGACCAAGCAGAGCACCATCGCCCACTTCCAGGACGAGGAGATCGACGGCGTCACGGTCGACTTCGGCACCGACATCGCTCAGGGCGTGCCCGAGATCTTCGGCGTCGGCGAGGCCATCGGTCTCGCGTTCGCCGCGGTCGTGCTCATCGTGATGCTCGGTTCGCTGATCGGTGCGGCCCTGCCCATCGTCACGGCCGTGGTCGGCGTCGGCGTGGGCGTCACGGCGTCGCTCGCGTTCTCCGGCGTCGTCGACATGGCCTCGGTCACTCCCGTCCTCGGCGTGATGCTGGGGCTCGCGGTCGGCATCGACTACTCCCTCTTCATCGTGAACCGGCACCGCAAGCAGCTGCTGGCCGGGTCGCCCGTGCGCGAGTCCATCGGTCTGGCCACCGGCACCTCCGGGACCGCGGTGGTGTTCGCGGGGACCACGGTCATCGTCGCGCTCCTCGCCCTCAACGTGACGGGCGTGCCGTTCCTCGGCCTCATGGGCACGGTGGGCGCGGTGTGCGTCGCGGTCGCCGTGCTCGTCGCCGTGACCCTCGCCCCGGCGATCCTCGGCCTCGTCGGCACCCGCCTGCTCAGCCGCAAGGCGCGGGCGACCATCGGCCAGGAGCACGCGGCCGGGAAGCCCGTGCGCCGGATGTCGACGCTGCGCGCCGTCGTCACCGCGCTCGTCAGCGTCGTCGCGCTGCTCGTGATCGCGATCCCCGCGATGTCAATGCGCCTCGGCCTCCCTGACGGGTCGAGCGAACCCGCCGACTCCACCAGCTACCGGGCGTTCCAGACCGTCGACGAGCAGTTCGGCGAGGGCGCGAACGGGCCGCTCCTGGTGACAGCGACCCTCGACGACGCCGTGAGCGACGACGACCTGCTGGCCACGCAGGTGACTGTGGCGGAGAAGATCGCCGAGCAGGACGACGTGGTCGCGGTGGCCCCCGTCGCGACGTCGGACGACAACACGCTCCTCGCCTTCCAGGTGCTGCCCGCCGAAGGCCCGAACAGCGCCTCCACCGAGAAGCTGGTGCAGGATCTGCGGGGTCTCCCCGAGATCGACGGCGGCATTACCCTCGGCGTCGCCGGTCAGGCCGCCACCAACATCGACATCTCCGAGGCTCTGGCGAGCGTGCTCCCGCTGTACCTCGTGGTCGTCGTGGGCCTGTCGCTGCTCATCATGATCGTCGTGTTCCGCTCGCTGCTCGTGCCGCTCATCGCCACAGGAGGGTTCGTGTTGTCGCTGTTCGCGACGTACGGGCTCATCGTCGCGGTGTTCCAGTGGGGGTGGGGCGCCGACCTCATCGGGTTGCACAGCACCGGTCCGATCCTGAGCTTCCTGCCGGTGATCCTCGTCGGCATCCTGTTCGGGCTCGCGATGGACTACCAGCTCTTCCTCGCGTCGGGGATGCGGGAGGCCTATGTGCACGGCGCCTCCGCGCGCGATGCCGTGGCGCAGGGCTTCCGGGCCGGGCGCTCGGTGGTCATCGCGGCCGCGCTCATCATGGTGTCGGTATTCGGCGGGTTCGTGTTCTCGGAGTCGACCATCATCCGGTCCATCGGGTTCGGTCTCGCGTTCGGCGTGCTGCTCGACGCGTTCGTGGTGCGGATGCTGCTGATGCCCGCACTCATGCACCTGCTCGGACGCTCGGCCTGGTGGCTGCCGAAGTGGCTCGACCGCATCATCCCGAACGTCGACATGGAGGGCGCGGCGCTGGAGCGGGACCACCCCAGCGTGCACACCGACTCGGTCCCCACCGTGGAGCCCCCGCGCACCCGTCGCGGCTGAATCGCGGTCGCGCGGGACAGGCGTTCGCGCGGGTTCAGGCACCTGACACCAGGGTCGTCTGATCCCGCGCGAGCGCCTGAACCTGCGCGAGCGGTCGCGGGGGCGGGCTGTCCGGAGGGACAGGCAGGCGCGGGAGTTCAGGCACCTGCAGCCGGTGTCGCCTGATCTCGCGCGGATGCCTGGTCCGGCGACGACGCGCGTGTCGCAGGGCGGGCCTAGAGTGGGCGGATGGATCTGCGAGCGCTGTTGCAAGAGCGCCGCGCCGAGGCCGAAGCCCGCGTCGCGGCGACGGCGACTACGCTCGCGGAGCTCATGCACGACCGCGAGGGCTCGAACGACGATGACGAGCACGACCCGGAGGGGGTGACGCTCTCGTCGGAGTGGTCCCGACTGTCGGGGCTGGCCGAGGCGGCGCAGGCGGAGCTCCGCCAGGTGGACGAGGCGCTGATGCGGATGGACGCCGGGACCTACGGCATCTGCGCGCACTGCGGGCGGCCCATCCCGCCGGAGCGCCTGGCGGTGCGACCCTTCGCCGAGTACTGCGTCGCCTGCGCCGAGAAGCTCGGTCGCTGACGCCGGAGTAGCATCGCGGGCATGGCCATCGCCTTCGAGAACATCGGGATCGCCGTGCGCGACCTCGACGCCACCATCGCCTTCTTCACCGATCTGGGTCTCTCCGTGGTCGGACGGGACGAGGTCAGCGGCGAGTGGGCGTCCACCGCGGTCGGGCTCGACGGGAACCACGCGCGGATCGCCGTACTGCAGACCCCGGACGGGCACGGGCAGATCGAGCTGTTCGAGTACATCCACCCCGAGGCGATCGAGACGGAGCCGACGCGGCCGAACGAGATCGGCATGCACCGGATCGCCTTCTCCGTCGACGACATCGATGCCTCCCTCGCCATCGCCGCCCGGCACGGATTCCATCCCCTGCGCGGCGTCGCGAACTACCGGGACATCTACCGGCTGACCTACCTCCGCGGCCCCAGCGGGATCATCCTCATGCTCGCACAGGACCTCACGAAGGCCTGATTCCGAATCCTGGGCCCGACTTCGGAGACCGCAGGCGACACGCCGCCGCACAGGGGCTGTTGACGGCGCGCCGGGTCCGGATCTCCGAAGCTGTGCCCGGGTCAGCGGGAGGCGAGGGCCTCGGCGACCCGTTCGAGCACGGCGATCGGAGCGCGCATCTCGGACGCGGGAACCGGAGGCTCACCGGTCTCGAGCATCCGGGCGAAGGCACGGACGCCGGGCTGCACATACCCCGGGCCGATCGGGATCTCCCGGCTCGCGATGCCCCGGCGGCCGACGACGGTCGCCCGGAACGGCACCTGCCGGTCGTCCTCCGGCCGGACGAACTCCAGCGTGACGGGCACCCCGCCGACCCGGTAACGGGCGACGACACCCGCGGGCAGGAACCGCACCTCGACGTCCTCCCCGATGCCGGGCCGCAGCACCTGGGCGAGATCGGCGAGGTGGATGCCGTAGAAGAAGATGCCGCTGTACGGGCTGTCCGGATCGGCGGGACCGGTGACGGTGACCGCCTGGACCTCCCCGGTGCGGGCCGCCTCCGCCACGAGTTCGGCAGTGTCCGCGAGCCAGCGGAGCGTGGACGATGAGGTGACGGGTACCCGCCCACGCTGCGCGGCGGCCAGGATCGCGTCGGCATCGACGACGCCGGTCGCGAGCGGCTTGTCCACCCAGACCGGCACCCCGGCTTCCAGGAAGGGGACGGCGAGGGCGCGGTGATCGGCGCCGTCGCGGGCGGTCACGATGAGCGCGTCCACCGCGCCGAGGAGCGCGCCCGCCTCGTCGACGACGCGTTCGATGCCCCCGAGTGCCGCGAGCCCCCGTGTGCGCTCCGGCTCCCCTGCCACGAGGGCCGTGATCCGCACGGGCACGTCCGTGGCCTCGACGTTCAGGAAGCGGACGATCTCCGTGGCGTGGCTGTTCTCGATCCCGACGATGCCGACGCTCTTCATGCGGCCGCCCTCCCTCTCGTGCGGGCCCCCGGCGACCCGCCGTCGCGCAGTAGGCTGAACCCATCATGGACGAGTTCATCCGGGGCTTCTGGAACTTCGCGGGTGACTACTGGTGGCTCGTCTTCCCGATCATGGGCATGGCCGGCGGAGCCGCCAAGGCCTGGGAGCGCGGCTCCAAACGTCGGCACGAGCGCCGGCTGGAGGCCCTGCGCATGAAGGCGCAGGTCAAGACCGCCGAGATCGAGGCGCGCGCGGCCGCCCGGCAGGCGAAGCACGGGGGTCCCACCGTCGTCGACACCACGGCCTCCGTGGCGCCCGACGACCTGCTCGCCCGCCTCTTCACCGAGCACGACGAGATCACCGCGCGGTGGCTGGACTACGAGCTCGACGTCGCCAAGCTCATCGCCTTCCCCGCGATGAGCGACGGCCGCCAGCCGCTGACGGCCGCCTTCCTGCGCGCGAAGAAGACCGCGGACGCGCTGCGTCCGGCGGCCGCCGACGCGAAGCTCACGGAGCAGCAGATGGCGGAGTACCTGCAGGCCGTGGGCGACTACGCGGTCGCGTTCGAGATCGCGGAGAAGGACGCCCGGCGGCTGCGCGACTCGACGTTCACCGAGGCCGAGCGCAAGCGCCTCGATCGCGCGCAGCAGCTCCTCAAGGTCGCCGTGGACGAATCGGCGACGCAATCGGAGCGGAACATCGCCTACAAGCGGGTGCGCGAGGAGCTCGACGGCCTCATCCTGCTCTCCGATGAGGCCGTGACCGTGCTCGAGAAGCAGGTCGCGAAGGAGCTTCCGGCCGCCCCTACCGCTTCGGCGGATCATGCCGGCCCCGTTCCGGAGCCGCTGCCCGTGACCGACCCGCGGCGGACGGCGGAGGGCGCATGACTCCCGAGAACGTGACCGGCCCGGTCGCCGTCCACGCCGAGGCCCCGGTCTGGTGGCCCGGGTGGGGCGGCCTGCGCTGGGTCGACGGAGACGCGGGCGACCTGCTCACCCTCCGCGGCGACGAGATCGTCCGCCAGCACATCGACGACGAGTACCTCGCGTTCTTCCGCCCGCGGACGTCCGGGGGCTCCGTGGCGGTGGGCGCGCGCACCCTGTACCTCGCCGACGGCCCCGACGCGGAGGCCCGTCCCGTCGCGACCCTGCTCGACGACGGCCCGGTGCGCATGAACGACGGCTGCTGCGACCCGCGAGGACGACTCCTGGCCGGATCGATGTCCACGGACTCCACCGCGGGTGCCGGGACCGTGCTGCGCATCGACGCCGCCCTCGACGTGACCACGGTGCTCCCCCGCGTGACCTCGTCCAACGGTGTCAGCTACTCCCCGGACGGCCGCCGCGTCTACTACGTGGACACCGACACCGGCCGGATCGACGTGTTCGACGTGAGCGAGGGCGAGCTCCGCGGACGCCGGGTGTTCGCGCACATCCCCGAGGACGACGGCGTGCCCGACGGCCTCACGGTCGCCGCGGACGGCAGCGTCTGGGTCGCGCTGTGGGGCGGGAGCCGCGTGCGGGGGTTCGAGCCGTCTGGGACCGTGCGCGAGGACATCGTGCTGCCGGTGCCGCAGGTCAGTGCCTGCACGTTCGGCGGCGACGACCTCGGCACGCTCTTCATCACGACCTCCGCGCAGGGCCTGCGGTCCGATCACGGCACCGCCGCGGGGTCGGTGTTCGCGGTGCGCCCTGGGGTGCACGGCCTCCCGGTCCTCCCCTTCGCCGGCTGACCCCGCGCGGGTCAGGCGCTCGCGCGGCATCAGGCACTTTTCGCCTCCAGCCGCCTGAGCCTGCGCGGATGCCTGAGTACACGTGGATGCCTGAGCCGCCGGGCGCTCGCGGCACCAGGCTGTCGCGCGACATCAGGCACCTATCCCCTGCACTCGCCTGAGCCCGCGCGAATGCCTGAGCCCGCGCGGGCATCCGGGAGAGGCCTCTACCCGGGACACGGTTGCACTCAGCGAAAGGAACCGTGCCCCGGGCACAGGCCTCACCCGAGACGGACCCGCTCCGTGCGCTGATGCTGGCGGCCGAGCCGCTCGATCTCGATGGTCATCTCGTCGCCGTCCTGCAGGTAGGGGAAGCGTCCGGACAGCGCGACGCCCTGCGGGGTGCCGGTGTTGATGACGTCGCCGGGTTCGAGCACGAGGTAGTGACTGAGCTCGTGCACCAGCTGGAGCACGGGGAAGATCATGTCGGCGGTGGAGGAGTCCTGCCGCGGCTCGCCGTTCACGAAGGACCGCAGGCGCAGCGCCTGAGGGTCGACCTCGTCCGCGGGGACCAGTGCCGGGCCGAGGGGGTTGAACGTCTCGGAGCACTTCCCCTTCGACCACTGTCCGCCGGAGACCTCGAGCTGGTACGCCCGCTCGGACACGTCGTTCGAGATGGTGTAGCCGGCGATCACGTCGCGCGCGGCCTCGGCGGAGGGCAGGTACCGCGCCGTCCGGCCGATGACGACCGCGAGCTCGACCTCCCAGTCGACCTTCTCGGCTCCCGGCGGCAGGAGCACGACGTCGTCCGGCCCCACGACCGTGTTCGGGTGCTTGAAGAACACCACCGGGTGTGCGGGCGGCTCGGAGCCCGACTCCGCCGCGTGCGCCGCGTAGTTCTGGCCGATGCAGATCACCGCGGTCGGCCGCGCCACAGGGGCACCGACGCGCAGTCCCGCGGTCTCCGCCTCCGGAAGCGAGCCGTCGGCGAGTGCCGACCGCACGCGGGCGATGCCGTCCGCGGCGAGGAAGGCGCCGTCGATGTCGCGGGTCAGGGAGGCGAGATCGCGCACCACGCCCTCGTCATCGCGGACGTAGGGACGCTCCTGGCCGATCGCGCCGAGTCGCAGCAGTTCCATGGGAGTCCTCTCAGCGCGCGGCGGCGAAGGCCGGGTTGACGATGGGCACGGCCTCGCCCGCGAGCGAGCGGATCACGTTCTCGGCGGCGTGCACGGGAAGATCCGCCAGGGCCTCCGGGGAGTACCAGGCGGCGTGCGGCGTGAGCAGCACGGTGTCGAGCGCGCGCAGCGGGGAGGTGCCGGGGAGCGGCTCCTCCCCGAAGACGTCGAGAGCGGCACCGGCGAGCCGGCCGTCGCGGAGCGCCGCGGCCAGGGCGTCCTCGTCGATGAGCGGTCCCCGGCAGGTGTTCACGATCACGGCGTCCTGCTTCATCGTCGCCAGGGCCGCGGCGTCGATCAGGTGGCGGGTCTCGTCCGTCAGCGGCACGTGCAGGGTGAGGATGTCGGCGCGGGCGATCGCCGACGGGATGTCGACGGGCTCGCAGCCTGCGTCGCGCACGGCGTCGTCGGAGGCATACGGGTCGGCCACCAGCACACGGAAGCCGAGCGCCCGACACCCGCGGGCGACGATCGATCCGATGCGCCCGAAGCCGAGCACCGACACGGTGGTGGAGGACGGCCGCACGGCGAGCGGCCGGGCGTCGACGGCCTTCCAGACGCCCTCCCGTACGGCGCGGTCGTAGGCGGAGAGGCCGCGGGCCTGGGTCATGATCATCGCGGCGGTGTGCGCGGCGACCTCTTCGATGCAGTAGCTCGGCGTGTTCGCGACGGCGATGCCGCGGGCCGTGGCGGCCTCGACGTCGATCATGTCGTAGCCGATGCCGACACGGCTGATGAAACGGAGGTTCGGCAGGCGGTCCATGAGGTCGCCGTCGATGCGCGCCCACTGCACGACCAGGGCCTCGACGTCGACTCCGGCGGCGGCGATGTCGTCCGGGCTCCCGGAGGCGGCCCGCTCGGCACGGAGGCCGGCGGCGCGGAGGGTGTCTTCGATGACGGTCCCGGGGAGGTCGCAGTCGGTGACGAGGATGAGCGGCGCGGTCATGGATGCGATGCTATAGCATCTAGCAACTTCTCGTACAGCGCTGTCCGGAGAGCCGGTCCTTGCTATAGCGTTTAGTCATGACTGTTCGCCGCGCACTCGTCACGGGCGCCAGTTCCGGCATCGGAACCGCCGCCGCCCTCGAACTCGCCCGCGAGGGCGTCGCCCTCTGGATCACCTACGCCGGACGGGAGGCCGAAGCCGCACGCGTGGCGGAGGAGTGCCGCGCCGCGGGCTCGCCGGACGTCCATTTGTCGCGCCTCGACCTCCGCGACCCCGACTCCATCACGGCGCTCATCGCCGAGATCACGGACGCCTGGGGCGACCTGCACGTCCTCGTCAACAACGGCGGCGTCTGCCCCTACACCCCGTACCCCGAGATCGACATCGAGGAGTGGGACTTCGTCCTGGAGACGAACGCCCGCGGCACCTTCCTGCTCACCCGCGCGGCGCTCCCCCTGCTCCGGGCCGCCGACGGCGACCGCTCGGTCATCAACATCGCCTCGATCGCCGGGCAGGTCGGCGCGCTGCAGACGGGCATCCACTACGCGGCCAGCAAGGGGGCGATCCTCGCGATCACCCGCAGTTTCGCCCGGCACCTCGCCGCCGAGGGCATCCGCGTCAACGCCGTCACGCCCGGCCCGGTCGCCAGCGCGATCACGGATCAGCTCCAGGGCGAAGGCCGCGCGAAGCTCGAGTCGGGCATCCCGCTCGGTGCGTTCGGGCAGCCGGAGGACGTCGCCTGGATCATCGCGTCGCTCGCCTCGGAGCGGGCCCGCTTCATCACCGGAGCCACCTACGACGTCAACGGAGGAGTTCGCATTGACTGACCGCACCGCCCAGGACCGTTCTGCCCTCGACACCGTGCAGGCGCAGCTCGACGCCTTCAACGCCCACGACCTCGACGCCTTCGTCGCGACCTATGCCGACGACGCCGTGGTCACCGGGGTCGCGCCGGAACCCCTCGTCGGGTCGGCCGCGATCCGCGCCTTCTACGAGCCGCGGCTGCAGAACCCGGAGCTCTCCTGCGTGATCGACACGAGCGTCCTGTTCGGCTCCCGCTGGGTCGTCGCCCAGGAGCGCGTCATCAACGCCGGCGTCGCGACGGAGACCATCGCGACGTTCGACGTGGTCGACGGCGTGATCTCGCGGGCGTCGATGCTCAAGGCCTGACCCGCTTCGAATCGCCCGATTGGCTGTATTTCCGGCCGAAATGGGACCATTCAGGCGATTCGAAAGGGGTCAGTGGTGCTCCGGCAGCACGGGAGAGGACCAACCGGGGTCGCGGCCGAGCTGGGCGGCGCGGGAGACCGAGGCGGAGCCGTAACGGTCGCGGAGCGTGTCGAGCACGGTGTCGAGCCGGGACTCGTCGCCCCAGTCGATCGGCAGCTCGGGCGGGACGCTGTCCGCCGCGTCGAGCTGGGTGAGCGAGAGGCCGAGCAGGGTGATCCCGCGGCCGCTGATCTCGGGCTGCGCCGCGGCGAGGAGCGTGCGGGCGACGGCGAGCAGCAGCGCGGTGCGGTCGGTCGGCGCCCGCAGCGACCGCGAACGGGTGGCCTTCGCGAAGTCGCCGAAGCGCAGCCGCAGCACCACCGTCCGGCACACGCGGTCGCCGTCGCGGAGACGCCGCGCGAGCCGGTCCACGATCTGGGTGAGGATGACGTCGAGTTCCTCCGGCGACCGCGGACGGACGCCGAGCGCCCGCTGCGACCCGATCGATCCCCGGCGCCTGGTCGTGTCCACGGGGCGGGGGTCTCGCAGGCGGGCGAGAGCATGGACGTGCGCTCCGGTCGCCTTACCGAGCATCCGCTCCGCGGTCGCGGCCTCGAGCTCCGCGAGCTCGCCGACCGTGCGGATGCCGTAACGGTGCAGCTTCTCCGCCGTCACCGCGCCGACTCCCCACAGCCGCTCGACGGGGAGCGGCAGGAGGAACTCCTCCTCCCGGTCGGGCTCGACGACGAGGAGTCCGTCGGGTTTGCTCACCGCACTCGCGACCTTCGCGAGGAACTTCGTGCGGGCGACGCCGACCGAGATCGCCAGGCCCGCCTCGGCGCGCACGCGCTCCCGCAACCGGATGGCGATGGCCTCGGGAGTGCCGGCGATGCGTCGCAGGCCGCCGACCTCGAGGAACGCCTCATCGATGGAGAGCCCTTCCACAAGCGGGGTGGTGTCGCGGAAGATGCGGAAGACGTCCTTGCTGGCCGCGGAGTAGGCCTCCATCCGCGGCGGCACGACGACGGCGTCGGGGCACAGCTCCCGCGCCTGCCGGCCGCCCATCGCGGTGCGGACGCCCCGCGCCTTCGCCTCGTAGCTCGCGGCCAGCACGACCCCGCCGCCCACGATCACCGGACGCCCGCGGAGCTCCGGCGCATCACGCTGTTCGACCGAGGCGTAGAACGCATCGAGATCGGCGTGCAGAACCGTCGCTTCCCCGCGCATCCCGTTCTCCCGTCGACGAGCGGATCGTCGCACGGACCGGGGACATCCGCGTGGCCGGTACTCAGGAGGCCGGGGGCGCCTCGAACCGCTCCCGCAGCGCGGGGTCGAGCGTGATGTCCCCGAACGACGCCGTCCACGCTCCGTCCACCGCGATGGACTGCCCCGAGAGGTAGGGAGCCTCGTCGGAGAGCAGGAACGCCGTCACCGCGGCGACCTCCTCCGCGCGGGCGATACGTCCCATCGGCGGACCCTCCGCGAGCAGGCGCTCCTCCGCCGCAGGGTCGGCCGCCCGCGCGATCTGCGCCTCCAGATGCGGAGTGCGCACGCCGCCCGGCGCGACGGTGTTCGCTCGTATGCCCAATCCGCCATATGTCACGGCGACACTGCGGCTCAGGGCGTCGATGCCGCCCTTCGTGAACTCGTAGGCCGCGTGGTCCACGAAGCTTGAGCGACCGTGAATCGACCCGATGTTGACGATCGCCCCGGCGACACCCTGATCGAGGAACGCGGACACGGCGGTCGAGCAGCCCCAGAGGTAGCCGAAGCCGTTGATGTCGACGATCTCGCGCACGACCGTCTCGTCGAGCTCGTGCAGCGGCGTGCGCTTCGTGATGCCGGCGTTGTTGACCCAGCCGGCCAGCGGAGCCCTCGTGCGCGCCGCGGCCGCCGCGCGCTGATGGGCCGTGCGGTCGGAGGCGTCGCCGAGCACGACCTCCGCGACGATGCCCTCCTCCACGGTCCCGGAGCCGGGCGAGCGTTCGAGCCCGACCACGATCCAGCCGTCGCCGGTGAGCCGCGCGGCCACCGCGCGCCCGATGCCCTTGCCGCTGCCGGTGACCACGACGCTGCGCGGGGAAGGTGTCATATCAGTCCCTCTCGAATCGGAAGACGGCGGGGTCGAGGCCGAAGCCGAGCCCCGGAGCAGCGGGCGGCGTGACGGTGCCCGCGAACTGCGGCCCGCCCGTGACGAACGAGGGCGCGGGGTCGTAGGGATTCACCCCGCGGGCGAAGGTCTCCACCTGGATGCCGAGGTGGGCCGTGACCTCGGGGTACACGTGCCCGGACACCGGGACGCCGCGCTCCGCCGCCCAGGCGATGAGCTCGCGCGCAGGCGTGATGCCGCCGATCGCCACGACGTCGAGGCGCAGTGCCTCGACGTCGCCGACCTCGACCAGAGCCCGGAGCACGGCGGGGTCGGTCACCTCGTCGCCCACCGCCACCGGCAGTCCGGTCTCCCGGCGGATGCGGGCGACACCGGCCGCGTCCTCGGGGAGCAGCGGGTCCTCCAGCCAGGCCAGGCGTGGCTCTCCCCACTGCGCGACCTCCGCCACGGCGGCCTCCGCGTCGGGCCAGCCGAAGCCCACGTCCACCACGAGTCCGGTCGAGGCCGGCAGCTCGGCGCCGAGGATCGCGAGCAGCTCGCGCATGTATGCCGGATCGGGAATGCGCGAGATCTTCACCTGCGCCCAGCCCTCCGCCTGCGCGAGCACCTCGTCCGCGACCTCCCGCGGCGTGCGCTGCGGAGACGGATACGCGGCGACGAGCATCCCCTCCCGCGGGGCGTCACCCGTGCCGAGCAGGGTCCACAGCGGCACGCCGGCGCGACGGGCCGCGATGTCCCACAGGGCGATGTCGACGAGGCCGATCGCCCGCCGCACGAGTCCCACCCGTCCGACGATCGCGCTGCCGCGGAGCATCCGGTCCCACGCGGCCGCCGGGTCGTCGGCGTCGAGCCCCACCGCGTGCGGAGCCACCAGGCGGTCGACGATCTCCGCCATCGGGGCCTCGCGCGACAGGCAGTAGGCGAACCCGGTGGTGCCGTCGTCCGCCGTCACCCGCACCGCGGAATACTCCCGCCGCGTGACCGTCATCGCGCCGAGCTGCAGCGGTGCCGGAAGGGGGAGGACCGCCGTGGCCGTGTCGATCCGGGCGATGGCGGTCATTCGGGCTTCTTCGCGAGGGGCACGCCGTAGTCCACCATGAACCCGCCGTCGACGTACAGGGTCTGCCCATTCATGTAACGCGACTGGTCCGACACGAGGAAGCTCACGGCCGCGGCGATCTCACTCGCGTCGGCCAGGCGCTTCGCGGGGATGCGGGACAGGATCGTGTCGAGGCTCAGCGTCCCCTGCTCGACGCCCTGCCGGAACACTCCGGTGTCGACATAGCCCGGAGCCACGGCGTTGACGCGCACCCCGCGCGCCGCCCACTCCGCTCCGGCCGTCGAAGTGAGTCCGATGACGGCGGCCTTGGTCGTGGCATACGGCGCCCGCCCCGCGGAGCCTCGCGAGGAGATGGAGGAGATGTTGACGATGCGGCCCTCGCCCCGGTCGAGCATGCGCTTCCCGGCAGCCTGGAGCGCGGAGAACACCCCGTGCAGGTTCACGTCCACGACCGCGGACCACTCGTCCCACGTGAGGTCTTCGATCCCGCGATGCCGCTGGATGCCCGCGTTGTTCACGAGCACCTCGATGGGCCCGAGCTCCGCCTCGAGCTCGCCGAAGACCCGGTCGACGGCGGCGTGGTCGGTGACGTCGAGCTCCCGCCACAGGATCCCGGCGGGGTTCTCGCCCGCGGTGAGCCCGGGGACGCGGTCGGTCGCGACGACGAGATACCCGTCCGCGGAGAGCCGCTGTCCGATCTCCCAGCCGATGCCGGCCGAGCCTCCGGTGACGATGGCGACGGGGCGCGCGGTCATGTCTCTCCTCTGCCTCGGGGATTTGCTATAGCAACTCTATCCCGTTCGAATCGCGCAACTGGTTCGATTTCGGCCGGAAATGGAGCAAAGTGGGCGATTCGAAGGCGGGACTACCCCAGCAGCCCGGCCACGACCGACACGGCGTGGGACTCCAGGAGCTCCAGGGCACCGGGGGCCAGGGGCGTCTGCCAGGACTGATAGGCGCCGCGGTCGTAGGCCTCGCGGGTCGGGAGATACACGAACCCCGGGCCGTTCGTGAGGTTCATCACCACGATCGGCGTCTCCGGGAACCGTTCCCGCAGCGTCGTCTGCAGCCGCGAGTACGCCTCGCCCGGATGCCCCACGATCACGGCGTCTCCGAGCCGCCACGCCCACACGGGATGCGACACGGTCGGACCGTCGATGTAGCCGTCACGGAGATTCCGCGCCCGTCCGAGGCGCTCCTCCCGCGACCGGGGGTCGATGTCCTTCCACTCCTCCGCGAGCTCGTCCAGAGTGGGCAGGTCGCGCAGCGGCAGCTCGACCGCCGAGACGACTCCCGCCGCCCCGTCGCCGCCGTCCGCCGGGGTCCCGGTCCAGATCGCGAGCGGAGCCCCCGACTCCACGACGCCGTCCAGCGTCAGCTCCTCGCCCGGCACCGGAAGCCCGTCCAGCGCCGCGAGCACCGCGTGCCCGAGTGAGCGTCCGTGCCGGTCGGCCACCGCGACATCGCCGGTGTACTGCTCCCGTGGCGCCAACTCGCCCGAGGCCCCCTGCACGAAGAGGCACGGTGCGCCGGTCGCGGCCTCCACGATCTCGCGCATCGCGCCGACGTAGTCCGGAGACACCTCTCGGTGCTGCCAGGCCAGGGTCGTCGGGTGGCAGGCGTAGTTCACCAGCGTCGCCCGCACCTCCCCGTCGATGCTGATCCGGCCGATGGTCACCGTGTCGTCGGCGGTGCCCTGGGGGTTGTAGCCGACGAGCGCGCGGCCGTCGAGGTCGAGCTCCCGCTCCGCCGCGAGGGTGCAGGCGCCCGTGGTCCACTCGATCAGTCCCGGTCGCGCAGCCTCCAGCGCCTCCCGCCCGGCGGCGATGCCCGCGGCAGCAAGAGCCTCCAGGTACCCGGGGATGAGTTCGCCGCCCGGCAGATGCGCATCCGCGGCGCAGAGCACGGCCCCGGCGTGGGTGTGCGAGAGGGAGAGCATGAGCTGATCGGGCTCGAGGCCCAGACCGTCGAGGATCGCCCCGCGCACGCCCTGCTCATCGGCGACTCGGCGCCACCACGTGCCGTCCACGGCGAGCAGCACCCGGGGCCGCTCGTCCGCGGCCACCACCGCGAGCGCGGTCAGCGCGAACGGCCGATGCGCCCCCTCGGACCGCTCCCAGTCGGCCGGGCCCCAGTTCTTGGCGCGGATGCCGACGGGCGGCGTGATGTCGCGCCGGGCGACGCCGATGCGCGCCCGCGTGCGGGGGATGCGGATGCGGTCTCCGAGGTGCGTCGCCGCTGCGGTGTCGTTCACGCGTGGTCCTCCCTGATGTCCATGATGCCGTCCGTCACGCGCTCGCCAGCACGTCCGCGATGACGACGCGCGGTCCGGCTTCCGGCAGCGCGGTCTCGACGCCGCGCTCGACGGTGTCGCTGTACAGCAGCGTCGACGGCTCGGCGAACCCGTCCGCCAGCGGCAGTCCTCCGCCGACGAACTGGCTGCCGGTGACGCGGGCGTGGTTGACGCCCGTCCCGATGTCGAGGTGGGCCGCGCCCCGCGGCACTGTCGAGGTCACCCCGCTCACCCGCCAGGTGACGACGCCGGCACCGGCAGCCCTGCTCAGCAGCGCGCCGTCCGTCCGCTCCGTGGACAGCTCGACGCCGTCCAGAGCGACCAGCTGATCGCGCACCGCGGTCGCGGTCAGGCGCACGTCGCGCACGGAACCGCCGCGGATGGTGACCTTGGCGGCGGCGAGCTCGAAGGGCGCACCCGCCGCCGGGCCGCTGAGTCGGCAGTCCACGAACTCGACCGGCCCGGACCCACGGGCCTTGACCCCGTCGATCCCGGTGATCGTGCAGTCCACGAAGCGCACGGGAGCCGTGACCGGGGTCTGCACGAGCACCTGGTCCTTCGGCAGCGCGAAGGTGGAGTCCGCGATCACGGTCGGCCGCGACGAGCGCTGCGACCGCTGTCCGATCGCCAGAAGTCCCGCGGTGCACCCGCGCACCTGGGCGCCGTCGGCGTTGATGGTCATGGTCGCCTGCGGATCGAAGGTCGAGCGGCCGATGACCCGCACGTTCTCCAGCGTCAGATCGCTGATCTTGGTGCCGGCGACGAACCAGGAGCAGACGTGGTCGCGCACCGTGATGCGCTTGGCGGCCGTGCCCCACTGCGCGCCGGAGTTGGCGATGTCCATGAGCCCGGAGTTGCCGATGAAGGTGAGGTCGTGCTCGTACTGGCCGTGCGTGGTGAAGGGGTTGCCGCCCTGATCGTCGCCGTCGCCGTGGCAGTTCTCGACGAGGCAGTACGCGCTGGCGGTGAGGTCGTTCAGGTGCCGGGCGTTCGACGAAGTGCAGTCGCTGACCCGTCCATAGAGGCTGTAGATCTGCTGCGTGAGGTAGCCCGCGCCGCCGTAGAACACGGTCGGCGGGTTCTCCACCGAGCAGCGCTCCGTCGTGAAGTGCGTGTTCCAGCGCCGCATGATCACGGGCCACCAGGTGCGGCTCGCGTGCACATCGGCGACGTCGCAGTGGATCGCGTACTCGAAGGCGATCGGGTGGGAGCCGGTGAGCTCACGGGAGTCGGGGAAGGAGCCGTCGGTGGGACCGTCGAAGGGTCCGGCGCCGAGGAACCGCATGTTCGCGATGCGCACGCCCGCGACCGGTTCCATCCGCCGCCAGACGAGCTTTCGCCCCGTGTCCAGCGGCCAGCCGTTGAGGTAGTCGATGCGGATGTGGGTGGCGTCGATCTGCTGCGTCACCTGCACGAACCGCTGCAGCTCGCGCTCGTCCGCCCCTCCTCCGGCGACGGGATCGCACTGCACGGCCCACCAGGAACCGACGGGGAACCGGGAGGCATCCGGCACGGCGACCGCGTCGGTCAGCTCGGGCCAGGCCTCGGCCAGCGCATGCTCGACCGTCACGTCCTTCGACACCCCGGTGAAGAACATCACGGCGCCGAACGGGTTGTCGTGCGTGTTCTTCTCGATGCCGTCGGTCGTGATGAGGTGTCCGCCGAAGTCGATCTCGACGTACGACCGGGTGAAGCGGTGCCGTCGCCGGAACAGGAGATCCGTGCTCGCCTCGATCCGGCGGATGCGGGGATCGTTCACCATCGCGGCGAGCGCGTCGTCGGCTGGCTTCTCCGGTCCCGTGATGCCGAAGACGCGGAAGTCGACGGCCCCGTCATGCTGCAGGATCCAGCGGGTGTCGTGCTTCCCCGCGATCACGGTGCCGCCGTTGGGCGCGGTCTTCGCGTTCTCACTGCCCACATACACGAGCAGCCCGGCGTCGCCAGGCTTCCGGTACCCGGCGACGACCGCCACCTCGCCGTCGCGGGCCCGCAGGCGGCCGAGGTCGGCGACGGACTCCGCTCGCGTGACGTCCTTGGCGCCGGCGACGACCGGGGCGGCCTGCGCCGGTGCCGTGCTCG
>NZ_JBNFOC010000008.1:0-163198 GCF_057364585.1 Microbacterium sp. CFSPD4_SD4
GGGCGGCCGGGTCGCCGGCGCCGTCGCGCGAGGGGGCGGGCTGCTGCGGGTCGCTCATGCCCCCGAGCGTAGCCCTCCTCGCGGACGGTCGGGAGGTCAGCGATAGACGTGTCCGGGGTCGGCCTGCGACAGGGCGTCCTGTCCGGCGACGCGGCTCCAGTCGGTGGCGGTGCGACGGTAGCCGTCCCGACGCAGTTCGACGAACGTGGCGACGAGCGCCCAGATGGCGAGGGCGAGGAGGAGGATGAGGAGTAGCATGGCAGAAAAGCTACGCTCGGTGTGATGCTGCCACGAGTGGCGGATCGGGCACTGTGCGTAGGAAAACTGCCATTCCGGGAGATGTGATGAAGACCGTCGCGTGCGTGGTGCAGGACGGCTTCGCGCCGTTCGAGTTCGGGGTCGCCTGCGAGGCGTTCGGCCTCGACCGGTCGGCCGACGGGGTGCCGAACTTCGACTTCCGCATCGTCGCCCCGCGGCCCGGGGTCGTGCGCTCCAAGATCGGCTTCTCCATCAATGTGGAGCACGATCTGTCCTTCGCCGCGGAGGCCGACCTCGTCGTGTTCTGCCCGGTGCCGCGCGAGGTCTGGGGTGACATCGACCCGCTCCTCGTCGACCTGGCCCGCGAGGCCGTGGCGCGCGGAGCGTGGGTCATGAGCGTCTGCAGCGGCTCGTTCATCCTCGCCGCGGCCGGGGTCCTGGACGGACGGCGGGCGACGACGCACTGGATGTACGCCCACACGATGGCCGACATGTACCCCGCCGTCGACATCGATCCGGACGTGCTCTTCGTCCAGGACGGCCGCATCATCACGAGTGCGGGCACCGCTGCCGGCATCGACGCCTGCCTGCACCTGCTGCGACAGGAGCTCGGGGCGGAGATCACCAACCGGATCGCGCGTCGGATGGTGGTGCCGCCGCAACGGGACGGGGGTCAGGCGCAGTTCATCGATCGCCCCATCCCGGTTGCGCCCACGGATTCGCTCGCCGTGGTGGCCGACTGGGCGATGGAGAACCTCCGCGAAGACCTGACGGTCGACCAGCTCGCGGCCCGGGCGCTGATGTCGCCGCGGACCTTCGCGCGCCGCTTCAAGGCCGAGTACGGGGCGACCCCTGCCGCGTGGCTCGGCCGGCAGCGGATCATCCAGGCCCAGCGTCTCCTCGAACGCACCGACCTCCCGCTCGAACACATCGCGACGGACTGCGGCTTCGGTTCCGCGGCCGTCCTCCGGCAGAACTTCGCCCGCGTGCTGGGTGTGACTCCCACCGCCTACCGCGCCCGCTTCTCCTGCGCCGACGCCCTCCCCGCCGCCTGACCCCGCCCTTCCCTCGGCGGTGCGGGATCAATTTCGTGCCCCGTTTCCACGCATCCGGCCCACTTTCCATCCCGCCACGGTCCCCCTACCGTCCCCCGCAGTCGTGCGGGATCGAAAACGCGCGTGAATGCCCCGCGTCCGGGGCGTTTTCCGTCCCGCTCCCCCCGTCGGCCTCGCGACCGTCCCCCGCTGTCGTGCGCGATCAAGAACGCGCGCCACCGCACCGGATCCGGAGCGTTTGCCGTCCCGCATCAGGCCGAACGGTCTCGCCACAGGCCGCGGCATTCTGGTCCAGCCCCGCCGGCGGCATCGCCCCCCAAGCTCCGCAGCGGAACTCGTCGAACCGAGGGGTCGGTCGCCCGCATCGGTGCGGGATCAGAAAGGTCCCGCGGGATGGGCGGTGGGGTGCGTTTTAGATCCCGGGCGGGAAGCGGCGGGGTGGGCGGGATCAGAAAGGCCCCGCAGGATGGACGACCGGGTGCGTTTTCGATCCTGGGCGGGAAGCGGCGGGGCGGGCGGGATCAGAAAGGGGCCGCGGGCGGAGGGCGGGGGTGCTGTTTTGATCCCGCGGCGCGAGAGGGGGCGGAGGGAGGCGGAGGAGAAAGAGGGGGGTCAGTGCCAGTGGGCGGGAGAGGGGAGGGTGACGTCGCGGACGTCGACCCCGGCGGGCGTGACCGTGGCGACCGCGTAGAGGAGGGACTGCGTCGGGTACCCGTGCGGGCGGTTGTCCCGGATGATGGCGCGGTCGTCTTCCGGGGGCAGGGTCGCCGAGGATCCGAGGAGAGCGGTCCACTCGGCCGTCCAGTCGGCGCTCGCCGCGGCGGGCCCGAGCGCCCGGAACTCCGGGAGCCACGCGGCGATGCGCGGGGTCTCCTCGTCGTCGAGGTCGTCGTGGGCGATCATGTGGGTTCCGGGCTCGATCGGGGTCTCCCGCAGCTCGGCACCGTCCCACGAGAGCACTCGCGCGCCCTCCGGACCGACTTCGAGCAGATTGAAGCCGTGCATCGGCGGGGCTCCCTGCGGAGAACGCCCGGTGACCGCGGCGAGCGGAAGGGTGCCGCGGGAGACGGCCGCGGTCGCGGAGAGGTCCTGCACATCGGCGCGGTTGAGGAGCACGGCGAGGCGTCGTTCGGCGGGGTTCACGGCGAGCCAGGCCCCACCGGCGCGGCGGTCGCGGATGCCGATCACCCCCGGATACTCCTCGGGCCACCACGCGCCCAGGGCGTCCCACTCCCGGGTCGGGTCCTCGTCGCGGACGGCCAGCAGCCGCGCGGATCCCAGAGCCTCGACATCGATCACCACCGTGCACACGCCTCCGAGTCTAGGTCGGCCGGGGCGGGCGGGGACGGATCCGCCCGCGACGGCCCGGGCGTCCGCACCCTGGGGCAGAATCGAGGCGTGAACATCGTCGTGGGAGTCACGGGCGGCATCGCCGCGTACAAGACGGTGCACCTCGTGCGCCTGCTCACCAAGGCCGGTCACGACGTGACCGTCGTGCCCACGGAGGATGCGCTGCGCTTCGTGGGCCTGCCGACCTGGGAGGCGCTGAGCCGGCACCCGGTGACGACGAGCGTGCACGAGGACGTCGCCCGCGTCCGGCACGTCGCCCTGGGGCAGGGGGCGGACCTCGTCGTGATCGCCCCGGCCACGGCGAACTCCCTCGCGAAGATGGCCGCGGGTCTCGCCGACGACCTCCTCGGCACGACGCTGCTCGCGACCGAGGCGCCGGTGCTCGTCGCCCCCGCGATGCACGCGGAGATGTGGCGGAACCCCGCTACGCAGGCGAACATGGCGACGCTCCGGGACCGCGGCGTGCACGTGGTCGGCCCCGCCGACGGCGAACTGGCCGGCGGCGACAGCGGCCCCGGTCGCATGGTCGAGCCGGAGGAGATCCTTGCCGCAGCCCAGGCGCTGATGACGCCGGGCGACCTCGCGGGCGTGCGGGTCGTCGTCTCGGCGGGTGGCACCCGGGAGCCCATCGATCCGGTGCGCTTCCTCGGCAACCGGAGCAGCGGGCGCCAGGGAGTCGCGCTCGCGGCGGAGGCGGCGGCGCGCGGCGCGGAGGTGACGCTCGTCGCGGCGAACGTCGCCGGGGACGTGCTCGCGGAGGCCCGCCACCCGAAGATCCGGATCGTCCGGGTCGGCACGGCTGCCGAGCTGTCCGCGGCAGTGAAGGAGGCGGCGACGGCCGACGTCGTGCTGATGGCGGCGGCGGTGGCCGACTACCGCCCGGTCGAGGTCTCCGCCCGGAAGCTCACCAAGGACCGCGGCGGCGTCGGCACGATCGAACTCGTCGAGAACGAGGACATCGTCGCCGCGCTCGTCGACACCCGGCGGGAAGGGCAGCTCATCGTGGCGTTCGCGGCGGAGACCCCGGAGGACGAGGCCGAGCTGCTCGCGCGCGCCCGCGGCAAGCAGGAGCGCAAGGGGGTCGACCTCCTGGTGGTGAACGAGGTCGGCTGGGAGCAGGGTTTCGAGCGTGGCGAGAACGCCGTGCACATCCTCGGTCGCGGAGGAGTCCTGGCACGGACCGCGGCCGGGACCAAGCGCGAGGTGGCGGCGGCCGTCTGGGACGAGGTCGCCCGCGAGAGGTGAGAGGTGGTGGAGCCGCGCACCGCCGAATGCTAAACTTGAGTCAACCAAACTCAACTTTCAGAAGGAGCATCTCCAGGAGGAGCGCATGACCACCCCGCAGACCGGATCCCCGAACCAGGAACAGCAGTCCGCCCTCGAGCAGTTCGGCATCAACCTGACCGACCGTGCCCGCGAGGGCAAGCTCGACCCCGTCATCGGACGGGACAGTGAGATCCGGCGCGTCAGCCAGGTGCTCACCCGCCGCACCAAGAACAACCCGGTGCTGATCGGTGAGCCCGGCGTCGGCAAGACCGCGGTGGTCGAAGGCCTCGCGCAGCGCATCGTCGCGGGCGACGTCGCCGAGTCCCTCAAGGACAAGGAGCTCGTCTCGCTCGACATCTCCGCGCTCGTCGCGGGCGCCATGTACCGCGGCCAGTTCGAGGAGCGCCTGAAGCAGGTGCTCAAGGAGATCACCGAGTCGGACGGCCGGATCATCACGTTCATCGACGAGCTGCACGTGCTCATGGGCGCGGGCGGGGGCGAGGGGTCGGTCGCGGCTTCGAACATGCTCAAGCCGATGCTGGCCCGCGGCGAGCTGCGGCTCATCGGCGCCACCACCCTCAACGAGTACCGCGAGTTCATCGAGAAGGACGCCGCCCTCGAGCGGCGCTTCCAGCAGGTGTACGTCGGCGAGCCGACGGTCGAGGACACGATCGCGATCCTCCGCGGGCTCAAGGGGCGCTACGAGGCGCACCACGGGGTGACCATCTCCGACAGCGCGCTCGTGGCCGCGGCCTCGCTCTCCAACCGCTACCTGCCCGCGCGGCAGCTGCCGGACAAGGCCATCGACCTGATCGACGAGTCGATGTCGCGTCTGAAGATGGAGATCGACTCCTCTCCCGTCGAGATCGACCAGCTCAAGCGTCAGGTCGACCGGCTGAAGCTGGAGGAGCTCGCGCTCAAGCGGGAGAAGGACGCCGCGTCCAAGGAGCGCCTCGGAACCCTCCGCGAGCACCTCGTCGAGCTCGAGAAGGAGCTCGCCGGACTCGAGGCCCGATGGGCGCGGGAGCGGCAGGGCCTGAACCGGGTCGGGGAGCTGAAGAAGCAGCTCGACGACGCGATCACCCAGCGCGACCTCGCCATGCGCAACGCCGACTACACGAAGGCGTCGAAGCTCGAGTACGAGACGATCAAGCGCCTGGAGCGCGACATCGCCGAAGCCGAGCAGGCCGAGGCCACCGCCTCGAGCGAACCGCGCATGGTGAACGAGCAGGTCACCGAGGAGGACATCGCGGCCGTGATCGCGGCCTGGACCGGCATCCCGGTCGGGCGGCTGCTGCAGGGGGAGAGCGAGAAGCTCCTGCACCTGGAGAACGAGCTCGGCAAGCGACTCATCGGCCAGAAGGACGCCGTCAAGGCGGTGTCCGACGCGGTGCGCCGCTCGCGCGCGGGCATCAGCGATCCCGGTCGGCCGACCGGATCGTTCCTGTTCCTCGGACCGACCGGTGTCGGCAAGACCGAGCTGGCCAAGGCGCTCGCGCAGTTCCTCTTCGACGACGAGCACGCCATGGTGCGCATCGACATGTCGGAGTACGGCGAGAAGCACTCGGTCTCCCGGCTCGTCGGGGCCCCTCCCGGGTACGTCGGCTACGAGCAGGGCGGTCAGCTCACCGAGGCCGTGCGGCGCCGTCCGTACAGCGTGATCCTGCTCGACGAGGTCGAGAAGGCGCACCCCGAGGTGTTCGACGTGCTGCTGCAGGTGCTCGATGACGGGCGGCTGACCGACGGGCAGGGGCGCACGGTCGACTTCTCGAACGTGATCCTCATCCTGACCTCCAACCTGGGCTCGCCGATCCTCATCGACCCCGTGCTCTCCGTGCAGGAGAAGCGGGAGCAGGTGATGGCCCTCGTGCGCCAGGCGTTCCGGCCGGAGTTCCTCAACCGTCTCGACGACATCGTGATGTTCCAGGCCCTCACCGAAGACGACCTCGCGCAGATCGTGGAGCTGTCGGTCGATCAGCTGCACGACCGGCTGCGCGACCGTCGGCTCACGCTCGCGGTCACTCCCGGGGCGCGGTCGTGGCTGGCCGAGCGCGGGTATGACCCGGTGTTCGGCGCCCGCCCGCTGCGTCGCCTCATCCAGACCGAGGTGCAGAACAAGCTGGCGACCGCCCTCCTCTCGGGTGGCGTGCACGACGGCGACACCGTCCGGGTGGACGTGGCGGCCGACGGCACGGGCCTCGTGCTCACCGCGACGACCCCCGAGCCGGAGGTCGAGGACGACGACGTGATCGAGGCCGAGCTGCTCGACGACTGATCGGGATCGGCAGACGACGAAAGGCCCGGTATGCGCGACGCATACCGGGCCTTTCGTCTGTCGCTGCTCAGGCGCTGAGGACGACCGTCTCCGCGATCGGACGGCGCACGCGCGGGGCGACCTCGCGCTCCTGCAGCACCTCCGGCAGAGCCTCGATGTCGCCGAACTCGCCGACGGCGATGACGGTGGCGGGGGTGAAGCGGGGCTCCAGGTCGGCGAACTCGCGGACGACCTCGGGGTCGAAGCCGCTCATCTGGTGCACGACGAGGCCGTCGTGGTGGGCCTGCACGGAGAAGTGCGCCACGGCCTGGCCGAGGTCGTAGAACGCGTGGCTGATCGGCGTGCCGTCGGCCGTCGCGGTCTCGGCGATCGCAACGACGAGGACGGCCGCGTTGCCGGCCCAGGCCTGGTTGAAGCCCATGAGCGCGTCGACGATCTGGGCGTGCAGCGCGGTGCCGCGGCGGGCGACGATGAAACGCCAGGGCTGGACGTTGTTGGCGGAGGGGCTCCAGCGGGCGGCCTCGAGGGCGGTGGCGAGCTTGGCCTCGTCGATCGGGTGCTGCGCGTCGTAGGCGCGGGGGCTCCAGCGGCCGGCGAGGACGTCGAGGACGGGGTGCTCGGTCGGGGCGGTGCGGTCGATGACGGGAGTGCTCACGGAAGTGCCTTTCGGACGGAGGGGATCGGACGCCGTCGTCCGGGTACACGGGGGATGAACCGATGCATGTGCATGCATATTCCCGGAACCGTGTGCGCCGCGTCAGTCCAGGAGGTTGTGGGAGGCGGCGTCGGCGAGCGCGGCGCGGACGGCGCGGATCGACGGGGCGTCCGCGGAGACCCGACGCGCGGAGGAGAAGATCTCCCGGCGCGGCTCCTGCGGCAGCGGTGCGAGGTCGACCGTCGGGGTGTCGCCCGCCCACACGAGCTCGGGGAGCAGCCCGACCGCGAGTCCCGCGTGGATGAGCCGGACGTGCGCGGTGAGGTCGGCGAGCTCGAAGCGCACGTCGGGCTCGAACCCGGCGGTGCGGCAGAGCTGCTCGGCCCACGCGCGGGAGGCGGTCCCGGCGGGTTCGAGCACCCACGGCTCGGCGCGGGTCGCCCACAGGGCCGCGACGGGATCGGCGGACTCCGACGCTCCCGGACGCCGGGCGAGCGCGATGGCGTCGTGGGCGAGCACGACGCGGTCGAGGTCGGCG
The DNA here is from genome assembly GCF_057364585.1 of Microbacterium sp. CFSPD4_SD4. Lineage (NCBI taxonomy): Bacteria > Bacillati > Actinomycetota > Actinomycetes > Micrococcales > Microbacteriaceae > Microbacterium > Microbacterium sp. CFSPD4_SD4. The sequence goes on from NZ_JBNFOC010000008.1 coordinate 7,398, forward strand.
TGGATGGGGCGCGTGTGGCCCGGATACTGCTCCGCGAGGATGAGGTCGTAGTCGCGGCTGGAGACGCCGACCAGCCCGGACTCGGGGTCGCGCTCGGTCACCTCGACGCGCAGGGCGGGGTGGCGCGCGCCGAGGGCTGCGAGCGCGCGGGGCAGCAGGGAGTGCGCGGTGGACTGAAACACCGCGAGGCGCACGGTGCCGGTCACCTCGGTGAGCGACTCGGCGACGGCGACCTGGGCGTGCTCGAGCTGATCGAGGATGCCGATGGCCTCGGCCACCAGGACGTTCCCCTGCGGCGTGAACTGCACGCCACGACCGACCCGACGCAGCAGCGGCACCCCGACATCACGCTCCAGCGCGGCGAGCTGCTGGGACACGGAGGCCTTGCTGTAGGACAGCGCATCCGCCACGGCGGAGAGGGTCCCGCGACGCGACAGCTCCACGAGCAGACGCAGGCGATGGACGTCGAGCACGGCGGTTCCGATCGTTCGGGAAGAGTGAACAGAATCCACTCGAATCGGTTGATAGACGGAGCCTACCGACCGGCTGGACAATGATCCAGCCGCACACGACACCCGGGTGTGCGAGGCCGAGGAAGGTACCCCGCTTCATGACCGTCATCGACGACACCACCCCCCGCACCGAAGAGGTCGCCGCGCTCGTGCAGCGCTGGCTCGCCGAGAGTGAGACCCACCCGATCGAGCCCGCCGCGCAGCGCCTGTCCGAAGTGCTCAAGGATCCGAACGGCCTCGCCTTCACGGTCGGCTTCGTCGACGGCGTCATGCGTCCGGAGGATCTTCGGGTCGCTGGCCGCAAGCTCGCGGAGCTCTCCGACATCACGCCCACGCTGCTGCCCGGCTACCTCCGTGCCGCCATCAAGGCCGGTGGGTTCTGGGCGCCGAAGCTCCCGAACGTCGTCGTCCCGATCTCGCGGCGCGTGCTGCGGGCCATGGTGGGCCACCTCGTGCTCGACGCCACGCCGTCCAAGCTCGGCCCCGCGATCGCCAAGCTCCGCAAGACCGGCAACCGTCTGAACCTGAACCTCCTCGGCGAGGCCGTGCTCGGCGAGCGCGAGGCGGGCCGCCGACTGCAGGGCACGTACGACTTCCTCGCCCGTCCGGACGTCGACTACGTCTCGATCAAGGTCTCGAGCGTCGTCAGCCAGCTCTCCATGTGGTCGTTCGACGAGGCCGTCGCCGACGTCGTCGAGAAGCTCACCCCGCTGTACCGGCTCGCGGCGAAGGCTGAGGCGAAGGGCGCCCGCACCGGCACCCAGAAGTTCATCAACCTCGACATGGAGGAGTACCGCGATCTCGACCTCACGATCGCGGCCTTCACGAGCATCCTCGACCAGCCCGGCTTGGAAGACCTCGAAGCCGGCATCGTGCTGCAGGCCTACCTGCCCGATGCGCTCGGCGCCATGCAGCGTCTCCAGGAGTGGGCCGCCGCACGCCGCGCCAAGGGCGGAGCGCCGATCAAGGTGCGCGTGGTCAAGGGCGCGAACCTCGCGATGGAGGAGGTCGACGCGAAGGTGCACGGCTGGCCGCTCGCGACCTACGGCACCAAGCAGGACTCCGACACGAACTACAAGCGTGTGCTCGACTGGGCGATGACGCCCGAGCGGCTCGACGCCGTGCGCATCGGCGTCGCCGGTCACAACCTCTTCGACATCGCCTACACCTGGCTGCTCGCGAAGGCCCGTGGCGTGACCGACCCTTCGACAGGCTCAGGGACCCAGGGGGGCGCGGCCTCAGGGACCCAGGGGCTGAAGGGCGCCCTCGTGGAGTACGAGATGCTGCTCGGCATGGCGACCGGGCAGGCCGAGGCCGTCCGCAAGGACGTCGGCCGCCTCCTGCTCTACACGCCGGTCGTGAACCCGGCGGAGTTCGATGTCGCGATCGCGTACCTCGTGCGGCGCCTCGAGGAGAACGCGAGCCCCGAGAACTTCATGTCCGCCGTGTTCGAGCTGGCGTCGAACCCGACCCTGCTCACCCGCGAGCGGGAGCGCTTCGAGCGCTCTCTCGCCGCGCTCGTCGCCGACCCGTCGGTACCCGCCCCGAACCGCACGCAGGACCGCACGGCCCCGCGCCCTGAGGGCACCACGGACGGCTTCGCGAACGAGCCCGACACCGATCCGGCGCTCGCCGCGAACCGTGCCTGGGGCCGGGAGATCCTGCAGCGCTCGGTGTCGTCGACGCTCGGCCGGGACGCGATCGCGGCCGCCCGCATCGAGACCGACGCCGAGCTGGACGCCGTGTTCGCCGCCGCCACGTCCGCCGCCGAGAGGTGGGCGGCGCTCCCCGCCGCCGAGCGCGCCGCCGTCCTGCACCGCGCGGGCGACGAGCTCGCCGCCCGCCGCGGCGAGCTGCTGGAGATCATGGCGCACGAGGCCGGCAAGACCATCGCGGAGGCCGACCCCGAGGTCAGCGAGGCGATCGACTTCGCGCACTACTACGCCGAGCGGGCGAAGGATCTCGAGGCCATCCCCGGTGCCGAGTTCGTGCCGTCGAAGGTGACCGTGGTCACGCCGCCGTGGAACTTCCCCGTGGCGATCCCCGCCGGCGGTGTGCTCGCCGGCCTCGCCTCCGGATCCGGCGTGATCATCAAGCCCGCGAAGCTCACCCAGCGGTGCGGTGCCGTGATGGTCGAGGCGCTGTGGGCCGCGGGCGTCCCGCGCGATCTGCTCGCCCTCGTCGACCTCGCCTCCCGCGACCTCGGCACCCGACTGGTCGCGAGCCCCCAGGTCGACCGGGTCATCCTCACCGGGGCCTACGAGACCGCGCAGCTCTTCCGCTCCTTCCGTGCCGACCTGCCGCTGCTCGCCGAGACGAGCGGCAAGAACGCCATCATCGTGACGCCGTCGGCCGACCTCGACCTCGCGGCCGCCGACGTCGCCCGCAGCGCGTTCGGCCACGCCGGGCAGAAGTGCTCGGCCGCGTCGCTGGCGATCCTCGTCGGGTCGGTGGCCGACTCGAAGCGCTTCGAGCGGCAGCTCGTGGACGCGGTCACCTCGATGCGCGTCGGGCTGCCCGATGACCCCGCCACGCAGATGGGGCCGATCATCGAGCCCGCGAACGGCAAGCTCCTCACCGCGCTCACCACGCTCGACAAGGGCGAGCGCTGGCTCGTGGAGCCCCGGAAGCTCGACGACGAGGGGAAGCAGTGGACGCCGGGGGTGAAGACCGGCGTGCGCGAGGGCTCGTACTTCCACCGGACCGAGTTCTTCGGACCCGTGCTCGGCATCATGCACGCGAAGGACCTCGACGAGGCCATCCGGCTGCAGAACGCCGTCGACTACGGCCTCACCGCGGGGCTGCACTCGCTGGACTCCGCCGAGGTCGCGACCTGGCTGGACCGCGTCGAGGCCGGCAACCTGTACGTGAACCGGGGCATCACCGGCGCCATCGTGCAGCGTCAGCCGTTCGGCGGCTGGAAGCGCTCGGCCGTGGGCGCCGGAGCCAAGGCCGGCGGCCCCAACTACCTCTTCGGTCTCGGCGAGTGGCGTGCGGGCGAGCTGCCCGCCGCGGCTCCGGGGGCGGCGGTGACCCCCGCCGTGACCGGTCTGCTGGAGGCGGCCGCGCCCGAGCTCGACCCCGTGGGCATCGAGTGGCTGCACCGCGCCGCGGCCGCCGATGAGCGGGCATGGATCGACGAGTTCGGCGCCGTGAGCGACAAGTCCGGACTCGGGGTCGAGCGCAACGTGTTCCGGTACCGTCCGGTGGCGGTCGACGTGCGCATCGCCGAGGACGCGCCGTTGGCCGAGGGAGTCCGCGTGCTCGCCGCGGCCCTGCGCAGCGGCAGCCCGTTCACCGTGTCGGCGGCGTGGCTGCCGTCCCGCGTGGAGAAGGCGCTCAAGACCCAGGGCGTGGCCGTGAAGACCGAGTCGGATGCCGCGTGGACCAAGCGCTACGCGAAGGGCGCCCGGTCGTGGCAGCGGGTGCGGCTCGTCGGTGGCGATGCCGCCGCGCTGCACACGGCCCTCGACGGCAGCCCCGACGTCGCGGTGTGGTCGCACGCCGTGACCGGAGCGGGCCGGGTCGAGATGCTCCCGTTCCTGCACGAGCAGGCCGTGTCGATCACCAACCACCGCTTCGGCAACCCCACCACCCTCTCCGACGGCCTCCTCTGACGCCGAGACCCCGGGTACACGTCGAGACCCCCTGCTGCACGCGCGTGCAGCTGGGGGTCTCGGCGCGAAAGCGGGGTCTCGGGATCAGCCGCGCAGAGCCTCGGCGAGCTTCACGCGCGAGCCCATCCGGAGCAGGGAGTTCTCGTAGATCTTCGCGCCGACGACGATCGCCGCGACGCAGCTCGCCAGGAGGATCGCGAGGCTCAGGAGCGGCTCCCACCACTGCGCCTCGCCGACGAACAAGCGCATGGGCATGCCGACCGGAGCCGAGAACGGCACGTACGACATGATCGTCAGTACCAGCGGGTTGTCGTTGAACACGATCACCAGCACGTACGGCGCCATGATGAGCATCGTGATGGGGGTCGTCGTCGAGCCGATGTCCTCCTGGCGGGACACCATGGAGGCCGCCGCCGCGAACATCGCCGCGAGCAGGATGAACCCGAACAGGAAGAACACCGCGAACCAGATGATGGGGGCGCCGAGGGTGGTCAGCACCTCCCGCTGACCCGTCACGATGAGGCCGATCGTGGCGACGGCCGCGAGGGCGAGGATCTGTCCCATCGCGAGCACCGTGTTGCCGATCACCTTGCCAGCGAGCAGCGTGCGCGCCGGGATCGCCGACAGCAGCACCTCCACGACCCTGGTCTGCTTCTCCTCGACCACGCTCTGCGCGATGGTGCCGCCGAACGTGGCCGCGGCCATCATGAAGACGAGCCCGAATGCGATCGCGATGAAGTAGCGCAGCAGCGGGTTGGTGGTGACCGGCTCGAGGATCACGACTTCGGGCGAGAGCGACAGCGCGGACACGAGCGATCCGGGCGCATCCTCCAGAGCGACGATCGTGTATCCGGCGGGGTTGTCGCCCGGGAGCACCGCCGCGTCGACGTCGCCGTCGCGGACCAGCTCCTCGGCCTCGGCGCGGGAGGCGACCTCGGTCACCTCAACGTCGGGCAGCGCGGACACGGCGCCTGTGGTCTCCGCGGTCACCGCGACGGGCATGGCGTCGGTGTTCTGACTCGCGAAGCCGCCGAACAGCACGCCGGCGAGGGCGAGGACGAGCAGGATGCCGGTCGAGATCAGGAACGCCTTGCTGCGGAGCTTGGAGCCGATCTCCCGCTCGGCGACCAGCCAGATCCCGTTCCGCGCTGGGGTCGAGGCGTTCACTGGATGACCTCCTTGAAGATCTGGGCGAGGGAGGGGTGCTTGGGCGCGAAGCTCGCGACGTCGCCGCGCGCGACCGCCGACTGCAGCACGCGCTGGGCGGTGTCGGGGCCGTCCGCATCGAAGAGCGCGTAGCCGCCCTCGAAGTCGACGACCGTGACCCCGGGTTCGGTGCGCAGCCACCCGGCGTCGCCCGCGGAGATGAGCTCGTACCGGTCGCGGGCGTGCTCGGCGCGGAGCCCGTCCCGGGACCCGGCGGCACGGATGGTGCCCCCGGCGAGGATGACGAGGTCGTCGCAGAGGCGCTCGACCACGTCGAGTTGGTGGGAGGAGAAGAGGATCGACGTGCCGCGGGCCGCGCTGGCCTGCAGGACCCCGGCGACGACGTCCACCGCGAGGGGGTCCAGGCCGGAGAAGGGCTCGTCGAGGATCAGCACCTCGGGGTCGTGCACGAGCGACGCGGCGATCTGCGCCCGCTGCTGGTTGCCCAGCGACAGCGACTCGATCGTGTCGTCGAGGCGCTCGCCGAGTCCGAGCTCCGTGAGCAGCGCGGTCGCCCGCTCCGTCGCGTCCGGCTTGCCGAACCCGTGGAGGCGCGCGAGGTAGACGATCTGCTCCAGGACCTTCATCTTCGGGTACAGGCCGCGCTCCTCGGGCATGTAGCCGAAGCGACGGCGGTCGGCGGTGGTGAGGGGCGCCCCGTCGAGGTCGACTCGTCCGCCGTCCGACGACAGCAGCCCGAGGACGATGCGCATGGTCGTGGTCTTGCCGGCGCCGTTGCCGCCGACGAAGCCGGTGAGCCGGCCCGGCGCGACCGTGAACGACACGTCGTCCAGCACCCGGCGGCTGCCGTAGCTCTTGGTGATGCCGGAGAGTTCCAGCAGTCCTGTGGTCATGTCGTGGTGCTCCGTCCGAAGGTGATCCGCATGACCTTCACGCTATTGAGCACGGGCGGGGCGGGGCATCCCCCGCAGGGGGGACGGCCACGGATCAGCCGCGGGACGGACGGCCGGCGTGCAGCACCGTGCGCACGAGCAGGCCGGCGACCAGCGCCCAGAATGCCGCGCTCACCCCGAGCACGGCGATGCCGGAGGCGGCGACGAGGAACGTGACGACCGCGGGGAGGCGCTCGCCGGGGTCGTCGATCGCCTGCTGGACGGCCGCGCCGAAGGCGCCGAACAGCGCGAGTCCCGCGACCGCCGGGATGACCGCCGTCGGGGCGAGCACGACGAGGGTCGCGAAGGCGGCGGAGAACGCCCCCAGCACGAGATAGGACGCCCCCGTGGAGACCCCGGCGAGCCAGCGCCGGTCGGGGTCGGGATCGGCGTCGGGGGACGCGGCGAGGGCCGCACTGATGGCGGCGAGGTTGATCGCGTGCCCGCCGGCCGGAGCGCCGAGGGCCGTGCCGAGACCGGTCACGAGCATCGCCGGACGCCACGGGACCTCGTAGCCGAAGCTGCGCATGATCGCGATACCCGGCACGTTCTGCGACGCCATGGTCACGATGAACAGCGGCAGGGCTATGCCGACCAGGGCCCCGACCGTGAAGGCCGGCATCGTCAGCTCGAACTGTGGCAGGAGGACGGCCGGGTCGACCCGGGTCCCCGCGGAGACCAGCGACACGGCGACGACCGCGGCCGCGGCGACGAACGCCAGCGGCACGGCCCACCGGGGAGCCAGTCGGGCGAAGACCAGCCAGGTCAGCACCACCGGGACCACGCCCCAGGGGTTCGCGACGACCCCCGTGATCGGCGCGAGGCAGAGCGGCAGCAGCACCCCCGCCAGCATGGCCTGCGCGATCGACGGAGGGATCCGCGCGATCAGGGCTCCGAGCGCGGGCCAGAGCGCCGTGAGGAGGATGAGGGCCGCGGTCACGAGGAAGGCCCCGACCGCGGCCGGCCAGCCGCCCTCGACGCTGCCGGTCGCCACGAGCAGGGCGGCACCGGGAGTGGACCACGCGGCCGTGATCGGCATCCGGTAGCGCCAGGCCAGCACGATGCAGGCGAGCCCCATCGCGAGGCTCACGGCGAGGAGTCCGCTGGCCGCCTGCGCCGCCGACGCGCCGACGGCATCGAGGCCCGTGAGCACCACCGCGAACGAGCTCGTGAACCCCACGAGCGCCGTGACGATCCCGGCGACGATCGGACGGGACACGGGGGCGGCGGCGGGCATGGCTCCGAGAGTATCGCGGGGGAGCGGTCCACCTCCGGTCAGGCCAGCCCCATCCGATGCGCGAGCACGACGGCCTGCACGCGGTCCCTGGCGCCGAGCTTCTGCAGGATCCGGGAGACGTGGGTCTTCACGGTGGCCTCCCCGATGAACAGGGCGCGGGCGATCTCGGCGTTGCTGCGGGCATCGGCGAGCAGGGTCAGCACCTCTGTCTCCCGCTCGGTCAGCGGTTCCGCGAGGACGGGGGTCGCGGGCGTCTTCGTCACCGCGCGGGCGGGAGCGGCGCCGGTCTCCGGATTCGCTCCGGCGAAGCGGGTGAGGACGCGGCGCGTCACCTCGGGTGCCAGCATGCCGTCCCCGGCCGCGAGAGCGCGCACCGCGGAGATGAGATCCTCGGCACCCGCGTTCTTGAGGAGGAATCCGCTCGCGCCGGCTTCGAGCGCCTGATAGAGGTAGTCGTCGCGATCGAACGTCGTCACGATCGCGATCGCGGCACTCACCGAGGGGTCGGCCACGAGGCGGCGCGTCGCCTCGATCCCGTCCATGTCCGGCATCTGCACGTCCATCGTGATCACGTCAGGGCGCAGGTCGGCGGCCTGCGCGATGGCCTCCGCCCCGGTCGAGGCCTCGCCGACGACGGTGATGTCGGGCTGGGTGTCGAGGATCGTGCGGAAGCCGGCGCGGAGGAGGGCGTGGTCGTCGACGAGGAGCACCCGGATCGGCGCGGTCACCGTGCGGCCTCCGTCACGGGTGCGGCAAGCGGCACCCGCGCTCGCACCCGCACCCCGCCGGGCGCGCGCGGAGCGATCTCGAACGTGCCGCCGGAGGCCGCCGCGCGCTCCCGCATCCCGAGCTGGCCGAGGCCGGGACGCAGCTGGGCGATGGCACGACCGGTGTTCACGACCTCGACCTCTACGCCGTCCTCGTCGTAGCGCACGCGCACGTCCGCAGTCGCCCCTGGCCCGGCGTGCCGACGGGCGTTGGTCAGCGACTCCTGCGCGATCCGGTACAGGTTCACCGCGACGAGCGAGGGCACCGGCACCGGATCGCCGATCACGGCGTACGCGGTGGGGAGGCCGGCCTCGGTCGATGCCTCCGCCAGGGCGGCGATGTCGTCGAGGGAGACGGTCGATGCCGGCTCGGTCGTGTCGCCGCCGGGAGTGCGCAGGGTCTCCAGCAGCTGGCGCAGCTCCTGGATCGCGTCCCGCGCGGAGGACTCGATCCCGGAGAGGATGCGCGCCGACTGCGCCGGATCGCTCTCGAGCACGAGGCGCGCGGCACCCGCCTGCACGCCCATCACCGATACATGGTGGGCGACGACGTCGTGCAGCTCTCGGGCGATCCGCACCCGGTCGAGGGCCACCGCCTGCGCCGCGGTGACCTCGCGCTCGCGCTCCAGCTCTCGGGTGCGCTCCTCCAGCACGGTGCGCTGCTCCGCCGCCGCCCAGGAGCGCTCGCCGAAGTAGTAGGCGCCGCCGAAGTACAGGACGTTGAGGAGGATCTGGATGAGCATGAAGGCCACATAGGGCGACATGGCACCGGCGACGACGTCCGCCTTGTCCGCCTCGCTGATGGCGTCGCGGTACATGGTGATGAGGAGCCACACGAACATGCCGACGATGATCGCGACACGGACGACCAGGGCCTTCCGGCGGTCGTTCATCCAGGCGCCGACCGTGTAGAGCGCGATGAACATCGCGATGTTGCCGACGTAGATCTCCGGTACCCGGATCGTCACCGCGGTGAAGTAGGCCAGCGACACCACGACGGCCACGGTGCCGGGCCAGCGCCGGCGGAAACCGAGCGGCGCCGCCACCACGACGGCGTAGACGAGGGCGGTCCATAGCGGAGCCTGTTCGTCGCCGTAGACCTGGGCGATGGAGGAGAGCGCCGCGCTGAGGATCGCGCCGACGAAGAGGACGAGCGCGAGGAGGAGGTCGCCGCGCTGGTCGCGCAGGGTCGGCGTCCGGGTGAAGGCCATCCCTCCACCGTAGGGCGGGGGTCGTCGCGCGGCATCCCCCGCGCGACGGAGGCGGGCGGGGACCTGCCAGGATCGAGTGTGACCTCCTCGACGCGCCCGCGGCTTGCACCGCTCTATCTCGCCGGGTTCACCACCGCGTTCGGCGCGCACGGCATCGCTGCCGCCCTGGGCGCCGAGACCGAGGACATCGGCTGGACGCTGCTGGCCTTCGGCTTCACGCTCGCGCTGTACGACCTCGCCGAGGTGCTGCTCAAGCCGCTCTTCGGGGCGCTCAGCGACCGGGTCGGGGTGCGCCCGGTGATCGTCGGCGGGCTGCTGGCCTTCGCGGCGTTCTCGGTGGTCGGAGCACTGGCTCCCGGCATGATCGGCCTGGTGATCGCGCGCTTCGGGCAGGGGGCGGCGGCCTCGGCGTTCTCCCCGGCGTCGTCCGCTGCAGTGGCGCGGTTGACGGACGAGGCGTCGCGTGGCCGCTACTTCGGGCGCTACGGCTCCTGGAAGAGTCTCGGATATGCGCTCGGCCCCCTGCTCGGTGCGGTGCTCGTGGTGGCGGGCGGGATCCCGGCGCTGTTCTGGGCACTCGCCGTGCTCGGGCTGGCCGCGGCCGGATGGGTGCTCGTCGCCGTCCCCGCCGTGCCGGTGCTGCCCCGGAAACGGGTGACCCTCGTCGACCTCGGCCGGGAGCTCCTCGCCCCGGGGTTCCTCGTCCCGACCCTGGTGTTGGCGGCCACGACCGGCGCGCTCGCCGTGGCCGTCGGCTTCCTCCCGCTGCTCGGCCGGGAGGCCGGACTCGGCACTGTGGGCAGCATGGCGATCGTCACGGTGCTGGCGGTCGTGTCGAGCATCGTGCAGCCGCTGGTCGGATCGGCGCACGACCGCGGCCGGCTCTCGGTCCGCCTCGGCGCGGTCGGCGGGCTGCTTCTCATCGGCGTCGGCATCGGACTCTCGGCCTTGTGGGTAACCCCGGTCGTCCTGGCCCTCTCGGGCGTGCTGGTCGGCGCGGGGGTGGGGCTGGCGACGCCGGTGGCGTTCTCGCACCTCGCAGCGTCGACGCCCGCCGAACGGATGGGGCGCACGATGGGCAGCGCGGAGCTGGGCCGAGAGCTGGGCGACGCGGGCGGTCCGCTCGTCGCGGGGGCCGTGGCGACGGTGACGGTGCCGGCGGTCGGGATCGGCGTCATCGCGGTGCTCACGGCGGGGGCGGGTGCCCTGGCTCTCCTCGGCCTGCGACCGCCGAGTGCCGAGGCGCGTCCGAACGGGGCCGACTGACCGCGGTGGCCCGGTTCAGGGGCCGAGCAGGCGCTCGATCACGCGGGCCACGCCGTCGTCGTCGTTGGTCGCGGTGGTCTCGTCCGCGGCCTCCTGCACGACCGGTTCCGCGTGTGCCATGGCCACGCCGTGACCGGCCCAGCGGAGCATCTCGACGTCGTTGAGGGCGTCTCCGAACGCCACGACATCGGAGCGATCGATGCCGAGGTGCGTGCAGAGGCGCGCGAGTCCCGTGGCCTTCGTGACGCCCTGCGCCATGACCTCGACGAACGGGGCGCCGGACAGCGTGGCCTCGAAGCCGGTGAGCCCGAGGGACCGCAGGGTCTCGAAGAGTGCGGCGGGCGCGAGCTCGGGGTGCCGGATCACGAGCTTGAGCGTCGGCGCGGCCAGCACCTCGTCCAGCGGCACGCCGCCCATCGTCGCGGGGTCACGCTTGTGATCGGACAGCTGCGCGATCGCCGCGTACCCGTGCTGTGCGACGAATGTCTCGCCGCCCTCCCGCACGCTCGCGAAGAGGAGGCCGGGGACGCTGGCGCGCAGCGCGTCGGCGAGAGTGCGCAGCGTCGCGGGCGGCAGCTCCTCGGCGAACAGCATGCGGCCCTCGGTGAGATGTGTCGCGTACGCGCCGTTGCCGCACAGCGCCCACCCGTCGAAGCCGGCGTCGGCGGCGATCACGCGCAGGCCGATCGGCTGGCGGGCGGTGACGGGCACCACCGCGACGCCCGCGTCCCGCGCGGCGTCGAGCGCGGCACGGGTGCGCGGCGACACCGCGGACGAGCTGTCGAGCAGGGTGCCGTCGAGGTCGGTCGCGATCAGCCGCACGGGGTAGGTCCCTGAGCCTGTCGAAAGGTCAGGAGAAGATCATCGGCAGGTCGTCGTCGGCGTCGTCGCCGCCGAAGTCCAGATCGACCACCACGGGCACGTGGTCGCTGGGCTGCTCGCCCTTGCGCTCGTTGCGGTGGATCGACGCCCCGGTGACGGCATCGGCGAACGTCTTCGAGCCGAGGATGAAGTCGATCCGGATGCCCTCGTTGCGCGGGAACTTCAGCCGCTGGTAGTCCCAGTAGGTGTAACCCTCGGGGAGCAGCGGGCGCACGACGTCGGTCACGCCCGCGTCGGTCAGCGCGAAGAACGCGTCGCGCTCGGCGGGGGAGACGTGGGTGGAGCGGCCGACCACGATGTCGGGGTCGCCGTTGTCATGGTCGAACGGGATGATGTTGAAGTCGCCGACGAGGGCGAGCGGAAGGTCGGGATTCGCCGACAGCTCGGCCGCCGTGGACTGCTTGAGCTGCTCGAGCCAGTGCAGCTTGTAGACGTAGTGCGGGTCGTCGAGCGAGCGGCCGTTGGGCACGTACAGGCTCCAGACGCGCACGCCGTCGACCATGACGCCCAGAGCACGCGCCTCCTGCGGGGCATCGGGGCCCTCGTGGCCCTTCGCGAACCCGGGCATGCCGTCGAAGGCGGTGCGGACGTCGGTGATCGGCAGCCGGCTGGCGATGGCGACGCCGTTCCACTGATTCAGGCCGTGCACCTCGACGTGGTAGCCGGCCTCCTCGAACGGTGCATACGGGAACTGCTCCGGCTTGCACTTCACCTCCTGCATCGCGAGCACGTCGATGTCTTCACGGACGGCGAACTCGACGGTGCGGGTGACGCGGGTGCGGATGGAGTTGACGTTCCAGGTGGCCAAGCGCATGCGTCCAGCCTAGGGTGTGCCTCCTACACTGGATGCCGTGACCGCACTCGACGCAGACCGCCAGACCCTCCTCGCCCTCATCACGGACGAGGCGGTGTTCCACGGCGATTTCACCCTCTCCAGCGGCAAGAAGGCGACGTACTACGTCGACATGCGCAAGCTCACCCTCGACCACCGCGCCGCTCCGGCCATAGGCCGCATCATGCTCGACCTGATCGCCGATCTCGACGTCGTCGCCGTCGGCGGTCTGACGCTCGGCGCCGACCCGATCGCGAACGCCGTCCTGCATGCCTCGGTCGGCACCGACCGTCCGCTCGACGCGTTCGTCGTGCGGAAGGAGCCGAAGGACCACGGCCGCGGTCGCCAGATCGAGGGCGCCGACGTGAAGGGCAAGCGCGTGGTCGTGCTGGAGGACACCTCGACCACCGGGCAGTCCGCGCTCAAGGCGGTCGAGGCGCTGCGCAAGGAAGGTGCGGAGGTCGTCGCGGTCGCGGTGATCGTCGACCGCAAGACCGGCGCGCAGGCCGCCATCGAGGCCGAGGGCCTGGAGTGGCGCGCGGCCTTCGACCTCGACGACCTCGGACTCGACCCGCAGTGAGCCGCTATGCGCTGGCCGTCGACGTGGGCGGCACGAAGATGGAGGCCGCCCTCGTCGCCGACGACGGCACGCTCGTCCCCGGCAGCCGCAGCCGGCAGCCCACCGGCCGCGAGGCGACGTCCGCGTCGTTGACGGCGGCGGTCGACGCGATCGTGCGGCATGCGCTCGCGGCCCTGCCCGCCGATGCGGAGCTCGTCGGCGCCGGGATCGGCAGCGCGGGTCCCGTGGATCGGACCCGCGGTGAGATCCTGCCGGTGAACATGCCCCTCGCGCGGGGGTTCGGCCTCGTCGACGCGGTCGGCCGTGCGGCCTCGACCGCACTCGGACGGGACGTCCCGGCGGTCCTGGGTCACGACGGCGGCGCGCTCGCGCTCGCGGAGTCGTGGCTGGGGGCGACGCAGCAGGCGGGAGCCTCCCTGTCGATCGTCGTGTCCACGGGCGTCGGCGGCGGTTTCGTCGTGGGCGGTGCGTATGTGCCCGGGGCGAGCGGCAACGCCGGGCACCTCGGGCAGGTGCGCCGCGAGGGCGGGCTCACTCTTGAGGAGATCGCCTCCGGACCTGCCAGTGCCGCCTGGGCGCGGGAGCAGGGCTGGTCCGGCGCGACCGGGGAGGACCTGGCCCGGGACGCCGCGGCCGGTGTCGCCGTCGCCCGCGCGGCAATCGAGCGCTCGGCCCGCGCCGTCGGGGAGGCACTGGCCGATGCCGCCACCCTCGTCGACCTCGACGTCGTCGCCATCGGCGGCGGCTTCTCGCGGGTGTCGGCGGACTACATCGACCTCGTCCAGCAGGCTCTCACCGCCAGCGCCGTGCACGAGTACTCCCGTCGCACCCGCGTCGTCCGCTCGGGCCTGGGCGACGAGGGGCCGCTGATCGGCGCCGCCGCCCTCGTCCTGCGCTGACGGGAGTGTCAGCCCCCTGACACGAGCAGGTGTCGCGGGGGCCCTTCGAGCCGGGCGACGGCGATCTTCAGATCCGTGACGTCCGCCGCCACCGCATCGATGCGTGCGGTGAGCTTCTCTTCGACGGTGTCGATGCGTGCGCCGAGCTTCTCTTCGACGGTGTCGATGCGTGCGGTGAGCTTCTCTTCGACGGTGTCGATGCGTGTGGTGAGCTTCTCTTCGACGGAGTCGATGCGTGTGGAGAGCCGGTGGTCGACGGTGCCGAGACGCTCGTCGATGCGACGGATCATCCACGCCCCTGCCGCGAACAGGCTCGCGCCGAGGGTGAGCACGACGCCGATCGCGCTGACGATGATCGTGAGGGTGTCCGCGGACACGGTGCTCCCTTCCTCAGTGCGGGTGTGGCTTCGACGATACGTGGTCGCCGTGCGGGCGCCGGTCGGAATTCCGGCATCTGTGAAGAGGTCGCGTGCAGGCTCGATGGGGGAGGAAGAGTCGGTCACCGCAACGCCGGGACGGCGCGCCCGGAGCGCGACGCCACGAGCATCAGCACGGGGATGACCGCGCACAGGACGGCGGACACGAGGAACGTGACGCCCGACGCCGGGTCGCGTCCGATCAGCAGGACGAGCGTGGGCACGAACGTGCCGCCGACCGCGCCGCAGGCCACGAGCGCCCCGGTGACGGCGGCGCTGCGGGCCGGATCGAGTCGGTCGAGCGCGAGTCCGAGGATGAGGCCGTAGCTCGGGGCCAGCAGGACCACCACGACGGCCAGGATGAGCAGCGCCGCGACCGGCTGCTCGCCGAGGAGCACCCCGGCGAGCACCAGGAGGAGGGCGGCAGCACCAGTGGCGGTCGCCAGCAGCGCGAGCGGCGGAACCGCCGCGCGCCGGAGAGCGGCGGCGCCGAAGCGGCCGACGGCCATCAGCGCCCAGAAGGCGGAGGTGCCGAGGGCGGCGGTGGCGGGCTCGATCGCGAGCGCCCGCTCCGGGATCACGGCCGACCAGCCCGACAGGACGGTCTCCACGCCGACGTAGAGCGGCAGAGCCAGCGCGAAGGGGAGGAGGACGAGCAGGGAGCGTGCGTCCCGTCGCGCCGGGGCCTCGGTCGCACGGGCGAGAGTGCTGGCGCCGGCGAGCACCGCGACGGTCGCCAGGGGTACGGTCGCGAGCAGCGCCAGGGCCGGACGGGCGCCGGCCCCGAGCGCGACCACGAGCGGTGTGACGGCGGCGCACACGGCGACCGTGCCCATCAGGGCGCTCAGCACCCCGGTCGCGCTCCCCGTGCTGGCGGCCTTGGCTGCCACGGAGCCCGCGGCCTCGACGAGACCGAACCCGAGCCCCGCGAGCGCGGCGGCCGCGATGAAGACGCCCGGATCCGTCGCGAGGGCGACACCGACGATGGCGGCCGCCTGGAGGAGGCTGCCCAGCACGAGCGTCGTCCGGGGCGGTCGGCGCACCAGGAGCGGGCCCGACAGCAGCACGCCCACGAGGAGTCCCGCGAAGAGGACGGGCACGGCGGCACTCAGGTCGGCATCCGTCGCGTGCTCTGCGGACGGAAGGACGGCCGGGACGAACGCCGCGGTCACGCCGAGGCCGCCGAACGCCGTGAACAGCCCGACGCGGAGTCGGCTCGCGCTCATCTCAGGCACCGCCCGCGCGCACGTGATGCACGGCGGCGAAGGTGTCGCGGAGGGCCTCCATCGAGCGATCGTAGTTGGACTGCGCGACCCCGATGAAGATGCAGTCGACGACCATGAGCTGGGCGATCCGGCTGCCCAGGGCCCCGGAGCGGAAGCCCGTCTCGCGCGCGGCGGTGGTCAGCACGATGTCGGCCTGACCGGCGAGCGGGGAGCCGGCATGGTTGGTGATGGCGATGGTCGTCGCGCCCGCCTGCCGGGCGAGCAGGAGGAACTCGATGGTGTCGGTCGTGGCGCCCGTGTGCGAGACGGCGATCGCGACGTTCCCCGGCCCGAGGGTGGCGGCCGAGGTCCAGGCGGCGTGCGGGTCGGACCACTCCAACGCCGTCCGCCCGATCCGGGTGAGCTTGCGCTGGAGGTCGAGCCCGACGATGGAGCTCGCCCCCACGCCGAAGATGTCCACCCGGGTGGAGGAGGCGATCGCCTCGACCGTGGCGCGGAGCGCGTCGGTGTCGAGCACCTTGGCGGTGTCGGCGAGGGAGAGCGTCTCGGCGAGCGACACCTTCGCGACGATGTCGGCGAGGGTGTCATTGCGGTCGATGTCGCCGGACACGGCGGGGAGCGCGGCGGTGTCGAAGGTCTCGCGTTCGACCTCCCGCAGCACGTGGTTGCGCAGCTCGCGCACATGCTCGTACCCGAGACGCTTGCAGAACCGCACGACGGACGTGGTCGAGGTGTCGCAGCGCTGCGCGAGCTCGGCGACGGAGAGCCCGGCGGTTCCGGCGGGGTCGGCGAGGAACAGGTCGGCGATGCGCTGCTCGCTCGGACGGAGTTCTGGGCGCAGGGCGCGCATCCGCACGAGCACGAGATGGGTGCCGGCGTCGTCGCGAGCGGCATCGTGGGGCATGGGGTCTCCGATCGGTGTTCATAACACTAGAGGAACTTCTGTTACATGCGTAGATGCTTTCGTGTACTTTTGGTACTTACCCAGACCGACGATGTTCGCGGGGCATCAGGCAGCACCGCCTGATCCGAGCCAGGGCGACGCGGTCCCAGCCAGGAGGAAACAGCAATGAGCACAGCACGGTGGGCGTCTCTCGGCGCCCTCACCGCCACGGGCCTCGCCGCGGCGCTCGTCATCACCGGGTGTTCCGCACCGGCGTCGAACCCGTCCGACACCGGATCCGGATCCGCCGGCGGCGACCTGGTCATCGGCGTCACGAGCGATCCCGACACCCTCTTCCCGTGGAAGGCCACCCAGTTCCAGGCGGTCAACGTCCTGCAGAACCTGTACGGCACGCTGACCGAGTTCGACGAGGAGCTCAACGTCGTCCCCGGTCTCGCCGAGTCCTGGGACGTCTCCGAGGACGGCCTCACGGTCACCCTCCACCTCCGCGAGGGCGTCACGTTCGCGGACGGCAGCGCCTTCGACTCCGCCGACGTGAAGTACTCGCTGGACGCGATCGCCGATGAGGCGACCGCTGCCGTGGCCGCGAGCTCCCTCGCCTCGGTCGCCGCCGTCGAGGCCACCGACGAGAGCACCGTCACCCTCACCCTCAGTGCCCCCGATGCCGCGCTGCCCGCGAACCTCGCCGTCATCAACATGGCGATGCTCTCGTCGGACGACACCGAGGAGGCGCTCAACACCACCCCGAACGGCACCGGCCCGTTCGTGCTGGAGGACCGGAAGGCGAGCCAGTCGCTCACCCTCGCCAAGAACGAGGACTACTGGGGCGACACCGCGCTGCTCGACACCGTCGAGTTCCGCGTGATCCCCGACGAGTCGTCCATCGTCTCGGCGATGCAGTCCGGCAACGTGCAGCTGGCCGTGTTCGACGACCCGCTCGTCGCGCAGACGGCCGAGGGCGCGAACGTCGAGGTCGCCACCACCCCGCAGCTCAGCTACCACGCCCTGCAGCTGAACGCGCAGCGCGGCGACCTCGCCGACGTGAACGTGCGGCTCGCGATGCAGTGCGCGATCGACCGTCAGGAGGTGCTCGACACCGCCGCGCTCGGCGAGGGCGAGGTCACCGGTCCGATCACCTCTCCCGCGTTCAAGTCCGACCCCGACGCGCGCCCGTGCCCCGAGCGTGACCTCGACAAGGCGGCCGAGTACCTGAAGAAGGCCGGCAAGGAGGACGGCGTCACCGTCAAGACGATCGTGTCCCAGGGCGAGTACGCCACCTCCGTCAACGAGGCGCAGAACCTCAAGGCGCAGCTCGCCGACGCGAACATCACGCTCGACCTCGAGGTGCTCGAGTCCGGCGCGTTCGTGGACCGCTGGATCGCGGCCGACTTCGACGCCGCGGTCGCCCTCAACGGCGGACGCCCGGACCCGGACGGCATGTACGGCCGTTACTTCACCAGCACCGGCAACCTGAACCAGGTCGCGGGGTACTCCTCGCCCGAGCTCGACGCGCTCTTCGCCGAGGGACGCGAGACGGCCGACCCGGAGAAGCGCAAGGACATCTACGCGCAGGTCTCCGAGAACCTCGAGGACAACGCCGCCTGGATCTGGCTGTTCACCAGCTACACCTACACCGCGACGGCCTCGACCGTCGACGGCTTCACCCCGATGGCGAACGGCTCGCTGCAGTACCTGCGGACCACCTCCATCCAGTAGTGGAACGAGGGGGCGCGGACGTCCGCGCCCCCTCGGCTCCCCGACGACAGGCACCTCTCCCACGCGCATGTTCAGACAGCTCCTCCGCAACAGCGTGCTGCGACGCATCCTCGCAGCCCTCGGCACCCTCTTCGGCGTCGCCGTCTTCGTCTTCCTGATGCTGCGCGCCATCCCCGGCGACCAGATCAGCTCCGGCCTCGGCACCGAGGCGGCCGCGCTCACTCCGGCGCAGCGTGCCGCGCTCGAGGCGTACTACGGTCTCGACCAGCCGCTCGTCGTGCAGTTCTTCTCCTGGCTCGGCAACATCTTCACCGGCAACCTCGGCTTCTCCTCCCGGGCGCAGACCAGCGTGCTCGAGCTCACCGCCGCCGCGCTGCCGGTCACCTTCGAGCTCGCGATCTTCTCGATCGTCATCGCGCTCGCCATCGGCATCCCGCTCGGCATGCTGTCCGCCTCGAAGCCCGACTCGCTCCGTGACGGCGTCGGTCAGGTCGTCGGCCTCGCCGGCCTCTCGATCCCCGCGTTCCTGCTCGGCACGGCGCTGCTGGCGATCCTCGCGCAGTCCCTCGGCTTCAACCCGAACGGCCAGGGCTACGCGCGGCTCTTCGACGACCCCGCTCTGAACCTCCAGCAGATGCTCCTGCCGTCGATCGTGCTCGGCTTCGGCATCGCCGCGCCGATCATGCGCACCACGCGCACCGCGGTCCTCGAGATCCGTGCCAACGACTTCATCCGCACCGCGAAAGCCAAGGGCGTGCCGCCCCGCCGCCTCCAGGTGCGCCATGTGCTGGGCAACGCGCTGGTCCCCATCGTCACCATGACCGGTCTGCAGTTCGGCTACCTGCTGGGCGGCGCGGTCGTGGTGGAGCAGATCTTCTCGCTCCCCGGCATCGGCCGCCAGGTGCTGCTCGGCATCCAGCAGAAGGAGTACGCGCTCGTGCAGAGCACCGTCCTGGTGATCGCGCTCGCCTTCGTCATCGTCAACCTGCTCACCGACCTGCTCTACCGGGTCATCGATCCCCGGGTGCGTGCCGCATGACCGACATCTCTCAGACCCCGGCCCTCGCTCCCGGCGGCGGGCGCACCATGGAGCGCGTGCGTCTCCTGCTGCGCAGCCGCAGTGGTCTCGCCGGCCTCATCATCGTCGTCCTGCTCGCGGTGCTGAGCCTCGTCTCGGCGTTCGGCCTGCTGCCGTTCGACCCGCTCGCGCAGGACCCGCCGTCCCGGCTGCAGCCGCCGTCCGCGGTGCACTGGTTCGGCACCGACCAGTTCGGCCGCGACGTGTTCTCGCGGGTGGCAGCCGGTGTCGCCAACTCGGCGCTCATCTCCGTGGTCGCCGTGGCGTTCGCGACCGTGGTCGGCACGGTCTGCGGACTCATCGCCGGTTTCTACCGCGGCTTCTCCGACGGGGCGATCACCGCGGTCACCAACGTGCTGTTCGCGTTCCCGCCGCTACTGCTCGCCCTGTCGCTCGCCTCGGTGTTCGACCGCAACTGGTTCACGATCGCCGTGGCCATCGCGATCGTCTACGTGCCGATCTTCATCCGCGTGACCCGCGGCCCCGTGCTGTCGCTGCGCGAGGTGGAGTACGTCAAGGCGGCCAAGAGCACGGGGCAGAGCCGCATGGCGACCATGTTCCGCCACGTTCTGCCGAACATCACCTCGATCATCATCGTGCAGGTCACGCTCTCCCTCTCCTGGGCGGTGCTCACGGAGGCGTCGCTGAGCTTCCTCGGACTCGGGACTCCGCCGCCGGCGCCCTCGCTCGGCTCCATGATCTTCGAGGCGCGGACCCTCGTGACCATCGCCCCGTGGACGATGATCGCCCCCGGCGTGGTCGTCGTGCTCCTCGTCGTCGGCCTGAACCTGCTGGGCGACGGGCTGCGCGACAGCCTCGACCCGCGGAACCGGGGCAAGCGATGATCGCGGAAGACCTCGGCGCCCTCGCCACCGAGGCGAGCGACCCCCGGTACGCCCGCCTCGATCAGATGAGCGTGGCCGAGCTCGCGCAGACCATGAACGAGGCCGACGCCACCGTGCCCGCGGCCGTGCAGCGCGCCCTCCCGCAGATCGTCCCGGCGATCGAGCAGACGGCCGCACGCATGGCGCAGGGCGGACGTCTGGTGTACGTCGGCGCGGGCACCCCCGGACGCATCGGCGTGCTCGACGCCTCCGAGTGCCCGCCCACGTTCAGCACCCCGCCGGAGCTGGTGTTCGCGATCATGGCCGGCGGTCCCGGCGCGATCGTGAACCCCGTCGAAGGCGCGGAGGACGACGCGGAGGCGGGTGCCGCGGCCATCGACGCCGCGGACATCGGCCCGCTCGACACCGTGATCGGCATCGCCTCCAGCGGCCGCACGCCGTACGTGGTCGCCGCCGTCCGACGGGCGCGGGAACGCGGGGCGCTCAGCGTCGGCCTGTCCTGCAACACCGGCACCGCGCTGAGCGCGGTCGCCGAGCACGGCATCGAGGTCGAGGTCGGCCCCGAGGTGCTCGCCGGCTCCACGCGCCTCAAGTCCGGCACGGCGCAGAAGCTCGTCCTGAACATGTTCTCGACCATCGCGATGGTCCGGAACGGCAAGGCCTACGGCAACCTGATGGTCGACGTGAAGGCCACGAACCACAAGCTCCGCGAGCGCGCGATCCGCATGGTGCGGACGATCGCCGACGTCGAGCGCGACACGGCGGCCGCCGCGCTGGAGAGCGCAGGGTGGGACGTGAAGCTCGCCACGATCATGATCCGCCGCGGGGAGGACCTCGCCGCGGCCACCGACCGACTCGCGGCGGCCGACGGCCGTCTGCGCACCGCACTGGAGGAGAACTGATGCGCGTCCTGGGACTGATCTCCGGCACCTCGCACGACGGGATCGACGCCGCCGTCGTCGACTTCGCCACCAACGGGGGATTCACGGCGCACGGCGTCGACCTCCGGGGCACGGTGCTCGCGTCCACCAGCGTCCCCTACGATCCCGCGCTGCGGGCACGCCTCATCGCCGCGCTCCCTCCGGCGCAGACCACCCTGGCCGAGGTGGCCGAGCTCGACACCCTCATCGGGCAGGCGTTCGCCGATGTCGCGGCCGAGGTCGCGGCCGAGGTCGGCGGCGTCGATGCGGTGTGCTCGCACGGCCAGACCGTGTACCACTGGGTCGACGGCGCCCACGCCCTCGGCACCCTCCAGATCGGGCAGCCCGCCTGGATCGCCGAGAAGACCGGTGTGCCCGTCGTCTCCGACATCCGTATCCGCGACATCACGGCGGGCGGCCACGGCGCTCCGCTCGTGTCGTTCCTCGACGAGCTGCTGCTCCGTGGCCGGGCCGGCGTCTCGGCGGCGCTCAATCTCGGCGGCATCTCCAACATGACCGTCGTCCGCCCGGACGGCCTCGTCGCCTACGACATCGGCCCCGCGAACGCCCTGGTCGACGCGGTCATCGTCGCGCACGACCTCAACCCGCTCGGATATGACGACGATGCGGCGATCGCCCGGACCGGACGGATCGACCAGGCGCTGCTGGACGCCATGCTCGCGGACCCGTACTACGCCCTCACCCCGCCGAAGAGCACGGGCAAGGAGCACTTCCACCTCGCCTACGTGCAGGAGCACCTCGCGGCGCAGGGACGTGAGATCGCGGTCGCCGACGTCGTGCGCACGCTCACCGAGCTCACGGTCCGCACGGTCGCCCGCGACGTCGAGGCCGCCGGGATCGGCTTCCTCGCGGTGTCCGGCGGCGGCTGCCGCAACCCGCTGATCCTGGACGGGCTGCGGACCGCGCTGCCGCAGACCGAGGTCGTCCTGGCCGACGAGCTCGGCGCCCCCGCCGACAGCAAGGAGGCCATCCTCCTCGCGCTCATCGGCTGGTCGACCCTGCACGGCGTCCCCGCCATCGTCCCCGGCGGGACCGGGGCGCGCGAGCCGCGCATCCTCGGCACGATCACGCCCGGCGCCGGTCCGCTGCAGATGCCAGAGCCGGTGGCGGCCATCGACTCCCTCGCCCTCACGGAGGCGGCGGGATCGTGACCGTCGTCGAGCGGATGCGCGTGCTGCGGGTGCCTTCGCCCCTGGCGCGTCCCTTCGTCACGGCCGTCCGTCGCACGGACCACCTCGATGTCGTGCTCGTGGAGGTGACCGACGCCGACGGCCGCCGCGGATACGGGGAGGCCGCGACGAGCTGGCGTGTCACGGGGGAGAGCCCGGAGAGCGTGACGGCCGTGGTCGCCGGTCCCTTCGCCGACGCCGTGCTCGGGCGCTCCGTCGACGACCCCGGGCTGCCGGACGCCCTCGCCGCGGCGGCCTGGGGCAACGCCGCTGCTCGCAGTGCGGTGGTCTGCGGGGTCGCCGATCTCGCCGCGCAGCACCGGGACGAGCCGCTCGCGCAGACGCTCGCCCCGCACGCAGACGCGCCCGCGCGCATCCGTACCGACATGACGCTGTCGGTGGCGGAGCCGGCCGCACTGGCCGCGACCGCCGTCGAGCATGCGGCGGCGGGATTCCGCTGCCTCAAGATCAAGGCGTCCCGCGAATACGACACGGTCGCGGGTCTCCTGGCCGTCCGCTCCGCCGTCGGTGCCGACATCACCCTGCGCGTGGACGCGAACCAGGCGTGGGACGCCGAGACCGCGATCCGCGTCATCCGGGCGGCGGAGGACGCCGGTCTCGGACTCGAACTCGTCGAGCAGCCCGTCGCCGCGCGCGACCTCGATGCGCTGGCCGTGGTGACCGCCGCCGTCGACACGCCGATCATGGCGGACGAGTCGGTCCGCACCGCGCAGGATGTCCGCGACATCGCCGCGCGCGCAGCCGCCGGGCTCGTGAACGTCAAGCTCGCCAAGACCGGCGGGCTCCGCGAGGCGCTCGCGTGCGTGCAGGCCGCCCGCTCCGCCGGACTCGGCGTCGTCGTCGGCTGCATGATGGAGTCGCACGTCGGGGTGGCCGCCGCCGCGCACCTCGCCGCCGCCATCGCTCCGGACGTCGTGCACGACCTCGACGCGGCGTCGTGGTTGCGCCGGTCGCCGGTGACCGGAGGGCTGACCGCCGACGCGGAGTGGCTCACCCTCGCCGCGGCGGCGGGACTGGGGATCACCGCGATCGCCCCCGATGCCGAGGTGCTGCTCGACCGCTCCCGGACCGGAGCTCTCGTATGAGCGCCGCCGAGGCGATCGCCGCAGTCCTCGCCGGGCCGACCACGCCGCGCGGAGCCGTCGCCGGGGTCGCCACCCGCACGAGCCGGGACACGACCGCCGGCGGCCTCGCCGATCTCGCGGGGACGCCGGTCACGACGGACACGGCGTTCGACCTCGCCTCGGTCACCAAGGTCGCCGCGACCACCACCGCGATCCTCCGGCTGGTCTCCCGGGGCGACCTCCGGTTCGACGATCCGGTGGACCGCTTCGTCCCCGGAACCGCCTGCGCCCCCGGGACGACCGTGCGGCACCTGCTCCTGCACCGGGCGGGGCTCTGGGAGTGGCAGCCGCTCTACCTCGACGGTACGAACGCCGACGGCGCGGCCGCCGCCGACACTCTCCCGCTCCGCTACGGCGTGGACGAAGGACGGCACTATTCCGACCTGGGCTTCCTGATCCTCGGACGGATCATCGCCGCCGCGACCGGCCTCCCCCTCGACGCCGCCGTGCGCGAGCTCGTGACCGGGCCCCTCGGTCTCACGCGCACGGGCTACGGGCCCGTCCCCGGTCCGGTCGCGTCGTCCACGGGCGACGGCGATGCCGCCGAGCGACGGATGGTCGCCACCGGCACCCCCTACCCGATCCTCACCTCTCGCCGGCACTTCCCCTGGCGTGAGGGGGAGATCACCGGGGTCGCCAACGACGGCAACTGCTTCCACGCCCTGCACGGCGTCTCCGGGCACGCCGGCCTGTTCGGCACGGTCGACGAGCTGCTGACCCTCGGCGTCGCGCTCGCCGCCCCCGAGTCGCACCCCGAGCTGTGGGATCCGGCGCTCGTGGCCGAGCTGTTCCGCGACGGCCCCGACCCCGGGCAGGCCCTCGGCTGGCGCAGCGACACCGTGACGGCGGACGGGCGCTCGACCCGGGTGCTCTGGCATCCCGGCTACACCGGATGCGCGCTGGGCGTGGTCCCCACCACCGGAACCGCCGTCGTCCTCCTCGCGAACCGGCTGTTCGCCGACGAGATCGCCCCCACCGAGACCCTGTGGCGCGCAGCGCTGCCCGCACTCCTGGACCCCGAAGGAACGAGTACCCCATGAGCACCACTCCGCCCGTGCTGAGCATCGACGGCCTCGCGGTCGCCTTCCGGACCGGCTCCGAGCTGGTCACCGCCATCAGCGACATCTCGATCGACATCGCCGCCGGGGAGACGGTCGCCGTGGTCGGCGAGTCCGGCTCCGGGAAGTCCACCACGGCGGCCGCGGTCAACCGCCTGCTGCCGGAGAACGGCGTCATCACGGCGGGCAGCATCCGCTTCGACGGCCGCGAGCTCACCGACCTCCCCGAGAACGCGATGGTGTCGCTCCGCGGGGCCGGCATCGGCCTCGTGCCGCAGGATCCGATGTCGAACCTCAACCCCCTCCTGCGCGTGGGTGAGCAGATCGGCGAGGCCCTCGAAGTCCACGGGCACACCAGCGGAGACGCGACGAAGGCCCGTGTCGTCGAGCTGCTGGAGATGGTCGGGATCCCCGATGCCGCCCGTCGGGCGACCCAGTACCCGCACGAGTTCTCCGGGGGCATGCGGCAGCGTGTGCTCATCGCGATGGGGCTCGCCTGCAAGCCGCGGCTGCTCATCGCCGACGAGCCCACCTCGGCGCTCGACGTCACCGTGCAGCGGCGGATCCTCGACCAGCTCGACCAGCTGACCGACGAGCTGGGCACCGCGGTGTTCCTCATCACCCACGACCTCGCCCTCGCCGCCGAGCGCGCCGACCGCATCGTCGTGATGTTCCGTGGCCACGTCGTCGAGGAGGGGACATCGGCGGAGGTGCTCGGGAACCCGCAGCACGAGTACACCCGGCAGCTGCTCGCGGCCGCGCCGAGCCTCGCGTCCCGCCGCGACGCCCTGCCTGCGCGCGAGGTCGCGGCCGACGCCGTGCCCTTCGTCGAGATCCGGGACCTGCGCAAGGAGTTCCCGCTCCGGAACGCGAAGGCCGGGGAGCCGCAGACCTTCACGGCGGTCGACGGCGTGAGCTTCTCGATCCGCCGCGGCACGACCGTGTCCATCGTGGGAGAGTCGGGCTCGGGCAAGTCCACGACGGCGAACATGGTGCTGGGACTGGAGGACGCGACCTCCGGGGCCATCCTCTTCGACGGCACCGATCTCACGACCCTCCGCCGCAAGGAACTGTTCGCGCTGCGCCGCCGCGTGCAGCCCGTCTTCCAGAACCCCTACGCCTCGCTCGACCCCCGGTACACCGTGGAGCAGTCGATCGCCGAGCCGCTGCGCGTGCACCGGATCGGCACCGCCGCTTCCCGGCACGCCCGCGTCCTGGAGCTCCTGGAGCAGGTCGCCCTGCCCGCGGCCATGGCCGAGCGGCTGCCGCACGAGCTCTCCGGCGGACAGCGGCAGCGCATCGCGATCGCCCGCGCCCTGGCCCTGGAGCCCGAGCTCGTCGTGCTGGACGAGGCGGTCTCCGCGCTCGACGTGCTGGTGCAGGCGCAGATCCTCGATCTCCTCGCCGACCTGCAGAAGCGCCTCGGGCTCAGCTACCTCTTCATCAGCCACGATCTGGCCGTCGTGCGCATGATCTCCGACGAGGTGCACGTGATGCAGCGCGGCGTCGTGGTCGAGAGCGGCACCCCGGAGAGCATCTTCGACACGCCGCAGCATCCGTACACCCGGGAGCTGCTCGCCGCGATCCCCGGAGCGTCGCTCGCCTCCTGAGGCCTCGGGGCGGCGGCCGTCGGCTCAGCGCCGGCGGTCGTCGTCGTCCCAGGGGCCCTCCCACCAGCCGGCACGGCCGTCGTCCTCGCCGCCGCGGCGGCGGGAGCGCACGAACTGCACCACGAACACGACCAGCGACGTGAGCATGATGAGGAACAGGACGAGGAACAGCAGGTCGCTCTGGTTCATGGGCGCTTCCCCTCCGCGGCATCCGCCACGATCTTCGCGATGCGCGCGGCCCTGGTCTCCGGCCGCTTGGCCATCGCGATGTGCGTGAGGCCGAACTTCTTCACCGACTTCGGGAACGCATCCCAGTTCCCCCTCGCCGCGGGCACCGCGTCGAGCGCGGCGGTGAGCTCCGGCGGCTCGATGCCGGCCTCGGGACCGTCGAGCACGGTCCAGGAGCCGTTCGCCTTCGCCGTCTCCAGCGCGCGGATGCCGGCCGGGGCGAGGAGCCCCGCGGCCTCCAGCTCCGCGATGCGGGCCTTGTTCGTCGCCGCCCAGCCGCTCCCCGGGCGTCGAGGGGAGAACCACTGGCCACCGGTCTCGTCGTCGAACGTGCGCACCGGGCCGTCGATCCACCCGAAGCACAGCGCCTGCCGGACGGCGTCCTCGTAGCCGACGCCGGTGGCGGATCGCCCGCGCACGCTCAGCAGCCACACTCCGGCCGTGCGTTCGTGGTTCGCCTCGAGCCAGGCGCGCCAGGCCGCGGCGTCCGCCGCCGTGACCCGCTCGCCGTCGTCGAGGGCGCCCACGTCAGTCCTCGTCGAGGGTGGGGATCGAGTCGGTGATGGTCGGCAGCAGGTCGGCGACCGAGTCGACGATCTCGTCCGGGCGGAAGGGGTACTGCTCGATGATCCGCTGGTCGCTGATGCCTGTGAGTACGAGCACCGTGTGCAGACCCGCCTCGATGCCGGCGACGATGTCCGTGTCCATCCGGTCGCCGATCATGCCGGTCTTCTTCGAGTGCGCGCCGATCTTGTTCAGGGCCGAACGGAACATCATCGGATTGGGCTTGCCGACGACGTAGGGCTCCTTGCCGGTGGCCTTGGTGATGAGGGCGGCGATCGCACCCGTGGCCGGCAGCACCCCGTCGGCGCTCGGGCCGGTGGCGTCCGGGTTGGTCACGATGAAGCGCGAGCCGTTGATGATGTGGCGGATGGCCTTCGTGATGGCCTCGAACGAGTAGTTGCGGGTCTCGCCGACGACGACGAAGTCGGGGTTCGTCTCGGTCATGATGAAGCCGGCCTCGTGCAGCGCGGTGAGGATGCCGGCCTCGCCGATGACGAAGGCGGAGCCGCCCGGGAGCTGCTGCGCGAGGAAGTCGGCGGTCGCGAGCGCCGAGGTCCAGATGCGCTCCTCCGGCACGATCAGGCCGCTCGCACGGAGGCGGGCCGAGAGGTCGCGGGCGGTGAAGATGGAGTTGTTCGTGAGCACGAGGTACGGGATCTCGTTGCGCTCCCATCCGGCGAGGAGTTCGGAGGCCCCGGGGATGGCGTCGTTCTCATGGACGAGCACGCCGTCCATGTCGGTGAGCCAGCATTCGATGTCGTCACGGTGTGCCATGTGCTCAGCCTAGAGGCCCCACCTTTCCTTTCGAATCGCCTGATTGGCCCCATCCCCGGCCGATCTGCCGCAAAGTGCGCGATTCGAAGCCGGGGTCAGGCCGACAACCACACCACGTCGCGGGCGGCGGGGGGCAGCGGCGGCTCGGTGCCGTCGAGGGCGATGCCGGACGAGGTCACCGTCACGGTCGTCCCGACGACGACCCCGTGGGAGTCGAGGGTCCGCAGGAGCTCCGGGTCGCGGTCGTCGACGCGCAGCACGCGGCCGGTGTGTCCGTCCGGGGCGTCGGCGAGCAGGACGAAGGGCTCCCGTTCGATGTGGCCCTCCGCGTCCGGGATGGCGTCTCCGTGAGGGTCGAAGCGCGGCCGCCCCAGGCGCTCGTCGATGCCCTCGAGCAGCCGGTCGCTGATGGTGTGCTCCAAGACCTCGGCCTCGTCGTGCACCTCATCCCATCCGTACCCGAACTCCTGCACGAGCCAGGTCTCGATGAGGCGGTGGCGGCGGACCATCGCGAGGGCCCGGGTGGTCCCCGCGTCCGTCAGCCGGACCGCTCCGTAGGGCACGTGCGACACGAGTCCCGCCGCGGCGAGCTTCTTCACCATCTCCGTGACCGACGACGGGGCGATGCCGAGCTTGGCCGCCAGGACCGAGGGGGTGATCGGCGCATCCTGCCACTCGGTGTGCGCGTAGACGGTCTTCAGGTAGTCGTCAGCTGCCGGGGATGCCACCCCACCACTCTACGTGTCCGGGTCGGCCGGCCTCGCGGCCTGAGTCAGGCGCCCGCGGAGCCGAGCAGGATCACGGTCGCCTGCCCCGCGAAGAAGAGCACGAGGAACCCCAGGAGGGCGGCGGCGAGCGAGAGGCGCCCGTCGAAGCCCTCCACCTCGGCGATGCCCACCTTGCGGGCACGGAAGGCGAAGATCAGGGTCGCGACGCCGAGCGCGAGCTGCACCCACGGGCTGGCGGGGCCGATGACCTTCGGGAACGCGATGAGCAGACCGCCGATGACCCCGGTCGCGAAGCCGCTCCAGGTGAGGAGGCGGACGGTGCGACGGGCGGAGTCTGCAGACATGATGTCGAGCCTATCCGGCGTCATGCCCCCGTCAGCACCAGCCAGAGCAGGGCGCCGTTCAGGGCGATGAGGAGCACGGAGGCCACGACGCCGGCGACCGTCGTCCACACCCGGTTGACCCAGGCGCCGAGCGTGCGGCGCTGCGCGGTGAGGGCGACGAGCGGGATCAGCGCGAACGGGATGCCGAACGACAGCACGACCTGGCTGAGGACGAGGGCGAGCGTGGGGTCCACCCCGATGCCGAGGATCACCAGCGCGGGGATGAGCGTCACCAGCCGGCGGGCCAGCAGGGGGATGCGCACGTGCAGGAGGCCGTGCATGATCTCGGCGCCCGCGTACGCGCCGACGGAGGTCGAGGCGAGACCCGAGGCGAGCAGTCCCACGGCGAAGAAGGTCGCCACGACCGGGCCGAGGCCTGCGGCCAGGGCGGCGTGCGCCCCCTCCAGCGAGTCGGTGCCCGCGACGCCCGCGAGGTTCGCCGCCGCGAGCAGGAGGATGCCGAGGTTCACGGAGCCCGCGATGACCATCGCGATCGTCACATCCCAGCGCGTCGCCGTGAGCAGGCGGCGGATCCGCGAGGTCTCGATCCGGGCCGCCTCCTCGGTCGTCTCGGCACTCGTCGCCCCGAACCGGTCGCGGGCCAGGGAGGAGTGCGCGTAGATCGCGTGCGGCATGATCGTCGCGCCGAGGATCGAGGCGGCGAGGAGCACGGACCCCGTGTCCTCGAAGCGCGGCACGAGGCCGCTCACGACGCCGCCCGAGTCGGGTGGCGCGAGGAACAGGCCGGCCATGAAGCCGATCGTGATCACGAACATGAGGCCGATGATCACGAACTCGAACGGTCGGGCGCCGCGACGGTTCTGCACCGCGAGCAGGACCATGGACACGGCCCCGGTGATGAGGCCGCCCCACAGCAACGGCACGCCGAAGAGCAGGTTCAGGGCGACGGCGCCGCCGATGACCTCGGCGAGGTCCGTCGCCATCGCGACCAGCTCCGCCTGCAGCCAGTAGGCGCGGCGGGCCCAGGGCCGGCGCAGCCGCTGGCCCAGCACCTCCGGGAGGCTCTGGCCGGTGACGACGCCGAGCTTCGCGGACAGGTACTGGATCAGCCAGGCCATCACGTTGCCGGCGACGACCACCCACACGAGCAGATAGCCGTACTGCGCCCCCGCCGTCATGTTGCTGGCGACGTTGCCCGGGTCGAGATAGGCCACACCCGCCACCAGCGCCGGTCCCAGCAGCCACAGCAGGCGCGGCGAAGCGGTGCGGGCGGGGATCACGGAGGCGGCGGGACTTTTAGGCACACCGAAACCGTAGCGTATTTTTCGGCGCACCTAAATATCGTGTCGCGATGGCCGGGGCCCCTTCGACGACGGGGTGCCGGCTCCTCCGCCCGACGGCGACCAGGCGGAGGCGGCGATAGCCTGGCGGGATGGAAGCGCAGCGCCCCGAGAGCACGGAACCGACCGCCCCCGGGGGGTCCTCGGCGCAGCCCGGATACGGCGTCGGCCCCTGGCCCGGAGGGCCGTCGGCCTGGCCCGAGGGAGAGCAGTACGATCCCGAGCTCCTCGCGCACGGCGACACGCGAAACGTCATCGACCGCTATCGCTACTGGCGCATGGAGGCGATCGTCGCTGATCTCGATACGCGGCGTCATCCGTTCCACGTCGCGATCGAGAACTGGCAGCACGACATGAACATCGGTTCCATCGTGCGCAGCGCCAACGCGTTCCTCGCCGATACGGTGCACATCATCGGCCGCCGTCGCTGGAACAAGCGCGGCGCCATGGTGACCGACCGCTACCAGCACGTCGTGCACCACGAGGACATCGCGACCTTCGCCGCCTGGGCGGCCGCAGAGGGTCTGCCCGTCATCGCGATCGACAACGTCGACGGGGCCGTGCCGGTGGACCGCGCCGACCTGCCGCGCTCGTGCGTGCTCCTCTTCGGTCAGGAGGGGCCGGGCCTGTCGCCGGAGGCACTGGCTGCCGCCTCCGGTCACATCGAGATCACGCAGTACGGCTCGACCCGCTCGATCAACGCGAGTGCCGCCGCCGCCGTCATCATGTACGAGTGGTGTCGTCGCCACGCGGAGTGAGCACGAGGAGCGGTCGTACGTGCTCCGTCAGGCCGGATCGATGCCGAAGAGGTGCCGCGAGATCGCGCTGACGTCGCGGTCGAGGCCGTCCATGCGCCGGCTCAGACCGTGCACCTCCTTCCGGAGATCCCCGATCTCGGCTTTCACGCCGACGATCTCGCCCTTGATCCCGCCGATCTCGCCCTTGATCCCACCGATCTCGGTGTGGATCCCGCCGATCTCCGTGCGGACCGTGCCGATCTCCGTCTTGATGATCCTCACGAACATCGTCGCCATGAGCGTGATCGTGGCGTACATGCCCGAGGCGAGAACCCCGATCGTCGTCCATACCTGTGCGTCGTTCATCCCCAGCATCCCTTCAGTGTCGCTCCATGCTGGACCGGAGCGACAGAGTGGCGGGGCGCTGTATTCCGCTGTGCCCGGCGGCGGGGGATAAGTCGTTCTTCGGGTCGCCTGTGGAGGAGCTACGCCGGCGCGGCGAGCCATCGCCCGGAGCGCACTCGCCACCCCAGCGTCCCCAGCCGTGCGAGCAGGTACACCCCGAAGAACGCGACGGCGAGCCACACGAGGCCGGCGGTGCCGTCGACCCCCGTCGCGGCGATGATCGCCAGGGTGGGCAGGAACGGCACGAGGTTCAGACCGCCCGCGATCGCCAGGTACCGGGCGTCGTTCGCTCCCATGAGCACTCCGTCGAGCACGAACACCACGCCCGCGATCGGCTGCGCCACCGCGAGCACGATCAGGGCCGGCTGCACCGCCTCTGCCACGCCCTGATCGCCGGTGAAGACGATGCCGAGCACCCCGGAGAGGGCGGCGATGACGGCGCCGACCACGACGCCGAACCACGCTCCCCACGCGACCGTCCGCGCCAGCACTCGGCGCACCTGCTCCTCGTCACCGGCACCCAGCTCCTTGCCGATCAGCGCCTGCGCGGCGATCGCGAGCGCGTCGAGGGCGAAGGCCGCCGCCGAGAAGATGGTGAACACGATCTGCCAGCCGGCGAGCTCCTCGGTGCCGATCCCGGTCGCCACGGCCACGGTCGCGAGCAGGGCGACGCGCAGGCTCACGGTGCGGAGGAACAGCCAGCCGCCCGACGTCGCGGTGTGGCGCAGGCCCTCCCGCTGGGCGCGCAACGAGGCGCTGTGCCGGGTCGCCAGCCGCCGGACCACGAGCGCGTACGCCGCGACCATGCCCCATTGCGCCGTCACCGTACCTGCCGCGGAGCCGGCGATGCCCCAGCCGAGGCCGTAGATGAAGAGCCAGTTCAGCAGGGCGTTCGCCGCGAAGCCGAGCCCCGCGATCCACAGTGGGGTCATGGTGTCCTGCATCCCGCGCAGCAGCCCGGTGGCGGCGAACACGATGAGCATCGCCGGGAGCCCCCACATTGAGATCACGAGGTACTCGTTCGCCTGTGCCGCGACCTCCGCGCTCGCGCCGAACAGGGAGACGAGCCAGGGCGACGAGACGGCGCCGACGACGGCGAGCACGGCACCAAGGCCGAGCGCGAGCCACATGCCGTTGATCCCGACCGAGACCGCCTCTCCCGGACGCCCGGCCCCGAACCGACGCGCGACCGCGGGGGTCGTGGAGTACGCGAGGAACACCATGAGGCCGACGATCGTCTGCAGCACGGCTCCGGCGATGCCGAGCCCGGCGAGGGGGACGGTGCCGAGATGGCCGACGAGGGCGGCGTCGACGATGAGGAAGGCCGGCTCCGCGATGAGCGCACCGAGCGCGGGGACCGCCAGGCGCAGGATCTCGCGGTTCAGGGAGGTGCGGGCGGCCATCCTCCGAGCCTATGACCTGTCGTCGACGCCCGAGACCGCCGGCCTCGACCGGACGTAGGGTGAAGGAGGAGCTCCGAGCGGACGGAGGCGCACCATGACGGATCCCCGGGAGGCGGCCGCGCGCTATCGAGCGCGGCAGCAGCAGGGCGGCAGTGTTGAAGACGACAGCGAAACCGGCACCCCGTCCGCGGCGGCGGCGGTCGATGGAGCCGCCTTCGTCGAATCCGCCATCCAGGTCGCCATCCGTCGCGGCGACTTCGACGATCTGCCGGGAGCCGGGAAGCCGCTCGAAGGGCTCGGCGACCACCACGACCCGGACTGGTGGATCCGTCGCAAGATCGAGACCGAGGGCCTGACCGGGCTCGGCCCTCCCGCCATCCTCCTGCGCACGGAGGACCGCGAGCTCGACGGGCAGCTCGACCTCCTCGGTCGCGAGTCCGACGTGCGCGAGGTGCTCGAGGACTTCAACCGGCGTGTGCGCGAGGCCCGACGCCAGCTCCAGGGTGGACCTCCCGTCGTGACCCCGCTGCGCGATGTCGACGCCGAGGTCGTCGCGTGGGCGGAACGCCGGGCCGCGCGGACACCGCTGCCCGAGACGTCGCCCCGGCGCCGACGCTTCGGGCGCCGACGCCGGGACTGAGGTCTTCTGGACACCGTGGGGGACCCCGGCCATAGGCTGGAGCGCATGACCGACGTGCTTCCCGCGGGCCTCGCGCTCGACGACCTCAGCCCCGACATCCGCCCGCAGGACGATCTGTATCGTCACGTGAACGGCGCCTGGATCGCTCGCACCGAGATCCCCGGAGACAAGGCGCGCTGGGGCTCCTTCCATCTGCTGGCCGAACAGGCCGAGAAGGACGTCCGCGCGATCGTCGAGGAGTCGCAGGAGGCGGAGGAGGGCACCCTCGCCCGCAAGATCGGCGACCTCTTCGCGAGCTTCATGGACACCGACCGCATCGCCGCCGCCGGCGTGACCCCGCTGGCCGAGACGTTCGCCGAGATCGACGCGATCGACGGCATCCCGGCCTTCCTGCGCACCGTGGGCACCTACGACCGGGAGGGCCGGGCGGCGGTGATCGGCCTCTACGTCGACGGCGACCCCGGGAACCCGGAGCGCTACCTGCCGGTGCTCGTGCAGGCCGGGCTCTCGCTGCCGGACGAGAGCTACTTCCGTCTCGACACCTTCGCGGACACCCGCGCGGCGTACCGGGAGCACCTCGAGCGCCTGCTCACTCTCGCCGGCGTCGCCGACGCCGCGGCGCAGGCCGAGCGCTCCATCGCGCTGGAGACCGAGCTCGCCGGGCACCACTGGGACAACGTGCGCAGCCGTGACGCGGTGGCGACCTACAACCTCAGGACGTGGGACGAGCTGCAGGAGCTCGCCGGCGTCGACCTCACTCCGTGGCGCGAAGCCGTGACGCCGACGAACCCGCAGGCGTTCGACGAGGTCGTCGTCGCGCAGCCGAGCTTCTTCGAGGGGCTGGGCGCTCTGCTCACTCCCGAGCGGCTGGACGACTGGAAAGCCTGGCTGCGTGCGAAGGTCGTGCACGCGGCGGCGCCCTACCTCACCGACGAACTCGTGCAGGAGAACTTCTCGTTCTACGGCACCCAGCTCACCGGCGTCCCCACGATCCGCGAGCGCTGGAAGCGCGGCGTCTCCGTCGCCGAAGGGGCCCTGGGCGAGGCGATCGGCAAGGTCTACGTCGAGCGGCACTACCCGCCGACGGCGGAGGCGGCCATGGACGAGCTTGTCGCGAACCTCGTCGAGGCCTATCGGCAGAGCATCGAGACCCTGGAGTGGATGACCGCGGAGACCCGGCAGCGGGCGCTGGCGAAGCTGGACGCGTTCACCCCGAAGATCGGGCACCCCGAGGTGTGGCGTGACTACTCGGCCCTCGTGATCGACCGGGCCGATCTCCTCGGCAACGTGCGCCGCGCGGCGATCTTCGAGCACGACCGCAACATCGACAAGGTCGGGAAGCCGATCGACCGCACCGAGTGGCACATGCCGCCGCAGATGGTGAACGCGTACTACAACCCCTCGATGAACGAGATCGTCTTCCCGGCGGCCATCCTCCAGTACCCGTTCTTCGACGCCGGGCGGGACGCGGCCGCGAACTACGGCGGGATCGGCGCGGTCATCGGGCATGAGATCGGCCATGGCTTCGACGACCAGGGCAGCCGATACGACGGCGAGGGGCGCCTGCAGGACTGGTGGACCGACGCCGATCGCGCGGCCTTCGAGGAGCGCACGAAGGCGCTCATCGCGCAGTACGACGCCCTCGTGCCGGAGGGACTGGACGCCGAGCATCACGTGAACGGCGCCCTCACCATCGGTGAGAACATCGGCGATCTGGGCGGCCTCGGGATCGCGCTGAAGGCGTACGAGCTGTCGCTGCGGGCCGATCCGTCGGTGCCGGAGCCCGTCGAAGGGCCGGTCATCGACGGCTACACCGGTGTGCAGCGGCTGCTCCTGTCCTGGGCACAGGTCTGGCAGCAGAAGAGCCGCGAGGCCGAGACGCTGCGCCTGCTGACGATCGACCCGCACTCGCCCAACGAGTTCCGGTGCAACCAGATCGTCCGCAACATCGATGCGTTCTACGACGCCTTCGGCGTCACCGAGAAGGATGCCCTCTGGCTGCCGGAGTCGTCCCGTGTGACCATCTGGTGACGAACCTCCGGACTCTGTGAGGCACGCTCCGGCGGTGGGGTTACGATAGCCCTGCCGCCGGGCGCCCCTTCCCGGATGTGCAGTATCCCTCCCCCTCCTGAAGGACCACGCGTGGGCGCGACCGACCCTGGTGACGCGTTCCGGAACCCCTCGGCTCCCGGAGCGTCCGGGAGCGCGCCCGAGTCGTCCAGCGGTCGCCGTTCGCAGCGGCCGGGAGCCCGTCGGCTGCCGCGCCGCGTGGCCGTCGGCCGGCGGTCGTTCACGTCGACGCTGAAGGCCCTCGAAGGCCTCGCGAGCTCCGGGGCGCAGGTGTCGGTGCATGTGGTCGACCTCGACTCCCATGTGCACGTGCTGGCGGGAGACGACCACGTGACCATGCCCGTCGCCGGCCTCGGGGTGGTCCCGCTGCTCATCGAGGTGGCCGCGGCGTTCGAGTCCGGTGCCCTCGACCCGCTCGAGATCGTGGAGCGCACGAGCGTCGAGGCCGTGGAGAGCTCCGGGCTGTGGCGGCACCTGCGGGCCCCGGCGCTGCCGCTGGAAGACCTCGCCGTGCTCGCCGCGACGGCCGGCGACCCGATCGCCGTGAACATCCTGCTGGAGAAGGTGGGGCACGACCGGGTGCGGGAGCGCATCGAGGGGCTGGGGCTGCGTCGCACCGCCCTGCTCGACCGCTTCCGCGACCGCCGCGGTCCGGACGACGCCCCGCAGGTCGCGGTGGGGTCGGCGCGCGAGCTGGCCGGGCTGTTCTCCGCGCTCGTGAACTCCCAGGTCGTGGATGCCGCCGTCAGCGCCCAGGTGTCGGAGTGGCTCAGCCTCAACCAGGACCTCAGCCTCGTGGCCGCCTCGACCGGGCTCGACCCCTTCGCGCACGAGCACGACGCGCACGGCCTGCTGTTCGTGAACAAGACCGGCCGCGACCGGGGAGTGCGCGCCGAGGCGGGGGTTCTCGCGGGGCCGCGGGCCGGTGTCGCCTACTCGATGATCGTGTGCTTCGACGACCTGTCGATCAGCCACCGTCTCCGCGCGCACGACGCCTTCCGCGTGCTCGGCGTCGAGCTCATGGAGTACACGCACTGACCCCGCCTGACCCCGCGCGTGAACGCAGGCCTCCGCGTGGCATCAGGCGTCCAGGGTGGCAATGAGCCTGACCTCCCGCGGTCGCCTGACCTCGCGTGTGCTCCTGTTCCCACGTCCCCGGAATCCCACGCGCGAACGCAGGCATCCGCGTGGCGTCAGGCGACGGGGGCGCACCCGGCCTGATGTCGCGCGAGCGCCTGGTCGAGGCCACGGGCGGCTAGCATCGGGGCATGCCTCATGCCTGGACCCCGCACCGCCGCGACGACGGCGAGCTGCTGGGCTGGATCCATCCGGAGGGCGAGGACTGGATCGCCGTCGATGTCCTCGGGCGGAGAGTCTCCGGCCCTGGCGAGTGGCTCGACGCGGAGGCCGCGCTGGAGGACCACGGCATCGCCTGGCTCGCCGATCCGTGGATGCTCGAGGGAGCGGACGAGCGCCCGCTGCGGGTGCGCATCCTCGAAGTGACGCCGGACGAAGAGGGCACGCCGGGGCGCATCGTCGTGAAGGTCGACGACTTCGGGGACATGACCCGTCCCGCGACCGCACAGTTCATCCTGCGGTGGCCGCTTCCCGCCCGGCTGCGGCCACCGCGCGCCGACGACCCGGATCCGCGCACGATCTCCCGCTGACCCTCCGCCGCAGGTCGCAGATCCGCCGTAGGTCGCACGTTCTGCGGGAATCTCTGCGATCTCGATGCAAATCCACGACCGCCGAACGGGTCAGCGCAGGGAGGGGTGCGGCTCCTCGGCGCGCCGTCGCGGAATGAACAGGGACAGGACCACGGCCAGGATGCCGGCGGCGATCGCGAGCCAGAAGCAGACCTCGAACGCGGCCCGCGTCGGCACGGCCACCCCGCCGACGTCCACGCTCATCGCCGCGAGCACCCCGCCCATCACGGCCGAGGCCGTCGAGGTGCCCACGGAGCGGAACAGCGCGTTGAGGCCGTTCGACGCCCCGGTCTCGTTCGCGGGCACGGAGCGCATGATGATCATGGGCATCGCGGCGAAGGTGAACCCGATGCCGACGCCGATGAAGATGTTGGCGACGAAGATGTGCCACACCTCGGTCGACCACAGCAGCACGAAGACGTAGGCGAGCACGATCGCGACGGCCCCGACGGTGAAGAGCGGGCGCGGCCCCACGGTGCGCTCCAGCCACCCGGACAGCGGCGAGATCACCATCATGACCAGACCCGCCGGCATGATCACGAGCGACGCGGCCACCATGTCGAGCCCGAAGCCGGCGCCGCCCACCGTCGGCATCTCCAGCATCTGCGGGAATGTGACGTTCGAGGCGAACAGGGCGAAGCCCATGCCGATGGCGGCGATGTTCGTGAAGAGCACGGCGGGCCGGGCCGCGACCCGGAGGTCGAGCAGCGGATCGTCCGTGCGCAGCTGGTACCAGCCCCACAGCAGCAGCACCGCCACGCCGCCGATCACGCAGACGAGGGTGAGCGGCGCCGTCCAGCCCCACTCGGCGCCGCGCGATACGAACAGCAGCAGACCGGTGAGGCCGATGGCGAGTCCGATGGCCCCGAGCACGTCGAGGCGCCCGGGGGAGCGGAGCACGTCCTCCGGCACCACGGCGAGCACCAGCAGCAGCCCGAGGACTCCGAGGGCGGCGGCGAGCCAGAACAGCATGTGCCAGTCGGCGTTCTCGGCGAGCAGCGCGGCGACGGGCATGCCGATCGCCCCGCCGACGCCCATGGTGGCGCTCATCAGGGCCACCGCGGTGCCGAGGCGCTCGGGCGGCAGCACGTCGCGCATGATGGCGATGCCGAGGGGCACGACGCCGGTCACGGCCCCCTGGAGGGCGCGGCCGATGATGACGCCGACGATCGATCCGGAGAGCGCGGCGATGACCGATCCCACGATGAGGATCGCGAGGAGCGCGATGACCACCCGGCGTTTGCCGTACATGTCGCCGAGACGGCCGGAGATCGGGGTCGCGACGGCGGCCACGAGCAGGGTGATCGTCACCACCCAGGTGGTGTCCTCGCGCGAGGAGTTCAGCAGCTGCGGCAGCTCGGCCTGCAGCGGCACGACGAGGGTGAACATGAACGAGGAGCACAGGCCCGCGAACGCCAGCACCGCGATGATCGCCCACCGCGGAGGGGTACGGGAGAGGCGTTTCCTGGCTCTGTCGTCGTTCGCACCCACCGGCTCAGGCTATCGGCGTTCCCGGAGGGGAGGGGCCGATGTGGTTGCATGGCCGGATGACCGACGACTCCGCGCCCGCGCAGCACCCCGCCGACTCCGCGTACCACCGCCGGCTCCCGATCGGCGAGGTGCTCGACGCCTCGGCGCTCGCGGAGGGGCTGCCCTGGGCGTTCGAGAGCGTCACGATGCGGCCGCTCGAGCCGATGCTCGTGCCGGAGAAGCCCCGCGCCGGCGAGCACGATCCGGCCGCGTGCGGCCACTGCGGTCCGAGCGTGCACACCATCTGGCACGACGACCTCTGGCAGGTGCGCGCCGGGTGGGACGTCGGCGGTCTGCCCTTCATCGGCGGCGTCGCACCGCGCGAGCACTGGCTCCTGGAGAACGCGCCGCAGGACGTGCTCGCCGCCCTCGGGCCGCTGATGCAGCGCGTGTCCGAGGCGGTGAAGAGCATCCCCGGCGTCGCCCGCTGTCACTTCGGGCGCTGGAACGACGGCTCCGCGCACATGCACTTGTGGGCGCTGGGTCGTCCGGCCGGGATGATGCAGGGCCGCGGCGCGGTGCTCGCGTTCTGGGACGGGATCCTGCCGCCGCTGCCGGCGGACATGGCCGAGGAACACCTCCGCATCGTCGCGGAGGCGCTCGCCGCGGGTGGGGGCGAGGCCTTCCCGTACCGGTGAGCCGGAGTCGGTTTCCGCGAACGGGCGGAGGAGGGGCAGACTGGGATCGTGCGAACCATCCGCGATCTCGACACCGTTGAACTCATCCTCGACGCCCAGAGCCTGCTCGACTCCATCCGGGGCCCGCAGCGCGTGGTGGACGCCGGGACCCTCCGTGCCCTGCAGCAGTCGGGCAACTACGTCGTCGGCTTCTTCGACGGCGAGGGCGACGAGGAGCGCATGGTCGGCGCCTCGATCGCCTTCTTCGGCGAACCGGCCCGTCGCGCCATGCACTCGCACATCACGGCTCTGCTGCCCGAGTACCGGGGGCGCGGATGGGGCCGTGAGCTCAAGGAGCACCAGCGGCAGTGGGCGTTCTCCCGCGACGTCGGCCGCATCACCTGGACCTTCGACCCGCTGGTCGCCCGGAACGCGCACTTCTTCCTCACCGTCCTCGGCGCGCGCGCCACGGGCTACTCGGTGAACCGGTACGGCATCTTCGGCGGCGGCGACGCGGGCGACGAGAGCGACCGCCTCGACGTCGAATGGGCGCTCGCGGACATCGCCAAGCCCCCGGCGGAGGACGCCGTCGTCGAGACGCTGGAGATCCCGGACGACATCGAGGGCATGCGGGAGTCCGACCCGGCGGCCGCGCACGAGTGGCGGCTGCGGCTGCGCGCGCAGATGGAGGGGCTGCTCGGCAGCGGCCTCCACATCGCGGGCTTCGAGACCGGCCGGGGCTACCTCTTCACCGCGTGATCGCCGGGGCCGTCACCGCACGCCCCGCATGAGCCGCAGCACCGGCTTCACGCTCAGCAGCAGTCCGATGCCGACGAGGATCGCGATGCCGCCGAGGATCGAGAAGTACGGCACCTCGTTCTCCGGATCGTAGAACTTCACGAGCTCGCCCGAGATGGCGGTGCCGAGGGCGATCGACAGGAAGAACAGCGCGACCATCTGCGTGTGGAACACGGCCGGGGCGAGCTTCGTCGTCACCGACAGCCCCACGGGCGAGAGCAACAGCTCGGCGACCGTGAACACGAAGAGGATGCCGACGATCGCGAGCAGCGGCGTCGAGTTCGCACCGCCGCCGGAGAACGGCAGGAACAGCAGGAACGCGGAGCCCATGATGATCGCGGCCAGCCCGAACTTGACGGGGGTCGACGGCTGACGCGTCCCCAGCTTCGTCCAGATGGCCGCGAAGACCCCGGACAGGATGATGATGAACACCGGGTTGATCGACTGCACCCACGACACCGGCATCTCCCACCCGAACAGATCGCGGTCGAGGCGCTTGTCGGAGTAGATCGTCAGCACCGTGAACTGCTGCTGGTACAGCGACCAGAACGCGACGCTGGTGAGGAACAGCGGCAGGAAGCCC
Organism: Microbacterium sp. CFSPD4_SD4; assembly: GCF_057364585.1. Lineage (NCBI taxonomy): Bacteria > Bacillati > Actinomycetota > Actinomycetes > Micrococcales > Microbacteriaceae > Microbacterium > Microbacterium sp. CFSPD4_SD4. The sequence continues at coordinate 47,875 of NZ_JBNFOC010000008.1, forward strand.
CAGACACGCGAGCGCTCGGTGGCGTCGATACGGCGACTGCCGAGGATCACCGCGAAGTAGGCGACGGCGGCGACCACCGTGACCACGATCACGATGGTGGCGAGGTTGTCGGCCTGGATGACCCCGGTCAGCACGAGCACCGCGATGACGACGACCGCGCCGACGGCGATGCCGGCGACCAGCGGATAGCGCGAGCGGGGGAGCGGGTTCGGCACCGCGCGCGCGGAGGCGGGCAGGCCGCGGCGGCCGAACGAGTACTGCACGAGACCCAGGGTCATGCCGAGGGCGGCGAGGCCGAATCCCCAGTGGAAGCCCAGGGTCGACTGCAGCAGCCCGGTGAGGATCGGACCGAGGAACGCGCCCAGGTTGATGCCGAGGTAGAACAGCGAGAACCCGGCGTCGCGCCGCACGTCGTCCGGACGGTACAGCGTCCCCACGACCGACGTCGCGTTCGCCTTCAGGCCTCCCGAGCCGAGGGCCACGAGCACGAGTCCGACCCCCACGCCGACGAATCCCGGCAGGAGGGCGAGGGCGAGGTGGCCCGAGACGATGACGATGGCGCTGACGAACAGCACCCGCTCGGAGCCGAACAGCCGATCGGCGAGCCAGGCCCCGAGGATGGTGGACAGGTACACCGAGCCGCCGTACGCGCCGACGATCCCGCCCGCCACCGCCTCCGGAAGGCCGAGACCGCCATCGGCCACCGAGAAGTACAGGTAGATGAGCAGGATGCCCTGCATGCCGTAGAAGCTGAAGCGCTCCCACATCTCCACGCCGAAGATGTGCACGAGCGACCACGGCTGTCCGAAGAAGCGGGTGTCCTCGTCGCGGGAGGCGGGCGGCTGCGCGGTGGTGCTCATGCGTGGGACGGTACTCCTCCCGCGGGTCCCGCAGCCAGGGGTTGCGCTCCCGCCCCGGATAGAATGGGGGTGCCCGTGCTCACGGGCATTCTCCGCATCCGACCATTGGAGCCACCGTGGCCGAACAGTCCCGCCTCGATAAGGTCATCGCCCTCGCCCGCCACCGCGGTTTCGTGTTCCAGGCGGGTGAGATCTACGGCGGTTCCCGGTCGGCCTGGGACTACGGACCCCTCGGCACCGAGCTGAAGGAGAACATCCGGCGGCAGTGGTGGCAGACCTTCGTGCGCGGCCGCGGCGACATGGTCGGTCTCGACTCCAGCATCATCCTGCCGAAGCGCGTGTGGGAGGCCTCGGGTCACGTCGCGACCTTCACCGACCCGCTCGTCGAGTGCCTGCAGTGTCACAAGCGCTTCCGTGCCGACAACCTCATCGAGGACTTCGAGGCGCGCAAGGGTCGCAAGGCCGAGAACGGTCTCGCCGACATCCCCTGCCCGAACTGCGGCACCAAGGGGCAGTACACCGAGCCGAAGGCCTTCTCCGGTCTGGTGAAGACCTACCTCGGCGTCGTCGACGACGAGTCCGGCCTCTACTACCTGCGCCCCGAGACCGCACAGGGCATCTTCGTGAACTTCTCGAACGTGCTCACCGCGAGCCGCAAGAAGCCGCCGTTCGGCATCGGCCAGGTCGGCAAGGCGTTCCGCAACGAGATCACCCCCGGCAACTTCATCTTCCGCACCCGCGAGTTCGAGCAGATGGAGATCGAGTTCTTCACGCCGCCCGCCGAGGCGCCGCAGTGGTTCGACCACTGGGTCGAGGCGTGCTGGAACTGGTTCATCGACCTCGGCATCGACCCGGAGAACATGCGGCAGTTCGACGTGCCGGAGGAGGACCGCGCGCACTACTCGGCCGGCACCATCGACGTCGAGTACCGCTTCGGCTTCGCGGGAAAGGAGTGGGGCGAGCTCATGGGCGTCGCCAACCGCACCGACTACGACCTCTCCAGCCACAGCGAGGCCTCCGGCCAGAGCCTGACGTACTTCGACCAGGCCACGGGCGAGCGCTACACGCCGTACGTGATCGAGCCGTCGTTCGGACTCACCCGCGCGATGATGGCCTTCCTCGTCGACGCGTACGTCGAGGAGCAGGTGCCCAACGCCAAGGGCGGCACCGACACCCGCACCGTGCTCAAGCTCGACCCGCGCCTGGCCCCGGTCAAGGCGGCGGTGCTCCCGCTGTCGCGCAACGAGAACCTGTCGCCGCTCGCCCGCGAGGTGGCCGACACACTCCGCGGTTCGTGGGCCGTCGACTTCGACGACGCCGGTGCGATCGGTCGTCGCTACCGCCGCCAGGACGAGATCGGCACGCCGTTCTGCGTCACGGTCGACTTCGACTCGCTCGACGACCGTGCCGTGACCGTGCGCGACCGCGACACGATGGCGCAGGAGCGCGTCCCCATCGACGAGCTGCACGCCTACCTGGCGGAGCGCCTCCGCGGCGCCTGACGTGACGGCACCGGGGGGAGCCGGCGCACGGGGAGAAGCCTCGCCCGTGCGTCCGGTCGCGGCCATCGTGCTCGGGGCGCTCGCCGTGTCGTGGATGATCCTCACGGTGCTCGACCTGCGGGAGAACGACGGCGCCGGGCCCATCATCGCGATGTTCGGCCTCCCGGCGCTCGCCGCCGCGGTCATCATCCAGATCGTGATGACGCGGCTGGGGGACCGGAAACGCGTCCCGAAGGCCGTGTTCTGGTGGGTGCTGGCGGTGCTCCCGCTGGGGACCCTGGCGGGCTTCGTCGTCGCGATCCTCCGCGACCCGGACTACTTCGTCGCCGACGAAGGCCCCTGGATGCTCCTCTGGGTGCCGGTCTTCATCGTCGTGGGGCTGCTGCTCGGCGCCCTCGTCTGGTTCTTCTTCGTGTTCCCGCTCGTCTCGCTCGTGACGGTGATCCGACTGATCGCGCGCGGGGAGGCGAAGCCCGGCGCCCTCATCATGCCGATCGTGCTGCTGAGCCTCGGCGTGCTGAGCATCGTGGGCGGACTCTCGATCGACACCGACAGCAGCGGCCGCGCGTCGTGGGGATCGATCATCGCCGCGTTCCTCGGCCTCCCCGGGAACTACGAGGTGATCTGGGAGCCCGGCCTCTGGATCGTCCGCGGCATCGTCCTCGCGATCGTCCTCCTCTTCGCCCTCCCCGCCGCCCACTCCCGCCTCTCCTCCCGCCCTCGCCGTTGACGCCGAGACCCCGGGTTCTCGCCGAGACCCCGGGACGCGGGCGGGGGTACGTCGGGGTCTCGCCGGGAAGGCGGGGTCTGGCGGGCGTGGAGTGACCCTGCTATGGTCGCTCCTCGTGGGTACTCTGATTCGCTAGATCGGGACGCCGCGTCGAGAGCTCTTCTCCGCGGTGGGTCCTGAGCGAACGCGCCCGACTCCGGGTGCGGTCGAGGTTCCTGTTCCCCGCGTCATCGACGCAGATCCCGGCGGTGCGCGTGCGCCACTGGAGAGGATCCCTCATGTTCCCTGTACTCTCGACCCCTTCCGACTCCTCGGCCCGCGCTCATCGCGAGTGCGCGCTACAGGCCGCCTCCGTCCGATTCGCCGACCGACTCGTGCTGGACCGGATCGACCTCGTCGTCGGCCCCGCCGACCGCCTCGCCGTCATCGGCGACAACGGCGCCGGGAAGTCGACGCTGCTCGATCTGCTCGCCGGTGTTCTCGCGCCGACGTCCGGGGAGGTGCGGCTCGACCTTCCCGGCGGGATCGCGCATGCTCGGCAGAACCCGGTGTTCGCGGACGGAGCGACGGTGGCCGACGCCATCGACGAGCTCCTCGGCGACCTCCGCGCGCTGGAGCACGACCTCGCCCGTGCGTACGACCTCCTCGCCGCCGCGACCCCTTCCGAGCGTGCGCAGCAGATGGCCGCCGTGGCCCTGTTGCAGGACCGTTTCGAGTCCCGCGGCGGATACGAGGTCGACCGTCGCATCGACACCGCCCTCGAACAGCTCGGGCTGGGCGGGCTGGACCGCGGGCGATCGGTGGCCACGCTATCGGGCGGAGAGCGGGCGCGGCTCGCTCTCGCGGTTGCGCTCTCTTCCGGAGCCGAGCTGCTGCTCCTCGACGAGCCCACGAACGACCTCGATGACCGGGCGCTGACCTGGCTCGAGGACCGTCTCGCGGCGCATCGGGGAGCGCTGGTGGTCGTGACGCACGACCGTGACTTCCTGGACCGTTTCGCGACCGCTGTCGTGCAGGTGGAGGACGGTCGGATCCGGCGCTACGGCGATGGTTACGCCGGGTTCCTGCGGGCGCGCGAGGCCGAACGCCGGGCGGCGGTCGCGCGCCACGAGGAGTGGAAGGCCGAGGTCGCCCGCACCGAGGCCCTGCTCGCCGCCAACGCGTTCCGGCTGCAGGCGATCCCGCGCAAGCTCGAGCTCGACGGCTTCGGTCACGGCGCGTTCCGGGCGCGGAGCCGCGACCACGGTGCCGTCGGGCGCATCCGCATGGCGAAGGAGAGATTGTCGCGGCTGCGGGAGAACCCGTGCCCGGCGCCGCCCGAGCCCCTGCGGTTCACGGTCGCGGCAGAGGATCGCGCACCGCTCGACGACCCGCTCCTGACGCTCGATGCCGTCTCCCTCCGCGAACCGGGACGACGGCTCGCCGTGTCGCAGTGGACGATCGAGGCCGGTTCGCGGTGGCTCGTGACCGGGCCGAACGGAGCCGGGAAGACGACACTCCTCCGTCTCCTCGCCGGCGAGCTCCTCCCCGCATCCGGGACGCTCGTCCGCGGGGACGGGCTGCGGATCGCGTTCCTCCGGCAGGAGGTCGACACGCGCCCGCGGGGTTCCGCTGTCGAGGTCTTCGCGGCTCGGACCGGGACGCCGCCGGCGGATGCGCACGACGCTCTCCTGGCTCATGAGCTCTTCCGCGGGTCGGAGGTGGACCGCGACGTGCGGGCTCTCTCCGTCGGGCAGCGTCGGCGGCTGGATCTCGCGGTCGCCCTGTCGTCGCCGTTCGATCTGCTGCTGCTCGATGAGCCGACGAACCATCTCGATCCTGAGCTCGTGGAGCAGCTCGAGCACGCTCTCGCGGGCCACCCCGCCGCCGTCGTCACGGTGACGCACGACCGGCGGTGGCGTCGTCACGCGGCGGACGCACGGCGCGTGCAGGTTGAAGAGGGGGTGGCCACCACCTGAGGCCCCGCCTTCCCGCCGAGACCCCGGACTCCGCACGTCCGCACGTCGGGGTTTCGGCGGGAACCCGGGGTCTCGGCGGCAGGAGAGGGGGAGCTACGACGTGACGGTCAGCTGCATGTGCGCATCGCCGCCGGACTCCACCCAGGCGCGCGAACGCTCGAGGATTCCGCGCAGCACGACGAGGTCGACCTCGTCGAGGTCCTTGAGGTAGAGGCAGCCCACCCCCGTCGTGTGCGGGCCGAGCGCGCCGAGAGCCTCCGCGTGGGCGTCCACCCCGTCGAGGAGGTAGATCGTGGTCGCGGCCTTCCGGGGGGCGAAGCTCAGAATGCCGCTGTCGCCCTCCGTCCCGGTGGGGTAGCGGTAGTGGCAGGAGCCGAACCCGATGATCGACCCCCAGGTCTGCGGCTCGCGCCCGGTGATGTCCTGCAGGAGAGCGGTCAGGGTCTCCGCATCACGGCGACGCACGGCCGGGGAGGAGCGGGCGATCAGCCCCGCGACGTCGTCCCCGGTCGGCTGCACTACTTCGCCGCCTTCGCCGCGGCCTTCATCGCCTTCTTGTACTCGCGCACCTTCGTCAGCGACTCCGGCGACACGATGTCGGCGACGCTGCGGTACGACCCGTCCTCGCCGTAGGGCGCCGAAGCCTCCCGCCAGCCCTCGCCGGTGAACCCGTACTGCTTGCCGAGGAGGGCGAGGAAGATCTTCGCCTTCTGCTCGCCGAAGCCGGGAAGGGCCTTGAGCCGCTTGAGTACCTCGGCGCCGCTCGGCGGGGCCCCTGAGCCTGTCGAAGGGCTCGAGTCGGTCGACGGGCGCGTCCAGATGGAGGCGGCATCCCCGTCCCAGTCGTCGACGAGCGCCTGGCACAGGGTCTGCACCCGCGTCGCCATGGAGCCGGGGAACCGGTGCACTGCGGGGGTCTGGCGGAAGGCCTCCAGGAACTCCTCGGGTGCCATGCCCGCGATCGCCGCAGCATCCGCGGCTCCCGTCCGCTGCTCGATCTTGAGCGGGCCGGTGAACGCGGTCTCCATGGGGATCTGCTGGTCCAGCAGCATGCCGATCAGCAGAGCCGTCGGGTTCTCGGTCAGCAGGGCGTCGGCGGCGGTGTCTCCGGTGATGTGAAGGGCCATGCCTCCAGTCTCCCACCCCGCCGGATCAGGCTGTGGCGGCGTCCTCGACCGCGTCCGCGGCAGGGGTGATCCCGTACAGCGTCGCGAGCGCGGCGGCGAACTCGTCCGCGCGACCGGCGGCGGCGAGCTCATGAGCCCGCACGGTCGGCGTGTGCAGCAGCACGCCCGAGAGGTGCCGCAGCGCCTGCTCGACCTTGCCGTCCTCGTCGCCACGGGCACGGGCGCGGTCGATCTCGCGCTCCAGCAGCTCGAAGATGTGCGAGCGGAAGGCGACGACCGACGGGGTCACGCTCTGGCGGGCACCGACCACGTGGAAGGTCTCCGCGGCTTCGCGGACGACGCTCCGGGCGGCATCCGTCGCCTGCAGCTCCTCCAGCGGGGCGTGCAGGCGGATGGTCTCCAGGTCGAGCAGCGCGACGCCCTCCAGCGCAGCCACGGCCGGGTCGACGTTCCGCGGCATGCCGAGGTCGACCACCAGCCGGCTCGGGACCCCGGTGGTGCCGCTGGTCGCGGCGACGGGGCAGCCCGCGGCGGCGAGGCCGACCGGCAGCTGCAGGTGCTCCGGGCCGAGCACGGGCTCGGTCGCGGTGGTGCAGGTGATCAGCAACGTGGAGTGCGCCGCCGTGCGCGCGTACTCCTCGGCCGGCACCGGGCGGATGTCGTGCTTGGCTGCGAAGATCTCGGCGCGGCCGGAGGGAGAGTAGACGGAGATGTCGACGGCGCCGCGCTCGCGCAGGGTCGCGAGGGTGACGGCCGCGTAGGCGCCCGTGCCGACCAGCAGCACGCGCTCGGCGGACCAGTCGGCGATGCGGCTATCAGCGAGCTCCAGTGCGAGACGCACGAGCGAGCGACCGGCGCGGCCCAGAGCGGTGACGTTCTTGACCTTGCGCTGCGCCTGGCTCGCGCGCTGGAACAGCCGCTCGAGCTCGGGGGAGGTGGTGCCGTCCTTCCGGGCGGACTTGAGGGCGCGGCGCACCTGGCCGGCGATCTCGCCCTCACCGGAGACGACCGACTCGAGGCCGGAGGCGACGGAGAAGAGGTGCTCGGCAACGCGGCGACCGGAGTGCACGGCGTAGGCGCCGTCGAGATCGGCAGCGGGGATTCCGGTCGCGGACTCGACCGCCTCGATGACGGCTTCCACGCCGATGGCGCCGGCCGCGGTCACCGGCTCGTCCATCTCCACGTACGCCTCGAAGCGGTTGCACGTCGCCAGGACCACGGCACCCTGCACGCACGGCGCCATGCCCACGATGGTGGGAGCGACGTCGTCGGGGGTGCGGCTCAGGCGTTCGAGCAGTTCGAAGGAGGCGGTCTTGTGACTCGCCGTCACACACAGCAGCACCCTTCGATTGTACCCGAGCATCCGAACCCGGGACTCGGCTGCTCCCTATACGCCGGATGGGAGGATGGGGGCATGGCACTCTCCGACGCCCCGCTGCTGCGCGCCCTCACCGGCGACCGCCCCGCCACCGCTCCGGTCTGGTTCATGCGCCAGGCCGGCCGCTCCCTGCCCGAGTACCGGGAGCTGCGGGTCGGCACGAGGATGCTCGACGCCTGCCTCACCCCCGACCTCGCCGCCGAGATCACCCTCCAGCCGGTGCGACGGCACGGCGTCGACGCGGCGGTGTTCTTCAGCGACATCGTCATCCCGCTGCGTCTCGCCGGCGTGGAGGTCGAGATCGAGCCCGGCCGTGGCCCCGTCTTCGCGAACCCGGTGCGGACGGTCGCGGACGTCGACCGCATCACGGCCATCGACCCGGAGAGCCTGGACGGCAGCGCCATCGCGGAGGCCGTCGGCATCGTCGTCGCGGAGCTCGGCGACACTCCGGTCATCGGCTTCGCGGGGGCGCCCTTCACCCTCGCCGCGTACCTCGTCGAGGGCGGTCCGTCCAAGGAGCACCTGCGCGCCCGCGGCATGATGCACGCGGAGCCCGAGGCCTGGCACCGTCTCGCGGGCTGGCTGGCGCAGATCTCGCGGCGGTTCCTGGAGACGCAGCGCGATGCCGGCGCCGCGGTCGTGCAGCTCTTCGACAGTTGGGCGGGCTCCCTCAGCCCCGCCGACTACCGCACCTTCGTGGCACCGCACTCCCGCACGGCTCTGGACGGCATCGGCGTCCCGACCATCCACTTCGGCGTCGGCACCGGGCCCTTCCTCGGCGATATGCGGCTCGACGGCGTCGCGGACGGCGTGGGGGTCGACTGGCGGCTGCCCCTCGACGAGGCCGCCGCGATCCTCGGTCCCGACGTGTCGGTGCAGGGCAACATCGATCCCGCGTTCCTCGGCGCGCCGTGGCCGGTGCTCGAGGCGCATGTCCGCGACGTGCTCGAGCGCGGTCGCGCGGCCCGCGGGCACATCCTCAACCTCGGCCACGGCGTGCCCCCGGAGACCGACCCCGACCAGCTCACGCGCATCGTCGAGCTCGTGCACGCCGGCTGACCTCCGTTCGAATCGCCTGCTTTGCTGCATCTGCGGCCCAGATGCAGCCATTCACGCGATTCGAAGCGCGCGCGCCATCCGCAGGTCCGACAGGCCGAAGCGCCCGGTGGGCAGTGCCGCGCGGATGCTGTCGTCGTTGAACGGTCGTGAGGGGCGGATACCCTCCGGCGGCTCCGGTGCCCACGGCGCCGGCTCGCTCACACCCTCCGCGAGCATCCGCGCCTGCGCCTTCGCCACCAGGGGCACGACCATGGTCCACTCCGTGAGCTGCGCGAGCACCCGCACGACCCAGGTCGGCACCGGGAGGAAGGCGGGGCGGCGTCCGGCGACACGGGCGATCCGGCGGATGGCCTCTCCGAGCGTCACCTCGTCCGCGCCCATCACCGCGACCGTCGGCTCCGGGATCCGCCCCTCCAGCGCGGCCACCAGCACGTCCGCGGCATCCTCGACCGGGACAGGGCGGGCGGTGCGTTCGCGGTAGCCGACCGTCCAGAAGAAGGGGAGGGTGCGGACGGCGCGGGTCACGTGATCGACCATGTGATCGCCGGGGCCGTAGATCATCCCGGACTTCAGGATCGTGTGCGGCAGTCCGGAGCCGCGGACGATCTCCTCGGCCTCCCACTTCGACTCGTGGTAGCCGGAGCCGCAGTCGGGACGGGCGCGGAGGAAGCTCACCATGACGAGGCGTCGGACACCGGCGCGGCGAGCGGCTTCGACGACGGCGGCCGTCCCCTCCACGTGCACACGGCGGAAGGTCTGGTCGCCGATCTCCCGGTTGATCCCGGCGCAGTGGGCCACGGCGTCGCATCCGGCGAAGGCTGCGGTCAGCGCATCGACGTCCGTGATGTCCGTGCCGGAGCGTCGGGAGATCACCACGGGCTCCTCCAGGCGATCGGCGAGGGCGCGGCCGACGAATCCACTGCCTCCGGTGATGGCGACCTTCATGGTGTTCTCCTTCGCTAATTAGCTATCTGGCGAAACTGTATCTAGCGAAGGTGCTATATTGCAAGCATGGCCGACAGCGCATCCGACATCTTCGCGGCGCTCGCCCATCCCACCCGGCGGCAGATCCTGCAGGACCTCAAGGAGGGGGAGCTCGCCGCCGGGGAGATCGCGTCGCGGTTCTCCGCGAGCGGACCGACCATCTCCCGGCACCTGAGCGTGCTGCGGCAGGCGGGCCTCGTCTCCGAGCGTCGCGACGCCAATCGCATCTTCTACTCGCTCGTCGGCGAACGCCTGGCCCTCTCGGTCGGCGACTTCCTCTCCACCGTCTGCCCCGAGCAGATCGTCCTCCGCGAGGTCCGCAAGCGTAGTCGGGCCTGACCTCCGTTCGAATCGCGCACCTGGCTGCATCCGCGGCGATTATCCGGCCAATCGGGCGATTCGAAGCACAGGGGCGGTGGAAGGATGGAGGCATGAGCCCCGAGCGCCCCGCACCCGCTGAACCGGCCGACCTGGCCGCCCGTGCCGCACAGAAGCACGTCGTCGTGGTGGGAGGCGGCGTCGGCGGACTGGTGGCCGCCCGTGAGTGCGCGAAGGTCGGCATGCGGGTGACGCTGCTCGAGGGGTCCGAGGCCCTGGGCGGCGCGATCCGCAGGGTCGCCCTGGACGGCGTCGTCGTCGACGCCGGGGCGGAGAGCTACGCGACGAAGGGTGGGCATGTCCGCGCTCTCGTGGACGACCTCGGCCTCGCCGACCGCGTCGTGACGCCGCAGGCGGGAGGGGCGTGGCTCGCCGGGCTCCCCGGCGGCGGTGCGGCTCCGCTCCCGGCCGGCGGCATCCTCGGCATCCCCGGCAATCCGTTCCAGGACGACGTCCGCCGCATCATCGGCTGGTCCGGCGCCTGGCGGGCCTACCTCGACCGGGTGCGCCCGCCGCTCACGATCGGGCACCAGCTGAGCCTCGGCCGCCTCGTCGCCTCGCGTATGGGGGAGAAGGTGCGCGACCGCCTCGTCGCCCCCGTCACCACGGGCGTCTACTCGGCATCCCCGGACGACGTGGACATCGATGTCGCCGCCCCCGGGCTCAACGCCGCCCTCACCCGCGTCGGCTCCCTGTCCGGAGCGGTGCTGGCCCTCCGCGGAGAGGGTGCGTCGCGCGGCGCGAAGACCCCCGGTGCTGCCGTCGAGGGGCTCGTCGGCGGCATGAGCGTGCTCGTCGACGCCCTCGCGGCCGACCTCGACGAACTCGGTGCGACCGTGCGTACTCGCGTCCGGGCTCGTCGCCTCACCACCGACGGCACCACCTGGCGCGTCATGGTCGAGGAGCCCACCGCAGACCAGCCGATCGAGGGGGAGGAGGCGACCCAGGAGGCGGAGCTCGTCGCCGACGCCGTGATCGTCGCGACCTCCGAGCACGGCGCGCGGGAGCTGCTCGCGGGCGCCGTACCCGCCCTCGCGGCCGCCGACGCCGCGCCCGCCCCCGAGATCGAGATCATCAGTCTGCTGCTCGCCGCGCCCGCGCTGCGCACCCCGCCCCGCGGCACCGGCGTGCTCACCGTTCCGCACAGCCACACGGCGAAGGCGCTCACACACTCCACGGCGAAGTGGTCGTGGGTGCGGGAGGCCGCGGGCGACCGCGAGGTGGTCCGCGTCTCCTTCGGTGCGCAGGGGGAACCGGCGGCCACCGCGGCGCTGGAGGACGATGCCGCGATCGACCTCGCCCGTCGGGAGGCCTCGGCGCTCCTGGGCGTCCCGCTGTCGCCCGCCCAGGTCGTGGCGGGTCATCGTGGGCGCTTCGTGCAGGCGCAACCCGCGTCGATCATCGGCTCGGGGGAGCGGCGTGCCGCAGCGCGTCAGGCCGTGCAGGCCGTGCCAGGACTGGCCGCTGTGGGCGCCTGGCTCGCGGGCACGGGGCTCGCGCAGGTCGTGCCCGACGCTGCGGAGGAGGCGGACCGCCTGCGCCGCGCTCTCCTCTGGGACTGAGCGTCCGCCGAGCACGCGCGAGTGCGCTCGACGCCTCCGTGTCAACCCTCTGATCGATTGATGCCGAAATCGGCATACGGCGTTACGCTGGGTACCTGATCGCGGTGGAGACGCGGGCGATCGGCGTCCCCCGGGACGGACCACAGCCGGAACAACGTGAGGAGACCCCATGAAGGGGAAGATCGGACTCGTCGTCGGACTCGGCGTCGGCTATGTGCTCGGCACCCGCGCAGGACGCGAGCGCTACGAGCAGATCAAGACGCAGTGGCTGAAGGTCTGGAACACCGACCCCGTGCAGGAGCGCGTCGACAAGGTCAAGGGCTTCGTCGGCGACAAGGCCGCCGCGGTCCCGGGAGCCGTCTGGACCGGTGCCGTGAAGATCGTGAAGTCGGTCACCGGGGACGGCACGCCCGGGCAGAAGCTCGATGCCGTCATCGCCTCCGGCAAGGACGCGGCCGAGGAGATCTCTGACGCCGCGGAGGACGCGGTCGACGAGGTCAAGGAGCGCGCCGCCGAGGCCCAGAAGCCCGCCGCGGCGAAGCCGGCCGCGAAGAAGCCCGCCCCGCGGAAGTCCGACGACTGACATGCCCCGCGGATATCGGGATCGCGCCGACGACAGTCTGCTGACGCTGCTCGGCGACCTGCCGGAGCTCGTCACCAATCTCGTCAAGGCCGAGATCGACGCGGCCAAGGCGTGGGTGTCGCGCACCGCGAAGGACGCGGGGGTCGGCTCCGTCTGGTTCCTCGTCGCGCTGTTCTTCCTGTTCTGGGCCGTGCCCGTCATCCTCGTCTTCGCGATCGCGGGACTGTCGTCGTGGTGGCCGGTCTGGCTGTCCGCGCTGGCGGTGTTCGGCATCCTCATCATCGCCGTGCTGCTGTTCGCACTGCTCGGCATCCTGAAGTTCCGCAAGGTGCTCCGTCGCCAGAACCCCGCACAGGCCGTGGCCGAAGACATCCGAATCGTGAAGGAGGCCGGCGATGAGCACCCCTGAGTCGCTGCCGCGTACCGCGGTCCCCGCGGGAATCGTCGACCCCGTCGCCTCCGCGCGCGCCGAGCTGAAGGCGGCCCTCGCCGCCATCGAGGTCAAGGGGAACATCCCGCGGCGCGTCGAGAAGGCGTCGGCGCGCGCCGCCGTCAAGGCGCGTGCGTTCGCGGACCGCAATCCCGCTGCCGCGATCGCCGCGACGGTCGGGATCGCCGCCGCCGTCGGCGGGGCCGTGTGGGCCATCGCCCGCGCCATCGCGCGCTGAGCCACCCCCCGCACCGCCCTCGGGCGGGGGCAGTATTCCCCTGATTAGCGGCGCCTCCGCAAAGGGGGCAGACTGGGATCATGTCCGACCTGCGCGAAGAGAACCCGTCCGGTTACACCCTCTGGGCCGTCTGGCGACGCAATCCTGACGCCCCCGTCACAGAGAACGATGCGACCGAGCTCGAGTCGATCGTCTCGCACGTCGAGGACTCCGGCGTCACCGTCCGCGGCTTCTACGACGTCTCCGGGCTCAAGGCCGACGCCGACCTCATGGTGTGGCTGCACGGCGCCACCGCCGAGGAGCTGCAGAAGGCTCTCCGCCGCCTGCGCCGCACCGAGATGCTGCGCTCGCTCCTCCCGGTGTGGAACGTCATGGGTGTCCACCGTGACGCGGAGTTCAACCGCGCGCACGTCCCCGGCTTCCTCCGCGGCATCGAGCCCAAGGACTGGCTCTGCCTCTACCCGTTCGTCCGCACGCCGGAGTGGTATCTCGCGCCGGAGAGCGAGCGTCGCGCGATGCTCGCCGATCACGGGCGCAAGGGTGCGGCGTTCACCGGCGTCATCGCGAACACGGTGGCCTCCTTCGCCCTCGGCGACTACGAGTGGCTGCTGCCGCTGGAAGCCGACGAGCTGACCGATCTCGTCGACATGATGCGCGACCTCCGCTACACCGACGCCCGCATGTTCGTGAAGGAGGAGGTGCCCTTCTACACGGGGCGCCGCCTGCGCTTCGACGAGATCGCGGACGTGCTGCAGTAAGCGCCATGAGCACCCCCATCCGTCTCGGCACCCGCCGCAGCGCGCTCGCGCAGGCGCAGTCGGGTCACGTCGCCGCCGCGCTCGAGAAGGTCACCGGCCGCCGCGTCGAGCTCGTCCCGATCACCAGCGAGGGCGACACCAATCGCGCCTCGCTGTCGGAGATCGGCGGCCTCGGCATCTTCGCCACCCGTCTCCGCGAAGCCCTCCTCGCCGGCGAGTGCGACTTCCTCGTGCACTCCCTCAAGGACCTCCCCACCGCGGTGCCGGAGTCGCTCGTCATCGCCGCGACGCCCCGACGGGAGGATGCCCGCGACGTCGTGCTCACCCGACACGGCATCCCGCTGCACGAGCTCCCGGCGGGGAGCGCCGTGGGTACCGGGTCGCCGCGACGTATCGCCCAGGTCCACCGCCGTGCGCCTCGCGCCCACGTCGTGGACATCCGCGGCAACGTCGACTCCCGCCTCGCGCGCGTCACTTCCGGAGAGCTGGACGCCGTGATCCTCGCCGCCGCCGGCCTCTCCCGACTCGGCACGGATTCGCCGCTGCAGCGCGAGGAGCTCGGCCTCGCGGAATGGCCGACCGCTCCCGGCCAGGGATCCCTGGCGGTCGAGACACGGGCGGACGCGCCGGAGGAGCTGCGCACGGCGCTGTCGGCGCTGGATCATCGGGAGACGCGGCTCGCGATCACCGTCGAGCGCGCCATCTTGGAGGGACTGGATGCCGGTTGTCAAGCCCCCATGGCGGCGCACGCCGTCGTCCAGGACTCCGAGATCCGCGTCAGGACGGTCGTCTACGCCCCGGACGGCGGTCGGCGGATCGGTCTGGACGTCACGGAAGCCCTGAACGGGGAGTATATTCATCGGAACGGCAGTGGCAATGGTGCGGATGCTGCCGATGGTGCAGACCCGATGCACGCAGCGCGTGAGTTCGGGCTCGCTGTTGCCCGTCGGCTGCTCGATCAAGGGGCGGCCGACCTCGTCCCTCAAGAGCAATCCGAATTGTCATGACCACTTCTGAAAGCAAGCAGGACCGACCGCTGGACGGCTGGCGCATCCTCGTGCCCCGTGGCGGCCCCTGGGGCGACAGCGTCGCCGCGAGCCTCCGCGCTCTCGGCGCCGTCCCCGTCGTCGCCCCGCTCATCAACTTCGCTCCGACCACGGATCAGGCGACCCTCGACCGTGCGCTGGAGCAGCTCGCGGCCGGCGAGTTCGACTGGCTGACCGTCACGAGCGCGACCACGGTGGACGTGCTGTTCGCCCACCGCGCCGTCGTGCCGAAGACCACGAAGATCGCGGCCGTGGGGGAGACGACGGCCGCGGCGCTGCAGGCCGTGGGCTACGAGGTGGCCCTGGTCCCCGAACAGGACAACTCCGCGCAGGGCATGGCGCAGCAGCTCATCGCTCTGGAGCACGAGCCGCGCCGCATCCTGGCGCTGCGCAGCGAGATCGCCAAGCCCGTCCTGAGCATCCTGCTGTCCGAGGCGGGACACGACGTGCACGGCGTCGTCGCCTATCGCACGGTCGGTGTGCCGGTGACGGAGCGCATCCGCCGCGACGTCGAGAACGGCCGGATCAACGCGATCCTCATCACCAGCGGTTCGGTGGCCGAGCAGGTGCGGGAGCAGTTCCCCGAGATCCCGGACGAGACGCTGCTCGCGGCGATCGGCCCGCGGACGGCCAAGGACGCCGAGCGCGCCGGCCTGCCCGTCTCGGTGGTCGCCGACCGGCAGACCATCGATGCGCTGATCGAGGCCGTGTCGCAGTTCACCCTTCCGCACGCGGCAGACGAGTTCGCGCCGTGAGCTTCCCCGACATCCGCCTGCGCCGACTGCGTCAGTCGCGCGCCGTCCGCGACCTCGTGCGCGAGACCTCTCTCGAGCCGCGTCAGCTCGTGCTCCCGCTCTTCGTCCGCGAGGGCATCAGCGAGCCGGTCGCCATCGGGTCGATGCCCGGCGTCGCCCAGCACTCGATCGACTCGCTGCGTTCCGCGGCCGTGGAGGCCGCGGAGGCCGGGGTCGGCGGGGTCATGCTGTTCGGCGTTCCCGCGGTGCGCGACGCCCGGGGCTCCGGCGCGGACGACCCGCAGGGCATCCTGAACGTCGCCACCGAGGCGCTGGCGGCCGAGGTCGGCGACGCGCTCGTCGTGCAGACCGACCTCTGCCTCGACGAGTTCACCGATCACGGGCACTGCGGCGTCCTCGCCGCCGACGGCTCGGTGGACAACGACGCGACCCTGGAGCGATACGCCTCGATGGCCCTCGCTCAGGCGCGCGCGGGATCGCAGCTGCTGGGGCTGTCCGGGATGATGGACGGCCAGGTCGCCGTGATCCGTCAGGCGCTCGACGCCGAGGGCTTCACCGACACCCTGATCCTGGCGTATGCCGCGAAGTACGCGAGCGCGTTCTACGGCCCGTTCCGCGAAGCCGTGGACTCGCAGCTCCAGGGCGACCGCCGCACGTATCAGCTCGACCCCGGCAACCGTCGCGAGGGCGTGCGGGAGGCGCTGGTCGACGAGGACGAGGGCGCGGACATCGTCATGGTGAAGCCGGCGATGGCCTTCCTCGACGTGCTCCGCGAGGTCCGCGACGCCGTGACCGTCCCGGTCTGGGCGTACCAGGTGTCGGGCGAGTACGCGATGATCGAGGCCGCCGCCGCGAACGGCTGGATCGATCGGCGCGCCGCGGTCCTCGAGTCGCTGCTGTCGATCCGCCGGGCGGGCGCCGATGCGGTGCTGACGTACTGGGCCACCGAAGCAGCCCGCTGGCTGCGCGGCTGAGCCTTCGTCGGCCGGCGGCCTCCGGGGGAGACGCGGCGGGTTAGCCTGGAAGGGATGCCGGGAGAGTTCCGTGCATCACGGAGGAGCCTCGATGACCGACCGCAATGACGACCTTTTCTCTGCCGCCCGTGCGGTGATCCCCGGCGGGGTGAACTCTCCGGTGCGGGCCTACGGGTCGGTCGGCGGGACGCCGCGGTTCCTCGCCTCGGCGCGCGGCGCCACCGTGACCGACGCCGCGGGTCGCGAGTACGTCGACCTCGTCGCCTCCTGGGGTCCCGCACTGCTCGGACACGCGCAGCCCGAGGTCGTCGCCGCCGTGCAGGAGGCCGCCACCCGCGGGCTCTCCTTCGGCGCTCCGACCGAGGGGGAGGTCGAGCTCGCCGCGCTCATCGCCGACCGCGTCCGCTTCGGCGAGATCCGTCCCGTGGAGCGCGTCCGTCTCGTCTCGACGGGCACCGAGGCCACCATGACCGCGATCCGCCTCGCCCGCGGTGCGACCGGCCGCGATCTGCTCGTGAAGTTCGCCGGCCACTATCATGGCCACTCCGACGGCCTGCTCGCCGAGGCGGGCTCCGGGGTCGCCACGCTCGCGCTACCCGGTTCTGCCGGCGTGCCCGCACCGATCGCCGCGCAGACGCTCGTGATCCGCTACAACGACCCCGAGGCGCTCGCCGCCGTCTTCGCCGAGCACGGTCCCCGCATCGCGGCCGTCATCGTGGAGGCCTCGGCCGCGAACATGGGCGTCGTCCCTCCGCTGCCGGGCTTCAACCGCCTCATCGCGGAGACCGCGCACGCCCACGGTGCTCTCATGATCCTCGACGAGGTCCTCACCGGCTTCCGGGTGCACCCGGCCGGCTTCTGGGGCCTCCAGGCGCAGGCGGGGGAGGACTACCTTCCCGACATCCTCACCTTCGGCAAGGTCGTCGGCGGCGGTATGCCGCTGGCGGCTCTCGGTGGCCGTGCCGAGGTCATGGACCTCCTGGCGCCCCTCGGCCCCGTCTACCAAGCGGGGACGCTCTCCGGGAACCCGCTGTCCGTGGCCGCGGGCCTGGCCACGCTCCGCCTCGCGACGCCGGAGGTCTACGCGACCGTCGACGCCGCAGCCGCTCGCGTCTCGTCGGCTCTCGACCGCGCGCTCGCCGAGGCCGGAGTGACCCACGCCCTCGCCTCCGCCGGCAACCTCTTCAGCGCCTCGTTCCGCGCCTCCGCCCCGCGCGACTACGCCGAGGCGCAGGCGCAGGAGTCGTTCCGGTACGCGGCGTTCTTCCACGCGATGCGTGAGCACGGCGTCGCGCTGCCGCCGAGCGTCTTCGAGGCCTGGTTCCTCACCGCCGGGCACGGCGAGGACGAGCTCCAGCGCATCGAGGCCGCCCTGCCGCACGCCGCCCAGGCCGCCCACACCGCGCGCCCCTGATCGCTGCTCCCGCTGTTCGTTCGCGTGACTCGTTCGCGTGAGAACAGGCAGCCGCGCGGGGGCAGGCACCCTTGGACCCCGTTGCCTGATCTCCCACGAACGCCTGCAGGCCCGAAGGCCGTCGGCAACAGGCCTTCGCGCGGAGCCAGGCTTACGCCCGCGGCAGCGCCTGTTCGTGCGTGGGAGCCTGTCCTCGCGAAGGAGTCGTGAGGGCAGACTGAGGGATTCCGACAAGGGATCGTTGCGTTCCTGTGAGCAACTTCCAGCCAACCGGGAGGACGGCGCTGGCAGACTGGGGGCATGGTGACGTTGTTGCTGGACCAGACGCAACTCGAGGTCGTGCTCTCGCCCATCGAACGTGCCGCCACCTTCCACCGCGAGAACGTCCGCATCGTGCGCGACACGATCACCAAGGTCCAGCTGACAGACGATGCCTGGACCTGGCTCCGCGGCGTCCCGAATCCGGGTACCCACATCCCGGGCGTGCTGGCCGCCGGGAGCTGGAAGGCCGCGGGGAGCCTCGACTTCGTGCTGATCCGCCGTCGACGTCCGAGCGTGGTCGTCGATCTCGAGGGCGATCCGCAGTACAACCGCCTGATCCTGACCACACGGCACGGCCTGGCGCTGACGCAGGCGCTGCGCCTCCCGGTGTCCGAGGAACCCACGACGGTCGAGGAGATCGTCGCCACGGCTCCGACCCCGGTGTCGAAGGGCAGTCGGCGCCCGGTCATCCGACCACGTCCGGCCTGATCCCGGATGTAGAACGCCCTCCCGGTCGACCGGGAGGGCGTTCTGCTGCGGGGGGCTCAGCCGTGGTGCTCGTCGTCGTGGTGCTCGTCGCCACGGTCGTCCGCGGGGGCGTGCTGCTCCGCCGGGGTCTCCGTATCGACTGCGGACTCGTCGCTCGCGATCTCGTCCTGCGGAGCCCCGTGGCCGGACGACGTCTCCTCCGCCGGAGCGAGCGGGTAGTCGCGCGGCTCGTCCTCGTAGTAGGCGCGTGCGGCGGCGGCCAGCATCGAGCTCACGGCGGCCGATCGCGGGTCGTCGTCGGACGCAGGAGAGGCGTCCTCACCCTGCGCTGCGGCTTCGGCGGTGTCCTCGGACGGCGCGGTCTCATCGTCCGCCGACGAGGCGTCCAAGCCGGTGAAGAACTCCACGCCCGCGGGCTCCTCGTCACCGGAGGCGCTGTCGGGCGCGTCGGTGCTCGTGCTGTCGTCCGGTGCATCGGCAGCCGGGCCGACGGCCTCGGCGGGGGCCTCGTCGGTCGTCGACGGCGACTCGGACGCGGGCTCGGGCTCGGACTCGGCCTCGGTCTCGTCGGGAGCATCCGTCGCCGCCGGCTGCGCGGACGACTCGGTCTCCGCGTCTGCGGAGGCGGCTGCGAACAGGGCGGCGAAGGACCGCCGCGGAGACTCGGCGACGGGCGCGGGCGCACCGAAGAGGATGTCGTCGAACGACGGCGAGTCCTCGGCCTCCGCGTCGGCATCCGCATCCGCGGGCTGCGCGTCTGCGGTCGCGTCGACCACGGGCAGGATCCGGGTCGCGTCGTCGGCGGAGACGACGGGAAGGGCCCGGGTCGCATCCTCGTCCGCGGTGGCATCCGCTTCGTCGGTCGGAGCGGTGTCGTCGGCGATCCTCTCGGCGGTGACAGGGCCCGTGGCCTGAGGCGTCAGGTCGTCGGCGAGCGCGGCGGTACCGCCGGCTGCGAGAGCCGCAGCGGCGGTCCCGGCGGCTTCATCCGTCGACGGGCCGTCCGTCGGAGACTCCTCTGCCGGAGCCTCAGCGGCGGTCGCGGACTCGGGATCCTCCTCGGCGGGAGCCTCCGTCTGATCGAGCGCCGGGGCGGTGTCGAAGCGGCCGCCCCGCATGAGGTCGATGAAGACGTCCTCCAGCGTCGGGCCGCGCTGCACGAGCGTGCTGAGAGCGATACCGGCGTCCGCAGCGACGGCGCCGACGCGGCTGGCGTCGGTCCCGCGCACGGTCAGCCCGGAGCGGAGCACTTCGATGTCGAACCCGGCGGCGACCAGCGCGGTCGTGAGGCCGGGGCGATCGGCTGAGTCGACGACCACGGAGCCGCCGGCCGGATCGGCCAGGGTCTCGATGCCGCTCGACAGCACGAGGCGTCCCTTGGAGAGCACGAGCACGTGGTCGGCGACCTGCTCGATCTCGCTGAGCACGTGGGAGGAGACCAGCACCGTGCGCCCTTCGTCGGCGAGGCGACGCATCAGCAGCCGCATCCAGCGGATGCCCTCCGGGTCGAGGCCGTTCGCCGGCTCGTCGAAGACGAGGGCGCCGGGGTCGCCGAGGAGCGCGTGGGCGACGCTGAGGCGCTGGCGCATGCCGAGCGAGAACCCGCCGATGCGCGTGTCCGCCTCGCCCTCCAGGCCGACGAGGGAGATGACCTCGTCGACGCGGGCCAGGCGGATGCCGTTGGCCTTCGCGGCGATGGTGAGCTGACGGCTCGCCGTGCGGCGCGGCCGATAGGCCGTCTCCTCCAGCACGGCGCCGATCGTGCGCAGCGGCTGCCGCAGCTCGGCGTAGGCGGCCCCGCCGATCGTGGCGGTGCCGGACGTGGCGCGCACCTGGCCGAGCAGGATGCGCAGGGTCGTCGTCTTGCCGGCACCGTTGGGGCCGAGGAAGGCGGTGACGGCGCCGGGCTCGACACGGGCGGAGAAATCCGAGACGGCCGTCACCTCGTTGAAGCGCTTCGTCACATTCGTGAACTCGAGCACCTGTCCTTCGGGCATCCGGGACCTCTCGTTGCGATGAACAGTTCCTCCTATCCTGCCGGAAAACCGCCCCGGAACCCGCATTTCGTGCGGAATCCGGCCGCACGCGACGGGGTAGCCTGGCACCCGTGACCGATACCCCCGCCGCGCCCCGTGTCCTCATCCGCACCGAAGGAGCGCTCGGGCGGCTCACGCTCAACCGCCCCGAGGCGATCAATGCGCTCGATGAGGACATGATCGCGACCATCACGGAGGCGCTGGTGGCCTGGCGCGACGACTCCGACGTGCAGATCGTCCTCATCGACGGCGCGGGGGAGCGCGGCATGTGCGCGGGCGGCGACGTGCGTCGCCTGCACGGCCAGATCACGTCCGGCCATCCGGAGCAGTCTGCGGAGTTCTTCCGAGGCGAGTACGCGATGAACGCCATGATCGCGGAGTACCCGAAGCCCGTGGTCGCGCTCGCCGACGGGATCACGATGGGCGGCGGTATCGGTCTGGCAGGGCATGCCGCGATCCGCGTGGTCACCGAACGCTCGAAGCTCGCCATGCCGGAGACCCGGATCGGCTTCACGCCCGACGTCGGCGGCACCTGGCTGCTGGGGCAGGCGCCGGGACGGCTCGGCGAGTACCTCGGCCTCACCGGGGCCACGATGAACGGTGCCGACGCCGTGTACGCGGGCTTCGCGGATCACTTCGTCCCCTCCGACCGCCTCGACGCGCTGCGCGAGGCTCTGGCCTACCGCGCCGACCCGACGAGTCCCAGCGAGATCGTCCTGCTCTTCGACGAGACGCCGGAGCCGTCCTCGCTTCCCGCCGCGCGGGAGTGGATCGACGAGGCGTTCGCCGCCCCGACCGTGCCCGAGATCCTCGAGCGGCTCCGCGCGCTCGGCACCGAGGAAGCGGCGGCCGTCGCCGACCTGCTCGACGATCTGGCTCCGACGGGCCTCGTCGTGACGCTCGACGCCGTGCGGGAGGCCCGGGAGATGACCGGGCTCCGCGCCGCGCTGGAGGGCGAGTACCGGCGGGTGCTCTGGTTCGTGAACGAACACCCCGACCTGGTGGAGGGCATCCGCGCGCAGCTCGTCGACAAGGATCGCAACCCGCGGTGGCAGCCGGCTTCCCTCGCCGAGCTCGCCCCGACGCCGGGGCGCCTGCCCGCGACTACGTTCCGCAGCCCGCGCTGTTCTGACGCGCGCCTCAGTTCTCTAGGGGCGGCCATTGATCGCCTGCGTGCAGAAAGACGTGGGTGACACGGCACCGGTTCGCTGTGAGCGAAGGTCCTCCCGGAGGGGGATCCGAATGTCGCCGCTTCGTGGCACCCTGTCCTATGGCCGGTCGTCGGTCGGCATCCGTCTGCCGGGAGACCCGCCGCCTCCTCCTTCCGAGAAAGTACGCCTGTGCTGGGAAAACTCCTCCTCCGATATCTGTCACGCTACAAGTGGCTCCTCGTCGCCGTGCTGGTCTTCCAGTTCGCCAGCGCGGCCGCCACCCTCTACCTGCCGTACCTCAACGCCGACATCATCGACAAGGGCGTCGCGCAGGGCGACACCGCGTACATCTGGCGCACCGGCCTGTTCATGCTGGCCGTGTCATTCGGCCAGATCGTGGCCTCGGTCATCGCGACCTTCTTCGCCGCCCGCGCCGCGATGGGCGCCGGCCGTGACATCCGCGCCGACGTGTTCGGCAAGGTGAGCGGCTTCTCCGAGCGCGAGGTCTCGCAGTTCGGTGCCGGATCCCTCATCACCCGCAACACGAACGACGTGCAGCAGGTGCAGATGCTGGCGATGATGGGCGCGACCATGCTCGTCACCGCTCCGCTGCTCGCGATCGGCGGCATCATCTTCGCCGTGCGCACCAGCGCCGAGCTGAGCTGGCTGATCGCCGTCGCCGTCCCCGTGCTCCTCGTCCTCGCGGCGCTCGTCATCGGCCGGATGGTCCCGCTCTTCCGCAGCTACCAGGGCAAGCTCGACAACGTGAACCGCATCATGCGCGAGCAGCTCACCGGCGTGCGCGTGGTGCGGGCTTTCGTCCGGGAGCGCATCGAGGAGGAGCGCTTCCGCGGCGCGAACACCGACATCATGGTCGTCGGCCGCAAAGTCGGCTCGCTGTTCGTGCTGCTGTTCCCGCTCTTCATGCTCATCCTCAACGTGACGGTCGTCGCCGTCATCTGGTTCGGCGGCATCGAGGTCAACAACGGCACCGTGCAGGTGGGCACCCTGTTCGCCTTCATGCAGTACATCGGCCAGATCATGGGCGGCGTCATCATGGCGAGCTTCATGGCGATGATGATCCCGCGCGCCGCGGTCTCCGCCGAGCGCATCGGCGAGGTGCTGAACACGGAGTCCACGATGACCCGCCCGGTGGACGGCGTCACCGTCTTCCCGACCCCGGGTGCCGTCGCGTTCGACGACGTGGAGTTCACATACCCCGGCGCCGACGCCCCCGTCCTCACCGGTATCAGCTTCGCCGCGGAGCCGGGCGAGACCGTCGCGATCGTCGGCTCCACCGGGTCGGGCAAGACCACGCTCGTCTCGCTCATCCCGCGCCTGTTCGACGTGTCCGGCGGGTCCGTGCACGTCGGCGGCGTAGACGTCCGCGAGGCCGACGTCGAGGCGCTGTGGGACAGCATCGGCCTGGTGCCGCAGCGTCCCTTCCTCTTCACCGGCACCGTCGCGTCCAACCTGCGCTACGGCCGCGAGGACGCCACCGACGAGGAGCTCTGGCACGCGCTGGAGATCGCCCAGGGTCGCGACTTCGTGGAGGAGATGCCGGACGGCCTCGACTCCCGCATCGCCCAGGGGGGCACGAACGTGTCCGGCGGTCAGCGCCAGCGCCTGGCGATCGCGCGGGCCATCGTGCACCGGCCGCAGGTGCTCGTGTTCGACGACTCCTTCTCCGCGCTCGACCTCACGACGGATGCCCGGCTGCGGCAGGCGCTGTGGCGCGAGCTCCCGCACGTGACGAAGATCGTGGTCGCGCAGCGCGTCTCCACGATCACCGACGCGGACCGCATCGTGGTCCTCGAGGGCGGCACCATGGTCGGCGTCGGCACCCATGAGGAGCTGCTGGAGACCAGCGAGACCTATCGGGAGATCGTCGAGTCGCAGCTGGGGGTGGACGCATGAGCGAGCAGGACCCTTCGACACGCTCAGGGAACCAGGGCCGGCGGCGTCGCGGACGGGGCGCGGCCGCCGCGCCCACGGTCGAGCGGGAGCTCACCGCCGAGGAGCAGTACGAGGCGGAGCTCGCCGAGCAGGCGCGGCAGAACTCCGGCGACTGGGACAGCGTCGCGCCGGGCAAGGCCGACAACTTCGGCCCGAGCTTCGCGCGGATGATCGGGCTGCTCAAGCCCTCCGCGGTGTGGTTCGTCTTCGTATCGATCCTCGGTGCGATCGGGGTCGTGCTGACCGTCGCCGCCCCGAAGGTGCTCGCCGAGGCGACGAACATCGTCTATCGCGGCTTCATCTCGATCCAGCTCGGTCAGCCCACCGGCGACTTCCCCGGCTTCCCGGCCGGGACCCCGCAGGACGTCGTCGTCGACGCGCTGCGGGACGCCGGGCAGAACGACTTCGCCAACCAGGTGGGCGCGCTCGGCGACTTCCGGGTCGGCGACGGCATCGACTTCGACGCGCTGCGCTGGGTGATCGCCGCGGTTCTCGCGATCTACGTCGTGGCCGCGTTCCTCAGCTGGCTGCAGGGATACGTCATCAACGTGATCATGGTGCGCACCATGTGGCGGCTGCGCGAGGCCGTCGAGGCGAAGATCAACCGGCTCCCGCTGGCGTACTTCGACAAGGTGCAGCGCGGCGAGCTGATCTCGCGGGTGACGAACGACATCGACAACATCACCCAGACCATGCAGCAGTCGCTGTCGGGAGCACTGACCGCCGTGCTGACGGTGATCGGCGTGCTCGTGATGATGTTCTCGATCTCGTGGCAGCTCGCCCTCGTCGCCCTCGTGGCGCTTCCGCTCATGGGCGTGATCTTCGGCGTCATCGGACCGCGGTCGCAGAAGGCCTTCGGCACGCAGTGGCGCAAGGTCGGCCGGCTCAACGCCCGGGTCGAGGAGGCCTTCTCCGGCCACGCGCTGGTCAAGGTGTTCGGCCGCGAGCAGGACGCGCTGGACAAGTTCAAGGCCGAGAACGAGGAGCTCTTCCAGGCGAGCTTCAAGGCGCAGTTCCTCTCGGGCATCATCATGCCCGCGATGACCTTCGTCGGCAGCCTCACCTACGTCGGCATCGCGGTGCTCGGCGGGCTCATGGTCGCGAGCGGGCAGCTCCGGCTCGGCGACGTGCAGGCGTTCATCCAGTACTCGCAGCAGTTCACGCAGCCGCTGTCCGAGCTGGGCGGCATGGCCGCGGTCGTGCAGTCCGGCACCGCCTCGGCGGAGCGGGTGTTCGACCTGCTCGACGCCGATGAGCAGGACGCCGACGCCCCCGACGCCCCTGCTCTCCGCGAAGGGGAGGGCGTGATCGAGTTCGAGAACGTCTCCTTCTCCTACTCGCCGGAGCGTCCGCTCATCACCGATCTGTCGTTCCGGGTGGAGCCGGGGCAGACCGTCGCGATCGTCGGACCCACGGGTGCCGGCAAGACGACGCTCGTGAACCTCATCATGCGGTTCTACGAACTCAGCGGCGGACGGATCACGCTGGACGGTCAGGACATCTCGACCATCACGCGTGACGACCTCCGGTCCCGCACAGGCATGGTGCTCCAGGACCCCTGGCTGTTCGCCGGGAGCATCCGCGAGAACATCCGCTACGGACGCTCGACCGCGACGGACGAGGAGGTGCTGGCCGCCGCGCGGGCGACCTACGTCGACCGCTTCGTGCACGCGCTTCCGGATGGGTACGACACCGTGCTCGACGAGGACGCGTCGAATGTCTCGGCCGGTGAGCGGCAGCTCATCACGATCGCCCGGGCGTTCGTGGCGCAGCCGTCGATCCTCATCCTTGACGAGGCCACCTCGGCGGTCGATACCCGCACCGAGCTGCTGCTGCAGAACGCCATGGCCGCGCTCCGGCAGGGGCGCACCTCGTTCGTCATCGCGCACCGGCTGTCGACCATCCGCGACGCGGACCTCATCCTCGTGATGGAGCATGGCGACATCGTCGAGAAGGGCACGCACGACGAGCTCATCGCCGCGCAGGGCGCGTACTGGCGGCTGTACCAGTCGCAGTTCGAGCAGGCGGCGACGGACCTCGACGCGGAAGCGGCCCTGACCGGGTCGTCTCCGGTCGTGGTGACGGGAGAGGCCGACGCCGAGGCCCGCGCGGAGGAGCAGGCGGCCGATGCCGTGGCGGGTGCCGCCGTCGGTGCCCAACTTCCCGGGGCGGAGGCGGCCGCCGCGCAGGCGCTCCTCGACGACGGGGCGGACGGCGCGTCGCCTCGTCCCTGATCGTCATCGCCCTGACGCCCCGCTCCGGACTCGGAGCGGGGCGTCAGTCGTCAGGAGCGGTCCGCGTCGATGCCGAACAGCTCGAGGGGATGGGTGAGGCGCCACCACGGGCTCGGGCCGTCCACGTCTTCGGCGAGGACGAGTGCGGTCTCGGTGGTGTCGATGGGGCCGGCCGTGGTGAGGGTGCCGACGTCGCCGTCCGCCTCGCGCTCCTCGCCGAGATCGAACACAGCCGTCGCGGTCGCGCTCGCCCCGTTCCACAGCACCACATCCGCGTCCTCACCGGTCACGACGTCGACCTCCTCGCCCCAGGCGGTGCGGACGCGTCCGACCACCGTCCCGGCGGGAACGGCGGGGCCCTGCGCCTGCAGCGCCGCCTCGGTCTGCGCGAAGAGGGCACGGGTGAGGGCGAGACGCGCCTCGTCGTCCTCCTGGTTCAGCGCCGCGGCGTAGAGGCGGACCGTCGAGTCCCCCACGGAGACGTCCTTCGCCGTCAGCAGGTTCCAGCCGACGAGTGTGCCGGTCTTGATGCCGACGACCCCCGGGTCCGCGAGCATGCCGTTCGTGTTCTCCACCGTGCCGGCCCCCGGCAGCTCGACCGACCGGGTGCCCACGATCTCCGCGAACACGGGATTCTGCATCGCGAGCTCGCCGAGAGCCACGAGCGCCTCCGGGGTGGCGACGTTGCGCGCGTCGAATCCGGACGGCGTGACCACGGTGATCTCGGAGAGCCCGCGCTCGCCGAGCCAGACCTCGGCGGCGGCCGCGAACTCCCGATCGGAGCCCCAGATCTCCGCGGCGAGCCGATCGATGTAGTTGTTGGCCGAACCGAGCAGGGTGCCCTGCAGGAGCTGGTACTCGGTCAGCACCCCGCCCACGGGGACATCCAGCGCGGACTGATTCGAGATCCGGTAGTCCCAGTACCGGATGCTGTCGGCGTAGGTGAAGGAGAACTCGGGGCCCTGCTCCCCGGGGGCGAGGGGCAGGCGGTCGAGCACCATGAGCGTGCTGACGACCTTGGTGATGCTCGCGATGCTGACCGGGGCGGTCGTGGACGCGGCCGTGGTCATCCCGGCGATGCCCACGGCACCGTCGCCCACCTCCGGCCAGGCGAGCGCGGCGGTGGGGGCGGCCACCGGGGTGACCTCCACGGCCTGGACGGTGGGGGCGACCTCGTGCAACGGCCAGAGCAGCGTGCTTCCGGCGTAGGAGGCGATGAGCCCGGCGAGGACCCCGAGCGGGACGAGCAGGCCGGGGCCGGCGATCGCCGGACGCAGCGTCGCGTCGCGCAGCAGGCCGGGGGCGGCCTCGGCTTCCGGGGTGGCGTCGAACTCCGGCGTCGACGACCCGGACTCGACCACGTCCGTGTCGACCCAGGTCAGCGCGGTCGCCGGTGTCGAGGCATCGGCCCACGCGACGGTCTCCGTCGTGGTCGCAGGCAGCGTGTCGACGGTCTGCGAGGACGCGGGGGCGGAGTCCTCGGGCCGCGCGTCGACGCCGACGCCGCCGGACGCCTCTTCAGGGGGATCGGAAGCGGTCACTCGCTTACGGTACCGAATGCCGACAGGAATCCGCCGTGCGCGGCTCGGGACGCGCGGACGGAAGACGCTAGGATCTACAGCACAACCACGGGAGTCCGGCGAGCCGGGCTGAGAGGGAGCGAATCGCGCTTCGACCGTCGAACCTGATCTGGGTCATGCCAGCGCAGGGAGGAGTTCACATGAGTACGTCCACGTCCGCATCCTCGTCCACGAAGACGACCGGCGCTCCGGCGCGCAGCTATCTGCGGTGGCGCATCGTCGACATCGTCGTCGCCAGCGTGCTCGGCGTCGCCGCCGGCCTGATCTTCCTGGCCTGGAACGTCGGGTACCTGGGCCCCAAGGCCCTGCTCGAGCCGCTGCTCCCCGGGCTCCAGGGTCTCCTGGACGGACCGTGGCTGTTCGCCGGAGTGCTCGGCGGCCTCATCATCCGCAAGGCCGGTGCGGCGATCTACGTCGAACTGCTGGCCGCCGTCGTCTCGGCGCTCATCGGCAACCAGTGGGGTGGCTTCCTCACGCTCGAAGCGGGCCTCGTGCAGGGTCTCGGCGCCGAGCTCGTCTTCCTGCTGTTCTTCTACCGTCGCTGGTCGCTGCCCGTCGCGATCCTCGCCGGTGCCGGCGCTGCGCTCGCGGGAGGCATCAACAACCTCATCCTCTGGTACGCCGGCTCCGGTCCCGCGTTCACCGTGATCTACCTCGTGAGCACCGTGATCTCCGGCGCCGTCATCGCCGGTGCCCTGTCGTGGGTGCTCGCCCGCGGTATCGCGGCGACGGGGGCGCTGGACCGCTTCGGCTCCGGGCGCGAGGCGCGCGTGCGCGTCTGATGGCGGCGCAGGTCGCTCCCGCGGTCGTCGAGGCGCGCGGCTGGGGCTGGCGGCATGCGAGCCGCCGGGCATGGGCGCTGCGCGACGTCTCGTTCCGCATCGAGCCCGGCGAGCGGGTTCTCGTGCTCGGCGCGTCCGGGGCAGGCAAGTCGACCCTGCTGCACGGCCTCGCGGGCGTGCTCGGCGGCGAGGAGGAGGGCGAGAGCGCGGGGGAGCTCCTCGTCGACGACGCTCCGGCGGTGGCGACTCGCGGGCGCGCCGGGCTCGTGCTCCAGGACCCCGACTCCCAGGTGATCCTCGCCGCGCGGGCGACGACGTCGCGTTCGGGTGCGAGAACCTCGGCGTACCGCGTGCGGAGATCTGGCCGCGTGTCGAGGCGGCGCTCGCTGCCGTCGGCCTCGACGTGCCGCTCGATCATCCGACCAAGGCGCTGTCGGGCGGCCAGAAGCAACGTCTCGCCCTCGCCGGCATGCTCGCGATGCGCCCCGGCCTCGTCCTCCTCGACGAGCCGACGGCGAACCTCGATCCGGACGGGGTGCGCGAGGTCAGGGAGGCGGTGGAGCGGATGCTCGCCGCGCACCCCGCCACCCTCGTGGTCGTGGAGCATCGACTCGAGGTGTGGTTGCCGCTCCTCACCCGGGTCATCGTGCTCGGTGCCGGCGGGGTGGTCGCGGACGGCCCTCCCGCCGCGGTGCTCGGTGCGCAGGGAGAGCGCCTGGCCGCGGACGGCGTCTGGGTGCCCGGGCGTCCTCCCGCCGAGCCCCCGGCACCGAGGACAGTGCCCGGCGAGGTGCTGCTGTCGGCCCGAGCACTCGCCGTGGCGCGGGTGAAGGGGCGTCCGGTGGCCCGCGGCATCGACCTCGACGTGCGGGCGGGCGAGGCCCTCGCGATCACCGGCCCGAACGGCGTGGGCAAGTCCACGCTGGGCCTGACCCTCGCGGGCCTGCTCCCGCCCGCGGAGGGGGCCGTGACCGCGACGCCGGTGCTCGCGCAGGGTGCCGATCCCGCGCCGATCCGCTGGGCGTCCCGCGACCTCCTCACCCGGATCGGCATGGTCTTCCAGGAGCCGGAGCACCAGCTCCTCGCCACCACCGTGCGGGACGAGCTCGCCATCGGCCCGCGCGCGCTGGGCGTCCCCGAGGACGAGGTCGAGGCCCGCGTCGACGAGCTGCTCGCCCGCCTGCGCCTGTCCGCGCTGGGAGCCGCGAACCCGTACACGCTCTCGGGTGGGGAGAAGCGCCGTCTCACCGTCGCGGCCGCGATCGCCACGCGACCCCGGGTGCTGATCCTCGACGAGCCGACGTTCGGACAGGACGCCCGCACCTGGGCCGAGCTCGTCGCGATGCTCGCCACCCTCCGGGATGAGGGCTCCGCGATCGTCACCGTCACGCACGACCTCGACGTGGCGCGCGCCCTGCACGCCACCCGCTTCGCCCTGGGGGCGCCGGCATGACGGATCTCGCCGACACCCGCGCCCGCGCCGGCGTCGTGGCCCGGATCAACCCGGTCGCGAAGCTCGGCGTGAGCGCCCTCATCGCCGTGCCCTTGATCCTCACGCTGGATCCCGTGTCGGCGGCGGTCGCCCTGGTGCTCGAAGCGGTGCTGTTCCTGTTCGCCGGCATCGGGTGGCGCGAGTTCTGGGTCCGCACCTGGCCGGTCTGGCTCGCGGCGCCGCTCACAGGGCTCACCATCGCCCTGTACGGCGAGACGAGCGGCACGGTCTACGTCGACTGGTTCGTGCTGCGCATCAGCGAGGGGTCGCTCGCGCTCGCCGTCGCCACGATGCTCCGGGTGCTCGCGATCGCCCTGCCCTCGGTGGTGCTCTTCATCACGGTCGATCCGACCGATCTCGCCGACGGCCTCGGGCAGATCCTGCGCCTGCCCGCCCGATTCGTGCTCGGCGCGCTCGCCGGACTGCGCATGGTGGGGCTGTTCCTCGACGACTGGCGGGCTCTGGAACTGGCGCGTCGAGCCCGCGGCGTGGCCGACCGCGGCCGCATCCGGCGCTTCCTCGGCATGGCCTTCGCCCTGCTCGTCCTGTCGATCCGCCGCGGCGCCAAGCTCGCCACCGCAATGGAGGCACGGGGCTTCGGTGCCCCCGGCCGCCGCACCTGGGCGCGCGAGTCCCGCTTCGGTGCCCCGGAGTGGGCCCTCCTCGCCGTCGGGGCCGCGATCTCCGGGATCGCGATCGCCGCGGCGGTCGCCACCGGCGCCTGGAACTTCATCCTCGGGCCGTCCTGACCCTCACCCCTTTCGGACGAGGGCCCCTGGAGGTGACTCGACGGCCGGTCTAGCGTCCGCTGGAGACAGTGCCAATCGACACCGACCGAAAGGGACGTCCCATGAGCATCTCCTCCGCCGACGACCAGCCGCTGTTCACGCGGCCGGGTGAGGCCACCGTCGCACCGCGACACGTCATCCCGGATTCCGAGTCGCTTCCCGCGACGGCGAAGCAGATCGTCGAGGACGAGACCATCCTCGACGGCAACGCGCGCCTCAACCTCGCCACCTTCGTCAGCACCTGGATGGATGACGAGGCGAAGCAGGTCTACATGGCCTCCTTCGACAAGAACATGATCGACAAGGACGAGTATCCGCAGACCGCCGCCATCGAGGACAACTGCTGGCACATGCTCGCGAACCTGTGGAAGGCGCCGGACGCCTCCCGCAGCATCGGCACGTCGACCATCGGCTCCTCCGAGGCGTGCATGCTCGGCGGTCTCGCGTTCAAGCGTCGCTGGCAGCAGGCCCGCCGTGCCGCCGGCAAGGACGCCTCCACGCCGAACCTCGTGATGTCGAGCGCGGTGCAGGTGTGCTGGGAGAAGTTCTGCAACTACTTCGACGTCGAACCGCGCTACGTGCCCATCAGCGAGGAGCACAAGACGCTCGACGGCCATGACCTCGAGAAGTACGTGGACGAGAACACCATCGGGGTGGTCGCCATCATGGGCGTCACCTACACCGGCATGTACGAGCCGGTGGCCGAGATCGCCGCGGCGCTCGACGCGATCCAGGAGAAGACGGGTCTCGACATCCCGATCCACGTGGACGGCGCCTCGGGCGCGATGATCGCCCCGTTCCTCCAGCCCGACCTGGTCTGGGACTTCCGGCTGGAGCGCGTGCATTCCATCAGCACCTCGGGACACAAGTACGGTCTCGTCTACCCGGGTCTCGGGTGGGTGGTCTGGCGCGACGCGCACTGGCTGCCGGAGGACCTGGTGTTCAAGGTGAGCTATCTCGGCGGGGAGATGCCGACCTTCGCCCTGAACTTCTCCCGCCCTGGCGCTCAGGTGCTGCTGCAGTACTACCTGTTCCTCCGCCTCGGGTTCGAGGGCTACCGGGCCGTGCAGCAGGCCTCGCAGGACGTGGCGAAGTTCCTCTCCGCGGGCATCGCGAAGCTCGATGCGTTCGAGCTGTGGAACGACGGCAGCGACATCCCCGTCTTCGCCTGGCGCCTGAAGGACGGGCACACCGACAAGTGGACGCTCTACCACCTCCAGGACCGCCTCCGGATGCGCGGCTGGCTCGTGCCCGCCTATCCCATGCCCGCGGACCTCGAAGACCTCACGGTGCAGCGGATCGTCGTGCGCAACGGGCTCAGCATGGACCTGGCCGCCGAACTGCTCGAGGCCATCACCGCCGAGGTGGCACACCTCGACGCGCTCACGGCTCCGATGCCGTCCGACCACCCCGACTCGGCGTTCCACCACTAGGGGGCCGATATGTCCGCCCCGCAGTCCGGTGCCGCCGGCGCCGCCTCCACGCCGCGCGTCTCCCGTCCCGCCGTCGCCGTCCTCGGCGTCGGACAGCTCGCCCTGCTCACCCTCGTGGTCGTGGCGAGCCTGCGCTCGCTTCCGGCGATGGCGATCTACGGCCTCGGCAGCGTCACGCTCTACATCATCCCGGCGATCCTCTTCCTCATCCCCACGGCCCTCGTCGCGGCCGAGCTCGCGACGGGGTGGAAGGGCGGCGTGTACGTCTGGGTGCGCGAGGCCCTCGGCAACCGCTGGGGGTTCACCGCGGTGTGGCTGCAGTGGATCCAGAACGTGGTCTGGTTCCCGACGCAGCTCGCGTTCGTGGCCGGCGCCCTCGCCTTCGTCTTCCTCGACCCCTCGCTGTCCAGCTCCGGGTTCTTCACCGCGGTCGTCATCATCGTCTTCTACTGGGGCTCCACCCTGGTCACCCTCCGCGGCGGCGACCTCTTCGCGAAGCTCGGCTCCTGGGGCGGCATCCTCGGCACCCTGTTCCCGGCGGTGCTGCTCATCGTGTTCGGGGCGGTGTGGGTGTTCAGCGGAGAGAAGAGTCAGGTGCCGCTGGACGCCTCGGCGATGATCCCGCCGTTCACGGGGCTGGCCTCCATCGTGCTGATCGTGTCGAACGTGCTCGCCTACGCCGGTATGGAGGTGAATGCGGTCCACGTGAACCAGATGAAGGATCCCGGCAAGGGCTATCCGCGCTCGGTGTTCCTCGCCGCCGGCCTCATCCTGCTCGTCTTCATCCTGCCCACCATCGCGATCGCGGTCGCGGTGCCGGAGAAGGAGCTCGGGCTGACGAACGGCATCATGCTCGCGTTCGGGGAGTACTTCGACCACTGGGACATGGGGTGGGCGACGGCCGTCGTGTCCGCGCTCATCGCCGCCGGGGCCCTCGCCTCGGTGGTGACCTGGGTCGCCGGTCCGTCCAAGGGCGTGCTGGCGGCGGCGGAGACGGGTCTGCTCCCGCCGCTGCTGCAGAAGCGCAACAAGGCCGGGGTCCAGTCGGGCATCCTCATGCTCCAGGGCACGATCGTCACGATCCTCGCGGCGATCTTCATCATCGTGCCGAACGTCAGCGCGGCCTTCGTCGCCCTCATCGACATGGCCGCCGCGCTGTACCTCATCATGTACATGCTCATGTTCGCCTCGGCGATGGTGCTGCGGCGGAAGGCGCCCGACGTCCACCGGGCCTATCGCGTGAAGGCCCTGCCGTTCGTCGCCGGGGTCGGTTTCGTCGCCTGCCTCGCCGCGTTCGTGCTCGCCTTCATCCCGCCCGACGGCTTCACCGCGTTCCCGGCGGCCGCGTACCCGTGGATCGTCGGACTGGTGATCGTCGTGCTCGGCGTGCCGCCGCTGCTGTTCTACGCGCTGCGCAAACCGTCGTGGGATCGGCGGCCGCCCGACGGGAGTCTCCTCAGCGACGCACATCCCGAGGCGTGAGCGCGGCTCAGGTCTCGTTCCAGAGCCGTCGGTAGTACTCCAGTCTCGGGGGATCGGGGTCGACGCCGTAGGCCGCGATGAGCGTGTCCTCCCACCCGGGACCGAAGTTCCACAGCGTGCTCATGGCGGCCACGGCGATGTCGGCCCACCGGTCGGCGACGCCGAGCGCGGCGAGGTCGACGTGGGCCACCGGACGGCCGTCGTCGTCGAGCAGGGTGTTGGGGAGGCACGCGTCGCCGTGGCAGACCACGAGCCGGTCGATCGACGGGGGCTCCTGCAGGTCCGTCGGCACCAGCGTGCCACGGGCGGCGGCGTTCGCGATGCGCTCCTCAGGGCTCCAGGTCCACGGGCACTCCGGGACGGGGAGCGCATCGTGCAGGAGGCGCAGGCCGAGCCCGACCGCGCGGACGGCGGCCTCGGGAGAGGCGGCCCACCGCGGATCCACGGCACTGCTGCCGGGGAGGGCCGCCGTCACGAGCCATTCGTGCGCCTCGTCCTGGCCCTGGGAGAGCACCTCGGGCACCGTGGTCCAGGTGCGGGCCCAGCGCATCCGCTCGGCCTCGTCGCGCATGTTCGCCTCGGGATCGTGGGGACCCCATTTGATGTAGCGGCCGTCGTCGGTGCGGAAGGTCAGGCCGCCGATCGCGTTGCGCCACGCGGGGGTCAGCGCGGCCCCGGCGGCGAGTTCGCGGACCCGGGCGGGGACCTCGACGGAGGCGGCGGGGATGCTCACCTCTCCATCCTGCCGGAACCTCGGTGTCGTAGGCTCGGGTCGACGCGGCGGGCCTGCGGTGACACCAAGAACCGCATAGGCTGGGACTGCGTTCCATGCATGTCGCACGACGACGTTCGAAGGAGAACATCAGATGCAGATCAGCGGACAGGGTGCCCTCGTCACCGGCGGCGCCTCCGGACTCGGGCTGGCCACCGCCCGTCGGCTCACGGCCGCAGGCGCGCACGTCACGATCATCGACCTCGCCTCGTCGAAGGGGGAGGGGATCGCCGCAGAGCTCGGCGGTCTCTTCGTGCCCGCCGATGTGACGAGCGTCGACGAGGTCAAGGCCGCCGTCGCCGCGGCACAGGCCGCCGCGCCGCTGCGGGTGGTCGTGAACTGCGCCGGCATCGCCCCGCCTGCCAAGGTGCTCGACCGGGACGGCACGCCCGCCGTCCTCGCCGACTTCGAGCGCATCGTGCGCATCAACCTCGTCGGCACGTTCAACGTGATCTCCCAGGCCGCCGCCGTCATCGCCGCGAACGAGCTGCACGACGAGGAGCGGGGGGTCATCGTCAACACCGCGAGCGTCGCCGCGTTCGACGGACAGATCGGGCAGCCGGCGTACTCGGCGTCCAAGGGCGGCGTGCACGCCATGACCCTGCCGATCGCCCGCGAGCTCGCCCGTCACGCCATCCGCGTGTGCACGATCGCCCCGGGCATCATGGAGACCCCGATGCTCATGGGCCTGCCGCAGGAGGCGCAGGACTCGCTCGGACAGCAGGTGCCGTTCCCCGCTCGCCTCGGACGCCCCGACGAGTACGCCGCCCTCGTGCAGCAGATCGTCGAGAACGGCTACCTCAACGGCGAGACCATCCGCCTCGACGGCGCCATCCGCATGGCCCCGCGGTGACCCCTCCCGGCTTCGAATCGCCTGAATGACCCGATTCGACCCGGAAATCCAGCCAATCAAGCGATTCGAAACGAGAACCATGAGCACACTCGCCGGAAAGACCATCCTCATGTCGGGCGGCAGCCGCGGGATCGGCCTCGCGATCGCCCTGCGCGCGGCCGCGGACGGCGCGAACATCGCGATGCTCGCCAAGACCGACTCCCCGCACCCGAAGCTCGAGGGCACCGTGCACAGCGCGGCCGAGCAGATCCGCGCCGCCGGCGGCCAGGCCCTGCCGATCGTGGGCGACGTGCGGGACGACGACCACATCACCGAGGCCGTCATGAAGACGCAGGGTGAGTTCGGCGGGATCGACATCGTCCTCAACAACGCCAGCGTCATCGACCTCTCCCGGTCGCTCGACCTCTCCGCGAAGAAGTACGACCTGATGCAGGATGTGAACGTCCGCGGCACCTTCATGCTCTCCCGGGCCGCGGTGCCCATCCTCAGGGACGCCGAGAACCCGCACATCCTCTCGCTCTCGCCGCCCCTGAACCCCACGCCGAAGTGGCTGGGCGCGCACACCGGGTACACGCTGGCCAAGTACGGGATGACGATGGTCACGCTCGGACTCGCGGCGGAGTTCGCGGCCGACGGCATCGCCGCCAACACGCTGTGGCCGCGCACGACGATCGCGACGGCCGCGGTGCAGAACCTCCTCGGCGGCGACAAGGTGATGGCCGCGAGCCGGACCGCCGACATCTACGCCGACGCCGCCTACGCCGTGCTCACCCAGCCGGCGCGCACCTACACGGGACAGTCGCTGATCGTGGAGGACGTGCTCGAGGCGAACGGCGTCACCGACTTCTCGGGCTACGCCGCGGTGCCGGGGACTCCGGACAGCGCGCTGTTCCCGGACATCTTCCTGGATTGACGCGCTTCGACAGGCTCAGCGACCCAGCTCTGGGTCCCTGAGCCTGTCGAAGGGGCTGAGCCCGTCGAAGCGTTGGGTCCCTGAGCCTGTCGAAGGGCCCAGAGTCCGTCGAACCGTTGGGTCCCTGAGCCTGTCGAAGGGGCTGAGCCTGTCGAAGGGCTAGGGCAGCAGATACACGGCGCCGAGGATCGTCAGCACGATCACGATGCGGTCGAAGAGCCGCTGGTCCAGGCGCCGCGTCACCCGCAGACCGAGCAGCGCACCGAGCACCACGAGCGGCGCGAGGATCGCATCGGTGAGCAGCACGGGCCCGGTGAACAGCCCGATGCCGGCGAGGAACGGCACCTTGATCACGTTGATGATCGCGAAGAACCAGGCGGAGGTGCCCAGGAACACCTGGACGGGCGTCCGCGTGGCGAGGAAGTACATCGACATGACCGGCCCGCCCGCGTTCGCCACCATGGTCGTGAAACCGCCGAGCGTGCCGTAGACGCCGGCCAGCAGCGCGCCGCCCCGGGCCGCCGCCTCCTGCTCCGCCCGCGCCTGCCGCCATCGCCGCCACAGCGTCACGGCGATCATGAGCAGCAGGATCACGCCGATGGCGCGGCGGACGACACCGTCTCCCGTCAGGGCGAGGAAGGCGAAGCCGAGGAGGAGTCCGGCCACCACCGCGGGTGCGAGGCGCAGCAGCGTCGGCCAATGCGCGTGCCGTCGGTAGGCCAGCAGCGCGAACACGTCGCCCACCATCAGCAGCAGGAGCGTCGCGGCCGTGGAGGTGCGTGCGGGGAGGACCGCGGCGAACAGGGCGATCGCAAGGATGCTGCCGCCCGGAAGAGCGGTCTTCGAGATCCCGATGACGACCGCGGCCACGCCCAGCGCGGCCCAGGCCCAGGGATCGAGCGCTGTCACCGCCGGAGCTCGGCGGCGATGGCGTCATACCCGCGGTCGGTCGCGAGGTCCAGCGGCAGCACACCGTCGCCGTCGCGGATGGTCGCATCGGCGCCGCCGTCGAGGAGAGCGCGCACCACCTCGACGTAGCGGGCGGAGCCGTCGCCGAGCACGATCGCCTCGTGCAGGGCGGTCCAGCCGAGGTTGTTGATGTGATCCGGATCGACCCCCGCCTCCAGCAGGATCTCCACCGTCGGCAGCAGGCCGCGCTCGGACGCGGGGATCAGTGCGGTGCCGCCGAAGCGGTTCGTGCTGCGGAGGTCCGCTCCGTGCGCCAGGGTCATCCGCAGGATCCCGTCATGCCCGCGGGCGCCGGCGTAGAGGTAGGCGGAGTCCTGGATGTCGTCCTTCGCGTTCACGTCGGCGCCGGCCTCGATCAGGAGCCGTGCCGCGTCGACGTGGTTCGCCTTGGTGGCCGTGATCAGGGGGGTCATGCCGCCGTCGCCACGGGCCTCGATGTCGGCGCCCGCGTCGAGCGCGCGGCGGACGGCGTCAGCGTCCCCCGCGGCGGCCGCGGCGAGCAGGTCGGACGTGGCGTCGGTCATGGGAACCTCCGGGATCCGTGCCGTGTGGGGCGACGAGGGTGCAGCGGTGCAGGCTGGGGCGAGAAGCAGTGCCCCCGCGAGCACGCCGACCGCCGCACTCCGTCGCATCCGCATGCATCCGGTATACCAAATGATCCCGGAGGTCGGCGGCTCAGCTCCGCGTGGCAGCGAGGGCGGCGGCGAAGCGCGCGGCGCGCTCCTCGATGTCCGCCCAGTCTGCGTTCGCGATCGCGGTGCCGTTCGCGAGGTCGCCACCGGCCCCCACGGCGACCGCGCCGGCCGCGAACCAGTCGGCGAGGTTGTCGGGCTTCACGCCGCCCGTGGGCATCAGCGGGGCGTCGGGGAAGGGTCCGCGCAGCGCACCGAGGTAGGAGGGGCCGCCGAGGGAGGCGGGGAAGATCTTCACGACGTCGACCCCGAGTTCGAGGGCGCCCATGACCTCGGTCGGGGTCATCGCGCCGGTCATCACGACGCGGCCGGTGTCGAGCATGGCGCGCGTGAGGTCGGGGAGGGTTCCCGGGCTGACGAGGAACGCGGCACCCGCGTCGGCGGCCTGGGTCGCCTGCTCCGCCGTCGTGACGGTGCCGGCGCCGATGTACGCGGCGTCTCCGTGGCGGGCGATGAGCTCGCGGATCACGGCCGGCGCGTCGGGGGTCGAGAAGGTCACCTCGATACCGGAGACTCCGCCGCGGATGATCGCCTCC
This sequence comes from Microbacterium sp. CFSPD4_SD4, assembly GCF_057364585.1. Lineage (NCBI taxonomy): Bacteria > Bacillati > Actinomycetota > Actinomycetes > Micrococcales > Microbacteriaceae > Microbacterium > Microbacterium sp. CFSPD4_SD4. The sequence continues at coordinate 86,030 of NZ_JBNFOC010000008.1, forward strand.
GACGCCTCCAGAGCCAGCTCCGGCGACGGGGCGCGGAGGACGGCGAGGATGCCGGTGGTGCGGGCGCGGGCGAGACGGTCGGACATGCTGCTCCTTGATCGAGGGGGATGCGCCCATTCTTCCGCACCGCAACTTGTCATTACAAGTAGCCGTGAAGCGCCCGCGCGACAGGGATCGTGCCCAGCCGCCTCCCACCCGCATCCCGGTACCCTGGAGGGATGGCCGAGAACCCCCGCACACCCGAGACGCGCCCCGCGACTGCGCCCGCGTCGTCCCGTTCGGGGGCGATCCGCGAGACCCGAGCCCCGCAGGTGCGCCCCGCGACCGAGGGCTGGACCCAGAAGAAGGACGCCGAGGGGCGCCCCCTGCTGCAGTTCGCGAGCCCGAAGCGCGGCAAGCCGCCGGTCCACCTCGCCGACCTCACCCCGGCCGAGCGCATCGAGAAGGTGAAGGAGCTCGGACTCCCCGGGTTCCGCGCCAAGCAGCTCGCCACGCACTACTTCCGCCACTACACGTCCGACCCCGCGGAGATGACGGATCTCCCCGCCGGTATCCGCGACGAGCTCGTCGCCGGCATGCTCCCGCCCCTCATGACCGAGGTGCGGCGGCTGGAGACCGACCGCGGCGACACCATCAAGTTCCTCTGGCGCCTGCACGACGGCGCGCTCGTCGAGTCGGTCCTCATGCGCTACCCCGGACGCATCACGCTGTGCGTGTCGAGCCAGGCCGGCTGCGGCATGAACTGCCCGTTCTGTGCCACGGGTCAGGCGGGGCTGACGCGCAACATGTCCACCGCCGAGATCATCGAGCAGATCGTCCGGGCCAACCGGGCCATCGCGAACGGCGAGCTGGGCGGCAAGAAGCGCGACGATCACAGCATGGAGCGCGTCTCCAACATCGTCTTCATGGGCATGGGGGAGCCGCTGGCCAACTACAAGCGCGTCATGGACGCGGTGCGCACCATGGTCGCCCCGCAGCCCGACGGTCTCGGCATGAGCGCCCGCGGAATCACCGTGTCGACGGTGGGGCTCGTGCCCGCGATCAGGAAGCTGGCCGACGAGAACATCCCCGTCACGTTCGCCCTGTCGCTGCACGCCCCCGACGACCACCTGCGCGACGAGCTCATCCCCGTGAACTCGCGGTGGAAGGTCGACGAGGCGCTCGACGCGGCCTACGACTACTACGCCAAGACCGGGCGCCGCGTGTCCATCGAGTACGCCCTCATCAAGGACATGAACGACCACGCCTGGCGGGCCGACCTGCTGGCGGACAAGCTCAACCAGCGCGGTCGCGGGTGGGTGCACGTGAACCCGATCCCGCTGAACCCGACGCCGGGCTCGATCTGGACCTCGTCGGAGAAGGATGTCACGGACGAGTTCGTGCGACGGCTGAACGACGCCGGCATCCCGACGACCCTCCGCGACACCCGCGGCAAGGAGATCGACGGCGCCTGCGGACAGCTCGTCGCGACGACCGAGGACGAGGCTGCCGCCGCGGCGATGGCCTGACCCCGGTTCGAATCGCTCACCTGGCTCCACATCCGGCCCGGATGCCGCCATTCGCGCGACTCGAAGGCCCGTCCAAGGGATCTTCCACGGTATGCACAGGCGGAGTTTCGTAGATTATCGGGATGCCCTATTCCGCCCACCGCCCGGGTCGCTTCGACTCGCAGGGTCGGATCATCCTCGACGGCGACCCGAACGCCGAGACGGATGACCTCGACTTCCTGCGCGAGTACGAGCCGACCGGCGACACGTCCGCGCAGTCCGACGTCGCGTCCGACGACCCGACGCCCGAGCCGGTGACGGCGCCCGACGCCCCGGTCGACGCGGAGCCCGTCCCCGCGCGGAAGGCGCGTCCGCCGCGCGTCCGGAAGCCGCGTCGTCGTCGCACCGCCGCCGAGCGCCTCCGTGCTCTCGCGATCCTCGGCGGGGCCGAGGGCGAGATCCTCGACCGTGTCCCCGGCGAGACCCCGCGTTTCGTGCAGATGTTCTTCGTGCTCGCCGGCACCGCCCTCGTCAGCGCGATCTCCATGCTCTTCGCCCTCACGACGGGCGTGCGCGCGGCGGTCTGGCTCGCCATCCCGCTCGCGATCGTGTGGGCGCTCATCATCTTCAACCTCGACCGCTTCCTGACCTCGACCATGACGTCGACCCGCAACGTCTGGAAGCTCATCGGCCTGGCGATCCCCCGCGTCATCATGGCCGCGATCATCGGTTTCGTCGTCGCGGAGCCGCTCGTTCTGCAGATCTTCCACAACGACATCTCGCGCGAGGTCGCCGCGACCAACATCGTCCAGGCGCAGGCCGACCAGGAGGCGCTCGAGACCGGTCCGGAGAAGAAGGCGCTGGATGCGGCGTCCGAGCGTGTCGCGGCGCTCGAGAACCAGGCGGCGACGGGCATCGTCGCCGGGACCGAATCGTCGTCGGCGACCGAATCCGCCGCCCAGTCCACGGTCGACGACCTGACGGCCAAGCTCACGGAGCAGCAGGCCGTGATCGACCAGGCGCGGACGCTGTACCAGTGCGAGCTCACGGGCGAGGGTGCGGGCACCGTCCCCGGCTGCACCGGCGTGAACGGCGAGGGCGCGAGCTCTCAGGCCGCCCAGGCCCAGCTCGCCGAGGCCCAGCAGACCTACGACGCGCTCGCGGCCCAGCTCCGCACCGCGAACGAGGAACTCGCCGCTGCCGGAAGCGCAGCCAAGGAGAACACCACGGCCTCGGAGTCGCAGAACCGTCAGCAGGCGAAGGATGAACTCCCCGCCGCGCGTGACACCTACGAGCAGGCGCTCGCGGCCTACAACGCCCGCGCGGACTCCGTGGCGCAGGGCAACGCCGGGGCGGTGGGGCTGCTGAGCCAGATCAGCGGCCTCAACCGCCTGAGTGAGAAGGAGCCCGCGATCCTCTGGGCGCACATCCTCATCGCGGCGCTGTTCTTCATGATCGAGCTGCTGCCGGTGCTGGTGAAGGTGCTCACGAGCTACGGCGACCCGAGCCTCTATGAGAAGGCGCTGGCCATCCGCAAGCAGGTCGCGCTGGACAGGGTCACGGCGGAGGGCTTCCGCGACCGCGCCGACATCGTCACCACTCCCGCCTCCGGCGCCGGGGCTCAGGCCACCTGACTCGTTTCGAATCGCGCACTGTGCTCCATCCCGGCCGGATTCGGAGCAAAGTGGGCGATTCGAACACGGGAGAGGCCTCCGGACCGAGACGCCGTCGCGAGAGAACGGATCAAGGCCACCGTGGACGGGGACCTCGGCCACGGGGTGCCGGTCACGGCGGCCTCGATGCGGGCGAGCGGCTCACGGAGGGCCGGGTCGTGCGTGCGGGCGTCGTCCTGGAGCCATGCGAGAAGCTCGCCGATGGTCCAATCCCGCTGAATTGGACCGAGATCGATGCCGAAGCTGGACGTTGAAGCTGTCATTGGTCCAGGATCGGCTCTCATGGACACCCTTGACAGGGCCAATGCGACGCCGGTGGCCCACGGATCGGCCCCCGGCCCCCTCGTGCAGGGCGGTGAGGTCGCCGCGGGCGCTCTCGCCGCACGCCTCGGCCGCTGGGCCCACGGCGACGGCACCCTCTCCACCCGCCTCGCCGCGGCGATCGCCGCCCTGATCGGCGGGGGTGAGCTGCGTCCCGCCGACCGCCTGCCTGCCGAACGCGCCCTCTCCGCGGCGGTCGCGGTCTCGCGGGGCACGGTCGTGTCGGCCTATGCGTCCCTCGCCGAGCAGGGCCTCGTCGAGCGCCGGCAGGGGAGCGGGACCACGGTCGCGGGGGCGAGGACGACCCCCGCGGCGGACCGCCGTCCCGGCCGCGGCGAGGCGCTGTTCTCGGCTCTCCCCAACGCGATCGATCTGCTCCGCACGGTGCCGCAGATCCCGGACCTCGGTGTGCAGCTCATCCGCGACCACCAGCCGCGGCTCGACCTCGCCCTGCTCCCGGAGACCGACCCCGCGGGGCTCCCCGCGCTCCGCGAACTCATCGCCGACATGTACCGCGCCGAGGGGACGCCGACCACGCCCGAGCAGATCCTCGTGACCCACGGCGCGCAGCAGGCCATCAGCCTCGTCGTCAACGCGCTCGTGGAGCCCGGCGACGTCGTGCTCGCGGAGGAGATCACCTGGCCGGGCGTGACCGACTCCGTGGGGCTGCGCGGCGGCACCGTGCACGGCGTGCCGATGGGCGCGGACGGCCTCGACGTCGACGCGCTGGAGCAGGCGATGGCCCGGCTGCGTCCCGTGCTCGTCGCGCTCAACCCGCACCACCAGAACCCGACGGGGACGCGACTTCCCGCGGCGGCGCGCCACCGGGTGGCCGAGCTCGCCGCGCAGTACGGGGTCCCCGTGATCGAGGACCGCGTCGTCGCCGGCATCTCGTTCGATGGGGTCGTGCCGCCCACGCTCGCCTCGGAGCGGCCGGACGCCCCGGTGCTCGTCGTCGAATCCGTGTCGAAGTGGGCATGGGCCGGGCTGCGGATCGGGTGGCTGCGGGCCGACCCGGTGCTGGTCCGGCGGCTCCGCGGCGCCCGGCAGCTCGCCGACCAGTCCACGAGCGTGCCCGGCCAGCTCCTCGCACTCGACCTCATCGCCCACGCGACGGAGCTCCGCCGCGCCAACAGCCGCGTGCACCAGCAGCGGCTCCTCCTGCTGCAGGAGCTGATGGCCGCGCACCTCCCCGACTGGACCTACGACCCCCCTCGGGGCGGACTCTCGCTGTGGGCGGCGCTGCCTCGGGGCTCCGCATCGGCTCTCGCGCGCGTCGCCGCGGCGCACGGGGTCTCGATCGCGGGCACCGGGGCCTTCGCGGTCTCGGCCGCCGCGCCGGACGACCACGTGCGCCTGCCGTTCACCGCGCCGGACGACGTGCTCACGGAGGGGGTGCGCCGCTTGGGTGCCGCCTGGCGCGAGTACCGGGAGACTCTCAGCAGCCCTGCCTAGGGTGACCGCATGACACCGGTGCCCCGCCCCACCCTCTGGATCTGCGTGGCCGGAGTGCTCGCCGTCACCGCGTACGCCGCCCTCGCCGCGGTGCAGATCCTCGTGCTGAATCCGCTGGCCGCGGCTCCGGGCGACCTCTCGCTCGACGAGGTCCGGGCCGCGATGTCCAACGCCGGGGAGAGCCTCATGCCGCCGACCGTCCTCGGCATCCTCGGTGCGGGGGTGTGCCTGGCCATCGGGACGGCCGTCGTCTGCCTCCTCACACGGGCTCCGGCGGTGGTGGCCGGCATGACCTTCCTCGCGCTGCTCATGGGCGGGGCTCCGGCCTACTTCGTCGCGTCGTTCGGCCCGGGCATGGGACTTGCCGACACCTTCGGCATCAGCGGCGCCGACGCCTCCCCGTGGGCGCTTCCCCTGTACGCGGTCAGCGCGCTCGCCGCGGCCGGGGTGCTGGTCGGGGCCGCGCTCACGTCCCGCCGCCGCGGACCGGCGCCCGCCACCGCCTGACGATCACGGTTGATCCGGCCCACCGGTCCGCCGTCGGGACTAGCGTTGGTCCATGGTCAACTATCGCTATCTCGGCAACAGCGGTCTCAAGGTCTCGGAGATCACGTACGGCAACTGGGTCACGCACGCCTCGCAGGTCGAGGACGACGCCGCGGTCAAGACCGTGCACGCCGCCCTGGACGCCGGCATCACCACGTTCGACACCGCGGACACCTACGCCAACACGGCCGCCGAGGTCGTGCTCGGCAAGGCTCTGGAGGGCCAGCGTCGCGAGAGCCTCGAGATCTTCACGAAGGTCTACTTCCCGACCGGCCCCAAGGGTCCGAACGACACCGGCCTGAGCCGGAAGCACATCATGGAGTCGATCAACGGCTCGCTGCAGCGCCTCGGCACCGACTACGTCGATCTCTACCAGGCACACCGCTTCGACTACGAGACCCCGCTCGAGGAGACGTTCCAGGCCTTCGCCGACGTCGTCCGGCAGGGCAAGGCGCTCTACATCGGCGTCTCGGAGTGGACGGCGGAGCAGCTCCGCGAAGGGCACGCGCTGGCGAAGCAGCTCGGCATCCAGCTCATCTCCAACCAGCCGCAGTACTCCATGCTGTGGCGGGTCATCGAGGGCAAGGTGGTCCCCGCGTCGGAGGAGCTGGGCATCTCGCAGATCGTCTGGTCGCCGATGGCGCAGGGCGTGCTGAGCGGGAAGTACCTCCCTGGCCAGCCGGTGCCGGAGGGGTCGCGGGCGACGGATCAGAACTCGGGCGCGGGCTTCATCAAGAGCTTCCTGCAGGACGAGATCCTCACCGCGGTGCAGCGCCTCAAGCCGATCGCGGAGCAGGCGGGACTGTCGATGCCGCAGCTCGCGATCGCGTGGGTGCTGCAGAACCCGAACGTCGCGGCGGCCCTCGTCGGCGCCTCCCGTCCGGAGCAGCTCGCCGACACGGTCAAGGCCTCCGGCGTGAAGCTCGACGCCGACACCATGACCGCGATCGACGAGGCTCTCGGCGACACGGTAAACCGCGACGCCGAGCACACGTACTCGGTGTCGCCGAAGTCCCGGCTCGTCTAGGCCTTCGAATCGCGCAAATGGTCCCATTCCGTCAAGGAATGGGACCATTTGCGCGATTCGGGCGGGTTACTCCTTGACGGCCCCGGCCGTGAGGCCCTGGACGATCCAGCGGCTGGCGAGGGCGAACATCACCATCGTCGGGAGGATCGTCAGCACGGCCGCGGCGCTCATGGAGCCCCAGTCGATGTTGAACGTGGAGATGAAGCCGTTGAGCGCCGAGGGCACGGTGCGGTTCGCATCGGTGTTCATCAGCACGACCGACAGGAACAGCTCGTTCCAGCAGTTCACGAAGTTGAAGATGAACGCGGCGATGATGCCAGGGGTCATCACCGGCACGAGCACCCGGAACAGGGCGCCCAGGCGGGAGCAGCCGTCGATCATCGCCGCCTCCTCCAGCGCGTCGGGGACGTTCTCGAAGAAGCCCCGCAGCATGACCGTGGAGAACGGGATGCAGATCGCGATGTAGACGAGGATGAGACCGGGCTTGGTGTCGACGAGTCCCAGGTCGGTCATCATCGAGTACAGCGGTCCGAGGGCGATGAACGCCGGGATCATCTGCGTCAGCAGGAACGCGATGAGCACCGTGCCTTTGCCGCGGAACTCGAACCGCGCCAGCACGTAGGCGCTGAGCAGGGCGATGAGCGTCGCCACCGCGCCGGCCGACACCGCCACGATGGCCGAGTTCGCCAGGAACGTCCCGAAGGAGCTCTTCTCGAACAGGCTCGTGAAGTTGTCCAGCGAGGGCTCGCTCGGCCAGTACTCGATCGGGAAGCGGTTGATGGTCCCCGGCGACTTGAACGCGGTGAGCGTGATCCAGTACAGCGGGAACAGCGTGATGAGCAGCCACAGCCCCAGGCCGACGATACGCACCACGCCGCCCACCGAGACCCGGGGCTTGGGGCGCGGGGCGGCCTTCGGGTCGGGCACCGTGATGCGACGGGTCTCGGTGACCGAGGAGCCGGTCCGGACGGATGAGGTGATGGTCATCGCTGCACTCTCCGCATCGCCATCAGGTAGAACGCGCAGAACACCATGAGGAACGCCACGACGATGAGCCCGATGGCGCTCGCGATGCCGTAGTTGCCCTGCTGCGTGTAGTTGATCATCCACGTCGTGATGATGTGGGTCTGGTTGGCGGGGCCGCCGTTCGTCATCGCGTAGATGATGTCGGGGAAGTTGAAGATCCAGATCACGCGCAGCAGGATCGTCAGCAGCAGCGTCATCGAGATGTACGGGATGATGATCGAGAACAGCTGCCGCACCTTGCCGGCGCCGTCGAGGCTCGCCGCCTCCAGCATCTCGTCCGGCACCGACTGGAGAGCGGCGAGGATCATGATCGCGAAGAAGGTCACGCCGTACCAGATGTTCGCGACGATCACGGCGAACATCGCGAGCTTCGGGTCGGCCAGCCACGGCAGCGGGGCGTCGATCAGGCCCGCCTTCATGAGCAGGTCGTTGACGACGCCGAACTCGGCGTTGAACATCCAGCGGAACAGCATGCCGATGAGGAAGCCGGACACCGCCCACGGGAAGAACACCAGCGCCTGGTAGAGGCCGCGGAAGCGGAACCGCTTGCGCAGGGCGAGCGCGATGAGGAACCCGATCACGAGCTGCGGCACGAGCGAGCCGACCACCCAGAGCACCGAGTTCCACGCCACGGTCGGGAACGCCGGGTCGCGGAAGACGGCGAGGAAGTTGTCGAAGCCCACGAACGGCGTCGAGGTGAGATCCCACAGGTTCCAGTCGTGGAAGGCCATGCGGGCGCCCTGCAGCATCGGCCAGTAGGTGAACCAGCAGACGAAGACGATCGCCGGCGCGAGGAAGGCCAGCAGCGTGAGGGCGGTGCGGCCCCGGAAGGGGCGACGACGCGATGCCGGGGAGGCCCCGCCGGCGGTGCCGACGGAGCCCCCTTCACGGATGGTGCGGGCCACGGATCAACCCTTCTCCGCGGCGTACTTCTCGGTCCAGAACGCGTCCCACGAGGCGAGGAGGTCCTTGGTGGACATGTTGCCCAACAGCACGCTCTGCACGTCCTGGTCGGACTTCTGGATCCACTCGGTCCACCAGCTCACGCCGCGCGGCTGACGCACGTTGACGTAGGTCTCCGGGTCCTCGGTCATGGTGACGTAGCTGGTCCAGGGGCCGGTGGAGTAGAACTCGTCGTCCGCGGCGGCCGCGATGATCGGGACGAGGCTGTTCGCCTGCGCGAACTCGGTGGCGGGCTCGGCGGACGACAGGAACTCGACGAGCTTCACCGCGGCCTCCTTGTGCTCGCTGTTCTCCGCGACACCCCAGCCGGCGACGGCGAGGGGCTGTGCGGCCTTGCCGGACGGGCCGACGAGCAGCGGCGCGGTATCCCACTGGTCCTCGGTCAGCGAGGAGTCCTGCACCGTCGCGATGACCTCCGGGTCCTGCAGGAGGAAGGCCGTGGTGCCGTTGGTGAACCCGGCGACCATCTCGGGGTAGCCCCACGAGACGGCGGACGGCGGCGAGGCTTCCTTGAACAGGTCGAAGTAGTCGTCGACCGCCTCCTGCGCTTCGGGGGCGGCGAAGATCGTCGAGCCGTCCTCCATGAGGAACGCGTCCTCCGTGTCGAGGCCGTCGATCGTGTAGGCCTCGATCGCGGCGACGACGTTGCTGTTCGCGTTCTGACCGCCACGGAACGCGTACCCGTAGATGTTGTTCGACGGGTCCTGGATCGCCGACGCCTGCTCCAGCAGGTCCTTCCAGCTGTGCGGCGGGCCGTCGAAGCCGGCCTGCTCGACGAGGTCGGTGCGGTAGAACAGCGACAGGCCGTAGAAGCCGTAGGGGACGAAGTAGCTCTTGCCGTCTTCCGCGACCGAGGCCGACTGCGCGTTCTCGGTCAGGGCGTCCCAGCCGTCCCACTTCTTCAGATCGGGACCGAGGTCGTAGAGCCAGCCGTTGTTCGCGAACGGCCCGACGGTGATGTCGCGCACCTCGAGCACATCGACGCCCTTGCCGGACTGCAGCATCTGCTGGATCTTCTGGTCGGCCTGCTCGGTGGGCGGGGAGACCAGGGTGACGGTGATGTCGGGGTTGTCCTTCTCGAACTCGTCGAGCAGTCCGCGGAGCAGCTCGGTACGCGCCGGGTTCGTCAGGCTCTCGACCATCTGGAGGGTGACGCTGCCGTCGCCGCCGGATGAGCCGGAGCCTCCGGAGCAGCCGGTGAGTGCGAGGACGGCGACGGTGCCGACTCCGGCTGCGGTCGTCAAGATCTTGTTCTTCACGATGTGCCTCTCGGTGGGGGTGGGTGGTGTTCGGGTGGGTCGTGCGGGAGGTGGTGCGGGTCAGGGGAGGATGAGGGCGTCGGCGGGGCGGATGCCGGCGCGGCGCAGGATCGCGGGGACGCAGCGCTCGACGAACGCCTCGATGTCGGACGCCTCCGTGTACAGGTGCGCGGACAGGCGGAAATAGCCGACGCCCCGGAAGCTCGTGAACGCGGTCTCCACGCCGACCTCGTCGAGGAGGTCCATGCGCAGCGCGTCGGCCTCCTCGCGGGTGGCGCCGAGGCCGAGCGGCAGCCGGATGAGTCGCATGGACGGCACTGGGGAGGGGAGGGGGGTCAGCGGGTCCTCGTCGCTGAAGGGGCGCAGGGCCTCCGCGATGAGCTCGGCACCGGCGTCTGCCCGAGTGGCCATGGCGTCGCGGGCGGCCGCCCATCCGAACTCCGCCTCGATGAACTCGATCGCGGTGGGGGTGGCGAGGTAGGTCGTCGCGTCGATCGTGCCCTGCGTGTCGAAGCGCTCGGGATACGGCTCGCGCGCGGCCCAGGAGTCGATCAGCGGCCAGAGCTCATCGCGGTCGGGGGCGGTGGTGACGAGGAGGGCGGAGCCGCGCGGGGCGCAGGGCCACTTGTGCAGATTCCCGAACCACCAGTCGCCGCCGGCGACGGCTGCCGCATCCGGGATGAGGCCGGGGGCATGGGCGCCGTCGACGAGGGTGCGCACGCCGCGCTCGGCCGCGAGGTCGGCGATGCGGCGGGTGGGCAGCAGGCGGGCGGTGGGCGAGGTGATCTGGTCGACGACGAGCAGCCGCGTGCGCGGGGTGAGGGCGTCGGCGAAGAGCTGCACGATCTCGTCGTCGTCGGCGAGCAGGGGCAGGGCGACCGTGCGGACGGCGGCGCCGAACCGGCGGGCGAGACGCTCGGCGCCCATGGTGATGGCCCCGTAGCCCTGGTCGGTCACGAGGATCTCGTCGCCGCTGTCGAGCTGGAGGGCGTTGTAGACGACCGTGGCCGCGGCGGAGGCGTTGGGCACGAACACGCTGTCCTCCGCGCGGGCGCCGACGAACGGAGCCGTCCGCTGCCTCGCCTCCTGCACCCGCTCCGCGATCCGCGGGAACCACTCCACGGGGCTCAGATCGGCACGGCGGCGCAGGGCGTCCTGATGGGCGACCACGACCGACGGCACCGCCCCGAAGGATCCGTGGTTGAGGTGGATCACCGTCGGGTCGAGGGGCCAGGCATCGCGCGCTCGCAGGCCGGAGTTCAGCGTGAGCGGAGCGGGGAACTGCGGAGCGGGCATCGGACCTCATCGGTGAGTGGGGGCGAGTTGTTGCACAACTTTGCCACACGCCTTCGGTTTTGGCTACGAAACCGCGAAGATGAAACATAGTTGTCATACGAGTTTGCGGCGCCCGGGGCGTCCGACAGACTTCACGAGGGGTGGGGAGTGGCAGAGAGGATGACGATGAGCGCACTGGACACGGCGCTGCACGGCCTGCGGGCTCTCATCGCCGACGGCGCCCTGCGCCCCGGTGACCGGCTGCCGAGCGAGGGGGAGCTGTGCGAACGGCTCGGTGTCTCGCGCGGGTCGCTGCGCGAAGCCATCCGGACCCTCGCCGCACTGGGCGTGCTGGAGACGCGGCACGGTTCCGGCAGCTACGTCAGCGAGCTCCGCGCGGCCGACCTCATCGGCAGTCTCTCCCTCACGGTCGGACTGCTGCCGATGGCCGGGGTGCTGGAGCTGACGGAGCTCCGACGGGTGCTCGAGCCGCACGCGGCGGCGCTCGCCGCGGCCCGGATCGACGAGGACACGGTCGCCGCGCTCGACGAGGTGCTCACGGAGATCGAGTCGACGACGGACTTCGAGGCGCAGTCCCGCCTGGACCACGAGTTCCACATGGCCATCTCGTCGGTCGCGGGCAACGAGGCCCTGACGAGCCTGATCGACGTGCTGCGCTCCCGCTCCCGTGCCTACCGGATCTCCGACCCGGAGGATGCCGCGGAGCTCAAGATCCACTCCGACGCCGGCCACCGCGCGATCCTCCGCGGCCTCGCCGCCGCGGATCCGGTGGCCGCCTCGGCCGCCGCGTCCGCCCACGTCGCCTACACCGAGTACTGGGTGCGGCGGTACTCCGGCCTCTGACTCCTGGTTTCCCGGCCGAGCCACCCTCTTTCGCGCGCCCCGGCCCTATTCGGACGTCCGGAAGGGGGTGGGCGGCACCGAAGGGGGTGGGTCGGCGAACGGAGTCAGCCGAGCGTGATGTCGACCTGGATCTCGGACGCGAGGCGCTCCAGGTCGGCACGCAGGGCGTCGAGGTCGACCGTCGGCGGGACTTTCGCGATCACCGACGCCTCGAACAGCCTCCCGCCGGCCATCGCGGCCTCCCGGGTCTCGGTCGTGAGCTCCTCGATGCTCAGGGCATGCGCGTTCAGCACCGCCGACACCTCGCGCACGATGCCGGGGCGGTCGTTGCCGAGCACCTGCATCACGAGCAGCTGCTCCTCGTCCTCGGACGGCCCTGGCGTGCCGGTGAGCACCGAGAGCGTGAGCAGACCCTGGCCCTGGATCCCCCGGAGCGCGGTCTCGAGCTCCCCGGTGCGCTCCGTCGGCACGGACACCTCGATGACACCCGCGAACGTGCCGGCGAGCTCGGCGAGGGAGCTGTTCTCCCAGTTGCCGCCATGGGCATCGACGACATCGGCGACGGCGGCCACGAGGCCCGGACGATCGGCACCCGCGACAGTGAGGATGAGTGTGGTCATGGGGTCAGCGTAACCCGAGGATCAGTCCGCCCAGACCCCGGTCTCCAGGAACCGCTCCATCCGCGCACGGTGCGGGGCGAGGTCCCACCCCTGCTGCGCGACCCACTCGTCCGAGTAGTACGTGCCGGCGTACCGCACACCGCTGTCGCAGATCAGGGTCACGACGCTGCCGGTCTCGCCCGCGGCACGCATCCGGGCGATGAGCTGGAACGCGCCGTAGAGGTTCGTGCCGGTGGAGCCGCCCGCCCAGTGCAGGGTGCGCTCGCGGAGGAGCCGGATCGCGGCGATGGAGCCCGCGTCCGGCACCTGGATCATCTCGTCGATCACGGACGGCACGAAGGAGGCCTCCACCCGCGGCCGCCCGATGCCCTCGATGCGGCTCGGGTGTCCGGCCGGCGGGTCGACCGTGCCCGCCCAGCCGTCGTAGAAGGCCGAGCCCTCGGGATCGACGACGGCGATCCTGGTGTCATGGCGGCGGTACTTCACGTAGCGGCCGAAGGTGGCGCTGGTACCCCCGGTGCCGGCGCCCGTGACGATCCAGCGGGGGATCGGATGCCGCTCCTGGGCGAGCTGGCCGAACACGCTGTCGGCGATGTTGTTGTTGCCGCGCCAGTCGGTCGCACGCTCCGCGTAGGTGAACTGGTCGAGGTAGTGCCCGGTGCAGTCCGCCGCCAGGCGCTGCGCCTCGGGTGACATGTCCTCCGCGCGGTCGACGAAATGGCAGGTGCCGCCGTAGAACTCGATGAGGTCGATCTTCTCCTGCACCGTCGATCGGGGCACGACCGTGATGAACTTCAGCCCCAGCATCCGGGCGAAGTAGGCCTCCGACACCGCGGTCGACCCGCTCGACGACTCCACGAGGGTCGTGTCCTCGCGGATGCGCCCGTTGACGAGTCCGTACAGGAGGAGGGAGCGCGCGAGGCGGTGCTTGAGGGAGCCGGTCGGGTGCACCGACTCGTCCTTGAGGTAGAGGTCGATGCCCCACTCCGGCGGCAGCGGGAACAGGTGCAGGTGCGTGTCGGCGCTGCGGTTGGCATCGGCTTCCAGCAGGGCGATCGCGGTGCTGGTCCAGTCGCTCATGCCCTCGAGCGTACCGGCCGGGGTCAGCCCACCGTGCCCGCCGGGGAGGCACCGCCCGATCCGTCCACGTGCATCAGCGACGCCTGGGACTGCTCCTGCTGGAGCTGGAACTCGAAGCGCGAGCGGTCGCCCCGGTGGTACGCGATGAAGTACTCGATCGGCAGCCCGTCCTCGCTGCGGCTGATGCTGCGCAGGCGGAGGAGGGCGGAGCCGGCGCTCACACCGAGATGCTGAGCCTGCTCGTGCGTGGCGACCGTCGCCTCGGCGGAGCGGACGCCGTGCGTGGCGATGATGCCGTGGTCGGCGAGCAGCCGGTACAGCGACGCCTCGGTGAGGTCGGCGCCGAGCGTCACCGCCCCCACCGCCTCCGGCATCCACGTGGTCGAGAGCGACCAGGGCTCACCATCGACGTGCCGCAGCCGCTCTAGCACGATCACCGGCGATCCGACCGGCACCTCCAGGGCCAGGGCGACCTCCTCGTCGGCGACGGTCTGCTCGTGCCGGAGGACGTCGCTGTGCACGTGGCCGCCGCGCCGCTCGACGTCGTCGTACAGACCGACCAGCGTGTGCACGAGACTCTCGCTCGTGCGCGGGCGGGAGACGAACGTGCCCTTGCCCTTCACGCGCTCGACGAGTCCCTCGTGCTCGAGCTGGGCGAGCGCCTGGCGCACGACCGTGCGGGAGATGCCGTAGCGCTCGCACAGCCGGTGCTCGCCGGGGAGAGGATCCCCCGGCTGCAGACCGTCGCGGGCGATGCCGTCGATGATGAGCTGCCGGAGCTGGTCGTACATCGGCGCCGCGCTGTGGCGGTCGATCGCATCCTCGATGAGGGACATCAGTACGCCACCCCCGCGTGCAGGATCACGTTCGCGTACGGGGTGAACTCCCCCGAGCGCACGAAGGCGCGGGCGGCGTGCGTGCGCTCCTTGAACTCGACGTGCGGGACGAGCTCGATCTCGAAGCCTGCGTCGGCGAAGCGCTCGCGCAGGGCGTCGAGCACCTCCGGGCTCTTCTCGGCGACCTCGGCCGACACCGTCGCCCCCTCGACCACGAGCTCCGCGAGCACCGTGTCGAGCACGTCGAGGAACGCGGGAGAGCCGGGACGGTAGGCGAGGTCGATGCGCTCGGAGCCCGGCGGGATCGGCAGCCCGGCGTCCGTCACGACGATCAGATCGGTGTGCCCGGTCTCGCTGATGACGCGGGAGAGCGCCGGGTTGATCGTGGTCGAGGTCTTGCGCATCGTGTGCTCCTGGTTCAGTTCGCGACGGGGGCCGCGGTGCGCGCGGCGAGGAAGGCCTCGACGTCGGCGCGGTGGGGGAGGCTCGGTGAGGCCCCCTGCTTCGTGACGGTGAGGGCGCCCGCGGCGGTCGCCAGCCGCACCGCATCGGTGAGGGCCGCTCCGCTCGCGAGCGCGGCACCGAGGTAGCCGGCGTAGGCGTCGCCCGCGGCGGTGGTGTCGACCGCCTCCACGGGGAACGGCGGGACGACGGTGGCGCCTTCGGTGGTGACGACGCACGACCCCTGCCCGGCCAGGGTGATGACCGCGGCGCCCACGCCCTGCTCCAGGAACCAGTGCCCGGCGCGCTCGGCGGAGGCGGCGTCGGTCACCTCGATGCCGCTGATGAGCGACGCCTCGGTCTCGTTCGGGGTGACGATGTCGATGCTGCGCCAGATCTCCGGTGCCAGCTCCGCCGCCGGTGCCGGGTCGAGGATCACGGTCATCCCGTGCTCGCGACCGCGCGCGGTGATGTGCGCGGTCAGCGCGGACGGGGTTTCGAGCTGGGTGAGCAGGACGGAGGTCGTCGGGGCGAGAGCCGCGAGGGCCTCGTCGATCTGCGCCGTGCTGAGGGCGGCGTTGGCGAGCGGCACCATGACGATGTCGTTCTGCGCGGAGGCGTCGACGCGGATGTGCGCGATGCCGGTGGGGCCCGGCACGGTACGCAGGTGCGCGAGGTCGACGCCGGCCGCGGTGAGCCCGTCCACCACGAGGTCGTGGAACAGGTCGTCGCCGACGCAGCCGACGAAGCTCGTGCGGGCGCCGGAGCGCCCGGCCGCGACGGCCTGGTTCGCGCCCTTGCCGCCGAGCATCAGCGTGAACTCGTCGCCGAGGATGGTCTCGCCGCGGGCGGGGAGCCGCTGGGAGAAGGTCGTGACGTCGGCCGTCACGCTGCCGACGATGACGACGCCGGAGCGGTCGCCGGGGTGTGCGGGTGTCATCTCGCTCCTGATCCTCCTCGACAGCGCGGGGCTCCCGGTCTTTGACAAGGTTCGGGAGCTGTCATTACATTAGCCGAAGCCCCACCTGTAACGACAGGTTGCCCGCGAGGAGACCCCGATGACCGCGATCGCCCCCCGCCTGTACATCGACAGCGCCGACACCGACCGCGTCTCGCGGCTGCTCTCCGCCGGGGTGGTGCACGGCGTCACGACGAACCCCACGATCCTCGAGCGCGGCGGGCGGACGGCCGCGGAGATCCCCGACCTCTATGCCCGCTGGGTGGACGAGGGAGCACGGGAGGTCTTCTTCCAGACGTGGGGCGGCGACACGGACTCCTTCCTCCGGAACGCGGAGGGCATCCGCGCGCTCGGCGACCGGGTGGCGGTCAAGGTGCCCGCGACCGCAGCGGGTTTCGCGGCGGCCTCGGCCCTCGTCCGCGACGGGGCCACGGTCCTCGTCACGGCGGTCTACTCCGTCGCGCAGGCGCTCGCGTGCGCCTCGATCGGCGCCCAGTACATCGCGCCCTACCTCGGACGCATGCGCGACGCGGGCATGGACGGCGACGCGCTCATCGCCCGGATGCAGGAGATGTGCGCGGGCAGCGGCTCCAACGTCCTCGCCGCCTCCCTGCGCTCCGCCGACGACATCACGGGGCTGCGCGCAGCCGGGGTGCCCTACTTCACCGCCGCGCCCGACGTGCTCGACCAGCTGCTGTTCCACGAGGTGAGCGACAGCTCGGCAGCGGAGTTCGACGCCGCGATGCAGCGCCTCGGGGCCTGACGGCTCAAGCCGACGCGGCCTGCCGCAGCCACCGTTCGACACCCGCGATGTGGGCCGTGGCGAGGGAGGTCGCCAGCGCCGAGTCGCGCTGGGCGATGGCATCGGCGATGGCGCGGTGCTCCGACAGGGTGCGCTCCACGGCGCCGCCCTCCGTGAGACCCCGCCACACGCGCGCCCGGACCGTCTGGCTGCTCAGGTGCTCGATGAGGCTCGCGAGGTAGGCGTTGCCCGCCATGCCCACGATCTCGCGGTGGAAGCGGATGTCGTGGTCGACGAGCTCCTCGATCCCGACGGACGCGTCGACGGCCTCTACCTCCTCCTGCAGGGCCGCGATCGCCTCGTCCGTGCCGAGGGTCGCCGCGAGACCGGTGGCCTGCGATTCGAGCATCCGGCGGACGGCGAACATCTCCAGCATCGAGTCGTCGTCGTGCATGTCCACGACGAAGGCGATCGCCTCCAGCAGCAGGTGCGGCTCCAGGCTCGTGACGTAGGTGCCGTCGCCGCGGCGTACGTCGAGCACGCGGATGACCTCCAGTGCCTTGACCGCCTCGCGCATGGAGTTGCGGGAGAGGCCGAGGCGCTCGGACAGCTCCTTCTCCGGGGGCAGGCGATCGCCGGGGGCCAGTTCGCCCGACACGATCATCGCCTTGATCTTCTCGATCGCCTCGTCCGTGACTGCCATGGCGCTCATCCTCGCACAACATCCGATGTCTGCGGCAGGATGGGGACATGCGCATCCTCGACTCGCACCTGCACCTGTGGGACCCGGAAGCCTCGGGTACACGTGGCTCGAAGGACCGCTCGCGGGGCGCTTCGGCGCCGACGAGCTCGAGCGTGCGCGGGTGGAGCGGGCCACGGACGAGCGGGCCGTGTTCGTGCAGGCCGAGACCATCGAGGATGACTTCCTCGCGGAGGTGCGGTGGGTGGCCGGGCAGGCGGAGCGGCTCGGGGTGGTCGGCATCGTCGCCGGCGCTCGGCTCGATCGCGGTACCGACACCACGGTGCACCTGGAGAGTCTCACCGCGGAGCCCCTGGTGGTCGGGGTGCGTCACCTCCTGCAGGGGGAGCCGGACGGCGTGATGCTCTCGTCGGCCTTCATCACCGGAGCCCGGGAGGTCGCGGCGCACGGGTGGACCTTCGACGCGTGCGTGCGTGCCGCGCAGCTCCCGGACCTCGCACGACTGTCGGGCGCGATCCCCGAGCTGCGGATCGTGCTCGACCACCTGGGCAAGCCGGAGGTCGGGACGGCTTCTGCTCCGCGCACGCCCTCGGTGGAGTGGGAGCGGGACCTCGCCGAGCTCGCGCGACACCCCGGGGTGTTCTGCAAGGTGTCCGGACTGCCCGCGGAGGCCGGAGGGGACTGGAGCCTCGCGCAGCTCGAACCCTTCCTCGACACCGCGGCCGACGTCTTCGGTCCCGAGCGCCTGATGTGGGGGAGCGACTGGCCCGTGTCGGCGGTCGGCCCCGTCGAGCATGACGGCCCGCACGCTCCCGCCGACGGTGCGCCGGTGTATCAGCCGTCCGCCCGCAGCCGCTGGGCCGACGCCGTGGCGACGTGGGCCTCCTCCCGCGGCATCGATCACGACGCCCTCTTCCACGCCACCGCCACCTCCGTCTACTCCCTCTAACCCCCCTTTCGCGGGGGAGTGCGATATGCCACCTCCGGAGCCCCGTCCGGGCCCGTTTCTGATCCCGGCCGGATGGATGCCGTGCCGCTCACGGTCGTCCCTCCAGGGCGCCTCGGGGCGTGCCGGATGGGAAACGGTCCGCGGCAGCCGCATCGAGGAGCGATTCTGATCCCGCCTGCGCGGCGAGGCGGCGTGCGGGATGAGAAAGGGGCCTGCGGGGCGGGATGGGGGAGCGATTCTGATCCCGAACGGCGGGGGCGGGGAGCGCACGGCGTGCAGAAAGCGTGCGGCGTGCGGGATCAGAATGAGGCGTGCGGGGCGGGCTTGAGGAGCGATTCTGATTCCACCCGCGCGGCGAGGCGGCGTGCGGGACGCGAAAGGGGCGTGCGGGGCGGGGCGGGGGAGCGGAATTGATCCCGGCAGGGGGCGGAACGGCGGGACGGGACGGGGACGGCCCGGGGTCTCGCGGGGAGACACCGGGCCGTCGGGGAGATCGGGTCACTCGGGGCGGAGGCGGAGCTGCGCCATCCCCCCGTCGACCTCGATGAAGGTGCCCGTGGTGGAGCCCGCGGCGGGACTCACGAGGTAGGCCACCGCGGCGGCGACCTCGTCGGGGCTCACCAGGCGTCCGTGGGGCTGTCGTGCCTCCAACGCGGCCCGCTCGGCGGCGGGGTCGGCCGCGGAGTCGAGCAGTCGTCCGACCCAGGGCGTGTCCGCCGTGCCGGGGTTGACCGCATTGACGCGGATGCCCTCGCGCAGGTGGTCGGCGGCCATCGCGCGGGTCAGCGCCGACACGGCGCCCTTCGACGCGGAGTAAAGGGCCCGCTGCGGGAGCCCGGTGGTCGAGGCGATCGAGGCCGTGTTGCACACCGCGGCGGCCGGGGACTTCCGGAGCCACGGCAGTGCCGCCGACGTCACCCGTGCGATGCCGGTGACGTTGATGGAGAGGACGCGGGCCCACTCGTCGTCGTCGTTCGCGGCGATGTCGCCCTGTGCGCCGATGCCGGCGTTGTTGACGACGATGTCGATGCGGCCGAAGCGCTCGGCGACGGCGACGACGGCGGCGTCCACGCTCGCGCGGTCGGAGACGTCGGCGGTGAACGCGGCGAAGCGCTCGTCGGCGTGGGTGGTGTCGCGGTCGAGGACCGCGACGGTGACGCCGTCCGCGTGCAGACGGTCGGCGATCGCCGCACCGATGCCGGAGGCGCCACCGGTGACGATGGCCACGAGTCCTTCCGTGCCGCCGTCGGGTCCCTGAGCCTGTCGAAGGGTCACTTCTCTGCCTCCCATGCGATGAAGTCCTGGCGCTGGCGGCCGAGGCCGTCGATCTCGATCTCGACCACGTCGCCCGCGCTGAGGTAGGGGTATTTGCCGGACAGGGCCACGCCCTGCGGGGTGCCGGTGAGGATCAGGTCACCGGGCTCGAGCGTCACATACTGCGACAGGTGATGCACGATCTGCTCGACCGTGAAGATCATGTCGCTCGTGTTCGAGTCCTGTCGCGGCTCGCCGTTCACGAAGCTGCGGAGGCCGAGCGCCTGGTGGTCGACCTCGTCCGGCGTGACCAGCCACGGACCCGTGGGGTTGAAGCCGAAGGCGATCTTGCCCTTCGACCACTGCCCGCCGGAGACCGCCATCTGGAAGTCGCGCTCCGACACGTCGTTCGCGGCGACGAAGCCGGCGACGTGCGCCATCGACTCGTCCGGGGAGTCGAGGTACGCGGTGCGGGTGCCGATGACGATGCCGAGCTCGACCTCCCAGTCGGTCTTCTCGCTCCCCCGCGGGATCGTCACGGCGTCGTTCGGGCCGACCACCGTGTTGGGCGTCTTGAGGAAGATGATGGGGATGGTCGGCGGCTCCGACCCCGACTCCGCGGCGTGGGCGGCGTAGTTCATCCCGATGCAGATCACCGCGCTCGGGCGGGCGATCGGGGCGCCGATGCGCATCGTCGCGGCGTCCGGCAGCTCGGAGAGCTCCCCGGCGTCGCGGGCGGCGGCGACGTGGGCGACGAAGTCTCCCGCAAGGAAGTCGCCGTTGACATCGGATGTCACCGGGCGGAGGTCGAGGTAGCGGTCACCCTCCAGGAGGACGGGGATCTCCGCCCCCGGGGTGCCGAGCCGCGCGAACTTCATGATTCTCCTGATCGTTCGGGAGGCCGCTGCTCAGCGGCCGGTCTCGTTGACAGTATAGACATCGGATGTTTACACTCCAAGAGATCCGCGCGGAAGAATGACCCGCGCATGGAGAGGAACCCCGTGAGCCGTATCGTCGCCCTCGACACCACCGACATCCGCTTCCCCACGTCGCTGAGCCTGGACGGCTCCGACGCGATGAACCCGGACCCCGACTACTCCGCCGCGTACGTCATCGTTCGCACGGACGCCGGCGACGGCATCGAGGGGCACGCCTTCGTCTTCACGATCGGCCGCGGCAACGACGTGCAGGTCGCCGCCATCGACGCGCTCGCCGGGCACCTCGTCGGGCGTGAGATCGAGCCGCTGCTCGACGACATGGGCGGCACGTTCCGCGAGATCATCGGCGACTCGCAGCTCCGCTGGCTGGGCCCGGAGAAGGGCGTCATGCACATGGCCATCGGCGCGGTCGTCAACGCGCTGTGGGACATCAAGGCCAAGCGCGCGGGCCTGCCGCTCTGGCAGCTGCTCGCCCGGATGACCCCGGAGGAGCTCGTCGATCTCGTCGACTTCCGCTACCTCACCAACGCCCTCACCCGCGAGGAGGCGCTGGAGATCCTGCGCGCGGCGGAGCCCGGCCGGCCGAGCGCGAGCAGCAGCTCCTCGCCACCGGCTACCCCGGCTACACGACCAGCCCCGGCTGGCTCGGCTACTCCGACGAGAAGCTCGAGCGCCTCGCCCGCGAGGCCATGGCCGACGGCTTCACGCAGATCAAGCTCAAGGTCGGTGCCGACCTCGACGACGACATCCGCCGCTTCCGCAAGGCGCGCGAGGTGTGCGGCCCGGACTTCCCCATCGCGATCGACGCGAACCAGCGCTGGGAGGTGTCCGAGGCGATCGAATGGGTGAACGCGCTCGCCGAGTTCGACCCCGCCTGGATCGAGGAGCCCACGAGCCCCGACGACATCCTCGGCCACGCCGAGATCGCCCGCGGCGTCGCGCCCATCCGGGTTGCCACCGGTGAGCACGCGCAGAACCGGATGATCTTCAAGCAGCTCCTGCAGGCCGACGCGATCTCGGTCATGCAGATCGACGCCGTCCGCGTCGCGGGAGTCAACGAGAACATCGCCAACCTGCTGCTCGCGGCGAAGTTTGACGTGCCGGTGTGCCCGCATGCCGGCGGCGTCGGGCTGTGCGAGGCCGTGCAGCACCTGTCGATGTTCGATTTCGTCGCCGTCTCCGGCACCCGCGAGGGCCGCCTGATCGAGTTCGTCGACCACCTGCACGAGCACTTCGTCGTGCCGACCGACATCCAGGGCGGCTCCTACATGGCTCCCACCGCACCGGGCACGGGCATGGAGATGAGGGCCGACAGCATCGCGGAGTACACCTGGACGGGTGCGCATGTCCACGCCTGACCGCCTGACCGTCCCGACCCTCGGCTACGGTGCCGCGAACGTCGGCAACCTCTTCCGTGAGCTGTCCGACGACGACGCGTGGGCGGTGCTGGACGCGGCGTGGGAGAGCGGCATCCGCTTCTACGACACCGCTCCGCACTACGGCCTCGGGCTCTCCGAGCGTCGTCTGGGTGCCTTCCTGCAGACCAAGCCGCGGGACGAGTACGTGCTCTCGACCAAGGTCGGCCGGCTGCTGCGCCCGAACCCCGACCACGCCGGCGGCCTCGACACCGCGAACGACTTCCACGTGCCGGACGACCTCCAGCGCGTGTGGGATTTCTCGGCGGACGGCATCCGGACGAGCCTGGACGAGTCCCGCGAGCGGCTCGGCATCGAGCGCATCGACCTTCTCTATCTGCACGACCCGGAGCGGCACGACCTCGACCTCGCGCTCGCCGAGGCTCTTCCTGCCCTGGAGCAGCTGCGCGCGGACGGCGAGGTGACCGCGATCGGCATCGGGTCGATGGTGTCGGACGCCCTCGCGGCATCCGTGCGCTCCGCCGACCTCGACCTCGTGATGGTGGCCGGTCGGTACACGCTGCTGGAGCAGCCCGCCGCGGTCGACGTGCTGCCCGCGTGCCGCGAGACCGGGACGGGGATCGTCGCGGCGTCGGTGTTCAACTCCGGACTCCTCGCGGCGAACGAGCCGCGGAGGGACGGCCGGTACGAGTACGGACAGCTCCCCGACGAGCTGTGGGACCGCCTCGTGCGCATCGCTGCGGTGTGCGCCGATCACGACGTGCCCCTGCCGGCCGCGGCGATCCGGTTCCCGCTCCAGTCCGACGTGGTGCGCTCCGTGGTGGTCGGCGGCAGTCGCCCGGCGCAGCTCCGGGAGAACGCGGAGTACGCTGCCCGGGAGATCCCGTCGGCCCTGTGGGAGAACCTCGCGGCCGAGGGCCTGATCCCCGCCGTCTGACCTCCATCCACCGAGAGGAGCCGCCGTGCTCGAAGGAATCCACCCGCTGCTGACCGGGGAGCTGCTGCTGCATCTCGACCGGATGGGGCACTCTGACGCCGTGGTCGTCGCCGACGCGCACTTCCCGGCCTGGGGTCTCGGGGCGCGCGTGGTCGATCTTCCCGGCACCACCACGCCCGAGGTCGTCGCGGCCATCCGCAGCGTGCTGCCGCTCGACGACGCGCCGGGCATCGATCTGATGACCTCTGCCGACGGCGAGGTGCTGGACGTGCAGCGCGAACTCATGGCCGCCGCCGGCACGGAACTCGACACCACGCGCTTCGTCGAGCGCTTCGCGTACTACGAGGTGGCGAAGGAGGCGTATCTGATGGTGCGCACGGGAGAGACGCGGAAGTACGGCAACGCGCTCCTCCGAAAGGGCGTGGTCGGCCACCCCTCGGCCTGACCCGGGGTTCAGCGCCCGACGGTCGACTCCCGCACGATGAGCTCGGCGGGGAACGGCGTGGGCGCCGGAGGCGCGGCGGTCGGATCGGCGAGGAGCTGCAGCAGCGCGGCCCCGGCGGCGCGACCGATCTCGTAGCCGGGCTG
Source organism: Microbacterium sp. CFSPD4_SD4 (assembly GCF_057364585.1). Classification (NCBI taxonomy): domain Bacteria; kingdom Bacillati; phylum Actinomycetota; class Actinomycetes; order Micrococcales; family Microbacteriaceae; genus Microbacterium; species Microbacterium sp. CFSPD4_SD4. Next base: position 109,345 of record NZ_JBNFOC010000008.1, read on the forward strand.
CCGGACGCTCGTCAGCGGCACCACGCCCTGGTGTGCGGCGGCCACGTCGTCGAACCCGACGAGGGCGATCTCCTCCGGCACCCGGATGCCGTGGCGGAGCAGCTGCGTCAGCACACCGAGGGCCACCCCGTCGTTCGCGGCGAAGACCGCGTCCGGGCGCTCCTCCGCGGGAAGCTCCGCCAGGTGCGCCCCGGCCCGGAGGCCGTCTTCGGTCGTGAGATGCTCGACGTCGAGGACGGAGACGCGGGCGTCGGTCCCCGCCACCGCGTCGCGCAGCCCGGCGAGACGATCGTTCGACTGGCTCACCGTCGGGGCTCCGAGGAACAGGATGCGGCGACGGCCGAGGGAGAGCAGGTGCTCCCCGGCCAGGCGTCCGCCGCCGCGGTCGTCGAAGGTGACCGCGGCGACGGAAGGCGAATCCCGGATGGGGCCGACGACCACCGAGCGGATCCCGCGGGTAGCGAGCTGTTCCAGCCGTGGCACGACATCGCCGCGTGGGTAGATCACGATGCCCTGCACCCGGTGGGCCTCGAACATGTCGATGTTCTGCTCTTCGCGAGCGGCATCGCGGGCGCTGTCGCTGAAGAAGAGCGACCAGCCGCCCTCACGGGCCACGTCGTCGACGCCGCGGGACAGGTCGTTGAAGTAGGGCAGCCAGGCGTCGAGGAGGATGAGGGCGAGGGCCTTGCTCGATCCTGCGCGGAGTTGGCGGGCCGACTCGTTCGGCACGAAGCCGAGCTCGGCGATCGCCGCCCGCACCCGCTCCCGGCTGGCGGCCCCGAGGACGTGCGGGTGGTTGAGGTAGTTCGACACGGTCGATGCCGAGACCCCCGCGAGAGCCGCGACATCCTTCACGCTCGCGGACATGGGCCTCCTTCGGCGATGGACCGCAGGCGCGGCCGGATGAGGCCCAGGCTAGCGGACCAGTTGTAACGTGCCAAGAAAGTTCTTGACACCCCGACGGATGGCGACGTAGCGTGACTCGCACACGGGGCTTGTAACGTGCCAAGCCGCGCGGCGACGGTGCCGGACACCCGCCGGAGGAGCGCTCATGAACATCGGCTGCCACGGACTCGTCTGGACGGGGACCTTCGACGCGGACGGCATCCGGCTCGCGGTCGAGAAGACTAAGCAGGCGGGCTTCGACCTCATCGAGTTCCCGCTGATGGACCCGTTCTCGTTCGACGTCGCCGCCGCCCGGGCCGCCCTCGCGGAGCACGGACTCGCGGTCAGCGCCTCGCTCGGGCTCTCCAACGAGACCGACATCACGAGCAGTGACCCTGTCGTGGTCGCCGCGGGCGAGGCGCTCCTGCTCCGCGCGATCGACGTGCTCGCCGAGCTCGGCGGTACGCACTTCTGCGGGGTGATCTACAGCGCGATGAAGAAGTACATGGATCCGGTCACGCCCGAGGGTCTCGCATCGAGCCGTCGCACGATCGCCCGGGTGGCCGACCATGCCGCCGAGCGGGGGGTCTCGGTCTCGCTCGAGGTCGTCAACCGCTACGAGACCAACGTGCTGAACACCGCACGGCAGGCGCTGGCGTACCTCGGCGAGGTCGACCGCCCGAACCTCGGGATCCACCTGGACACGTACCACATGAACATCGAGGAGTCGGATATGTTCGCGCCGGTGCTCGATGCTGCTCCCGCCCTGCGGTACGTGCACATCGGCGAGAGCCACCGCGGCTATCTCGGCACCGGGACGGTCGACTTCGACACGTTCTTCAAGGCGCTCGGGCGCATCGGCTACGACGGCCCCATCGTGTTCGAGTCGTTCTCCTCGGCGGTGGTGGCGCCCGACCTCAGCCGCATGCTCGGCATCTGGCGCAACCTCTGGACCGACAACCACGAGCTGGGTGCGCACGCGAACGCCTACATCCGCGACAAGCTCGTCGCGGTGGACTCGATCCGCCTCCACTGACCTCCGGGCGGCGGTTCGAGATCAAGATGTTATTACAGGTCTTCCCTCGCCGCCGATCGTTAGATACATTTAGATACAACTTGCACTGACCCGGGTGCAGGTCGCAGAATTGATCCGATGTTTACGGCGGAACGGTCCGCCGCAATCGCGACAGAACCTTCAAGGAAGCAGGTGAGCGCATGAGTGGACCCATCCTGAGGGTCGAGGGGATCAGCAAGGGATTCCCCGGTGTCCAGGCGCTGAAGGACGTGCATCTCGAGGTGCGCGCCGGCGAGGTGCTCGTGCTCGTGGGTGAGAACGGTGCCGGCAAGTCCACCCTGATGAAGATCCTCTCCGGGATCTACACCAAGGACGAGGGCACGATCACGTTCGAGGGGCAGGAGGTCGAGCTCACCAGCCCGCTGCAGGCGCAGGAGCTGGGGATCACGATCATCCACCAGGAGCTCAACCTGATGCCCGACCTCACGGTCGCGCAGAACATCTACGTCGGCCGCGAGCCCACGACGGGCCCGTTCCTGTCGGAGCGGAAGCTCAACCGGCAGACGGCCGAGCTGCTGCAGCGCCTCGACATCCACCTCGACCCGCGCCAGCGCGTGGGCGAGCTGACGGTGGCCGAGCAGCAGATGGTCGAGATCGCCAAGGCGCTGTCCTTCAACGCCAAGGTCCTCATCATGGACGAGCCGACGTCGGCCCTCACCGACAGCGAGGTCGAGACCCTCTTCGTCCTCATCGAGCAGCTCAAGGCCCGTGGCACCGGCATCGTGTACATCTCGCACCGCATGGACGAGCTGCGCCGCCTGGCGGACCGGGTGACCGTGCTCCGCGACGGCACATACATCGGATCACTCGACAAGTCCGAGATCACGATTCCGACGATCATCGAGATGATGGTCGGCCGCGTGATCGACGAGGGCACCCGCCCGCAGGCGCGGGAGCACCTCAACGACCCGATCGTGCTCGACGTGCAGGGGCTCTCCACGCGGAAGCTCCTCAAGGACGTGTCGTTCCAGCTGCACAAGGGCGAGATCCTCGGATTCGCCGGCCTCATGGGCGCCGGCCGCACCGAGACCGCCCGTGCCGTCATCGGCGCGGACCACCGTGACGGCGGCACGATCACGATCGGTGGGCGCACCGTCCGCATCGCGCAGCCCGCCGACGCGGTCAAGCACGGCGTCGGCTACCTCTCCGAGGACCGCAAGCTGCTCGGCCTCATGCTCGAGCAGGACGTCACCTTCAACACCGTGCTCGCGTCGCTCGGCTCCTACGCCAACGGCATCGGCTGGATGGGCGACAGCAAGGCCAAGAACCGCACCAAGGAGTACGTCCAGCAGCTGCGGGTGAAGACCCCCTCGGTCAACCAGGTCGTCAAGCTCCTCTCCGGAGGGAACCAGCAGAAGGTCGTCATCGCCCGGTGGCTGATGCGCGACTGCGACATCCTCATCTTCGACGAGCCGACGCGAGGCATCGACGTCGGCGCGAAGGAGGAGATCTACCGCCTCATGCAGCAGCTCGCCGACGCGGGCAAGTCCATCATCGTCATCTCGTCGGAGCTCCCCGAGATCCTCCGGGTCGCGAACCGCATCGCCGTGTTCGCGAACGGTCGCATCACCGGGACGCTCCGCAACGAGGAAGCCAGCCAGGAGAAGATCATGCAACTCGCAGCCCACGGGGAGGAAGACTGATGAGCACCCCACAGCAGTCCGGATCGTCGACGACGACGATCATCCAGACGGCCGTCAACGAGGACACCGACAAGCGCGACGTCGCCGGGTTCCTCAAGCGGCAGTTCCAGCAGTCGCTCGCGTTCGGCACCCTGATCGTCCTGGTCATCTTCTTCTCGATCGCCAGCCCGAACTTCTTCACCTTCAGCAACATCGCCACGGTGCTGCTGTCGACCGCGGTCATCGGCATCCTCGCCCTCGGCACGACGTTCGTCATCATCACGGGCGGCATCGACCTGTCGATCGGCACCGGCATGGCGCTCTGCGCCGTGATGACCGGCGTCCTCATCACCAACCTCGGCCTGCCGGTGTGGGTGGGCGTGCTCGGCGGCATCGCGACCGGTGTGCTCATGGGGCTGGTGAACGGCGTCAACATCACGTTCCTGCGGTTGCCTCCGTTCATCGCGACGCTAGCCATGATGATGATCGCGGGCGGCCTCGCCCTCGTGATCTCGAACGTCGCGCCGATCTACTTCTCGACCTCGGCTCCCGACTTCAAGAAGATCGCGCTCGGCGTGCTCATCCCCGGCATCCCGAACGCGGTGCTCATCACCGCGGCCCTCGCGATCGTCGCCTGGCTCGTGCTGTCGAAGACGCTGCTCGGCCGGTACACGTTCGCGATCGGATCGAACGAGGAGGCCACGCGCCTCTCCGGCGTCAACACCCGCCGCTGGACGATCCTCATCTACATGTTCGCCGGCGCCTTCACCGGCATCGCGGGCATCGTGATCGCCGCCCGCCTCGACTCGGCCCAGCCGCAGATCGGCACCGGCTACGAGCTGCAGGCCATCGCGGCCGTGATCATCGGCGGCACCTCGCTGCTCGGCGGCCGCGGCTCGATCCTCGGCACCGTGATCGGTGCGCTCATCATGAGCGTCCTCGTCAACGGCCTCCGGATCATGTCGATCCAGCCCGAGTGGCAGAACATCGTCGTCGGCGTCGTCGTCCTGCTGGCCGTCTTCCTCGACTCGCTGCGCAACCGCCAGCGGACCTGAGACACGGCGGCGGCGAAACCCGTGCCCGCCGCCGTCCCCGGCTCCGGCCGGACCCCGCGGAACCCTCCGCACAGGCACCACGAATGTCCACCCGCCGGTCCTGGCCGGCACCCACACAGAACAACGGAGTTTCCATGAAATTCGGCAAGAAGACCGCATTCGCGGCACTCGTGGCCGCATCCGCGCTCGTGTTCGCCGGCTGTGCCGGCGGCGGCGACGTGATCGAAGAGGGCTCGGGTGGCGACACCGGCAGCAGCGACGGCGAGATGTACATCGCCATGGTCTCGAAGGGCTTCCAGCACCAGTTCTGGCAGGCCGTCAAGAAGGGCGCGGAGGAGAAGGCCCAGGAGCTGGGCGTCAAGATCACCTTCGAGGGCCCGGCCGCCGAGACCGAGATCGCACAGCAGCTCGAGATGCTGACCGCCGCGATCGACAAGAACCCGGACGCCATCGCCTACGCCGCCCTCGACCCCGAGGCGTGCGTCGCCCCGCTCGAGCAGGCGAAGTCGAAGGACATCCCCGTCGTCTACTTCGACGCCCCGTGCAACGGCGACGTCGGACTCAGCCTCTCCGCGACGGACAGCAAGGTCGCCGGCGCGCTGGCGGCCGAGCACATGGCCGAGCTGATCGGCGGCGAGGGTGAGGTCGCCATCGTCGGCCACTCGCAGATTAACTCGACCGGTGTCGAGCGTCGCGACGGCTTCGTCGAGAAGATCGAGGCGGACTACCCCGACATCGAGATCGTCGACATCCAGTACGGTGACGGCGACCACCTGAAGTCGGCCGACATCGCCAAGACGCTCATCGCGGCCCACCCCGACCTCAAGGGCATCTACGGCACCAACGAGGGCTCGGCCATCGGCGTCGTGAACGCCGTGAACGAGCTCGGCCTCGAGAAGGGCAAGATCACCATCGTCGGCTTCGACTCCGGTGCGGCCCAGATCAACGCCATCAAGGACGGCACAATGGCCGGCGCCATCACGCAGGACCCGATCGGCATCGGCGCCCAGGTCGTGCAGGCGGCCTACGACGCGGCCAACGGGGACGACGTCGAGGAGTTCTACGACACCGGTTCCTACTGGTACGACAAGAACAACATCGACGACGACAAGATCGCGGCGGTCCTCTACGAGTGACCCGCACGACGGAGCCCCTCGCCTGCGGGCGGGGGGCTTCGTCGTGTCCGGGGGAACGTCGGTCCCGGGTCCGTGGTCCGTGATCCGTGATCCGTGATCCGTGGTCCGTGGTCCGTGGTCCGTGGTCCGGGTGCACGATCCCGGGGTGACTGCACGACCGGATCCCCGGTTTCCTCGTGCACCCGTATCGGGATCGTGCAGACGAACCGGGTCCGGAGTCGGGTGGGTCTGGGGTCTAGGTCTGCACCCGGGATGGGTCTGGGTCTGGGTCTGGGTCTGGGACGGGGCACGACGAGGACGAATGCACGACGCGGGGACCGATGCGTGGCCGGATGGGCGGTTCGGTCGTGCAGTCGTGACGGGGGTGTGCAGGTGAAACCGGAGGGCCGAGTGGAGTCGTTCGGGCCGGGGATGGTCGGCCTGAGGGACGGATCCACGACTGTGAGACGGATGCACGACGTGGGGACCGATGTGTGGCCGGAGGGGCGGATCGGTCGTGCAGTCGTGGTAGGGGTGTGCAGGTGAAACCGGAGGGCCGAGTGGAGTCGTTCGGGCCGGGGGGGTCAGCCCGAGGGGACCGTCCCCGGGGGACGAGGCACGACGAGGGACGGATGCACGACGGGGGGGGGACGAGGGCACGACGGGGAGGCCGGAACGGGCGTGCGGGCGTCGCGAGGTCGTGCAGGTGAAACGGGGAGGGGGAGACGGAGGGAGGGTGGGGTCAGAGGGGGCGGAGGAACGTGAGGATCGAAGTGGGCTCGACGATGAGCTCCTGCAGGGCGGCGTTGAAGGGGACGCCGGCGGGTGCGTGGAGGTGGGCCTGGAAGGCGTCCTCGTCGCGGTAGACCTCGTAGACGAAGAAGCGGTCCGGGTCGTCGACGAGGCGGTGGGCCTCGAAGACGATGTTGCCCTCCTCGGCGCGGACGACCTCGGCGAAGTCCCGCAGCAGCGCGGCGACCCGGTCGGCGGCTCCGGGCTGCGCGGTGAAGACGGCGTGGAGGACGGTGGGTTCGGGCATGACGACTCCTCGGGTTCGGGTGGTCAGGAGTGGAGGGCCAGGAAGCGCGCGGGGGTCGTCACGAGCATCCGGTGCACGGCGTCGTCACCCACGGCCTCGCGGAGCCGGGGAAGGTAACGGTCGCCGAGGTAGGCGAGACCCGGCATGCCGCCGTAGGCGATGTACCGGGTGCGCCGGGCGACGTCGCCCCCGAGCAGGATCCGGTCACCGGCACCCCGCTCCACCACGGCGACCGTGAGGGCCAGCAGCTCGGCGTCGGAGCGGGTGCGCGGGCGGGCGAAGCCGTCGTACCCGAGGTGGGCGCCGCGCTCGGCCAACGCGACGTGCAGACCGGGATCGGGGTCGCGGTCGGCGTGGGCCAGCACGACGCGATCCGCCGGCACCCCCTCGGCCGCCAGCAGGTCGAGGGCCTCGTGGGCCGCGGTGCCGAACTCCAGATGCACCATGACGGGGGCTCCGGTCTCGCGGTGCGCCTGAGCCACGGCGACGAGGGTCGTGCGCTCGAACGGACTGAGGCGCCAGTAGTCGGCCCCGCCCTTGAGCATGCCGGCGCGGACGGGCTGCCCGTCGGGACCCGCGGCGAGAGGCACGTCGGGCGTCTCGAACACCGCGGTGTCGTCCGCCGGCATCCCCCGCGTGAGGTCGGACACGAACAGGGCGGCGAGGCGGTCCGCGCCCCACACCTGCATCGGGTGGTCGGGGCCGTAGTGGGCCTCACGGTGCCGGCCCGTCGTGGCGACCACGTGCAGTCCGGTCGCGGCGCTGATGCGGGCGACGGCGGCCGGGTCGCGACCGAGGCCGAACGGGGTGGCGTCGACCATGGCCTCGAAGCCGCTCGCCCGCAGCAGACCGGCCTCCTCGCCGGACGCGGCCTCGTCGTCGAGCTCGTCCCCGACCAGCAGCGGCGACACCTGGAAGAGGTGCTCGTGGTAGTCCACGCGCCCGAGCCGCGACGGGTCGAGGTCGCCGAGGACGGTCCGCACGGCGGGCATCAGCGCACCGACTCCGCGGCCTCCGCGAGGCGCTCGACGGTCTCCGGCGTGAGGTCGAGGTCGAACACGTCCGCCACGACCTGCGACCAGCCGTGGATGAAGTACCGCCAGCCGTCGACCACGTGCAGGCCGCGGTCGTCCTCCTGTGCCTCGGCCTGGTGCAGGAACTCCAGGGAGCCACGGTAGTTGAACTCCCACGCGTACGCGCCCTCGGGGAACACGACGGCGTCGGTCAGCGGGGAGCCCGGGCGGTCCTTGCCGAGCCCGGTGGCGTTCGCGATGACCGATCCCGCGGGCGCGGCGGCGACCAGGGCATCAGCCTCCTCCGGCGTCTCGGTGACGACGTAGCGGAGCAGTCCCTCGGGGGTGCCGTGCTGGCGGTGCACCTCGCGGAGGTGGTCGAGCTTGTCCTGCGTGCGCGCGGTGACGGTGATGAGGGCCGGGGCATCCTCCCGCTCGGCGAGGGCCCAGCTCAGCGCGGTGCCCGATCCGCCCGCACCCAGGATGACGACCTCGGCCCCGGTGCGCGCGAAGTGGTCGGCGGGGAGGAAGTCGCGCAGCGCCAGGTCGACCGTGATCGGGTCCTTCGCGCGGCCGGACAGCGTGGACCCGCGCTTGGCGATGCTGGAGATCTCGGCGCAGGACACGGCGAACGGATCGAGCTCGTCGAACAGGTCGGACGCCGCCGCGTACACGTTCATCTTGTGCGTGGTGACCAGCGCGCCGCGGTGGTGCGGGTCGTCGCGGATCTGCTCGACCATGGCGCGGTACTGCGCGGGGTCGGCATCCATCGGCAGGTCGTGGCCGACGAGGGTCCGGGTGGGGAGGCCGAGGATGTCGGCCCACAGCGGGAACACCTTCATGATCGACGACGAGGCGGTGGTGACGCCGACGAAGCCCATGTAGTCGGCGGTGGCGGGGGCTGACGGTGCGGCGGACGTCGCGGCGGTGGTCATCGGTTCTCCTCGGGAGCGGACGCGGGCAGGGGCACGGGGTGGGCGGGGTCGGCGCCGCGGAGGACGGCGAGCACATCCGCGAGCGACAGCTCTCCCATGTTGTCGACGGCCTGGGTGGTCTGGGCACCGAGGTGCGGGGTGACGATGACGCGGTCGGCGAGAGCCGGGTCGAGCAGGGGACTGTCGTGCGCGGCGGTGTCGCCGTCGAGAGTGTCGGCGGCGTACCCGGCGAGGGTGCCGTCACGCAGCGCGTCCGCCACGGCCTGCTCGTCCACGAGGTCGCCGCGGGCCGTGTTGACGAGTACGGTGCCGGGTCGCATCACGGCGAGGCGCTCGGCGTCGACGAGGCGCTGACCGCCGGGGGCGTGCAGGGTGATCACGTCGGCGGTGCGGAACAGGTCATCGAGGCCGAGGGGGTCGGCGCCGTGGTCCCGCACGAGGTCGGCGGGGAGGAACGGGTCGGAGGCGAGCAGCCGCGGGCCGAACCCGCTCAGTCGCCGCGCGACCCCTTGGCCGATCCGCCCGAAGCCGACGATGCCGACGGTCGCGGCGCCGAGCTCCCGTCCGCGGCGCACGCTCCAGTCGCCGGTCCGCACGCGGCGGTCGCCGTCCGGGATGGTGCGCAGGGCGGCGAGCATGAGGCCGACCGCGTGGTCGGCGACCGCATCCGCGTTCGCGCCGGGGGTGTTCGTGACCGGGATGCCGCGGTCGCGCGCCGCCGCGAGGTCCACCGCCTCGGTGCCGACCCCGTAGCGCGCCACGACCTTGAGCTTCGGGCCGGCAGCGAGGTGCGCGTCGGTGACCGGTCCGGTGCCGGCGATCCAGGCGTCGGCACCGTGCAGCAGCACGCGCAGCTCGTCGAGGTCGTGATGGGCCGGCCCGCGGAGGATGCGGTGTCCGGCCTGCGCGGCGCGCCCGACCAGGTCGAGGTCGCCGTCCGAGAAGGAGCGGCTCGTGACGAGGATGACGCCCATCAGCGCGGCCTTCCCGCGAACCACGGTGCGAGGGCCGTGTACGCGTCGGTGAAGCGGGCGTGGCGCTCGGCGTAGACCGCATGCCGGGACGGGTCGGGCGTGAACTCGGCGGTGACCTCGCTGAGCGCCCGGGCGGCGGAGAAGTCGGTGAGGCCGAGGCCGACGGCTCCCGTGACCGCGGCACCGAGGCTGTTCGCCTCCTCCACGATCGTGCGGCGCCGCACCGGCACGCCCCACACGTCGGCGAGGACGGCGAGGTAGACGTCGCTCTGCGCCCCGCCGCCGACGGCGTCGATGCGGTCGATCGTCGCGCCGGCCTCGCGGAACGCCTGGATGCAGGTGAGGAGGTTGAACGCCGTCCCCTCGAGGACCGCGCGCACGAGGTGGGCGCGCCCGTGGTGGCGGGCGAGACCGACGAAGGCCCCGCGCGCATCCGGGTCCCACAGCGGGGAGCGCTCGCCGAGCAGGTACGGGAGGAAGTAGAGGTCGTCGGTGTCGATGTCACTCGCGGCTTCGGCGACGAGGCGCCCCGTCTCGGGGTGTGCGGGGTCGACGGAGAGGGCTTCGGCGATCCACTGCACCGAGGCGCCGCCGGCCTGCATGGTCGCGGTCGGCACGAACGACGCGGGCACGACGTTGTCGAACGTGAAGGTGCGCATCGCGGGGTCGTGCAGCGGGGCGTCGGCCGCGAAGGAGATCCACGAGGAGGTGCCGAGGCACACGTAGGCGCCGTCCTCCGGGGCCACGACGCCGGAGCCGACCGCGGCGAGCGGTCCGTCGCCCCCGCCCATCACGACCTGGACGCCGATGTGCAGCCCGAGCGCCTCGGCCGCGGCGGGCGTGAGCGGGCCCGCGATCTGCGTCGACTCCAGGATCTCGGGGAACAGGGCGGGGTCGAGCCGCGCGGCCGCGAGGATCTCCGGCGACCACGTGCCCGCGACCTGGTCGTACGCATTGGTGCCCGAGGCGTCCGACCGGTCCGTGGCGAGCCGCCCGGTCAGCCGCAGCACGATGAAGTCCTTGGCGACGCACACCCGGCGCACGCGCTGCCACACCTCGGGCTCGTTGTCGCGCACCCACATGATCTTCTCGAGGGAGTAGGTGGGGTTCAGGCGGTGGCCGAGGATCCCGTAGGCGCGCTCGGCACCGACCGCCGCCTCGAGCTCGCGCTGCTGGGCGCCGGCGCGGGTGTCGGCCCAGATGATCGCGGCTCGTGCGGGCTCGCCATCGGCGTCGAGCAGCACGGCGCCCATCATCTGTCCGCTGACCACGAGGCCCGCGACCTCGGCGGCGGCGGTGCCGGTGCGCGAGAGGAGGTCGCGGGTCGCCGTGACGACCGCGTGCCACCAGTCGGCCGGGTCCTGCTCAGCGACGCCGCCGGCCGCGAAGTGGGCCGAGTACGGCACGGTGACCGCGGCGATCAGACGACCGTCGTCGTGGTGCAGGGACGCCTTGTTCCCGGTGGTGCCGAGGTCGTGGGCGATGATCATGGCCGGAGCCTATTCCGCGTAGGGGCGCAGGTCGACGCCGGACTCCGCGCGGAACGCCCGCGAGCCCATGCCGTGCTCCAGCACCCAGCCGTAGTCGTGGCCGGCGCCTCCCGGGTACACGGCGAGGAAGGAGTAGGGCTCGTCCCCGGTGTTCACGGAGCGGTGCGCCCAGCCCGGCGGGATGTAGCCGATGGTGCCGGGGAGCATGTCGAGCCACTCGGTGCGCTCGCCGTCGAACATGAGCAGTCCGCCGCGGCCGTGCAGTGCGAGGTAGATCTCGCCCTGGTGGTCGGGGTGCTGGTGACCCTTGGTCATCCAGAGCTCGCCGCCCGTGTCGCCGGGCATGATCGTGGTGATCGACTGCGGCAGCTCCCGCTCGATCTCGGGGACCGGCGAGCTGACGACCGTGTAGACGATCGGATCCTCGCCCGCGGCGGCGGCCGCCCAGGCGTCGTGGTCGCGGAACAGGCCCTCGAGGTCGGACATCCGCCGGGTCAGGGTGGGGCCTTCGGGGGAGAGGGTGAGTTTCTCGGCGTCGAAGGCGATCGCCATCGGGGAGATCGGCGGGGTCTGGTACTCGGGCATCCATGCTCCTCGAAACGGGTGCTGCGTCGTCGCGCAACCTGTAATGACAAGCTCACTGTACCTGTTATGACAGGTTGCGTCCAGTGCTCTCCTGCGCGGAGGAGGACGCGCGCGCGACGGTCGTCAGCCGGCGAGCACCCGTTCCAGGTGCTCGCGCCCGCCGCGGATGGCAGCCTCCGTCACGTCCGCAGATCCCGGATACTCGGCGTGACCGGCGGGAAGCGCGGCCAGGTCGAGGTCGCGGGCCCCGGCGGCGACCGCGAACTGCCCTTGCGGCGGCACGTACTGGTCCCACAGGGCCGCCTCCACCCGGACCGGCACCGCGGAGAACCCGATCGCGGTGGAGGAGTCGAACCAGCGCAACACCTCGCGGGCCTCGGGGTGCCGCAGGACGTGCTGACGCACGGTCTCCCCGCTCCCCAGGCATGGAACCGCCAGCCGCTCGTCGTACTGGCCGAAGCTCGGCACGATGAGGGTGGCCCCCACGAACCGGTCGTCCCACGGCAGGGCGAGCGCGCCGATGCCGCCGCCGAAGCTCTCCCCGACGTAGTAGAGAGGAAGCGCGCCGACGACCGAGACGAGGACGTCGGCCGCCAGCCACAGGTCACGGGCGCAGAGGCCGAGCACGTAGCGCTCCGGATCGTCGATGCCCGCGAGCACGTGCTCGGGGGTGGGCTCGGGCGCTCCGATCCTCGCGTTCAGCACGCCGAGCCCGCGGGCCACGGGATAGATCGCCGCGACGTCGTCCGGCACCCGGGCGAGATCGACCGCGTCTCGACCCCCGTAGCCGTGGCCGTGCACGACGCCCGCGCGGGGAGGGCCGTCGAGGGGCTCAACCACCCAGGCCCGCAGCCGCACGCCGTCGACGCCGGCATGCTCGACGACGGACACCCGACGGCCCTGCTCCTCGGAGGTGGAGAGGACCACGGGGGCGGCGTCCACCGCGGCGGCCTCCCGCCGCCAGCGTCGCCAGCGGTCGGCGAACCCGGGCGGCGCGGGCACGGGGCGGACCGCGCGGAGGTCGGCTTCGGTGCGGCCGTAGCTGCCGTCGAACGCGGCATCGGGGAACCAGGTGGCGTAGGGCTCGGGGAAGGTCATGCGGGCTGAGGGATCCTGTTCCGGGAGTGGGGCGGGCGGGGGTGCGTGGCAGACTGGAGGCTCCATCGGAAGGAGACCGCGTGCTGGTCACGGAACGACGCGAGCGCATCCTCGCCCTGACCCGCGATCGCGGTACCGCGTCCATCGGCGAGCTCGCGGCCACGCTGCAGGTGAGCGAGATGACCGTGCGGCGCGACATCGATCAGCTGGCCGAGGAGGGCGCGGTCGAGCGCATCCGTGGCGGCGTGCGGGCTCGGGGCCTCCAACGTCTGGTTCCGGCTCCGGCAGCCTCGGCCGAACGGCGCGCGATCGTCGCGGCGGCCGCGGATCTCGTGGAGCCCGGAATGGCGGTCGGCATCTCCGGCGGACCCACGGCCCTGGCGCTCGCGCGGGAGCTCGTGCGCGTCCCCGAGCTCACGATCGTCACGAACGCCCTGCCGGTCTCCGACCTGTTCTCGCCACCGGATCGCGCCGATGCTCCGTACACGCAGACGGTCGTGCTCACCGGGGGCGTGCGCACGCCCTCGCAGGCCCTCGTCGGGCCGGTCGCGGTCCGCGCCCTGGAGCACCTGCACTGCGATCTCGTGTTCCTCGACGCCCACGGCCTCGACGAGCAGGCCGGCATCACGACCATGAACCTGCTGGAGGCCGAGACCAACCGGGCGCTCATGGCTGCGGGGCGGGAGGTCGTCGTCCTCGCCGAGCACACCCGCTGGGGCGTGGTCGGACTCACGACCGTCGCCGACCTCAGCGACATCGACCGCCTCGTCACCGACGACGGCCTCGACGACGGCGCACGGGAGCTGCTCACGGCTCACGTCGGCACCCTGCACGTCGCGCCGCGCGACGGCGGCGACGAGCGTGCGCTCGCGACGGCCCTCGCGGACTGAGTCCGCCGCCGTCATCGGGCCGTGCTCGCCCGCGGGATCAGCCGGGCGCCGACCGTCACGTGCCGCACGGGGAGATCGGCTCCCGGCGGCGCGGCGATCTGCCGTTCGAGCTCCGTGAACGCCGCGTCCACGAGGCGGGCGTGGTCGGGGGCGATGGTGCTGAGGGCGGGCACGGCGAAGCGTGCGGCCCGGATGTCGTCGATGCCGACGACGGCGACGTCTCCCGGCACGCTCCGCCCCTGGGCCTGGAGAGCGGCCAGTGCACCGAGCGCGACCGAGTCGTTCGAGCAGACGATGCCGTCGAGATCGGGGATCGCGGCGGCCATGGCGCCCGCCACGCGCTCGCCCTCCTCGGCCGTGAACGCGTCGACCTGCGCGGTGAGGGCGGGGTCGGCGGGGATCCCGGCGGCCGCCAGGGCCTCCAGGTACCCGGCGTGCCGACGGTCGGCGGCGTCCGAGGGGCGGGCGTCGCGGCGTCCGACGAAGCCGATGCGGCGGCAGCCGACCGCGAGCAGGTGCTCGGTGGCGGTGTAGGCGGCGGCGCGGTTGTCGATCGTGACGTGCGTGAACGGGCTCACCTGGATGTGCTCGCCCAGCAGCACGAGCGGCCCGGGGGAGGTGCGGCGCGTGAGGTCGGCGACCGTGAGCGAGCGCGGGATGTGGATGAGCCCGTCGATGGGCGGCAGGCCGACGCCGTTGGCGACGTCGATCTCGCGGCCGTGATCCCCCTCGGTCTGCACGATGAGCACGGCCAGCCCTCGGTCGTCGGCGCCGCGGACGATGCGCGAGCCGAGCTCCGCGAAGTACGGCTCCTCCAGATGCGGCACCGCGAGCGCGATGAGTCCCGTGCGGGTGGCCCGCGCGACAGGGAGCACGCGGCCGCCGGGCGAGGTGGTCACCTGCGGCCTCCTGGAGGGACGACGGTCTCCGCCGGGACGACGGATGCCCTTCACGTTAGCGCTCTCCGTCACGATTGCACTCGGAACGCGATCACGCGTGCCTCCGCGACGCCGTTCGTCCGCTCCACCACGAGGCGGGCGGCCGTGAGGGCGCCGAGGTCGTCCGGCAGGGGATGTACCCGCAGACGATGGCGGTTGTCGCGCTCCTCCGCCACGGTGCGCCACTCCTCGGAACCCGCCTGCTGCACCTCGACCCGGTAGTCGCGCACGAGCTGGGGCAGCACCTCGTCGGGGCTGCGGTGGTGGTGCAGGGTGTTGAGCTCGAGGTCCACGTCGTCGTCGAACACGAGGCGGATCTCGGAGGCCGTGACGGGCAGCTCCCAGTCCAGGCGCAGCCACTGCGGGCCTTCGGCCTCCGGGGCGGACGCCCACAGGTGCGGTCCGCCGAACGGGCGGTTGTACCCGGAGACGGCGCGCTGCGGCGCGGTGGCCTCGGAGTCCGGGCTCGTGCGGAACGCGGGCACCCGCCCGCGCAGCGGCTTGGTCGGCCACTGCACGAGGAGACCGTCGCGGTCGACCTGCACGTTCCGGTCGTCGTTGTCGACCCGGTGCACGAGGGTGAGCACCCCGGGCGGGAGCTCGTCGGCGAGGTGCACCTGCACCTGCGGGTTCGCGCGGAGCACGATGATCGCGTTCTGCGGGTCCTCCGGGGCGAAAGGCGTGTCCGCCCGCACCCAGGTCGGACCACCGGCGGGGACGTCGATCACAGTGCGGTGCTCGAGAACCGCGGGCACGATGTTCTGCGGGCGGCCCGTGGACCAGACCTCCACCGTGACCTGCGTGTCGGCCTCGGCGCCGAGAAGCAGCTCGGTCGTGTCGAGGCGCGGGTGCACGGGGACGACGATGCCGAGGTCGTCCGTCAGGATGTGCGGGTCGCCGCGGCCACGGCGGTCTCCGGGGTGCCGATCGTGCGCAGGGTGCTGGACGCGGTGACGGTGGCGGTGCGGGCGAGGTCGGAGGGATCCTCGTTCGCGACTCCGATGAGGGAGGCGTCGGCGCGGAGCAGCGTCTGCCGGAGCTCCGCACGATGGTGCTCGTACAGTTCGCGGGGCGTGGCGTCGTGCGCGTAGCAGAGGGCGGCGGCGGTGCCCGCGGCCTCGCCCATCGCCGCGCACGTGGCCATCACTCTGGCGGCACCGAAGGCGATGTGCGTGGCCGAGATGTCGCGGCCCGCCATGAGCAGGTTGTCGACGTTGACGGAGTAGAGCGAGCGGAACGGGATCTCGAAGACGCCGTCCGAGAAGCGCTGCACCGCGCCCGCCCCCGTCGCGTACATCCCCTCGGCGGGATGGAGGTCGATGGACCAGCCGCCGAACGCGACGCCGTCGTCGAACGACGTCTGCTCCAGGATGTCCTGCTGGCGCAGCGTGTAGTCGCCGATGAAGCGGCGGTACTCGCGCTTGCCGGGGATGTTGCCGATCCACTCCAGGGTCAGGTTGTCGGCGTCGAACTCGCCGGAGTTCTTGATGTGGTCCCAGATGCCGAGGATCACCGACCGCAGCTCGTCGCGGATCGCCTCGTTGTCGTCGACGATGTCGAGCGTGCCGCCCCACTCGATCCACCAGTAGTGCGCGCCGCTGTCGCCGCTGCGGATGATGCGCGACGAGGGGATCGGGGTGGTCGAGATGTCCTTCGCGCTCTCCGGCGCGACGTACTTCACCGGGTGCCCGAGATCCTTCGTGTAGAAGAGGAGCGTCGAGCCGAGGAACTCGCGCACGGGCTGCTCGGGCGCCCAGTCCTCGCCGAACTCGCTGCGGCTCTCCTTGCCCAGTCGGTGGCGGGCGCCGACGAGCCGTCCGACCAGGCCGTCTCCGGTGCAGTCGAGGAAGAGCGGCCCGCGGAAGACGGTGCGGATCTCCGAGCCCATCGTCCAGCCGGTGACCGACCGGACCCGACGGGCGTCGTCGGGTCCGGTGGCCTCGGCCTCGAGCACCTCCGTGTTGAGGAACAGCGTGAGGTTGGGCTCGCGGCGCACGATGTCGAGCACCACGTCGTCCCAGTACACGGGGTTGCCCTCGGGGTTGCGGAACTGGTTCTCCCGGTACATCTCGCCGATGATCCCGGTCTCCCGCGCCCACCGCTGGTTGCCGTGGGCGGTCGCTCCGCACACCCAGACCCTCACCTCCGAGGAGGAGTTGCCGCCGAGCACCGGCCGGTTGTTGATCAGCACGGTACGTCGGCCGAGGCGGGCGGCCGCGACGGCGGCGCTCACTCCGGCGAGGCCGCCGCCGACGACGATGATGTCGGCTTCGACGGTCTGGGTGCGCATGGGATGGGGTTCCTTTCGGGAGGGGTGGTGATGCCGCTCAGCGCGCGGCGATCGCTTCGATCTCGTAGACGCGGGCGACGTCGGTGGCGGAGTCGGACGGGTCGGTGATGACGAGGCGCACGGCATCGGCCGTCCGCCCCTGGGCATCGACCACGACCGTCGTCTGCGTGTTGCCGGTGATGGTGCCGACCGTGACCCAGCCGCTCGCGGTGCGCAGCTGGACGGTGAAGTCGCGCAGCACGGAGGTCTGCGGCGGGCCGACCGTGTATCCGCTGCGGATCCGGACGACGTCGAGCGGCGCGGCCTCGTCCCACTCGACCGTGATGGTCGGCTGGGTGTCGGAGGCCGCCGAGATCCACCGGCTCGCATCCGTGCAGCCGCCGTCGATCGCCTTCTCCGGGCCGGTGTCGGCGCGGAGCTGAGACGAGGCGGTCGCGGTGCCGCCGAGCGCCAGGTTCTCGCCGCCGGCGTCGCCCCGGAGGGAGGCCACGATGGCGGGGAGGGTCGTCGCCCCCGGCTGCCCGTCGCGCGGGATCTCGGCGTGCCGCAGCGTGCCGCCGCTGGGAACGGCGGGGGCGCTGAGGTAGACGATGTCGGTGCCGTCCGTGCGGGTCGCCGCGCGGAGGCGCTGCTGGCCCACGACCGGATCGCCCACGGCGTCGGCGGTCCATCCGGAGGCCCCGGCGGTCAGCAGCACCGTCTGACTGCGGGTGATGCCGCAGTCCTGCACCGACACCACGGCGTAGACGCGGGTCTCGCCGCTGGCGGTGGTGGTGTCGAGCGCGGCGATGGTCTGCACGCCGCCACCGAGGGCGTCCGTGTCCACGAGGGTCTCGCTCGTCCAGGCGGAGCCGGTCCAGGTCGCCCACCGCACGTCGAACGCGTTCTCGGTCTCGTCCGCGTACCGATAGGTCACGCCCACGAGCTCGCCGTCGGCGAGGGCCATCTTCGCGGTCTGCACCGCGGGCACCGCGTCGCCGATGGTCTCGCCGGGCTCGTAACCGCGCCACACGACGGCGCCGGGGGTGTCCGGGCGGATCGGGGTCGGCAGGGCCTGCCCGGCGACGTCGCGGAAGCCGCCCGCGGCAGGGTCGTACACCGCGTAGGAGCCGAGGTGGCGGTAGGGATCAGCGGGCCACGGGCCCCACTCCCACAGCACGTGCACCTTGCCGCCGGCATCGACCTCGAGGTCGTCCGGGTAGAAGGAGTGGTTCACGGCGGCGGCGATCGTCGTCTCGCGGCTCCACGTCCCGGCCACGGGGTCGTAGTGGTACAGCACCCCGTCGCGGCGAGCCTGCGGGTCGGCGCCGATGCGCACCATGAGCCAGATGTCGCCGTCGGCTCCCTGCGCCGTGACCGGGTAGGAGACCGCGGCCCCGGCGTCGGGCATCTCGGCGCTCACGTCGACGAGCGAGGTCGCGTCGTAGGGCGCGGTGGAGCGGAAGTACTTCCACGGCTCGTGGTGCATCGAGACGAACGCGTGGATGTATCCGTCGCCGTCGATCGCGATCGACGGCTGGTTGTGGCCGTTGTCGTCGAGGTACTCCGCGCAGGCCCCGGTCGCCAGCCGCAGGCAGCCCGAGGTCCACGTGCCGTCGGCGGCGCGGACGGCGAGGTTCACCTGGTGCTTCGCGGCCACCGAGCCGGGCACGTTGTAGGCGAAGTACGTCTCGTCACCGTCGACGACGAGCGGGTTCCACCAGCCGGACTGGTTGGAGCTGTCGACCGTGACGGACACGGTCTCGACGTCGGGGGTCGCGGCAGCGGCCGGAGCGGGCACGGCGAGGACGAGTGCGGCGAGGGCGGCGGCAGCGGTGGCGCCGACCTTCGAGCGGAGGGTCATGGCGATGCTCCTCAGCCCAGCAGCTTCTGCGCCTGGTCGCCGGCCTGCGCCATCGCGTCCTTGGCGCTCTGCTGACCGACGAGGACGGCCTGCACGCGGTCGGCGATCACCGTCTCGATCTGGGCGTACTGCGGGTACTGCCAGAACGGGTTGGTGGTGGCGGTCGCCGTGATCTTCTCGGCGAAGCGCGAGCCGAACGCGTCGGACGCCACCTCCTTCGAGGCCTGCGCCTCCTCGGTCACGGGCGGCAGGCCGCGCAGCTCGTAGTCGCCGAGCACAGCCTTCAGGTCGCTCGTGGCCCACTGGCCGAAGTCCGCGGCCGTACGGGTGCTGTCGCCGGAGCCGCCGCCGACGATGGCGATGGCGCCGCCCCAGACGAGAGCGCGCGGGGTGTCGCCCTTCTTCAGCACCGGGCGGGACTCGGGCACGAGCTTGGAGGCGAGGTCGGGATCCGGCGAGTCCTGCGTGACGGACGCGCGGCCCACGGGGGCGTCGTCGTAGATCGCGGCGCGGCCCTGGGAGAACAGGGAGCGGGCGTCGAAGCGGTCGACGTCGGCGGCGATGAGCCCCTGGTCGTACAGCGACTTGTACCAGGTCACCGCCTCGATGCTCGCGTCGTCGCCGATCGTGACCTTCCCGTCCTTGACGAGGTCGCTGCCGAACGTCTGCATCCAGATGAGGACGTCCTTGAGCTGGGCGGCTTTGGTCGAGGCAGCGTAGGGGATGAGGCCTCCGCCGAGGGCCTTGAGCTTTTTCAGCGCCGCCTCGAAGTCGTCGACGGTGGTCGGGAACGTGGAGATCCCCGCCTTCTTCAGGAGCTCGGAGTTGGTGATGAGGCCGATCGCGCCGATGGTCCACGGGAACGCGTACTGCTTCCCGTCGAGCTGCGTGGCCTCCAGGCTCGAGGCCGTGTAGCCGCGTCCCTTCGTGAGCGCCGAGACGTCCTCCAGCTTGCCGAGCGCGGCCAGCGAGGCGAGCCAGGCGACGTCGACGTGCGCGGCGCCGGTGAACTGCCCGCCGCGCACCTGCAGCATGAGCTGCTTGAAGTACTCGTTGTAGGGGAAGGAGACCTCGGTGATGCCGACGTCGTTGGTCTTCTTGTAGCCGTCGAGCAGCGCGCGGGTGGCCGGGGCGGCGGCCTCCTCGGTGAGCGACCAGCTGGAGAAGGAAAAGTCGGCGGCGGTGAAGTCGCCCGCGCCGAGCCCGGCGCCGGGGGAGGACGACGGACTGCCGCTGCCGCCGCCGCTCGGCATGCAACCGGCGAGGAGGAGGCCGGCGGCGCCGAGCCCGGCGAACTGCAGCAGCTGGCGACGGGAGACGGTGGTGTTCTCGGACATGAGGGTGCTCTCTCTTCTTCGAGGGACTGCGGATGAGGGGGTGGTGCGGGTCAGCCCTTGACCGCGCCGGCGGTGAGTCCGCCGACGAGGAAGCGCTGCAGGGCGATGAACGCGATGGCCACGGGGAGCGAGACCACGAGCGAAGCCGCCATGAGCTCCGGCCAGGCGGTGGACGCCTCGCCGATGAACGTGTTGACGAGGCCGGGCGGCAGGGTCTGCTTGTCGGGACCGGCGAGGGTGAGGGCGAAGATGAAGTCGTTCCAGCCCCGGACGAACGCGAACAGTCCCGCGGCGATGAGGCCGGGAGCGGCCAGCGGCAGCACAATCGAGTGGATGATCCGCAGGCGGGAGGCGCCGTCGACGCGGGCGGCCTCGATGAGCTCGTCCGGGATCGTGTCGAAGAAGCCCTTCAGCATCCACACGCACAGCGGCAGCGTGAACGTCGTGAACGACAGCACGAGCGCCGTGTAGGTGTTGAGCAGGCCGTAGGCCGAGAACACCGCGTACAGGGTGATGAGCAGCAGCGCCTGCGGGAACATCTGCGACGCCAGCACGAAGTACATGAGGCTGCGGCGGCCGCGGTAGCGGAACTTCGAGAACGCGTAGCCCATGTACGCCGACACCAGCACCGAGAGGATCGCGGTGATGACGGAGACCACGATGCTGTTGCGGAGGTAGCCGAACAGGGCCGGGTTGTTCGCGAGCGCGGCGTAGGCCTCGAACGTGATCTCGGTGGGGAACAGCTTCGGCGGGTAGCTGAACACCTCGGTGCGCGGGGTGAGCGACGTCGCGAGCAGCCAGTACACGGGCAACAGGGCGAACCCGCCGAAGACGACGACGGCGATCCAGGCGCTCACGGTGGAGGCGCGGCGGTCGGCGCGGTGGCGCCGACGGCGGGGCGCGGCGGGTGGGGCGGAGACGGCGGCCACCGTCTCTTCGGTCAGCACGGCGGTCATCGCTTCTCTCCCTTCTCGGACAGGCGGACGTAGACGACGACGAGCGCCATCAGCAGGATCATCCAGAGCAGGCCGAGCGCCCCGGCGTGGCCGAGGTCGAAGCCGTCGAACGCGGTCTCGTACACCGCGGTCGCGAACGTCTGGGTGGAGCCGGCGGGACCGCCGCCGGTGAGGACGTAGATGATGTCGAAGTGCTGGAAGTTCCAGATGAACTCCAGCAGGATCACGAGGCCGATGATGCCGCTCATCTGCGGGACCGTGATGGAGAAGAAGCGGCGGATGGTGCCGGCGCCGTCGATCTCGGCGGCCTCGTGCAGCTCGATCGGCACGGTCTGCAGGCCCGCGAGGAGCATGACCATCATCCAGGGGAACGACTGCCACGTCTTCGCGACGATCACGGCGATCATGGCGGTGGTGGGGTTCGCGAGCCACGCCTGCGGGGAGTCGATGAGGCCCACGGTCTCCAGGGCCGCGTTGAGCACGCCGTAGTTGGCGTTGAAGATCCACATCCAGAGGAACGACACGACCACGCCGGGGATCAGCCACGGGATGAGCATGAGGCCGCGGAGTACCTTGGCGCCGCGGATGCGCGTGTTCAGGGCGAGGGCGAGACCGAAGCCGATCACGAACGGCGCGATGGTCGTGCCGAGGGTGAAGACGAGCGTCTGCGTGAGGAGCGGGAAGAACTCGCCCGTCAGCACGTCGACGATGTTCTGGAAGCCGACGAACTCGCGGCCGGGCTCGACGAGGCTCTGCTTGTAGAACGCGGTGATGAGGGCCGTGATCAGCGGGTACACGACGACGGCGGCGAGGAGCGCGAGGCCGGGAGCCGTGAGGAGGAGCGCGAACATCCCGTCCGAGAGGCGACGGGGCCGGCGACCTGTTCCTATCTGTGAGGAAATGGTCTGTTCTGTCATCTAGGTCATCCTTGGCCTGGGGTGATGTGTCCGCACTCTCGTGGTGCGGTCTCGGGCTTCCTCAGTATTTCCGGCAGATTACAGCGACGTCAACTGGAGAGCGCAATAGTCAGAAAGTGGTGGAAAGTGGTTGTTTTGTTAACTGGTTTCTCGGATGCGAGCCTCGGTACGCGAGGGCCATCGGGATCGGGATGCCGAAGACGGCGTCGACCAGCGCCGAGCCCGATCAGCCGCGACGCCCTGGCGCCTCGAAGAACCAAAGCGATCAGTATCGATCCTTGCTAGTCGATTATCGATTGGCTACGGTCGGATCAGCCGCTCCCGCGGCGCCGCGCGCATCGGCCGTGCGGGAAGCGACAGTTCGGAGACGCGATGAAGCGTGTACTGGCAAGCCTGACCCTGGCGGCGGTGTTCGGATCCGCCCTCGCTGCGGCGGTCCCGTCGGCGGCTGCGGCCGCGGACGACGACGCCCTCTACCTCGCGCCGGGAGGTGACGACGCGGCCTCGGGCACGATCGACGACCCCCTCGCGACGCTGGAAGGCGCCCGCGACCGGATCCGCGCGCTGAAGGCGGATTCCGCGCTCCCGGACGACGGCCTCACGGTGTACCTCCGGGAGGGCACGTACCCCCGCTCGGCGTCGTTCGAGATCGGCGCGCAGGACTCGGGCACTGCCGACGCCCCCATCACCTACCGCTCGTACCCGGGGGAGACCGCCACCCTCACCGGCGGTCGCGAGCTGCCGCGCGACCAGTTCGCCGCGGTCGACGACGCGGCGGTGACCGACCGCATCATCGACCCAGCTGCCCGCGACCGTGTCGTCGGGATCGACCTCGCCGACCTCGGCATCACCGACTACGGCCAGCTCAGCCGCCACGGCTACTGGAAGGCCAACGACGTCAGCACCACCCCGCCCATGGAGCTGTTCATCGACGGCCAGGGCATGACCCTCGCGCGCTGGCCCAACGCCGACGCGGCCACCCCGACCGTGCAGATGGGTGACATCATCGACGCCGGGCCGGACCGCAACGACGCCGACCTGCAGGAGCGCGGCGGCACGTTCAGCTACGGCTACGACCGTCCGAAGCACTGGACCCAGGCCGAGGACGTGTGGCTGGACGGCATCTTCGGCTACAGCTGGGAGTGGTCGTACAACAAGATCGAGAGCATCGACACCGAGGCGAAGACCATCACCCTCCGCTACGGCGAGATGTCCGGGATCATGAAGAGCTGGTTCCCCGACTTCCACTTCGCGCAGAACCTGCTGGAGGAGCTCGACGCCCCCGGCGAGTACTACATCGACCGCGACGCCGGGAAGCTGTACCTCATCCCGAACGCGGCCTTCACGTCCGGCCGCGGCGCCGTGACGGTCACGACGCTCGACGAGCCGATGCTGCGCGCCGACGGGGCCTCTTACGTGAACTTCGACGACCTCGTGATGGAGTACGGACGCGCGACGGCCGCGGTCATCCTCGGCGGCTCGCACGTGACGATCTCGCACAGCGACATCCGCAACTTCACCGACGGCGGCGTGCTCATCAACTCGCCAGGGCGCTACACGTACGACGGCATCCCGGTGAACCGCGGCGGCCGCGACCACGCCGTCACCGACAGCCGGCTCACGCACGTCGGCGGCGTCGGCGTGGTGCTCCAGGGCGGTGACAAGACGACGCTCGAGCCCGGCCGCAACCGGGTCGAGAACTCCGAGATCGCCGACTTCGCGTACTACCACAAGGCCTACAACCCCGGCGTGATGTTCGACGGCGTCGGCAACATCGCCAGGGACAACGAGATCCACGACGCCCCACATCCCGGGATCATCGTGCACGGCAACGACCACCTGTTCGAACGCAACGAGGTGTACGACGTCTGCAAGCAGTTCCACGACCTCGGTGCGATCTACATGAACTCCGGCAAGACCCCGCAGCAGCGCGGTCACGTGTTCCGGGAGAACTACTTCCACGACATCGGCGTCGGCATGGCGGGCGTCGAGGGCATCTACGCCGACAACTTCACGTGGGACCTCACGATCGAGAAGAACGTGTTCGTGAACATGGGCAACGGTGCGATCAAGAGCGGCTCGGCCGACTACATCGAGGCGCGCAACAACGTCTTCGTCGACGCCTACGCCCCGTACGACAACTATGAGCAGTGGATGGGCAACCAGGAGGGCAACGTTGTCGACCGCGACTACATGCCGGCCTGGGAGAAGGTGTTCGCCGACAACAACGACTTCGTCGGCACGCCGTATCTGACGAAGTACCCCGAGCTCGCGCACTTCTTCGAGGACGACCACTACTTCCCGAACCACAGCACGTTCGCGGAGAACGTCGTGTGGAACCCGAACCGGGCCCGGATGGCCGGCGTCAACGAGCACGGCGCGAAGGACGGGAAGAACCTCCTGAACTACGAGGACAACTGGGTGGCCGACGCCGACCCCGGCTTCGTGGACGCCGCGAACGGCGACTACACGCTGAAGGCGGACGCCGCGGTGTTCGACCAGATCCCGGGCTTCGAGGCCATCGCCTTCGGCGAGATCGGCGTCGACGGCGCGATCGGGCAGACGCAGCAGCCGCAGACCATCCCGCTCGAGGACATCGCGTTCGACAGCGACACGCTCACGATCGACGCGGGCGACGAGGTGCGCGTGCGCGCCGTGCCGCTGCCCTGGAACGCCGACGACGCCGCGGTGACCTACGCCTCGGCCGACCCCGCCGTCGCCTCCGTCAACGACAAGGGCGTGGTGCTCGGCATGGGCCCCGGTACGACCACGGTGACGGCGACGGCGAAAGCCGATGCCACCAAGACCGCGACCATCGAGGTGATCGTCGAGGAGGGCGACGGCGTGCTGCACTTCACCGACTTCGAGTCGGGGGCGAACGGCTGGCCGACCGACCCGAACCGCTCCATCCAGGTGGATGCGTCGGGCGACAAGGTGTACCGCATCCTCAAGGGCGCCAACAGCATCCTGCCGCGGGACTTCACGGAGTTCGTGCTCGACTTCGACGTCACGGCGCCGGCCACGACCCCCGCCAACGCGGGACTCATCGTCTACGACCGCAACGGCAAGGGCGGCGGCTACATCCGCTTCCGCCAGGCCGCGGCCGGGCCGACCTGGACGATCTTCGACGACGCCTGGAAGGTCGTCGCCGAGAAGGTCGTGCCGGCGGCGCAGGGCCTGACCCCCGGCGAGACCTCGCACGTCCGTATCGCGGTGCAGGACGGGCAGACCCGGATCTCCGTCAACGGGGCGATCGCGCTGGAAGGCGCCGACCCCGGCCCCGGCAAGGCCGGTCGGGTCGGGTTCTACGTGGAGAACTACGCCTCGCTCGACTTCGACGACATCGGGTTCTCGCTCTCGGGCGTGCCGGTCACGGGCGTGAGCCTGGACGCCGATGCCGTGGGACTGACCGTGGGGGAGCGGCGGTCCGTCGCGGCCACGGTCGCCCCGGAGGACGCCAGCGACGCCCGGGTCACCTGGACGACCGACGCTCCGGAGGTCGCCACGGTCTCCGGGGGACGGATCGCGGGAGTGACGGCGGGCACGGCGACGATCACCGCGACCTCGGTCGCCGATCCGAGCCTCAGCGACACGGTCACCGTGACCGTGGACGACGCCGAGTACCCGACCACCCGCCTGGACGGTCAGCTGAAGGACGGGGCGAACTGGAGTGAGTCCGACCTCATCGCGGTGGACGACACGGGTGTCGTGATCAGCGGTCAGGGCGTCCACGGCTACGAGGCCGAGCGCTTCGGCGACACCCTGCTGCAGTTCGAGGCGGAGTTCGGCGCCTTCGACGGAGGCTGGTATGGCTTCCAGGCGCGCTCCGACCAGACCGGCCTCCCGGCCTGGCAGAACTCCAACACCGGATACCTCGCGGTGATCAAGGAGGACGTGATCGAGTTCCAGAGCTGGACCCCGGGGCAGACCATGCTCGACAGCATCCCCAACACGGTCATCGAGCCCGGCTCCACACACCGCATCGAGTTCGGGGCCGTCGCCGAGGACGGCGGCACCCGCATCGTGCTCCGGGTCGACGACGTGACCGTGTGGAACATGGTCGACGCCAGGGAGAACCTCCGCATCGGTGCGGACGGCTTCTTCAACGTCTACCACTACGGCAAGACGAACACCCTGGCCGTGTGGCCGACACCCCCTCCCGCGACGGTGACCGGCATCTGCTGGGCGCCCGAAGCCGACCCGAAGACCCGCTACGTGCGCGGCGAGGAACTCGACGTGACCGGCATGCTGCTGGGCGTGGACTGGAGCGACGGATCCCGCACCACCCAGCAGGTGACGGCGGACATGGTCAGCGGCTTCGACAGCAGCAAGGTGCGCCCGCACCACACGCTCACCGTGACGTACGCTGGCGCGAGCGTCGAGCTCCCGATCTCGGTGCGACCGAAGCTCAAGAACGACGAACAGGACGTGCCACGATGCGGGTGACCTTCATCGGAGACTCGATCACCGACGCGGGGCGCGATCGCTCCGACCCGGAGTCCTTCGGGGACGGCTATGTGTCGCTCCTCGCCCCCGAGCTGCAGGCCGCGGGGGCCACGGTCCGCAACCTCGGGATCGCGGGGGACCGCGCCCGCGACCTGGCCGCGCGGTGGGACGCGGAGCTGCTGCCCACGGCGCCGGAGCTGCTGACCGTGTACGTCGGCGTGAACGACATGTGGCGACGGTTCGACAGCGACGACCCGACCTCGGCCGAGGACTTCGCCGCCACGCTCGGCGACCTCCTCGGCCGCGCGGTGGCCGCGCACGCCCCGCGGCTGATCCTCATGGAGCCGTACTTCCTCCCGGTGACGGAGGAGCAGCGCACGTGGCTCGACGACCTCGACGGGAAGCGGGCGGCGGTGCGGGCTCTCGCCGCGGAGCACGGGGCGGCGTTCGTGCCCCTGCACGAGGTGTTCACGGCGGCGGCGGAGCAGTATCCGGTCGTCGAGCTCGCGCCGGACGGGGTGCACCCGACACCCCGCGGATCCGCCCTCATCGCGGATGCCTGGCGCACGGCCGCGTCCATTAGCGATAGTCGATAATGGACGTAGACTGATGGTCATGACGGATGCTCTCGGCACGGCCGGACTGCAGCGCGGACTGCTGTCGGATCAGATCTACGCGCTCATCAAGGCGATGATCAAGGACTCGACGCTGGCTCCCGGCGAGCAGCTCGTGGAGTCGCAGCTCGCCCGGCAGATGCAGGTGAGCCAGGCGCCCGTGCGCGACGCCCTCAAGCGGCTCGCCCACGAGGGTCTCGTGTCGCATGTGCGGCATCAGGGCAACTTCGTCGCGAGCTACTCCGCGGAGGAGGCGGCGCAGGCCAAGGTCGCCCGCGTCGAGCTGGAGGGGCTCGCCGGTCGGCTGGCCTGCGGGGCGCTCGACCCTGCTCGCCGCGCCGAGCTCGTCGGCCTCATCGCGCAGATGCATGAGGCGGCTGAGGCGGAAGACCTCGCCCGGTTCCGCGAGCTCGACTTCACCTTCCACCGTGCGGTGATCGAGGCCAGCGGCAACGTGTACCTCCCCCGCATGTGGGACCTCCTGGAGCCTAGCCTGCGCGTCATGCACGTGCTCGGCGACCCCACCTTCACGGGGGACTGGCACGAGGTCGCGGACTGGCACAAGGGCCTGCTCGACACCCTGGACGCCGGCGACGAAGAGGCCGCGTCCGCCCTCTTCCGCGCCCACGCCGCCGGCACCCTCCTCGACTGACCCCCGCGCGAGGTCGGAGTTTCGCACCGAGGTCGCACGGCTGACCGGAGTCCCTGCGGCACGGTGAGGATCTGCGACGGGGTTGAGGAAGTGTCCCCGGGGTGGGAGTCCCTGCGCGAGGTCGGAGTTTCGCACCGGTGTCGCATCCATCCCCGGAGTCCCTGCGACGCGGGGCGGATCTGCGACGGGGGTGCGGAAGTGTCCCCGGGGTAGGAGTCCCGGCGCGAGGTCGCAGATTCGGCACGCGGTCGCATCCATCCCCGGAATCCCTGCGACCTCGGTGCGAAACTGCGATGGGCTAAGCGGTGAAGGGGGAGAGGCGGTCGGCGGTGCCGGACCAGAATGCTCGAGCCTCAGCCGGGGACAGCGGAGGAAGAGCCTGCCGGGTCGCGGCGAGCACCTCCGCGTAGGTCGTGGTCCGCGTGGACATCGGCCAGTCGCTGCCGTACATCAGCCGTTCCGCGCTGAAGAGGGCGAACGCGGAGCGCAGCAGCTCTCGCGACTCCTCCGCCCCGCGCGCCGCGAAGTCGAGTCCGGAGACCTTCGCCGACACCCCCGGAGCCGACGCGGCCTCGGCGAGGGCGGAGAGCCATGCGCCATCGGCCGTCCGGGCGCCGAGGCCGAGGTGGCAGACGACGATCGCGGTTTCGGGGTGCCGTCGGGAGAGGGCGGCCGCGGCGGGCAGCTGGTCCGGGCGGATGAGCAGTTCGAGGGTGCGGGCGGTCGCCCCGAGGTGGTCGGCGAGGGCGTCGAGGCCGTCCACATCCGAGAGATCCGCGGCGAACTGCGGCACCGCGGCGCGCGCGCCGACCACGGCGGGAGAGAACGCGACTGCGGTGGCGCCGGCGGCTCGTCCCGGCGCGGGGGTGTACTGCAGCACCACGCGTCGCAGGAACGGGTCGCGGGCGGCGGTCGCGGTCAGCCAGTCCGCCTCCGCCACCGAGTCCGCCGCCTGCACGGCGATGGCGGAGGAGACGCCGGCGTCGGTCAGCTCCCGTCCGAGACGAGCGGCCGCGGCCTGCCGGGGGAGCCCGAGGTCGTCGCGGAACCACGGGATCGGCACGGCGTCCGCATCCCAGACGTGCACATGGGCGTCGACGATCCGCACGTCAGCTCCCGGGCCGCGCGGTCATGCAGCCTCCGCATCGAGGGCGTCCCACAGCGCGGCGGGCAGCACGGCGTCGAGGCCGTCCACGAACGCGTCCACCTCGGCGGGGGTGCGCGCCCCGACGACCACCGCATCCGCACCCTGCCGCAGCGGGAACTGCACCGCGGCATCCGCGAGGCGCACGCCGTACGCGGCGCACACGGCCTGCAGGCGCTGTGCCCGCTCCCGGAGCTCCGGGGGTGCCGGCTTGTACTCGAAGAAGGGGGAGCCGACCGGGTCGACGAGGATGCCGGAGTTGAACACCGCGGCCGCGAGCACCCCGATGCCGCGGGCCGCCGCGGTCGGCAGCAACCGGTCCAGGGCGGTGCGGTCGAGCAGCGTGAGCCGACCGGCCTCCATCACCACGTCGAGCGGCGCCTCGGCGACGTAGCGCTCCAGAGGGTCGAGCCGTCCCAGGCCCACGCTGATCGCGCGCACGACCCCTTCGTCGCGCAGTTCGACGAGGGCCGGAAGCGCCGTCGCGAACGCCGCCTCCACGTCCAGGGGGTCGTGCAGGTGCAGCACGTCCACGCGATCGACACCCATCCGGGCGAGGCTGCCGTCGAGGCTCCTCCGCACGCCGTCCCTGCTGAGGTCGACGACGGAGTCGTGTCCGCTCGCGGCGCCCGCGACGGGGCGGCCGTCCGCATCGACCAGCACCCGGCCGACCTTCGTCGCGATCACGTAGTCGTCCCGCGGCACGCCGCGCAGGGCGAGGCCGAGCTTCCGCTCGCTCTCGCCCGAGCCGTACAGCGGTGCGGTGTCGAAGAAACGGACGTCGCGGGCGAGCGCCGCCTGCACCGTCGCCACCGCGTCGCCGTCGGGCACAGGGGCGAAGAGGTTGCCGATCGGCGCGCACCCGAGTCCGACGTCGTCGCGGGCGGCGACCTCGGGATTCAGCGGACGGAGCTCTGGACGGAACGCCATGCCTCGTACTCCTCGCGGCTGTCGGGGGTCAACGGGTAGTAGTCGCTCAGGCGCGCGCCCTCGTCGAGACGGCGGCGGCTGAACACCTCCCACTCCTCATGATCGCGCGCGTCGTCCACGACCCGCGGCGCCATGGCCTGCGGCACCACGACCGGGCCGTCGTCGTCTGCCACCACGAGGTCGCCGGGCATGCACAGCGCGCCGCCCACCGCGACCGGCACGTCGTAGGCCCACGGCACGAGCTCCGACTGCGAGGCGTAGTGCGGGGTCGTGCCCGTCGACCACACCGGGATCCCGAGCTCGCGGATGCGGCCGGCGTCGCGGATGCGGCCGTCCACGACGATCCCCGCGCCCCCCTTGCGTGCGAAGTAGCGCGCCAGGATGTCGCCGATGCACCCGGAGAACCGGCTGCCGTAGGCCTGGATCACCAGCACGTCGCCCGGCTGCACGGCTTCGAGCACGTGCCACAGGGCGGTGTGCCGCTCGGCGTACTCCTGGCCGTCGCCCGAGGCCATGTCCTCGCGCTGCGGCATGAACTGCAGGGTCAGCGCCGAACCGACGACGCGCTGGCCGAGGCTCAGCGGCTCCGGTCCGTCGATGTAGCTGCGGCGGATCCCGAGCCCGTGCAGCTTGGCGCACGCGGTGGCGGAGGAGATCGCGTCGAAGGAGTCGACCACCTCGCGCGAGGGCCGCTGGTAGGCCCCACCCCGCACGGGCAGGGCGAAGTCGGGTCGGATCAGATCGGCGCTCATGCGTCTCCTTCAGGGAACAGGTGGCGCGGCGATCCCGTCGCACGCGCGATGGTCAGGTCGAGGTCGGCGGTGTGCGCCGGGGGCAGGGTCACCACGAGGTCGTCGTCCACGTCGAAGGTCGTGGTGACGGTCGGGGCGTCCGGGGCCGTGTAGGTGCCCGAGGCGCCGGGCCAGAGGCCGGGCTCCTCGCCGGAGGCCGTGACCCGCACGATCCGGTCGAGGCCGAAGCGCCCGCCGCGCAGCCGCACGGTGCGGGTGTGCACGGCGGAGGTGTTCACGAGCTGCACGCCGATGCCGTCGTCGTCGAGACGGTGCACGAGCGCGGCGACGTCCTCCGGGAGTCCGGGCCGCGCGCGGTCGACGTCCTCGTAGCGGAGCGCCGTGAAACCGAGCCCGCCGTTGTAGAGCACCTGCGGCGCCCCGCCGACGAGCTGGGTCAGCACCTCCGTCACCACCGGGTTCACGCGCTGCCAGAAGTGCAGGTGTGCGGCGTCGGGGTCGCGGTCGTCGGCGAGCATCATCGCGGCACGACGTGCCACCTGGCCGAGCGCCATCTCCAGCGCCCGCACCGGATAATCGGGCAGGTCGCCCGAGAGATACGCGAACCAGCCGGCCTCGTGACCCGCCTCCTCCTTGTCGCGGAACGGCGCGACGAGGTCGGCGGAGGAGGGGAGGCCGGCGATCGCCGTCTCCAGCCGGTCCCGGTCGGACGGCCGCCGCGACCACCACCACAGCCACAGGGGGAGGTCGAGCTGCAGCGGACCGTAGTCGAACCAGCCGTCCGCGCCGTGGCGGTAGGGGACCAGCAGAGCGGGCTCGGTGGCGGCCGCGCCGAGCCGGGCCATCCACCCGCCGCGCAGGCTGTACGTGGACTCCGCGACGCTGCCCGTGCGCGCCTCGGCGAGCACGGTGTCGAGCATGGTGCGCACGAGGTCGAGGGCGCCGTCGTCGCCCGTGACGAGCGCGTGGTTCAGGGCACCGATCAGGGCGCTCATGCCGACGGAGTGCAGTCCGTGCGGCCAGGCCCAGCCGTAGTGCCCGCCCCACCAGCGGCCGTCGTGGAGGGAGCCGACGGTGCCGTCCGGGCCGACGTTGTCGGGGAGCAGCCCGCCGCCCGCGCGCGCACGCCAGCCGTCGACGTACCGGCGGATCCAGGCGGCCGCCTCCTCGTCGCCGTCGTAGAGCCAGCGGTTCGCGGCGAGGGAGGTCGCGGCGAGGTTCACGGCGATGTCGCCGGCTGCCCGGCGCTGCATCTCCTCCGCCATCCGCTGGGCGTGGGCGGGGTCGGCGAGGTCGTCCCAGGAGGCGATGCCGTCCAGGCCGTGCAGCGGCAGACCGTAGGGGCGCATCTCGTCCCGGTCGGCGGTGTACGGCACGATCTTCTCGTCGAGACCCTCGCGCGCACCCAGAGCGCCGTTGTGCGGCGAGCGGATCATGTTGCGCTCGGCGTCGTAGTTGCCCTGTGCGGGGTCGGTGAAGAGGGCCGCGAACCGGGCGGCGCGCGCGGCGAACGCGGAGTCGGCCGGGTCGGCGGCGCAGATGCCGGCGAGGAACAGCAGCGACTCGCCCTGATGGAACCAGTCGTAGCCGTTGTCGTACTCCTCGGTGAGCATGCCCGCCTCGGCGAGCTGCACGGTCACGCCCTCCCAGTGCCGCTTGGCGTCGGCGAGCACCTCGTCGGAGCCACCGAGCAGGTAGAACGCGGGCCAGTTGAAGAAGGGCTCGTACAGGTCGTCCACGCCGTCGCGGTCGATGAACTCCGCGACGCCGCGGAGGCGGCCGTCCGGCAGCGTGTAGCGGTCGCGGAAGAGGCGGCGGGCCTCCTCGACCTCGGCGAAGAGCCGGCGCTGCAGCACGGCCCAGGCCGGGATCGCACGCAGCGGACGGGTGAGCGGGGTCTCCGGCACGGTCATCCCTTCGTCGCTCCGGCGACCAGGCCGCCGATGATGTGGCGCTGCATCACGATGAAGAACACCATCGCGGGCAGCACGGCCAGCAGAAGGGTCGGGAACACTTGCGTGTAGTCGGTCGAGAACTGTCCGACCGCCGCGTAGACGCCGGTGGTGACCGTGTAGATCCCCGAGCTCGGCCCGAGGATGATCTGCGGACTCACGAAGTCGTTCCACACGCCGATCGAGTTGAGCACCACGACCGTCGCGACGACGGGCTTCATGATCGGGAAGATGCACGCCCAGAACGCGCGGATGGGCCCGGCGCCGTCCAGTGACGCCGCCTCGTCGATGTCACGCGGCACGCTGCGGAGGTAGGCCGTGAACAGGAAGATCGTCACCGGCAGGGTCGCCGCCGTCTCGAAGAGGATGAACCCGGGGATCGTGTTGATGAGCCCGAGCACCCGCAGCACGAAGACGACGGGGATCAGCGTCACCTGACCGGGGATGAAGAGCCCGGAGACGAAGAGGAGCAGCAGTCCCAGATGCCACTTCGACCGCCCGCGGGCGATGACGTAGGCGACGGGCGCGGCGAGGGCGATGCAGCACAGGTTCACGAGCACGACGAACAGCAGCGTGATGCCGTACGCGGCGATCACGTTGAACTTGCTGCTCGTGATCGCGGCCCACAGGTAGTCGAACGTGAACATCTGCGGCGTGATCAGCAGCGGGTTCTCGATGATGTCGGCCTGCGGTTTGAACGCGTTGATCAGCATCGTGTACATCGGGATCAGCATCGTGATCGCGACGACGCCGAGGACGATCCACCGGATCGTGCTGACGGCGAGGGCCGGGCGGTTGCGGGTCTGCTTCATCAGTCGGTCGCCTTCTGCTCGGCGCGGCGTCGCACCAGCGTGACGGCGAGGCCGACGACCGCGGTGACGATGAGGAGGATCATGGACTGCGCGGCGCCGAAGCCGAGGGCCGAGTTCGCGAAGGAGTCCTTGAGGATCTGGTACACGATGGTCTGCGTCGATCCGGCAGGCCCGCCGTCGGTGAGCGACAGCACCACGTCGTACGCCTTGAGGAGCCCGACGAGGGTGAGCACGAGGTTCACGGTGAAGACCGGCGCGATGAGAGGCAGCGTGATGGACCGGAACTGCTGCCACCGCGAGGCGCCGTCCACGGTCGCCGCCTCGTAGTACTCCGCGGGGACGGACTTGATGCCGGCGAGGAACAGGATCATGTTGAAGCCGAAGTGCGACCACACGATCGTGAAGATCACGCTCGCCTTGGCGAAGGTCGGGTCCGTGAGGAACGGCATCGCCGGGAGGCCGAGCGTGCTGAGCAGACCGTTGACGGCGCCGGTGGGGGAGAGCATCGCCGACCAGAGGAAGCCGATGATGAGGGCGCTGATCACGTACGGGTAGAAGAAGATCGTGCGCAGGATCGTGTTCGAGCGGCCGGGCCCGGAGATGAGGGCGGCGATCGCGAGGCCGATGGCGTTGCAGAGGATCGTGCCCACCACCGCGATGATGCCCGTGAAGATCGCGGCCTGCGTCGAGCGCGGGCTGCGGAACGCCTTGATGTAGTTGTCCCAGCCGATGAAGTTGAAGTTGAGGCTGTACCCGTTCCAGTCGGTGAAGCTGAGCACCGCCGCGAGGATCATCGGGATGACGAACATCGCGAGGAAGACCGCGACGGCCGGGCCGCCCATGAGGATGCCGGGGATCCGGTTCCGCCACTGCTGCAGCGCCGTGCGGCGGCGCGGGGCGGGGGGCGAGCTCATCGGCGTCGATGGTCCTGTCGGGGTGGCGGCGGCGGCCGGAGGCGGCGCGGTCGTGGTGGGCGGAGTCATGGCGGCACTCTCGTTCTCGGTGGCGCGTTCAGGGGGAGGCGCTGGGGCAGCGCCGGGACGGCGCCCGGGACGGATGTCGCGTCCCGGGCGCCGCGAGGGTCAACCGGCGTTGGCGGCGAACCAGTCGTCCATGGCCTGCAGCACCTGGTCGGCGGGTGCGCCGCCGAGCAGGGCCTGGGTCTGGGTGTTGATCTCGCCGGAGTAGCCGTCCGGGAGCGTGCGCTCGCCGTAGCCGCCGCCGGTGGGCGTGTAGGCCTCGGCCGGGGTGTCGGCCACGATCTGCAGCAGCTCCTCGCCGAGCGGCGTCATGTCGTACTCGTAGCCGTCGCGGAAGTTGCCGTCGACCGCGAGCTGGTCGCTCACCGCGGTCTGGTCGGTGGTGAGGAACTCGATGAGCTTCGCCGCCGCGTCCTGGTTCTTGCTCGCCTTGAGGATCGAGTACGGGCTGGCGATGTTGGCGCCCATCGCGGGCTGCTCGTCGGCGCTCATGGCGGGGGCGCGGAAGACGCCGATGTCCGCGGAGTCGGCGGCCTTCGCCTGCGTGCCGGCGAACCAGCTGCCCATCGAGTACACCGCCGTCTTGCCCGAGAGGAAGGCCTGCTCGGCGTCCGGGTACTTGATGCCCAGGGCGTCGCCGGGGATGTAGCCCTCGGACACCCAGTCCGCGTAGGTCTCGACCGCATCGCCGTAGGTCTCGCTGAAGGTGACGTCGCCTGCCGAGATGTCCTGGAACCACTCCGGGTCCTCGGCGATGATGGTCGGCAGTCCGAGCGCCTGCAGGGTGTGGCTCGTCATCCAGTCGCCGCCGGTCTGGACCGGGGTCCACCCGGCGTCCTTGAGCTTGCCGAGGGCCTCGGTGAGCTCGTCGACCGTCGTCGGCACCTCCGTGATCCCGGCCTCCTCGAAGGCGGTCTTGTTGTAGAAGAAGAGGCTCTGCAGCTGCACGCCGATGCCGGCCATGTAGTTCTTGCCGTCGATCGAGTACTGGTCGGCGAGCGGACCGGACGACGCCCACTCGTACTGCGAGAGGTCGACGAGCTCGGGGGCGAGCTTGGTCGTCGGCGCGATGGATTGCACGACGTCGGGAGCGTCACCGGCGGCCAGCAGGCGCGGCACGGCGGCTTCGACGCCCTCCGCACCCGGGTTCTGGATGACGACGTCGATGTTCGGGTTGGCGTCCTCGAACGGCGCGACGAGGTCGTTCCAGAACTCCTCGGTCAGGTTCGGGGTGACGTTCACGAGCATGCGCACGGTGACGTCGCCGCCGGCGTCACCGCCGTCGTCGCCGGCGGTGGTCGAGCAGCCGGCGATGGCGAGGGCGGACACCGCCGCGATGCCGGCGAGGGGGAGGACTCGGGCCTTGATCATCGTTGATCCTTTCCTGATGCATGAGGGAGGGCCGCTCGCGACATTACACTAATCGATAATCGTTTGTGAAGAGCAGGCAGCATCGAACCCGCTCGGACCGCATTCCGGTCTGCGGTCTCCGAGCGGGGCGCGCGGCGCGGTCAGCCGGCGGCGCGGCGGGCGCGGTACGCCGCCACGGCGTTGCGATTGGCGCAGCTCGTCGAGCAGTAGCGCTTGGAGCGGTTGCGGGAGAGGTCGAGGGCGATCGCCTGGCATGTCCCGTCCGCGCAGACGGTGAGGCGAGAGCCCTCGTCCGTGCGGATGACGTCGATCAGGGCCATCGCGGTCTCCACGAGCACCCGTTCGGCGAGCGGGCGTTCGTCGGCGAGCCCGTGCAGGTGCCAGTCCAGCTCGTCGTGGCGCACGAGCCGCGGGGTCAGGCGCACCTCGGCGAGAGCGGCGTTGACGTGTGCGGCCATCTCGTCGCGCGGAGCGAGCAGCATGGCGCGGAGGCGCGACCGCAGAGCGCGGAGGTCGTCGAGCTCCACCGTGTCCCCGTCGACCCGTCCCGTGTACGGGAACACCCGAAGGAAGGCCTTCTCGTCGTCGATGTCGACCAGGGTGTCCGGGTCCTCCGCCGAGTTGGCGAGCCAGACCGCCGCGCGCAGTGCATCCTCTGTGTCATCGGTGAAGACCATATTGACAGCTTACTCCGGTCGGCGTAGCGTCATCCCTCATGAGCACGGTGGCTGATGACACTCCGCGCACCCGGACCGGGGTGCGCCTCGGCCTGCCGCTCGCTGTCGCCGCCGCCTTCGCGTTCGGCTCCTCCGGGGCGTGGGCGCGCGGACTCATCGATGCGGGGTGGACGCCGGGGGCCGCCGTCACGGTGCGGGTCTGGGTCGCGGCGCTCGTGCTGCTCGTCCCCACGGTCCTCGCGCTCCGCGGGCGGTGGCGTGCTCTCCGGCAGAACGCGGGGATGGTCGCCGCCTATGGCCTCCTCGCCGTCGCGGCCACCCAGCTCTGCTACTTCCAGGCCGTCGCGGTGATGGACGTCGGGATCGCGCTGCTCATCGAGTACACCGCCCCGGTCGCGGTGCTCCTCTGGCTCTGGCTGCGCCGGGGCGAGCGTCCCACGCGGCGCAGCGTCCTCGGTGCCGGCATCGCCTTCGTCGGGCTCGTCCTCATGCTCGACATCGTCACCGGGGCGCAGGTGGACGTGATCGGTGTCCTCTGGGCGCTCGGGGCGATGGTGGGGGCCGCGAGCTACTTCGTGCTGTCCGCCCGGGCGGACACCGGGATCCCGCCGATCGCCCTCGCGGGCAGTGGGCTGCTGCTCGGCGCCGTGGGTCTGAGCCTCGCCGCGCTCATCGGCGTGCTGCCGTTCGCGTGGACGACGGCCGACGTCGACTACCGGTTCGGCGCGGTGCCGTGGTTCGTGCCGGTCCTCGCGATCGGCGTGATCGCCACGGCCCTCGCGTACGTGCTCGGCATCGTCTCGACGCGCATGCTCGGCTCCCGGCTGGCCTCGTTCGTCGCGCTCGCCGAGGTCGTGGCGGCCCTGCTCTTCGGCTGGCTCCTGCTCGGGCAGCTCCCCGGCCCGCTGCAGGCCCTCGGGGGCGTGCTCGTGCTCGCCGGCGTGGTCGTCGTGAAGCTCGGCGAGCCCCGCCCCGCCCCCTGAGCTGCGCCCGGATGGAGGGCGGGCGGGCAGAGGCTATGTATACGAATAGACCACCCGCATTCGAGAAGTGGACCGCGTGGGGCTCTTTATGTATACACTGGCGAGATGGTCCTCCCTGTTGAGCGCACGTCCATGGGCGATCGCGCCTATGCGGCGCTCCTCGACGGCATCCAGTCCGGGGAGCTGCCGGCCGGTTTCGTGCTCGGCGAGGTGGAGCAGGCCGAGCGCCTGGGTGTGAGCCGGACGCCGCTGCGGGAGGCTCTGCGTCGCCTGGCCGCCGACGGTCTGGTCGTGCAGCAGTCGCCCCGCGTCACCGTCGTCGCCGACCTCGACGCCGACGACATCCGGTCCCTGTTCGAGATCCGCCGCGCGCTGGAGGAGACCTCCGCCCGGCTCGCCGCCGTCCGGGGTGACGCCGACCGGTTCGCCGCGCTCGCCGAGGAGTTCGCGCACGTGGACCTCACCAGGGCGGAGGGCCGCGACGCCTACTACGCCCTGATCGCGCGATTCGATGCGGCCCTCGACGACGCCGTCGCCAACGACTACATCGCTGCGGCGCTGCGCACTGTCCGCACCCACCTCGTCCGCGTGCGGCGCATGGCGCGGGACAAGCCCGCCCGGCTCGCCGCCTCCGCCGCCGAGCACCGCACGATCGCCGAGGCGCTCGCCGCCCGCGACGGCGACCTCGCCGCCCATGCCACGCACGTGCACCTGCACAACGCGCTCACCGGCATCCTCGACTCCCTCCCCGACAGCGAAGGACACTCATGACCGTCACCCACCACGTCCGCGTGCACGCCAGCTCCGAGAACCTCGTCCGCGAGGATCAGCTCGCGTGGAAGATCGCCGAGGTCGCGGTCGACCAGGTCGAGGTCGAGCAGCCCGTCGTCGACATGATCATCAACCGCATCATCGACAACGCCGCCGTCGCC
This sequence comes from Microbacterium sp. CFSPD4_SD4, assembly GCF_057364585.1. NCBI lineage: Bacteria > Bacillati > Actinomycetota > Actinomycetes > Micrococcales > Microbacteriaceae > Microbacterium > Microbacterium sp. CFSPD4_SD4. The sequence continues at coordinate 147,647 of NZ_JBNFOC010000008.1, forward strand.
GCCGCCTCTCTCACCCGCGCGCCGATCATCGCCGCCCGCGCGCAGGCGTTCAGCCACCCCGTCTCGACGGGCGGGGCCGGCGCCAACCTGTTCGGAACGCCGCTCGACCGCCGCACCAGCCCGGAGTGGGCGGCCTGGGCGAACGGCGTGGCCGTGCGCGAGCTCGACTACCACGACACGTTCCTCGCCGCCGAGTACTCGCACCCGGGCGACAACATCCCGCCGATCCTCGCGGTCGCGCAGCACACCGGCAAGGACGGGCGCGCGCTCGTGCGCGGCATCGCCACCGGGTACGAGATCCAGATGGACCTCGTGCGCGCGATCTGCCTGCACAAGCACAAGATCGATCACGTCGCGCACCTCGGCCCGTCCGCCGCCGCCGGTATCGGCACGCTCCTCGGCCTCGACGTCGAGACGATCTACCAGGCGGTCGGACAGGCGCTGCACACCACGACCGCCACGCGCCAGAGCCGCAAGGGCGAGATCTCCACCTGGAAGGCGCACGCCCCGGCCTTCGCCGGGAAGATGGCCGTCGAGGCGGTCGACCGGGCGATGCGCGGACAGACGAGCCCCGCGCCGATCTACGAAGGCGAGGACGGCGTGATCGCCTGGATGCTCGACGGCAAGGACGCGGCCTACGAGGTGCCGCTGCCCGCCGCCGGCGAGGCCAAGCGCGCGATCCTCGACTCGTACACGAAGGAGCACTCCGCGGAGTACCAGGCGCAGGCGTGGATCGACCTCGCCCGCAAGCTCGGCACCGCGAACCCGGCCCTCCGCGACCCCGCGAACATCGCGTCGATCGTGCTGCACACCAGCCACCACACCCACTACGTGATCGGCTCGGGCGCGAACGACCCGCAGAAGTACGACCCGACGGCCTCCCGCGAGACGCTCGACCACTCCATCCCGTACATCTTCGCAGTGGCGCTGCAGGACGGCGGCTGGCACCACGTCGACTCCTACACGCCGGAGCGCGCCGGCCGCGCCGACACCGTCGCGCTGTGGCACAAGATCACCACGGCCGAGGACGCGGAATGGACCCGCCGCTACCACTCGGAGGACCCGGACGAGAAGGCCTTCGGCGGTCGCGTCGAGATCCGCCTCACCGACGGCTCGACCGTGGTCGACGAGATCGCCGTCGCCGACGCCCACCCCCTCGGCGCGCGCCCGTTCGCGCGGGAGAACTACATCGCCAAGTTCCGCCTGCTCGCGGAGCCCGTGCTCGAGCCCGCCGAGATCGAGCGGTTCCTCGAGCTCGTGCAGCGCCTGCCCGAGCTCACGGCCGCCGAGGTCGCCGAGCTCTCGATCGTCGCGAAGCCGGGTCTGCTCGACGACGCCGACGCCCCGACGGGCCTGTTCTGATGCCCTTCGACAGGCTCAGGGACCCAGCCAGCTGGGTCGCTGAGCCTGTCGAAGCGCCGCTGGGTTGCTGAGCTTGTCGAAGCATGCTGAGCCTGTCGAAGCACGATCACGAAGGAGCAACTGATGCTGTACTCCACCACGACGCCCGCCGAGAAGCGGCGCCTCCTCCGGGAGCGGCTCGCCTCCGGGGAGCTGCTGCGGTTCCCCGGCGCGTTCAACCCGCTGAGCGCCCGGCTCATCGAGGAGAAGGGGTTCGAGGGCGTCTACATCTCGGGCGCCGTGCTCTCCGCGGACCTCGGGCTGCCGGACATCGGCCTCACAACGCTCACCGAGGTCGCCGGGCGCGCGAAGCAGATCGCCCGCATGACCGAGCTGCCCGCGATCGTCGACGCCGACACCGGCTTCGGTGAGCCGATGAACGTCGCCCGCACGATCCAGGAGCTCGAAGACGCGGGCCTCGCCGGCACCCACATCGAGGACCAGATCAACCCGAAGCGCTGCGGACACCTCGACGGCAAGGCCGTGGTGGACGAGGACACCGCGATCAAGCGGATCCGCGCGGCCGCCGACGCCCGCCGCGACGAGGACTTCCTGATCATGGCGCGTACCGACATCCGCGCGATCGAGGGGCTGGACGCGGCGATCGACCGGGCCAAGGCGCTCGTCGACGCGGGGGCGGACGCGATCTTCCCCGAGGCGATGCGCACGATCGGCGAGTTCGAGGCCATGGCCGCGGCGCTGGACGTGCCGATCCTCGCGAACATGACCGAGTTCGGCAAGAGCGAGCTGTTCTCGGTCGACGCTCTCCGCGATGCCGGGGTGCGCATGGTCATCTGGCCCGTGTCGCTGCTCCGGATCGCGATGGGGGCGGCGGGCCGTGCGCTCGATACGCTGAACGACGAGGGGCACCTGACCTCGAAGCTCGGGGAGATGCAGCACCGCGCCGACCTCTACGAGCTGATCGACTACGAGTCGTACAACCGTTTCGACTCCGGCGTCTTCAACTTCACACTCGACAACACCGGTCGCTGAGCGCAGCGAAGCGGACACACGACGCGGTTGCTGAGCGAGGAGCGCAGCGACGAGTCGAAGTACACGAAGGAGTGACCATGACCGAGCCGGACATCAAGAAGGGCCTCGCGGGGGTCGTCGTCGACACGACCGCGATCTCGAAGGTCAACCCCGAGACGAACAGCCTGCTCTACCGCGGCTATCCCGTGCAGGAGCTCGCGGACACGCAGTGCTTCGAGGCCGTGGCGTACCTGCTGTGGAACGGCGAGCTGCCGACGGACGACGAGCTCGCCGCGTTCCGGCTGGAGGAGCGGAAGCACCGCGCCCTGGCCGACAACGTGAAGGCCGCCATCGACCTCGTGCCGCTCGAGGCGCACCCGATGGACGAGGTGCGCACCGCCGTGAGCCTGATCGGCGCATCCGACCCCGAGGCCGGCGGTTCCGTGCTCGACGCCGGTGGCAGCCCGGAGCAGAACCTGGCGCGCAGCATCCGCCTGTTCGCCGCGCTGCCGGCCATCGTGGCCTACGGCCAGCGACGCCGTCGCGGCCAGGAGCTCATCGCTCCGCGCGACGACCTCGACTACTCGGCGAACTTCCTCTGGATGACCTTCGGGGAGGAGGCCGACGATGTCGTGGTCGACGCGTTCAACCGGTCGATGATCCTCTACGCCGAGCACTCCTTCAACGCCTCGACCTTCACCGCCCGGGTCATCACCTCGACCCTCAGCGACATCTACTCGGCGGTCGTCGGCGCCATCGGCGCGCTCAAGGGCCCGCTGCACGGTGGGGCGAACGAGGCGGTGCTGCACATCTTCAAGGAGATCGGATCGGCGGACGCCGTCGAGGCCTGGCTCGACAAGGCCCTCGCGGAGAAGCGCAAGATCATGGGCTTCGGGCACCGCGTCTACAAGAACGGCGACTCCCGCGTGCCGACGATGAAGGCCGCGCTGGACACCCTGGTCGCGCACTACGGCCGGGAGGACGTTGCCGCGCTGTACGACGCCCTGGAGTCGCAGTTCGTCGAGCGCAAGGGGATCCACCCGAACCTCGACTACCCGTCCGGTCCCGCATACAGCCTCATCGGCTTCGACACCCTCACCTTCACGCCGCTGTTCGTCGCGGCGCGGGCGACGGGGTGGACGGCCCACGTCATCGAGCAGGCAGGCGCGAACGCCCTGATCCGCCCGCTGTCGCACTACGACGGCCCGGACGAGCGGCACGTCGCCCGCTGACCCCGTTCCGTTCGAATCGCCTGATTGGCTCCATTCTCGCCCGGGATGGAGCCATTCGCGCGATTCGAAGCGGTAGCGTGCCGACGGCCCCGGGTCAAGCGGATGCGGCGGATTTCCGGGAGGAGTAAACCGGATCCGGAACGAAAGCGTGTCCCGCGAGAAGGAGGCCCCCATGTCCGCGTCCGACGTCACCGTCAAGGAGGTCCGGTCGCTCGTCCCCGCGCGCATGGACCGGCTCCCCTGGTCGCGCTTCCACTGGATGATCGTCGTCGGACTCGGGTTCTCCTGGATCCTCGACGGCCTCGAGGTGCAGATCGTCGCGGCCAACGGCTACGCGCAGACGCTGGGGATGGGCCCGGCCGAGGTCGGTCTCGCCGGCACCTGCTACCTGCTCGGACAGGTTTTCGGCGCCCTCGTGTTCGGCCGTCTCGCCGACCGCCTCGGCCGCAAGAACCTCTTCCTGCTCTCGCTCGGGGTGTACCTCGTCGGGTCGGCCGTCGCCGGGCTCGCGTTCGCCCCCTGGTTCTTCTACATCTGGCGCTTCGTCGCCGGGGCGGGCATCGGCGGTGAGTACGCGGCCATCAACTCGGCCATCGACGAGATCATCCCCGCGAAGTACCGCGGCCGGGTCGACATCGCCATCAACGGCACCTACTGGGGCGGTGCGGCCCTCGGCGCGGTCGCCAACATGTTCTTCCTCAACACCGACATCCTGCCCGCCGACATCGGCTGGCGGCTGAGCTTCTTCCTCGGCCCGATCCTCGGCCTCCTCATCATCTGGCTGCGGCGGCACATCCCGGAGAGCCCGCGCTGGCAGATGACGCACGGCCGCGAGGAGGAGGCGGAACGCAACGTCGACGAGATCGAGGAGCGCATCCGCAAGGAGGGCAAGACGATCGAGCCCGTCGACGAGAGCAAGGCCATCACGGTCAAGGAATACGGCAGCGTCCCGTTCCTCGTGATCGCGAAGGTGCTGTTCAAGAAGTACCCGCGGCGCACGCTCGTCGGCATCACGATGATGGTCACGCAGTCCTTCCTCTACAACGCGATCTTCTTCACGTACGCGCTCGTGCTGGAGAACTTCTACGACACCCCGCCGGCATCCGCGTCGCAGTACTTCATCGTGTTCGCGGTGGGCAACCTCGCCGGCGCCCTCATCCTCGGCCACTTCTTCGACACGTGGGGTCGTCGGCGGATGCTGTTCGGCACCTACGTGCTCGCGGGACTGATCCTGCTCGTCAGCGCCTTCCTCTTCAACGCGGGGGTGCTGAACGCGGGCACGCACACGGCGTTCTGGTGTGCATCGTTCTTCTTCGCCTCGGCCGGCGCGTCCGCCGCGTATCTGACGGTGAGCGAGATCTTCCCGCTCGAACTGCGCAGCCAGGTGATCTCGTACGTCTTCTCGATCGGGCAGCTCGTCGGCGCCGTCGCTCCGGTGCTCTACGGCGCCCTGATCGGAGCGAGCGCGGAGTCTGGCGACCGCGGTCCGCTGTTCTGGGGCTACGTGCTCGGTGCGGCCATCATGATGTTCGGCGGCGTCGTGTGCGGTGTCTTCGGCGTCAGCGCCGCCGGGAAGTCGCTGGAGGACATCGCCGATCCGCTCTCGCTCGTCGAACCGGCGAAGAAGGGTGTCACCCCGGGTACGGAGTCCGGCTCCTGAGAAGGCGGTTCCGCTAGCGGGCGAGCCAGTTCCGCAGGGAGCGCGTGACGAACGGCAGCACCCAGTACGTCATGATCGGCGTGAGCACGAGGGTGGTGATGAGCACGCGGAGCCACAGCGGCACGGCGTCCCATCCCGGCACCGGGCTCATGGCGTAGGTGAACGCGAGGTTCACGGGGAAGAAGCCGAGCCAGATCGAGACGGCCTGCTTCCACCGCGGCGGCGCGGGGGCGACGGTCACGGTGCTGGTCGTGCCATCCGGGTCGACGACGGGGATGGATCCCGTGGACGGCTCGTCGAACCACCCCTCGATGCCGGAGCGGCGCTTGGACCGCTCGCTGCGGACGAAGCCCTGGCCCATCGACAGCCACCACGCGCGTTCGCCGGACTGCTCCCACGCGGTGAGCGCGTCCTCGCTCGCGAAGCGGTAGAGCATGTGCCAGACCTGGGAGTCCTCGCCGGCACGGACCCAGCCGGAGCCGAGGAACCCCGGGTACTTCGTCGCCAGGTTCACCCCGGTCTGCACCCACGCGGTGGCCTCGGCGATGCGCTCCGGGTCGACCTCGCGGCGGATGGAGACGGTGACGGGTTCGGAGACGGGCGCGGATGCGGACATGGTGCGGTCCTCGGGGGTGAGCGGCGTCGGGGTGCGGACGCGGGGTGGCGGCGCCAGGGTCGCGGCGCCTGGTCGATTCTAGTTCCCGTTCGAGTCGCGCGATTGGCTGTGAATCCGGCCCGGATGCCGCCATTCGCGCGATTCAACGCGGGGTCACCGCCCCAGCGCCGACGCCACACGGCGGATCAGTTCCTCCGGTCTGTGGAGGAGGGGTGCGGTGACCTCGATCACCGTCCACCCGGCAGCCCGCAGCGCCGCGACCCGCTCGACATCCCGTGCCCACTGCGCGCCGTGCACCATGCCGTGGTACTCCGCCGCGACGCGTTCGGCCTCCCAGACCATGTCGACGCAGGCGAGGAAGCGGCCTCGGTCGTCGAACACGTCCACGTTGAGCTGGGGCTCCGGGATCCCGGCCGCGACCAGGACGCACCGCAGCCGGCTCTCCCGCGGCGACCACGAGTCCTCCCGCACGAGCTCGACCGCCTCCCGCAACCGTGCCGCCCCGCGCCTCCGCCCAGCCGCCAGCATCTCCCGCAGCTCATCGATCGTCGCCCAGGGCTGCCGCGTGACATCCGGCCGCCCGACACCCGGTCTCCAGCGCCGGCAGAAGTAGTCGCCGAGGGCCACGAGGTCCACCAGCGGCAGCGTGCCGAGGGAGACCCAAGTCGCGGCGGGGGAGCTCACCCGGAGGCCGTCCCGATAGCGGATCGAGGTGAGGCTGGACAGTGTGCGGTGCCCGGTCACGCCGCGGGCGCGGGGGAACGGGATCCCGCCGGACGCACTGACGTGGAGGGCGAGGTCGTCCTCCGTCGCGATGCCTCCGTGATCGTCGAAGGCGAGCGGCAGGGGGCCTCCCCAGATCGACACGGCGGTCTCGTGACTGAAGAAGTGTCCCGTGTGCAGGATCGGGGCATAGGACTGCGCTCGTGCCACCCGCGCGTGCCGCTGCCGCTCGTACGGGTCTGCGATATCGGGCCCGGGAGCCGGGCGGGGGTACACGCGGACCCCGTGGAACGGAGCCTCGAGGTCGGATCCGCGCAGCCGTCCGCGACTCAGGCCGTGCAGTCGCGCCGTCCGGACCGCGAAGTCCGCCTCGAAGCGGGCCGGAAGCTGCTGTCGTCGTCCCATGCCCCCACGCTCCCACCCCGGCGGCCGGGGCGGGGTCGATCTCCACAGCCCCGGTTCGAATCGCGCACTGTGCTCCATCCCCGGCCGAAATGGAGCAAAGCAAGCGATTCGAAGGAAGAGAAGACCCCCGCCGACCCGATTCGGCGGGGGTCTCGGGAGCGAGAGTGCTCACCGTGTGCACGGGAGACGCGACTACCCGATCCGGTCTGAGTCTGTGCCGTGCATCTGCAGTTGTAATCGGCCCGGATGTCCGGCGGGTGAACGGCCGGAGAACGGCCGGCGGCGGCATCCGAACGCACGGCGACGAGAGATGCAAGGACGTCCTCGTATTTTCTCGGTTGTCGGAGTAAACTCGCCGATGTGCCAAAGACGGCACGGAGGGATGTCGCACAATGACCCGTACTATCCCGCACTTCGTGGGCGGAACGCATGTCACCCCGGAAGACGGCCGCTTCGCCGACGTCTTCGACCCGAGCACCGGAGCCGTGCAGGCCCGGGTGCCGCTCGCGTCCGCGGAGGAGGTGCGCCGCGTCATCGGGAACGCGGAGCAGGCACAGGCCGCGTGGGCGGCGACCAACCCGCAGAAGCGCGCCCGCGTCCTCCTGCGGTTCCTCGACCTCGTGCAGCAGGAGATGACCTCGCTCGCCGAACTCCTGGCGAGCGAGCACGGCAAGACCGTCGACGACGCCAAGGGCGACATCCAGCGGGGTCTCGAGGTCATCGAGTTCTCCGCCGGAGCCCCGCACCTGCTCAAGGGCGAGTACACCACCGGTGCCGGGGCGGGCATCGACGTGTACTCGATGCGGCAGCCGCTCGGGGTCGTCGCGGCGATCACGCCCTTCAACTTCCCCGCCATGATCCCCCTGTGGAAGGCCGGGCCCGCGCTCGCCGCCGGCAACGCCGTGGTGCTCAAGCCCAGCGAGCGCGACCCCTCGGTGCCGGTGCGCCTCGCCGAGCTCTTCCTCGAAGCGGGGTTGCCGGCCGGCGTCCTCAACGTGGTGCACGGCGACAAGGAGGCGGTGGACACGCTGCTCACCGACGACCGGATCCGCGCGGTCGGTTTCGTCGGCTCCACGCCCATCGCCGAGTACATCTACGCCACCGCGGCCGCCCACGGCAAGCGCGCGCAGTGCTTCGGCGGCGCGAAGAACCACATGATCGTGATGCCGGACGCCGACCTCGACCAGGCCGTCGACGCGCTCATCGGCGCCGGCTACGGCTCCGCAGGGGAGCGGTGCATGGCCATCTCGGTCGCCGTGCCGGTCGGCGAGGAGACCGCGGACGCCCTCGCCGCCAAGCTCGCCGAACGCGTCGCTCAGCTGCGGGTCGGCCCTTCCCTCGCGGCGGACGTCGACTACGGACCCCTGGTCACGCGGGCAGCCGTCGAGCGGGTGGAGGGCTACATCCAGCAGGGGATCGACGAGGGCGCGACGCTACTCGCCGACGGCCGCGGCTTCACGGTCGACGGGCACGAGAAGGGCTTCTACCTCGGACCGACCCTGTTCGATCACGTGACGACCGACATGGCGATCTACCGCGAGGAGATCTTCGGCCCGGTGCTCGTGATCGCCCGCGCCGCCGACTACGAAGAGGCGCTGCGCATGGCCTCCGAGCACGAGTACGGCAACGGCGTCGCCATCTTCACGCGCGACGGTGACGCCGCCCGCGACTTCGCCGCACGCGTGGAGGTCGGGATGGTGGGCGTGAACGTGCCCATCCCGGTGCCGATCGCCTACTACACGTTCGGCGGCTGGAAGCGCAGCGGTTTCGGCGACCTCAACCAGCACGGCGCCGACGCCTTCCGCTTCTACACGAAGACCAAGACGGTGACGAGCCGCTGGCCGTCGGGGATACGCGAGGGCGCCAGCTTCGTCATCCCCACGATGCACTAAGGACACGCGATGACCATGACCACCGTCACCACCACCGATGAGGAGCGCGAGGCGATCCTCGACGCCGTGCGAGAGTTCGCCGATGCGGAGCTCGCCCCGTTCGCCGCGGAACGCGACGAGAAGCACCTGTTCCCGCGGGAGTCGCTGCAGCGCGGCGGCGAGCTCGGCCTCGGCGGGATCTACGTGAGCGAGGAGTTCGGCGGCACGGGCCTCACCCGCGTCGACACCGTCGCCATCTTCGAGGAGCTCGCCAAGGCCGACCCCGCGGTGGCCGCCTACATCTCCATCCACAACATGGTGGTGTGGATGATCGACACCTACGGCGACGACGAGCAGCGGTCGCGCTGGCTGCCGTCGCTGACCGCCATGCAGGAGTTCGGCGGCTACTGCCTCACCGAGCCGGGGGCCGGATCCGACGCGGCGAACATCGCGACCAGTGCCGTCCGCGAGGGCGACGAGTACGTGCTGACCGGGGTGAAGCAGTTCATCTCCGGAGCCGGTGAGGCCGCGGTGTACGTCGTCATGGCGCGGACCGGCGAGCCGGGAGCCCGCGGGATCAGCGCCTTCCTGGTCCCCGGCGACGCGGAGAACCTGAGCTTCGGTGCTCCGGAGAAGAAGATGGGGTGGCACGCGCAGCCCACCCGGCCCGTGATCATGGACGGCGTGCGGGTGCCGGCGTCCGCGATGCTCGGCGACGAAGGACGCGGTTTCGCGATCGCGATGTCGGCGCTCAACGGTGGCCGCCTCAACATCGCGGCGTGCTCTCTCGGTGGCGCGCAGGCCGCGCTCGACAAGGCCGTGCAGTACGTGCACGAGCGCGTCGCGTTCGGGGAGCCGCTGGCGGAGAAGCAGTCGATCCTCTTCGCGATCGCCGACATGCGCACCGACCTGCAGGCCGCGCGGCTCATGGTGCGCGACGGCGCGCAGGCGGTGGACGAGAAGGCGCCGGACGCGACGATGCGCTGCGCGATGGCCAAGCGCTTCGCGACCGACGCCGGCTTCGAGGTGGCCAACCGCGCCCTCCAGCTGCACGGCGGCTACGGCTACCTGCAGGACTACGGCATCGAGAAGATCGTCCGCGACCTCCGCGTGCACCAGATCCTCGAGGGGACAAACGAGATCATGCGCCTGATCGTCGGCCGGGAGATGCTGCGACCCGCGGGGTCGACGTCGATGCGGAGCGCATCATGACCCGCGTCGCCTTCCTCGGGCTCGGGCACATGGGGCTGCCGATGGCGAAGAACCTCGTCGCCGCCGGACACGAGGTGCACGGCTTCGACCTCGTGCCCGCGGCCATCGAGGCGGCGCGAGCGGCCGGGATCCCCGTGGCGGCGAGCGGCGCGGAGGCGGTGGCGGACGCGGAGGTCGTGGTGACGATGTTCCCGGCGGGGAAGCACGTCATCGAGGCCTACCGCACGGAGCTGCTGGCGGCCGCGCGCCCCGGGACGCTGTTCATCGAGTCGTCGACCATCGCGGTGGACGAGGCGCGGGCCGCCCATGCACTTGCGCTCGCCGCCGGCCACCGGCACATCGATGCTCCGGTATCCGGAGGTGTGGTCGGGGCGGAGGCCGGGACCCTGGCGTTCATGGTCGGGGGCTCAGACGACGACTTCGCGGCGGCGCTGCCGCTGCTGGAGATCATGGGGAAGCGCATCGTGCACTGCGGCGGACCGGGACTCGGACAGGCGGCGAAGGTCTGCAACAACATGGTGCTCGCGGTGTCGCAGATCGCCGTCGCCGAGGCGTTCGTGCTGGGCGAGCGGTTGGGGCTCGAGCATCAGGCCCTGTTCGACGTGGTGTCCCAGGCGTCGGGGCAGTGCTGGGCGCTCACCACGAACTGCCCCGTGCCCGGTCCGGTGCCCACCAGCCCCGCGAACCGGGACTACCAGCCGGGGTTCGCGGGCGCCCTCATGGCGAAGGACCTCGGTCTCGCGCTGCAGGCCATCGAGCAGACCTCGACGGACGCGCGGATGGGTCGTCTGGCGCAGGAGCTGTACGCCGCCTACGCCGCCGGCGACGGCGCCGCCCGTGACTTCTCCGGCATCATCACGGAGATCCGCGGCTGACTCCCGCTTTCGAATCGCCTGAATGGTCGCAAATCCGGCCGAAATGCAGCAAATCGGGCGATTCGAAGGGGAGGGTGGATGACGACAGGAAGGCGGGAGCGATGACCGAGTACGAGACGATCCTGGTGGAGCAGCGCGGACGCGTGGGCTGGATCACCCTCCACCGACCGGAGGCGCTCAACGCGCTGAACAGCCGGCTCGCCGAGGAGGTCACCGCCGCCGCGCAGGCCTTCGATGCGGACGACGGCGTCGGGGCCATCGTCGTGACCGGCTCCGAGAAGGCCTTCGCGGCCGGCGCCGACATCAAGGAGATGGAGGGCATGTCCGCGGCGGAGATGCTCGAGACCGACCACTTCGGCGTCTGGCACGACTTCGCGGCCGTGCGCACCCCGGTCATCGCGGCGGTCTCCGGGTTCGCGCTCGGCGGCGGCTGCGAGCTGGCGATGATGTGCGACATCATCCTCGCCGCGGACACCGCGAAGTTCGGACAGCCCGAGATCAACCTCGGAGTGATCCCGGGCATGGGCGGCACCCAGCGGCTCATCCGCGCGGTGGGGTACTACAAGGCGGCGGAACTCGTGCTGTCCGGCCGCTTCATGGGGGCAGAGGAGGCGGAGCGCTCCGGACTCGTGTCCCGGGTCGTCCCCGCGGAGGATCTCCTGGCCGAGGCGACGACGCTGGCCGAGACGATCGCGTCGAAGTCGCTGCCGTCGGTCTACGCCGCCAAGGCCGCGCTCGATGCCGCCATGGAGACGACGCTCTCCGAGGGCCTCGCCCACGAGAAGCAGGCGTTCGCGGCGCTGTTCGACACGCACGATCAGAAGGAGGGGATGGCGGCCTTCCGCGAGAAGCGCACGCCGGACTTCCAGAACCGCTGACCGCGGTTCACAACTCAGGAGAATCGGTCGCGGAATCGCCGTTCGGCGGTTGCGCGTGGTTGGGGCCGCAGTTCTCCTGAGTTGTGAACGGTTAGCCGCGCAGGGACTCCACGATCTTCGCGATCCGGCGCTCGCGCGTCGCCTCCTGCTTGGCGTCGGCGACCGCCCTGGCGTGCTCCTTGCGCGCCGACGGGGAGAGGGCGTCGAACGCCGCGCGCACGGCCGGATCGGCGTCGAGGGCGGCGGCCAGCGCCGGCGGCACCTCGACCGTGCGTTCGGCGGTGTCGAGCCGGATGACGGCGTCGACCTCCTGGTCGATCTCGACCCCGAGGTCTGCGCGGGTGGCCTTGCTGAGACCGATCATGTTCTCGCCCCCCATGCGGGCCAGGCGCAGGCGAGCGGTGCGGCCGCCGATCGTGACCGCGACCGGGAAGGCCTTGCCCGCGCCGAAGGAGGCCACCTGCTCGTCGGTGAGGAGGATCGCCGCAGCGGGGCCGCGACCGGTGAGGACGGTGTGCACGCGCAGTTCGCTCATGCAGGAAGAGTACGCCCGCCGTCCTCGATCGCGGCGACCAGAGCGGAGTTGCGTTCGGCGATGAGCCGCTCCATGTACCGGCCGAGCACGAGGGCGTCGACGACGCGGCCGAGGGGCCCGAAGGGCGACCGGAACACGATCGTGTCGCGCATGAGGGTGCCGCGCGGGTGATCCTCGAACACATGCTCGTGCCGGAGCTCGCGGAACGGCCCGGCGATCTGTCGGTCCGTGAACCGATGCGGCGCGTCGATGTCGAACACCACGGAGCGCAGGCGGAAAGGGATGCCGAAGTGCCGCGCGCGCCAGGTGACCGTGGACCCCTCGGTGAACGCGCCGCCCGCGGGCTCCTCGATCATCGTCTCGTCGTAGCGCGCCATCGACTGCAGATGCAGTTCCGGGTCCAGCGCCGCGGCGAAGACGACAGCGCGCGATGCCGCGATCACGGTCTCGACCACGAACCGGGGCATCAGAGCGGTTCGGGGAGGGGGCGCGGATCGATGAAGTCGCCGGCGTCGCGGCGCAGACGGGCGACGATGGCGACGAGCTCCGCCGCGTCGGCCTCGCTCATGCCGGGGTCGGCGAACACGTCGGCGTTGAGGGCGGTGGTGGCGCGCTCCACGAGGTCGCGGCCGGCGTCGGTCAGGGCGAGCATGGCGGCGCGTCCGTCGTGGGGGTGCGGTTCGCGGATCACGAGGCCGTCGCGCACGAGCCGCTCGGCGGTGCTGGTGATGGTGGTGGCGTGGACCTGCAGGCGCGCGACGACACTCGACAACGGCAGGCGTCCGGCGCGGCTGAAGGCGAGCAGCCGCAGGACCTCGTAGCGGGCGAAGCTCAGGGCGAAGGGCTTGAGGGCCGCGTCGACGCGGGCCAGGAGGAGCTGCTGGGCGCGCATCACCGAGGTGACCACCGTCATGCCGTCCGCGGCCTCGGTCCAGCCGTGCGCGATCCACTGCCGCTTCGCCTCGGCGAGCGGGTCGACGGGAAGCGGGCGGGGTCGGACCACGTCTCTACGGTACCGGGGGAGTCCGCCCCCGGCTGTCAGCGGCGAGCCGCGGGGCCCGACTGTCGACTATGTATACATTGGCGGCCGAAATCGGGGGTACCACCTGCGGATCCCTCCGCCTTTGGCTACATAGAAGAGCGTGCGGATAGACTCAGCGTGTCGTGAGGAGCATTCGATGAAGATCTTCGTCCTGGTCAAAGAGGTACCGGACACCTATGGCGATCGCACGTTGAATCTCGAGACCGGACTCGCCGAACGCGGGGCCGGGGATGTGGTCCTCGACGAGATCACGGAGCGGGCCCTCGAGGTCGCCCTGGCCCACGCCGACAAGAACGAGGGCACCGAGGTCGTGGCCCTCACGATGGCGCCCGAGAGCGCGACGGCATCCGTGCGGCGGGCCCTCGCGATCGGCGCCGCCTCCGCGATCCACATCGTCGACGAGCAGCTCGTCGGCGCCGACCTGGGTCTCACCGCCGAGGTGCTCGCCGCCGCGATCCGCCGCGGCGCCCCCGACCTCGTCATCACCGGCAACCTGTCCACCGACGGCGCCGGCGGCGTCCTCCCCGCGATGCTCGCCGAACACCTCGGCTGGGCGCAGGCCACCGCCCTCACCGCGGTCGAGATCACCGCCGAGGGCGTCTCCGGCACCCGCGGCGCCGACGCGGGCAACCAGCAGGTGACCGCCCCGCTGCCCGCCGTGATCTCCATCACCGAGGCGCTCCCGGACGCCCGGTTCCCCAATTTCAAGGGGATCATGGCGGCGAAGAAGAAGCCGCTGGAGGTGCTGTCCCTCGCCGACCTCGACGTGTCGGCCGACCCGGCGGCGGCACCGCGCACCATCATGACCGCGGTCTCGGAGAAGCCCCCGCGGGCCGCCGGCGTCAAGATCACCGACGAGGGCGATGCCGCCGAGAAGCTCGTCGAGTTCCTCGTGCAGAACAGGCTGGTGTGACATGGCGTACCCCGAGAACCCGATCCTCGTGCTCCTCGACGTCGACCCGTCCGGTGCACTCGCCAGCAGCACCGCCGGACTCCTCGGCGCGGCGGCAGGCGTCGGCACACCGGTCGCGGTGATCGTCGGCGGTTCCGAGGCGGCGGTCGCCAGGGCGGCGGAGGCCGGAGCCGCGGTCGTGCTCACGGCCGAGGGCGACCCGTCCGCGCTGACGGTCCCGATCGTGGACGCGCTGCAGGCCGCCGCCGCGCGGGTGCATCCCGCGGCCGTCCTCATCTCGAACTCGATCTCCGGACGCGATGTCGCCGGCCGGTTCGCGGTGCGGACGAAGAGTGCGCTCGCCGTGGACGCGGTCGGGGTCTCGCGTGACGACGAGGGCATCGTCGCCCACCACTCGGTCTATGGCGGGGCGTATCTCGTCGACGCCGCCGCGACGTACGGCACGCTCGTCGTCACGCTGCGCCAGGGCGCTGTGGACGCCAGAGCCGAGGCGGTCGCCTCCCCGCAGGTCGAGCAGCTCGCGGTCACTCCGTCCGGAGCGGTCGCCGCGACGGCGGGCCCCGTCGAGACGGTCGAGGCCACCTCGTCCCGGCCCGAGCTGCGCGGAGCGACCCGCGTCGTGTCGGGCGGCCGGGGTCTCGCCTCGAAGGAGAAGTTCGTGCTCGTGGAGGAGCTCGCCGACGCCCTCGGGGCCGCGGTCGGCGCCTCGCGTGCCGCCGTCGATGCGGGCTACATCCCGCAGTCCCACCAGGTCGGGCAGACCGGGGTCTCGGTGTCGCCGCAGCTCTACGTCGCGCTCGGGATCTCCGGCGCGATCCAGCACCGCGCCGGCATGCAGACGTCGAAGAACATCGTGGCGATCAACAAGGACCCGGAGGCGCCGATCTTCGACGTCGCCGACTTCGGCATCGTCGGCGATGTGTTCACGATCGTGCCGCAGGTGATCGCTGCGCTCGAGGCGCGGAAGAAGTAGCCATGGCGACGCGGGTGCTGCGCCGCGGGCTTCCGCGGGTGCCGGGCGGCGAGCCGTGGCCGCCCGCCGAGGTGACGGTCGAGACCGTCGATGCGGCCGAGGTGGCCGCCGTGGTCGAGGTGGCCGCCGTCGAGGCTCCGGTGTCGGCGCCGACGGAGCGCCTCGAGGGCACGGCCCCCGAGGTCGAGGCCGCTGTCGCGACCCCCTCTCTGCCGGAGGCGCCGCCCCGCGCCCGACTCTCCAC